>NZ_CP106738.1:1931476-2575302 GCF_025639885.1 Roseovarius pelagicus | reverse complement strand
GCCAGTAGGATGCAGATCAGGATCAGCATCGGCGACATGGTCAGCGATGTGATCCAATCCGAAAACGCGCCGGGCAGGTCGGCAAACCCAAGGAACCGCACATAGACCAGCACACCCCAGATGATGGTAAAGATCATCACGCTCAGCTTCGCCGTTTCCAGCAATGCGTCTTTCAGCTCGGCCCAGCGCATGCCACGCCAGAGCGCCATCAGGAATACAACGAAGGCCCCGATGGCCCCACCCTCGGTAGGCGTGCCCCAAGCGTCACCGCCGAACGGGTTGTAGACGAAAAAGATGATGGTCACGACCACCAGTACAATCGGCAAGGCAGGCGGCAATGACGCAAACCGCTGACGCCATGTGAATCCACTAACCGGCGGCCCGAACCCCTTGATCGTCAGCGCCATGCCGATAATCAACACAGCATAGACCAACGCGGAAAAGACACCCGGAATAAACCCGGCCAACAGCAGCTTGCCCACGTCCTGTTCCACGATGATCGCGTAGATTACCAGAATGGCAGACGGCGGGATCAGTGACGCAAGCGTGCCGCCCGCTGCGACCACGCCCGCAGCAAAGCGTTTATCATAGCCGATTTTCAACATTTCGGGGATCGCAATCCGGGCAAAGACCGCCGCCGTGGCCACCGATGCGCCACTGACCGCCGCGAACCCCGCTGTTGCGAATACCGTCGATACGGCCAACCCACCGGGCACCCACGCAATCCAGCGTTTCGCCGCCTCGAACAGGGCTTTGGTCAACCCGGCATAGTAGGCCAGATAGCCGATCAGGATGAATGTCGGGATCAGGCTCAGCGCCTGACTGGACACCTTGGAATGCGGCACCTGACCGGCGGTTTTCACCGCCACAGTCAGCGCCCACATGAAATCATCGGGGTCATAGCCTTTCTTGGACCAGAAAATCCAAATCAGCCCCACCATCCCGGCCAATGCGGCGGCAAAGGCCACCCGCATGCCAAGGACCACAAAAACCAGCATCACGCCGGTGACGGCCAGTCCAATATCAATCGGTTCCATCGCCCTGCCCCTACTCGTCTCGGCCCGAGACATGCTCGGCTTCCATCAGCGCCTGCGTCGCCGCATCCATCACCAGCGGCACGGCCACGGGTGTCTCGGCACCTTGGACAAAAGCGCGGGCATATCCCCAAACCTGAAGCGATAATCGCAGGCACAGCACGCCGAACGCCACAGGTGCCAGCAGTTTCGCCGGCCATAGCGGCAACGCTATATCCATCGAGCTATCACGACTCCACAGCGGTGAGCCGAAATCGAAACTACGAGAGAAATGCGCCCAACTGCCCCAGACCATCAGGATCATCAGGATCAGGATCGCGAATGTGGTCAGAAACTCGGCCGCCCAGAGGAATCGCCCCTTAAGCGCGCCGACGACGATATCCATGCGGATATGCCCACCATCGCGCTGTGCATAGGAAACGCCCATAAAGGCGATCAGCGGCATTGCCTGCTCGATCCAGTCCACATAGCCGGGCAGTGGGTTATTGAAAAAGTTTCGCCCGCTGACGGAAACCACCGCGAGGATCATCAGCGAAAACACCGCCAGACCACTCACCAATGCCAGCACTCGCTCCACCTTGTAGAGCCGCCGATCAATCCGGCTGATTGTGCTGTCGTCGGACAGAACAGAAGCTGCTCCTGCCATATCGTGTCCCCCCTGATTTTTTATTTTTATCGTTGAGGTTGCCTCCGGTCGTCCGGGCCTGATCGGGGACCGCACGCGGAGACAGAAGGCCCCGGGAAAAGCCCCGGGGCCGACCGGTTCACATTCCCTTCAACTCTTCCAGTTTGCTGGTGGCAAAATCATATAGCTCTTGCGCAGGCAGACCGCGGGCATTCATATCCTCGATCCAACTGGTCGCCGCAGGGCCGGCAACCCGCTCTTTGAACGCCGCCAGACCCTCGGCAGAGAAACTGACCCGCTCGATCCCGCGCTCATCCAGCGCCGGACCCCATTTGGCCATGGTATTGTTGGTATAGTTGTCAACGTAATGATCCAGCGCCTCGTCAATCGACCCCAACAGCGCCTCGCGGTTGGCGTCGCTCAGATCATTCAGGGCATCGGTATTGGCCACGACCGGGCAGTTGACTGTGCCGGGGTTCAGGTTGGTCGTCCACCACTTGCCATTCTCAATGGTGCCGAACGCCATGTGAGCATGAGGGGCAAAGGCCACAGCCTTGACCACGCCACTGTCCATCGCCTGACGCACTTCGGTTGCCGACATGGATGTTGGCACTGCGCCGACGGCTTCCATTGCCTTGCCGATCCCGCCGGTGGCGCGCACGCTCAGACCCTCGAAATCCTTCAGTGCAGCGGGAGCGTCACCCAAACCGACCAGATTGTATTGCGGCATCGGCGATGGCATCAACAGTGTCGCGTTCCAACGCGCCAAATCTTCCTTGACCGCGTCCTGCGCATAGAGCGCCATCGACAATTCGCGCTCCTGCTCCAGCGTCTCGACGCCTAGGAAAGGCAGTTCCAGCACGGTAATGGTCGGGTTCTTGTCACGGTGATAGCCGGCACAGAACTGGGCCATCTCGAACGCACCGATGGAAATGCCATCAAGGTTTTCCTTGTTCTTGCTCAGGCCGCCGTAGCTGATGTTCAGCGTGAACTCGCCGTTTGTCTTTTCCGACACCAGCTCGGCCAGCTTTTCGACATGTTCGGTGAACGCGCGGCGCTTGCCCCAGACCGAGACATTCCATTCCGTCGCCATCGCTTCACCGGCAAAAGCCAGGCTGATCGCGGCAACGGCGCCATATTTTAGATAGTGTTTCATGCGTCTACTCCCATTGGACGTTCTTTTTTCATGGAGCACACGATAACGAACCAGCCGAGATTGCCAAACGACTATTTTGGACTGCGTGTAAAGCGAGCCAAGAGAATCCGTACGACTTGGGTCTTATCTCACTACCGCAGAACGCAAAACGGGCGGCAACGGGAAATCCCGAAGCCGCCCGCCTGTTGTCAGAGCTTATGCGAGCTGAAGGTTCGCGGCGCTCTCGCGGCCGTCGCGGCCGGATTCGATGTCGAACGTGACTTTCTGATCATCTGCCAGAGAGGTCAGACCAGCGCGCTCAACGGCGCTGATGTGAACGAAAACGTCCTTGCTGCCGCCATCGGGTGCGATGAAACCAAAACCTTTAGTCGTGTTGAACCATTTTACGGTGCCAGTGGCCATATCCGTAGTCTCCTGATTGGTGCTGCCCGCATTGTGCGGCAACGTGGCGTAGTCGGTCTGGATCGAAAGACTGAACGCCGTATTAGGGAGACAGTTGGTCGAAAAAGAAAAACGTTTGCAGGGCGCATATGGACGCCCAGTAACGACATTGCAAGCGCTCGCTTCGCAATTGCAGTATCACCGCGCCAATTCTAGCGCGCTGATCTACTCTGCCTCAGCGCCCTTTCCAGACCGGATCACGCTTTTCCGCGAACGCCTTGGCACCTTCCATCTGATCCTCTGACGAATAAAGCACGTCAACCGTGGGATACTGCCGCCGGGCAATCTTGTTCATCGCACTCTGAAAATCGCGCCCCTCGGCATCTCGCACAACTTCCTTGATCGCGGCATAAACCAGCGGAGGACCACTGGCCAGATGATCGGCCAGCGCGCGGACCTCTTCCATCAGCTTGTCCGCGGCATGTATCTGGTTGATCATCCCCCAGCGCGCCGCCTCCGTCGCATCGATCCAGCGACCGGTCAGCAGCATCTCCATCGCGATATGATAGGGGATACGCTTGGGCAGCTTCACACTCGCCGCATCCGCCACCGTACCAGACCGGATCTCGGGCAATGCGAACTGCGCATGCTCGGCCGCAAGGATAATATCCGCGCCCAGCGCCAATTCCAGCCCGCCACCACAGCAGATACCGTTCACGGCAGCAATGATCGGCTTGTTCAGATCGCGCAGCTCCTGAATACCACCAAAGCCACCAACACCGTAATCACCATCTACCGCATCACCATCTGCCGCCGCCTTTAGATCCCATCCGGGGCAAAAGAATTTATCCCCCGCGCCAGTGATGATCGCTACGCGCAGATCGTCATCGTCACGAAAATCGCGGAACACTTCCCCCATGATCCGGCTGGTGGCCAGATCAATCGCGTTGGCCTTGGGCCGGTCCAGCGTCACCTCCAGCACATGCCCGCGCCGCTCGGTCCTGACCGGTCCTTTGCTGTTGTCCGTCATGTTATCTCTCCTGTCCTGATGAGCGCATCCGCCGCCACCGCACCATGAGGTGTGCAGATCAGCGGATTGACCTCGACCTCTTCCAACGCACCGCCATTTGCCAGCGTATAGTTTTGTACCGCCATAATCGCCGCAATGATCGCGTCACGATCCGCAGCCGGTTTACCGCGATACCCCCGCAGCAGAGGCGCGATACGTAGCCCATCCAGTGCCGCGCCGATCTCTGCCTCGGTGGCTGGAACCAGTAGCGAAGCCGAATCGCGCAAAATCTCGGTCAGAATACCGCCGGCCGCCATGGTCAAAACATAGCCGTGCGCCGGATCGCGCACCACCCCGACCAACAACTCGGCCACGCCACCATCAATCATTTCCTCGACCAGATAGGACGACGCCTTCATCCTGACAGCCGCCTCGATCACTTCTGCCTTGGTCTGCAATCCGATCGCCACCGCGCCCGCTTCGGTCTTGTGCGCGATGCCTTCACCCTTCAGGACCATCGGCAGACCGATCTCGCGTACAGCGCGGCTCAGTTCTATCTTGCCATCCGCCCGTACATTGCGCGGCACCCGCAGCCCATGCGCCGCCAACGCCGCCTTACTCTCGGCCTCGGTAAGAACGCGCGTGTCGCCGATGCGACCCGGATGCAACAACGGTACGGGATCAGCCATCACACCAGCTGCGACATGCGCTGCCTCGAAAGCGCATAGCATCTCATCAATCCCCGCCATCGGAATGAGGCCCGCCGCCGCGATCTCTGCCGCCTTCGCCTCAGGCATATTCTCAGGCAGACTGGCAACAATGGCCAACGGTACGCCTGTCGCTTCATGCGCGGCCTTACCAGCGGCAATCGTACAGGCCCAACTGGCATCGCTGCACCGATCTGTACGCGGATAATCGACAACAAGACATCCCAGCGCCAGATCCCCCTGCAGCGCGGCAGTAAACGTTTGCGCCATAGCCGGCGCATCGTTCCAGATGAACGTGTGGTAATCCAGCGGGTTCGCCAACGCCACCATCGGCCCCAGTGCCGCGCGCAATCCAGTGCGCTGCTGGTCATTCAGCGGCGGAAAGCAGACATTCCGACCGACGGCAGCATCGGCAACAAGGCTCGCCTCCCCCCGGAACAAGAGATAGAGATCATGCGGTTCGAGGCTGATGGACCAGCAAAATGCATCAGCTTCAGCGTTTCAAGCAGAACCGGCAGGCTCTGAACCTGCGCGATCCCCAATCGCCGCAACAGCGCAACAGCCCCCGTATCGCTGCCCGCCAGTGACGCCGTATGCGACACCGTGGCGGCGCGCGCCTGCTCTGATTTGCCGGCCTTTAGCGCGACAATGGGCTTTCCCAAGGCGCGGGCCTTGACCGCCAAAGCCTCGAACGCGCGCAGATCGCCGATTCCCTCAATGTGCAGTCCCAGCGCCGTCACGCGCGGGTCGTCCAGCAACGCCTGCCCCAGATCGGCCAGCCCGATCTGCGCCTGATTGCCTGCCGTTGCCAGATACGCCACCGGCAAGCCACGTCTCTGCATGCTAAGATTGATCGCGATATTCGAACTCTGGGTAATCAACGCAACACCGCGATCCACACGCCCGCCGCCATGCTGATCCGGCCACAGAAGCGCACCGTCAAGATAATTGATAAAACCGTAACAGTTCGGCCCGATGATCGGCATCGCACCTGCTGCATCTAACAACTGATCCTGCAACGCGGTGCCATCACCGGTCTCGGCCTGCGCTTCGCGAAAACCACTGGCAAAGCACACAGCCCCGCCCGCCCCCATCGCACTGAGCGCGCGCACCACGTCAATGGTCGCGGTCCGGTTCACCCCGATAAACGTGGCATCCGGCGCACCAGGCAAATCAGTCAGAGATGCAAAAGCCGTTACACCGCCCACTTCTGCGCGCATCGGATGTACCGGCCAAACCGGGCCATCAAACCCCATGCGTTGGCATTGCTCAATCACCGACGCACACCAAACACCGCCCCCGACAACTGCGATGGATTTCGGTCGGATCAGACGGGCAAGGTCACGCGTCATACTGGCACATCCACCAAAAGAGTTTTCATGCCTTCGGCGAGGATACTTGGAGCAAGAAGAAGACGCGGTTTCTTAACCTTCTTTGCCGAGAGTGGAGGGACGGTACAGGCGGGGACGCCGATGACCGTGCAAGGAGAAGAGTTACGATCTCTTCGCGAGGGGGATGCCATGGTGCCTCCCCCTTTTCTTCTTGCGTCAAATATCCTCGCCGAAGGCAAGAAGACTCTTAAGCCCGTCATATCGGTCACGCGCCCAACGGACGCAGCATTTCGCGGCTGATAATATGGCGCTGAATCTCGGAGGTACCGTCCCAGATGCGTTCCACCCTTGCGTCGCGCCAGAACCGTTCGATGGGAAAATCATCCATCAGGCCCATCCCACCATAGATCTGGAGTGTCGCATCGGTGACCCGTGCCAGCATTTCGGTGGCGTAGAGTTTTGCACTCGCTATTTCTCGGTTGGCTGGCAAGCCCTGATCCAGCCTCCATGCCGACGCAAGAGTGAGGAAATCTGCGGCGTCGATCTCTGTGATCATATCCGCCAGTTGAAATCCAACGCCCTGAAACTTGCCAATGGCCTGACCGAATTGCTGACGTTCCGCCGCATAGGCCAGCCCCATGTCAAAGCAGCGGCGCGCCCGACCTACCGACATGGTGGCAACGGTGATCCGCGTGGCGTAGAGCCATTCGTTCATCACTGCGAACCCGCCATCGACCTCGCCCAGCACCTGAGCATCGGGCAGACGGCAATCATCAAATTCCAGCACCATGTTCTTGTACCCACGGTGGCTGACCGATTTGTACCCGTCACGGATGGTGAATCCCGGCGTGCCACGATCCACGAGAAACGTTGTGATCCGCTTTTTCGGGCCCTTTGGTGTGTCATCTTCGCCGGTGGCAACAAAGACGATGATGAAATCGGCGTGATCTGCGCCCGAGATAAAATGTTTGGTCCCGTTTAGCACCCAGTCCCCGCCATCGCGCCGGGCGGAGCACTTCATGCCGCGCACGTCCGATCCCGCCCCCGGTTCGGTCATCGCCAACGCATCCATCCGCTCGCCCCGCACGGCGGGCAGCAGATAGCGTTCGCGTTGCTCACCCTCGCAAGCCATCAGAATGTTTTGCGGACGGCCAAAGAAATGGTTAAGCGCCATCGACCCACGTCCCAGTTCGCGCTCGACCAGTGCAAACTCAAGGTGGCTAAGACCAGCGCCACCCACTTCCTCGGGAAAGTTGCAGGCGTAGAAACCCAGTTCAATCGTCTTTTGCTTGATCCGCTCGGCCACGTCCGCGGGTACTTCGCCTGTGCGCTCGACGTCTGCCTCGTGAGGATAAATCTCGTTCTCGACAAAGCTGCGGACCGTCGAGACGATCATTTCTTGCTCTTCCGTCAACCCAAAGTTCATTGGCTCAATCCTTCATGTGCTGCGGCAAGGGCGGCGACGCGTGCGGCCACCTCTGGCCCCGGTTCACAGGTGCGGCGGGTCTCGAGGCTGACATGCAGCATAAACTGGTCGCATGTCGCCAATACTTCGCCATCGCTGGCACGCACCATTTCGTGCAGGCAGCGCAGTTTCTTGCGCACGCCCTCGGTGACGATCGTGCGGACCTGTACGCGCTCTCCGGCGTGTGTTTCCTTCAGGTATTTTATCGTCGTCTCCACGGTGAAGTAGCTCAACCCCGACGCGACATAGTCATCATCTGCGCCGACCGCTGCCATGATCGTTTCCGCCGCGTCCGAGAATATCTGACCATATCGGCCCTCATTCATATGCCCGTTCATATCGGTCCAATCCACGGGCACAACTCGGCTCTGGGTGATCATTGGTGCAGCCGCTACCGGTTCAGGACGCAGCTGACGCTCGTGCGCGCGCGCAACAGCGCCCGCCCCCCATTCGCCCTGCTTGAGCGATCGGATAATACCGATGAGATTGTTATCGCGGATCCGCTCCAGATCACGCGGCACCAAATCTCTGGCCTGCCTGTCGCACTGATCGCCAACCTTGTTCACGAAGTCATCCGTCAGGTCGGGCACATCCATCAGCTTGGTCCACGGCCATTTCAGACACGGGCCAAACATCGCTAGCATGGAACGCATGCCGCCCTCACCTCCGGCCAGATGAAAAGTCTGCATCGTCCCCATCTGCGCCCAGCGCAGACCGGGGCCATAGGCGATGGCCGCGTCGATCTCTTCTGCCGTGGCCACGTCGTCATGCAACAGCCACAGCGCCTCCCGCCACAGCGCCTCTTGCAGGCGGTCGCTGAGAAAGCCCTCGATCTCGACCCGGCAATGCAGTGGGTACATACCGATGCCTGCATAGATCTCTTTGGCCCGTTCAATCATCGTCGCGTCGGTCTGCGCACCGGCGACCAGTTCGACCAGCGGCAAGAGGTAAACGGGGTTGAACGGATGCGCCACGATCAAACGAGCGGGGTGGACCATCTGTGACTGCAGCTCGGTCGGCATGATGCCCGAGGTGGACGATGCGATGATCCCCTCGGTATTGACTGCCTCGATCTGTGCATAGACCTTGTGCTTGATCTCGGTGCGCTCTGGCACGGCCTCGACGATCAGTGCGGCCCCTTCTGCGGCGGCCTCCAACGTTTCACAAAACGTCACGGTGCCCTCGGCTGGCATCGCAACATCGACCAGCATCGGCAGCGCGCGGCGGGCATTGTCCATCACGGCCCCGATCTTGCGTTCAGCTTCCGGGTCCGGGTCGAAAATACGAACGTTCCACCCGTTAAGTGCGAACCGTGCGGCCCAGCCGCCGCCGATGACGCCGCCGCCGATGATGGATGCTGTGTTGGTCATGTCGTTCCCCATTGCGCATGTTTCGGGTCGCCCCCGACGAGGCAGATTGGCAGTTTCGTTTCCAAAAGGGAGAACCGAAATGCGGATTGAATTTCACGGATTGCCCAGCGATCAGGTGCATGACGCCAAAACCCAAGGGTGCGATGCTTACGGCCTGCCGCCTGAGGTGCATACGGCGCAGGGCAGCGCCTATCCCTGTCGTCATTGTCTGCGCGAAACACCAGAAGGAGAGGATTACCTGATCCTCGCTTGGCGCCCATTCGAGGGGGTGAACCCCTATACCGAAACGGGTCCAATATTCCTGTGCGCAGAGGATTGCGCTGCAGCTGCGCCATCGGATGCCGTCCCGCCCATCCTGCGATCCGCGCAGTACATGGTACGCGGCTACACGGCGGATGAGCGCATCCTCTACGGCACCGGCCAGATTGTTGCGACAGGTCGGATCGCAGAGTATGCCCGACAGCTACTGACCGATCCACGCGTGGCATTTGCGGATGTGCGCAGTGCGTCGAACAATTGCTACCAATGCCGAATAACGCGTGCCGGGTCATGACGTTACCAGCGCATCGGTGTGCCCGTCCACGGCAATGATCTGCCCCGACACTTTGCTTGCTGCCGGCGAAGCGAGAAACAAGGCCATATCGGCCAGGTCATCGACATTGACCCATGTGCGCATTGAGACGCCAGTGACATAACTGGCGCGCACGGTATCTTCGCTGCGCCCGCCTGCCGCCGCTTCCATCGCCACCACGCGGTCCATCCTGTCGCCCTCGACTGCACCGGGACAGATCGCATTGACCCGTACGCCCGCCGGGCCCAGTTCCGACGCGAGCGTTTTGGTCAGGCCATTCAGCGCCCATTTGGCCGACGCATAGGGCGACCGCAGCGGATAACCAAACAGGCCCGCAGTGGAGGACGTGATGATGATCGACCCCGCACCCTGCGCACGCATCAGCCGCGCGGCCCAGCGACAGGTCAGGAACGCGCCGTGCAGATTGACCCCGATGCAGGCCTGCCATGCGGCATAGTCCAGATCCTCAATCCGGCCCGCAGGCCCGCCGGTGCCAGCATTTGCGCAAACCACATCGACACCGCCCCAGACAGCCTCGATCCGGCCCAGAAACGCGGTCATTTGCGTCTCGTCGGTAACATCGGCCACTTCGGCGATAACATCCGGCAGCGCTTTGGCCATGTCGGCCACAGCCGCCGCGTCTGAGTCACAGATCGCCACACGGTCGCCCTGCGCCGCAAAACGTCGGGCAAGGCCAAGACCGATACCTGACGCACCTGCGGTTATCACCACGCGGCTGGTCATTCCGGGCACCGATAATATTCGCCCATACTTGCGCGTTTCCACTCGCCTGCGGCGTACCAGATCCAGAGATGATCCTGATCCAGCATCAGAAAAAGATTGTCCTCGTAGCTGTCACCATGTGACTCGCAATCCAGCTTTAGCCGGGTCACGTTCAGGCCAACATCTTCGGTCTCGATTATGTCACAAACGCTTTCGTCAGTTGGCCTTCCCTTGCGGGTACTCGTCAGGCGAATCCGACGATGGTCGTCCGCTGGTGACGCGCACAGTGCCGGATCGACCACCCAATCGCCCTCCCACGGCGCAGCCAACGCGCTACCCGGCAGCAAAAACGCTATGCAAATTGTCGCGCGCGCAATCATGCTCGTGGCATCCGTTTGGTCAGGTTCAGTCTCGAACGCACCTCTTCCGGGCCGATTACCCGCGCGCCCATACGCTCGATAATCTCGACGGCGCGTTCGACCAGCTGATAGTTCTCGGCCAGCACACCCTTGTCGAGCATCAGGTTGTCCTCCAGCCCCACGCGGACGTTGCCACCCGCCAGGACCGAGGCGGCCACATAGGCCATCTGATCGCGGCCAAGGCTGAACGCGGACCAGTTCCAACTGTCCGGCACGTTGTTCACCATCGCCATGAAAGTGTTCAGATCATTCGGCGCGCCCCACGGCACCCCCATACACAGCTGCACCAGCACGTCGGGTGCCAGCACGCCATCCGCGACCAGTTGCTTGGCGTACCACAGATGGCCGGTATCAAACGCCTCGATCTCGGGTTTCACGCCCAGTTCGGTCATCATCCGACCCATTGCGGTCAGCATGCCGGGTGTGTTGGTCATCACGTAATCGGCCTCGGCAAAGTTCATCGTGCCGCAATCCAGCGTGCAGATCTCTGGCAGGCATTCAGCCACATGCGCCACGCGTTCGGTCGCACCGGCCATGTCCGTGCCTGCCGCGTTCAGAGGTAGCGGGTTTTCCGGATCGCCAAAGATCATGTCGCCACCCATTCCTGCGGTCAGGTTCAGCACGACGTCGGTATCAGATGCCCGAATGAGGTCGGTCACTTCGCGAAACATCCCGATGTCGCGGCTCGGCGCGCCGGTTTCTGGATCGCGCACATGGCAATGCACCACTGCCGCCCCCGCCTTGGCCGCAGCAATCGCGCTGTCGGCGATCTGTTGCGGACTGCGCGGCACATGCGGGCTGCGATCCTGCGTCCCCCCGGATCCGGTAACGGCACAGGTGATGAAAACCTCACGGTTCATGGTCAGGGGCATCGGGTATTCCTCCGGCTGTTGCTGGCCCTCAGGCTAGCGCGCTGGACGGGGCACTGAATATGCCGTAATGGGCAATTATGATGCAGAAATGGACAAAAGCACTGGATGCTCCGATTACCATCGGCTTCCTGATTTTTGATCAGTTTTCCAACCTCTGCCTCAGTAACTGTCTGGAACCGCTGCGCGCGGCCAACGCCGTGGCACGCGGGCAATTTTTCGAATGGCGTATTCTCACACTGACAGGGGCAGCGGCCCAATCATCGAGCGGAATTCAGGTATTGCCGCACGGTGCGCTCGGCGATCTGGAACGGTGTGACTATCTCTTTGTCCACGCCAGCTATGGCCATGACAGTCACGACACCGCCCCCACCCGGCGGGCACTGCGCCGGGCTGCGCAGCAGGCGGGCACCATCGTAGGTCTTGATGCCGGGCCATGGCTGATGGCGTCGGCCGGGTTGCTGGACGGCCGCCATGCCACGCTTCACTGGGACATGCTGGACGCCTTCGCAGAGCGGTTTCTAGAGGTCGAGGTGGAACGCACACGCGCCGTGCGTGACGGACCGGTAATCACCTGCGCCGGGGCAATGTCGGCGCTCGACCTGACACTTGATCTGATTTCGCAACATGCCGGCATGGCCACTCGTCTGGATGTCGAGGACCAGTTCATGCATGGCAATGAACGAACCGTCCCACGCGATATGCCCGGCGGTGACACCCTCGTACGCCGCGCCGTCGGGCTGATGCGCGACCATGTGGAACGACCGTTGGGCCTGACACAACTGGCCCGGCACCTGACCTGCCAGCCCCGGACGCTTGATCGGCGATTTCGCCGTGCATTAGGCGCCCCACCGGGTACCGTCTATCGTCACCTCAGATTGTCAGAGGCGCGCAAGCTGCTGGATGGAACGCATCTGGGCATTGCCGAGATTGCCGTTCGTTGCGGATACGAATCGCCCGCCGCAATGGGGCGTGCAATGAAGGCGCGCTATGGGCGCTCGCCCACGGCCCTCAGGAAGTATAGCCACCCGACCTGAGGCCGGAAGCCGCAAGTCCCGCCGCCTAAGAGGACAGGTCACCCGTTTCTTCTTCTAGGTGCAGTTTCATGTCGATCAGAACCTTTTGCAGCTGCGTGGTTTCACGCAACAGGCGCTTGGCCTCGTTCACGGTAATCACGCCGTCCTGAATCGACTGCTGGTATTCCCCCATCAGCATCGCGAACCGCTGGCTAAGCGCGATCACATCACTGTTCACACCGCCTTTTTCCTTGGTATTGCGGCGATTTTCATCAAAGCTGAGGCTGATACCCTTCAACTCTGCCAACGCAGCGGTGACATGCGGGTAGGATGCCGCCTCTTCCAGCGCGGCAACCGCATCAACTGGCATGAAACGGTCCGCATGCTCGGCGTGGTCAGAATAATAGCGGCCCAGCGTTGCCTTGGATTTCCCAGTCAACTGGCACGCGGGCTCAATCCCCACATCCTTCACCAGCGCCTCGGTATGTTTTTTCAGGTAACTGCCCATCGCCGCCATTCAAATGACCCCCAAGTATCCAAAGTCCCTCAGCTCGGGGAACCCTCAAAGTCTTTTCCCATTAAACAATTCTCGCACGCATGTCATTTCTAAATCATTCCTTGAAATCAGGGAATGACTTGAACCCGACTGCCCACCAGCGTCGTGCGTTCAGGCGGGGCGCGTCCCCCCCGAGGCTTGTCCCGCCCCGTGTCGCATCCATCTGGCGGCGTGCCGCCAGCGTACGCGCCCCGCCCAAAAGTCACACACATGATTGAAATACCGCGATGCATCTGCAAAACCGGATCAATGGCCAAGCTCTATTTTCATTACTCCACGATGAACGCCGGTAAATCGACGTTGCTGCTGCAAGCGGCGTACAACTATCAAGAACGCGGTATGAAAACCTGCCTGATGACCGCGCTGGCCGACGGGCGCGCGGGCTCAGGACAGATTGCCTCACGGATCGGCATTGGTCAGCCAGCCGAAACCTTCGCACCCAAAGAGGATCTCTTTACCAAGCTGAAGCGCACCATGGATGCTGATCCAGTCGCCTGCATTTTCGTCGATGAGGCACAATTTCTTAGCGCGGAACAGGTATGGCAACTGGCACGCGTTGTCGATGATCTCGGCGTGCCGGTCATGTGTTACGGCCTGCGCGTGGATTTTCAGGGCGCACTCTTTCCCGGCTCGGCCGCGCTACTGGCCCTCGCTGACGAGATGCGCGAGGTGCGCACCATCTGCCATTGCGGCAAGAAGGCGACAATGGTGATCAGGCAGGACGCAAATGGGAATGTCGTGACCGACGGCGCGCAGGTGCAGATCGGAGGAAATGAGACCTATGTCAGTCTATGCCGTCGCCATTGGCGCGCGGCGATGGCCGCAGCGTAAGAAAATCGGCTCAACTCACCCGTTCGACGACAACCGAGCCGACCGAATAACCCGCACCAAACGAACAGATCAGCCCCAGATCACCCGGCGCCAGATCGTCGGAATACTTGGAAAACGCAATGATCGACCCGGCGGATGAGGTGTTCGCATAGTCTTGCAGGATGTTGGGTTGTTCATCTGGCTTTGGCACCCGGCCCAGCACCTTGCGGCCGATGAAATCATTCATCGACTTGTTCGCCTGATGCAGCCAAAGCCGCTTGAGCATGTCCGCCTCGATCCCTTCATCCTCAAGATGCGACAGGATATGCTGTGAGACCAGCGGCAGCACTTCTTTGAAGACTTTGCGCCCCTCCTGCATGAACAGCATGTCGCGCCGGTCCTGCATCTGTTCACGGGTACGGCGCAGAAAGCCGTTATTGTTGCGGATATTGTTGGAAAACTGCGTGGCACATCGCGTGCTGCGAATGCGAAAATGCGCACCCTTTGCTGCATCTTCCGGTTCCAGCACTGCGGCGGTGCACACGTCACCAAAGATAAAATGGCAATCCCGGTCACGCCATTCCAGATGACCTGAGCAAATCTCGGGATTCACCACCAGCGCACAACGAACTGACCCAGCCCGGATCATGTCAGCCGCCGCCTGCATCCCAAAGGTGGCAGACGAGCAGGCAACGTTCATGTCAAAAGCAAACCCCCCCGCGCCCAGAAGCTGCTGAATCTCGACGGCGATCGCCGGATACGGCCGCTCGTGGTTGGAGGCCGCGCAAATAACCAGATCGACCTCGTCCGCCGTGCGGCCTGCCTGTGCCAGCGCATCGCGGCAAGCGCTCAGCGCCATTTCGGCCATGATCGACGGCTCATCATCGCTGCGCGCACGCAAATGCGGGTGCATGACCGCAGGATCAAGCACGCCGCTCTTGTCCATCACATACCGTTGTTCGATCCCGGATGCGCCGACGATGAACTCAGAACTTGAATGATCTTTCGCCGCCAGATCACCCGCCGCAATCGCCTGCGCATTCTCTGCATTGTAGGAATCGGCATAGGCGTTGAACGCGACAACCAACTCGTCATTGGTGATCGTTTCTTTGGGCGTAAAAACACCGGTGCCGGTGATTGCGGGGGATTTCATAAACAATGCTCCGAAATGCGTCTGCACGGATCATAGAGCGATTTATACGAAATCTGAATTGCGAAATCGTAATGACCTAACGGCGCGATTCAATTCACAGCGTTAGGAGGTGTATCTCCGTCAAAGAATGCCCGCAGATTGTCGACCGCCATCATGCCCATCGCCTCTCGCACTTCCAGCGCATTGGTACCCAGATGCGGCAGCAGAACCACATTTTCATGCGACAGCAGGGCATCCGGCACACGCGGCTCATGCTCGTAAACATCCAGCCCCGCCCCCGCGATACGTCCCTTGCCCAAGGCCGAGATCAGCGCACTTTCCTTTACCACATCCCCGCGCGAGATGTTGATGAAATAGGCATGTTTGCGCATCGCGCGAAAGACTTCTGTGCCGATCAGATGATGGGTGTCCGCGCCCCCCGGAACAGCGGCCACAACGAAATCGGCAGCCTTGGCCAGCGCCTTCATGTCGTCCATTCGGCGCGCGTCAAAATCCAGCGTCTTTTCCGACCTGTTTACATAGATAACACCCATGCCAAAACCAAAATGACAGCGCCGCGCAATCGCCTGACCGATCCGCCCCATGCCAATGATCCCGACTGTTTTGCCGCTCATGTGCAGGCCCAGCATCTGCGTTGGATGCCAGCCATCCCACTTGCCCGCACGCACCATCCGCTCGCCCTCGCCAGCGCGCCGCGCACTCATCAACATCAGGGTCAGCGCAATATCGGCCGTGGCATCCGTCACGGCACCCGGCGTGTTGGTCACGGTGATGCCGCAGGCGCGCGCCGCGTCCACGTCGATATGGTTGTAGCCCACACCAAAATTGGCCAGCAACTTGCAGCGATGGCCGCCCTCCTCGAATATCCCCGCATCGAACCGATCACCCAAGGTTGGCAGCACCCCGTCATAGAGCGCAAGTGCCGCGCGCATTTCAGCCGGTTTCATCGGCAGCGTGCTTTGCCGCACTTCGACGTCAAACGACGCTTCCGCGGCCGCGATCACGGGCGCAGGCAAGGGGCGTGTAAAAAATATCCGGCTCAATGCATGCGCCCTCCATCCGGCACGTCCTGATCCGGACGCAGCAGGACGATCTCGCCATCCGCGTCAGGCAGGCCCAGCACCAGTACTTCGGACATGAATGGCCCGATCTGGCGTGGCGGGAAATTGACCACCCCCATCACCTGACGACCCAACAGGCTTTCGGGCGTGTAATGCGCGGTGACCTGTGCGGATGTCTTGCGCTCGCCGATGTCGCCGCCAAAGTCGATCCACATCTTGATCGCCGGTTTGCGCGCTTCGGGAAACGGCTCGGCGCGTGTTACCCGGCCCACGCGAATGTCGACCTTGAGGAAGTCATCAAAAGAAATCTCATCCGTCATTGCGCAACTCCCGCGACCGGTCTGCCGCAGCAGCAACAGTTTTTTCCATCAACGGCGGCAGGCCACTCTGCGCGTCCATCAGTACCTCGAGCCCGGCCTGCGTCGTGCCGTTCGGGCTGGTCACGTTGACGCGCAACTGTGCAGGTGTCTCATCCGCCGCCTCGGCCAGCGCACCCGCCCCCGCCACTGTCGCCTGCGCCAACTGCATCGCCATTGCGGCGGGCAATCCCTGCGCCTCGCCAGCTCGCGCCAGACATTCGATCATGTGAAACACATAAGCCGGGCCAGAGCCCGAAACGCCCGTCACCGCATCCATCTGATCCTCATTTTCCAGCCGCACCACCTGCCCGACGGCACGCAGCAGCGCCTCTGCCAGATCCATCTGTCCGGCGCCCGCATTCGCGTTTCCGACAATCGCTGTGATGCCACGGCCCACGGCGGCGGGTGTATTCGGCATGGCACGGATGATCGGGCTGTCAGCCCCAAACGCCGCCTCGAACGCCGCAATCGGCGTCCCAGCCGCCACAGAGACAAAAAGCGTGTCGCCCCCGCCCATCGCCGCTATGGCGGGCAGCGCATCCCCCATCATCTGTGGCTTGACCGCAATGAGAACGATCCCCGGTGCCGTCGGCAAATCCGCGTTGATCTGTACCCCGGTGCCGCGCAACCAGTCCGAAGGATGCGGATCAATCACCCAGACCGATGCCGGTGGCAGCCCATCAGACAACCAGCCCTGCAACATCGCCGATCCCATCTTGCCACAACCCAGCAGCACAAGACCCTTTTCGGCCACAAAATTCATGTCCATTCCGCGCCTCTCGTAATGCGTGTCTGTTCCTTGCCAGTGTTACGCCGCGCGATTCCGCTGGGCAACGTTAGATCGCCCAGACGGCAAAGTTTCGCACGAACCACACAGCGCATCACGCATTTACTGGCGAACACCATCTCGGGGGGCTTCCCCTCAATCATGGCTTACAGAGTGCCGCAGGCACTCATTCCGGTCACGCTTCCGGTCGCTCAGGCGCGCCCGTATGTCTTGGCAATTGCCACCTGCATGGCGTCGCGCGGATTGCGATCCCCCCAGACAACCAGCTGAAAGGCCGGATAATACCGCTCGGCACTCATCACGGCGGCGGTGATCAGCGTATCGATCTGTTCCGGGCTTGCCTCTTGTCCGCCCGCCATCACCAATCCGTAGCGATACACCATCAGCTTTTGCTCCAGCCAATATGTAAACGCCCCAGCCCAACACTGATCATTCACCTCATTGAGCATGTGATAAAGGCCGGGCAGCTTGTCCTCCGGCGGCTCCATCTCAAAGGTGCAGATCAGGCGCAGCGTCTCATCATAGGCCGACCACGCCAGCGTGATCGAATAGGTCCGCCACTGGCCTTCAACAGCCATGGCGATCTGATCGTCTCCGATCCGGTCAAAGTCCCATTCGTTGTGCTCTGCCAGATGTTCGACGATATCGATGGGATGAAGGTCTTCCTGTAGGTACTGCTCGGACAATGCCACGGTGCCACCTCGTTGGTTTTTTGCTTTGCGGTCGGGGTGGATTGCGCCTCAACCGCTAGGTGCCTGCTCTATGGGCGGGGGCTATTCCCCACGCCCTTACCAGATATGGTGAGGCACCCGATTCATCCTGTAAAGCAATTTGTTGTGGATAACCGCAATAAGTTGTGGACGCATGATCAAAGCCATCAATATGCAGCACACGTTCAGGCGCTCAGGTCGTCCAGTATTGCTTGGGCAAGCATCCGGTCGAAAACCCCCGCTTCATCGAGCCTATGCAAGCGCTGGATCAGATCGTCGATGATCCGGGTGTAGGTAATGATAGCTGCGTCTCGGCGCAGTTGTTCAGGGGCTTCCTTGATGATCGTCCTTAACGCGCGGGCCTTGGCCAAGGCACTCTTGACCTTGCGCAACTCTGTCTCCAGATCATCCGGCACGAGACCGGTCCGCCTGGGCAGGTTGCCCGTCTGCGCCGCACCAATGCCATGTTTTTCCGATCATGTTACAACCTTGACAAGATCACGAACAAAAACGCCCGCGCATAAGGTGTAAATTACTGAAATTGCGCCGCGTTTTTCCAAGCCTGCGAGCAGGCAAGGAACAAGTCAAATCAAACTTACGGAAGATTTTAGCAGATCATCCACGCGGGTCCCCCCAACGCGGCTCGAACGGATCAGACCGTTCAGAACACAGTTACGGGGTCGTCTTGCCTTCCAGCGCATCCAGCCGCGCCTTAAGCACTTCGTTCTCCTCACGGGCTTTCTGCGCCATAGCACGCACCGCGTCGAACTCTTCGCGGGTGACGAAATCGCGATCAGCCAGCCAGCGATCCACCACCGAGGACATCGCGGTTTCGGCCTCTTGCTTGGCACCCTGCGCCACGCCCATTGCGTTGGTCATCAGTTGCGAAATATCATCGAGCACTTTGTTGCGGGTCTGCATCGTGTTTTTCTCCGGCTTTGCGTCTGTCCCCTATATGGGGCGCAGAGCCGCGCGCCACAAGGTTGACTTCACCCGCACAGAATGGGCAAGACGGGGCGAAATGCTGGCTATGATCCCCTTCCCCGATCTCTCTCCCGAGATCTTCTCTATTTCTGTCTTTGGGATGGAATTCGCGCTGCGTTGGTACGCGCTGGCCTACATCACCGGGCTGGTCGCTGGCTGGCGTATCATTGTGGACACCACGCGGCGCGCACATCTGTGGCCGGACGATACCCCCGCGCTTGATGAGAAGCAGGTCGATGATCTGCTGTTCTGGGTCATACTCGGCGTCATACTGGGGGGGCGGATCGGGTTCGTCCTGTTTTACCAACCGCTCTATTACCTTCAGAATCCGGCCGAAATCCTAATGGTCTGGCAGGGCGGCATGTCCTTCCACGGCGGGCTTCTGGGTGTTGTTGCGGTCAATTTCCTCTTTGCCGCCCGGCACGGTATCCGCCCATTGTCCATCGCAGATGTGATGTGCATGGTTGCCCCTATCGGCATATTCCTTGGCAGGCTCGCGAATTTCGTCAACGCAGAGCTTTGGGGGCGGCCGACCGACCTGCCATGGGGCGTGGCATTTCCCGGCGCGGCAGCACAGAACTGCGCCGACGTCCTGACACTCTGCGCGCGCCATCCCTCGCAACTCTACGAGGCCCTTCTGGAAGGGCTGCTGCTGGGCGTGATCCTGCTGTGGCTCGTCTACCGTCGCGGCGCGCTGAAAACGCCGGGGGTAGTGGCGGGCGTTTTCTTTATCGGCTACGGATTGGGCCGTTTCATTGTCGAATTTGCGCGTCAGGCAGATGCACAATTCATCAGCGCAGATAACCCGATGGGTTATGTTCTACAGATCGGCGGCGCAGGCCTCAGCATGGGGCAACTCTTGTCGCTGCCGATGGTCATCGTGGGCGCGGGCCTGATCGTACTGGCGCGACGAAACAAGAGCGCCGCCCCATGACACCGCTCTACCGGCACCTGATCGCACAGATAGCCGAGACCGGACCGATACCACTGGCAGACTACATGCAAACCTGCCTGATGCACCCCGATCACGGGTATTACGCCACGCGCGACCCGCTGGGGGCCGCGGGCGATTTCATCACCGCACCTGAAATCAGCCAGATGTTCGGTGAATTGCTTGGTCTGTCGATCGCCCAGACATGGCTGGATCAGGGCGCGCCATCTGCATTTGCCCTGACAGAGCTGGGACCGGGGCGCGGAACATTGATGGCCGACATGTTGCGCGCTGCGGCAAAAGTGCCAGGGTTTACGGCCGCGGCACAGGTGCATCTGGTCGAGGCATCCCCGACCCTGCGCGCCGTTCAGCACGAAACCCTGCAAGGCACATCCGTGGACTGGCACGATCGGCTGGAGGATGTACCCGATCTGCCGATATTTTTGGTCGCGAACGAGTTTTTCGATGCCCTCCCAATCCGGCAAATGCAGCGAGACGGGTCAGGATGGCGCGAATGCTGTGTCGGCCAGCAGAACGGCACGCTCACTTTCGGGCTGGGCGCGTGCCTGCCTGTGCCTGCGCTGGAACATCGACTGGCAGACACCAATGATGGCGATATTGTCGAGCTTTGCCCACTTGGCACAAGCATTGCCAATCAGATCGGCCACCGCATCGCGACCCATGGCGGCGCAGCGCTGATCGTGGATTATGGCGATTGGCACACGCTCGGCGATACCTTTCAGGCACTCAGCGGCCATGCCCCGACTGATCCGCTGGCAGCACCGGGCAATGCCGATCTGACCGCACATGTGGATTTCGAGGCGCTGGCACAATCAGCCGCCCCTGCGGCGCATAGCCGCCTCATCCCGCAAGGTGTGTTTCTGGAACGACTCGGGATCACACCGCGCGCACAGACGTTGGCCAACGGCATGCGCGGTGCGGCGCTGGAGGCCCATATCGCCGCACATAGGCGCTTGACCCACCCAGAGGAAATGGGGACGCTCTTTAAGGTGATGGCCCTTTATCCCAAAGATGCCACCCCTCCACCCGGATGCACACAATGACACTGGAGATTTTGACCGCCGATAGCCTGACACCGCTGCGCCACGGCTTCTTCACCCGCAAGGGTGGCGCGTCATCAGGCATCTTTCGCGGGCTGAACTGCGGTATTGGATCTTCTGACCAGTCCGAAATCGTTTCCATCAACCGGGCCCGCGTCGCCGCTGCGATGGAAGTACCCGACGATCACCTTCTCACTGTGCATCAGGTTCACTCTGCGAGCGTGGCCATCGTCGACGGACCGCTCACCGAACGCCCCCGTGCCGACGCAATGGCCACGCGCACACCGGGAGTGGCGCTTGGTATTCTGACTGCGGATTGCCAACCGGTCCTGTTTGCCGACCCGACTGCCGGCGTCATCGGTGCGGCGCATGCAGGATGGCGTGGCGCGCTGGACGGTGTGCTGGAGGCGACGCTTGATGCAATGGAAGGTCTTGGCGCAGATCGCGGCAACGTGTCTGCCGTTATCGGCCCCGCAATCAGTCAAGCCGCCTACGAGGTAGGCCCCGAGTTTCTGGATACCTTTCTGGCTGAGGACACGGACTATTCCCGTTTCTTTGCTGGCGGATCAGGCGACCGGATGCATTTCGACCTCACAGGGTTCGGCCTGCATCGGTTGCGTACCGCAGGCGTCGGCCATGCGGAATGGACGCGCCATTGTACCTATGGCGATTCCGAGCGGTTCTATTCCTTCCGCCGCGCAACACATCTGGGCGAGGTCGATTACGGGCGTCTGATTGCTGCAATCAGGCTCTGATTGCGGCTTCCGTTTCCGACGCCGCGTTGATCCGCATGGGTGTTTGGGCGCCGCGCGGGATCGGCGCTATGTCAAAAAATGTCCGATTTAGGCAAAACAGCGGCGATACCATCCCGCATTTGCCCCAATTCACCTCATACGTGCATTACGTGACTCAGATACCGCGTCAATCTATGGATTATAATTGATACATTTCAACGCCTTACATTTTTATCAGATGATAAGGGCGAAAAATTTGGATCGCTTTTCGAAATAAAGACGAACCGCCAAACCTTGGCCTCAAAGCCTTGTCATATTGATCCTCAGACAAACAGCAGACCTGCACGGCGGGCAATCTTGAGGAGACAAGGCAGATGAAGATGAAACAAAAACGCTGGATGAAATCCGTTCTCGCCACCAGCCGGACAGAATTGCCCCAGATGCCGTTCCGCCGCGGGAACCGCCAGAATGTTGCGATCCGCATGTGCGATGACGCGCCCAATCAACTGCGCAGGGCCTGAGTGTCGCAATGTCAAAAAAGAGTTTTTTACGAGTGCATCGGGTTGAACTTCATGTGGGGTCGCCCCTTGTTTTGGGCGGCCTCACTTTCCTATCCCGCGTTTGCTGGCACGCCCCGGCAGGAACGCCCGCGAATCGCAATGTGGCAATCCCGTCCACGAAGCAGCAACAATGATTGCAACGAACACAGGATTGACCCCATTCATGCAAGCAATGTTGGCAATTAATTGACGATCCGCGCGATTAACACCTATTTTGTCTGCAATGACATGCAGGCGACACTTGTCCATCTGTCGTTGTCGGTGGGGGCCGACGCGGTTGTGACAACCTCAAAAGGGTAACACAACATGGTCTACACCCCCTCTGCGCTGAATCTGGTCAGCGCCATGCGAGCCGAAGCAGGCTTCGCCGAAGAATATACCTCCCTGCGCGGGATGCGTGCTGAGCGTGCGCAGCCAATGATCGGATATGACGTGCAGTACCTGTGCGGCGACGGTCAAATCGGGTCCGCGCGACATCGTGCCCCGGCGACCGCACCCTTCCTTGATGCGTTTTCCGCCTTTGCACGCGGGACCCTGATCGCAACCACCCAAGGCCCTGTTGCGGTCGAGGACCTCAGCCCCGGAATGAAGCTGATAACCAACGAACGTGGCCCATCGCCGCTCTTGTGGGTCGGTGCGATGACGTTGCGCCCTGACGCGTGTGCCTTCGGTGAGTCCGGTCCGCGCCTGTTCCGGATCATGGCCGAAGCGTTAGGGATGGCGCGTCCGATGACCGATCTTATGACCGGACCCGGCGCACGCATTCTACAACGCACCCCCGGCCGGCGGGATCAGAGCCTGCGCCCCGTGCGTGACATGCTGGATGGTATGCAGGTTATCGAATTGCGCCCGCCCAGCGCAGTTCAGATGTACCATCTGCTGCTCCCGCGTCACGCGACGATTACTGCCGCCGGACTCTCGGTCGAGACGTTCCACCCCGGACCCGGCTTTGACCAGTCAATGACATATGATGATCTGGCGCAGTTTATCGGGCTTTTCCCGCATATCCGTAAGCCCGTGGATTTCGGCAGCCTTGCCCATCCGCGCGCGCCGCTGCGATCACAAAACGGACTAAATGTCGCCTGAGCCGGACGCCTGAGGCCCTGTAGTCAAGCCTCTTTGGTCAGCCGTTCCTCCAGCACATCGAACGGCACCCCCGGCTCATCCTTGGCACCGCGAATAACCAGCGAAGTTTTGACGCTGGCCACGTTTTCGGCAGCAGTCAGTTCTTCGGTCAGGAACCGTTGAAAGCTGCTTAGGTCCGGCGCCACGCATTTGAGGATGAAATCCACTTCGCCATTCAGCATGTGACACTCGCGCACCAGCGGCCACGACCGGCAGCGCGCCTCAAACGCGCTTAGGTCCGCTTCGGCTTGGCTCTGCAACCCGACGGAGGCAAACACCTGCACTTCAAACCCCAGTTCGCGCGCATCCACTTCGGCATGATAGCCACGAATATATCCGCTTTCCTCCAGCGTCCGCACACGCCGCAGGCATGGCGGCGCCGAGATGCCGACACGGCGGGCCAGTTCCACATTCGTCATCCGGCCATCGGCCTGCAATTCGGCCAGAATTTTGCGGTCGATCGGGTCAAGCCGGGTTGTCGCCATGTCGCACCTATTTTTAGAAATTCGCGTTTACGCTATTGCCGTTTCTTACATCAGGGTCAGGGGCCGCGCAACAATGTTTCGCGCCCGCGCAACATCGTTTCGCAACCTTCCGCTGCATGACGCACACACAGGACCGCATTGCAGGGGTTTCACCCCGGCGCACGCGCGTCTATATCAGGCCAATACGCTCACACAACGACTGATCGAGAGGCACGCCCAATGGCCGATACCCGCAAGACCAAAGTTCTGATCATCGGCTCCGGCCCGGCGGGCTACACGGCGGGTGTTTATGCCAGCCGTGCGATGCTGAATCCGATCCTCGTTCAGGGGATCGAACCCGGCGGCCAGTTAACCACCACCACCGAAGTTGAAAACTGGCCGGGTGACACCGAGGTACAAGGCCCCGACCTGATGGTGCGCATGGAGGCCCACGCCAAAGCCATGGGCTGTGAGATCATCGGCGATATCATCAGCAGCATTGATTTCGATGCACGCCCCTTCGTCTGCCAATCCGACAGCGGTACGGTCTACGAAGCCGATGCAATCATCCTTGCCACAGGTGCACGCGCCAAATGGCTGGGTCTGCCCAGCGAAGAGAAGTTCAAGGGCTTCGGCGTCAGCGCCTGCGCCACTTGCGACGGATTTTTCTATCGCGGCCAGGAAATCGTCGTTGTCGGCGGCGGCAACACTGCGGTCGAAGAGGCATTATTCTTGACCAACTTCGCCTCCAAGGTCACGCTGATCCACCGCCGTGATGAATTGCGCGCCGAGATGATCTTGCAGGACCGGCTGATGAAGAATCCCAAGATCGAGCCGCTCTGGTTCCATCAACTGGAGGAAGTCGTTGGCACAGAAAACCCGCTGGGCGTCGAGGGTGTCCGCGTGAAACACGTAGAAACAGGCGAGATCACAGAAATCCCGTGCAAGGGTGTCTTTATCGCCATCGGTCACGCCCCCGCCAACGAACTAGTCAAGGACGTGCTGGACACACATATGGGCGGCTACGTCGTAACCAATCCTGACAGCACCGAAACCTCGATTCCGGGGATTTTCGCGGCCGGTGATCTGACCGACTGGAAATATCGTCAGGCGGTAACCTCTGCCGGGATGGGCTGCATGGCCGCCCTCGAAGCCGAACGTTGGCTGGCCGAACAGGATGATGCACCACGCGATGAAGTCAGCGCGCCACTGGGATATGGTGCCGAGGTACCAGCAGGCGAGTAACTGAACCGCCCAAAATGGTGGAGGAACTGTCGATGTCACCCAACGATTGGTATACGGTCCAACAGGTCGCGTCCGGTGTGCATGCCATTGGCGAGCCGCATTACCACCAGCAAAACTGGAGCTACCTGATCTGCGGCGGCGAACGCGCCCTGCTGTTTGATACCGGCTCTTACTATGGCGAAATCGCGCCCATCGTTGCAGGCCTCACCGATCTGCCTTTGACCGTGATTCCATCGCACATGCACTACGATCATCTGGGCAACGTTCTGGCCTTTGACACCGTCGTGCTGCCCGATCTGCCCATCCTGCGGGACTGCGCCACAGATGGGATCATGACCCCGACCGAGACCCTGTTTCTTGGCAAGAGCGAGGACCGCGTGCCGCCCAGCTTTGCAGTTGCTGGCTGGTTGCCAATTGGCAGCACGATTCAGTTGGGCGATACTGCACTTACCCTGCTGCACACACCCGGCCATTCGCCTGACAGTGTATCACTCTGGTGGCCTGAGGCGGATCTGCTCTTTGCGGCGGATTTCCTCTATCATGGTCCGCTCTATGCACAGGTGCCCGGCGCACGGCTCACCGACTACGCCGAAACGGCGCGAACCCTGCGCGACACCATTCGGGACACGACCCGTATTCTCGGCGCGCATGGCAATGCCCCCAGCCCCGGCGCAGCCACTGCACCGGAACTGGACCGCAGCGGTCTGGATGCCCTGCTGACATGCCTGAAGACACTGCGCGCAGCCCCCCCGGAGCTATCCGGGAAGGCAACCAAAGAGCTGACCGTATCGCCGCTCAACACACTTATTATCAATTCCGAGGCCCTGAGAGGCTTTCACTAAGGCTGCACTTGGCCGCTGATTCGGGCAGCGAACCTTCAGACCTCACGCATATTGCGTAAATGATACCATAAGTCTCATTTTGTAATATTTCCCCGCACATCTTCGCTTTTTGGCTGCCGATAAGTGTCGATTCCGTAACGGAAGTAACTTCTCACTGCATAGTAAGAAGCGATTTCTTGCGCAAACGGCACCGTATGGAGTAGCTCTTGTTCTCGCGAACTATGTCTCAAGACATAGATGGCGCATGTTGTCAGAATTACGGGTGGGTGAATTTTAGCGCAACGGTATGGGCGCAATGACTGCAAAATTGGAGGGACATATGCCCAGCTTGAAAAAGACGCTGATCAATGCGCTCGCTGGTACTGCGATGATGGCATCATTCGCCATGGCCGACACGCAGGCAAAACCAAATTCCGCCGCGATCACACCAGCCGAACCACTTAGTTTCAGCACGCAATCCTCGGGGGTTTCCTCATTTGTGCGCGGACCCAGTTGGATGTTGCTGGGCTTGACCTTTCCTTCGGGCGACAGCGGCTGGGACGTTCTGGGCAGCGGCGGCACTCCAGAAGGTATCCTGCACTATAATCAATTCTCTGGCGGGCGTCTCGAATTTGGCTGGGAAATCGCTGCGGCACAGGCCGCCGCTTCGTCCAGTTTCTTTGGGGGGCTGACACCCTATTTCGTGCTCGGCATCATGGCCCAGCAGAACAAGGTCAACTATCTGGTGCCAACCGGCGGAGGGTTCTCCCCGACCGGAAGAGGCGCCCGTACAAAACTGCACGGTGTCTATGGCGGCCTGAACGTTCTGGTCCTCGGCGACCCCATCGGGCAATCTTCGGCTCTGTCGTCCTCTGCCGCCAGCAGCCTCGGCTTTAACGGATTCGGCTGGATGCTGTTCGCCAACGCCGGTTACGGTCAGGCCAAGGTCGATGTGCCCAACTTCAATTTCTACCGCAGGGCAGACGGCGCCTTCTTTGACGTCGGGACACGGTTCATGTTCGACTTTGGGTTGATACAGGGTGGACCCGGCATTTCGTGGCTATACTTTGACAACGGGCCGATCAAGATCGATCAGATGCTGTATTCGCTCGATTTCCTGATCCCGTTCTAGTTCCGGACCAACAGTTGCCGGCCGGATGCGTAATCCGGCCACTGCACCGCCTCACGCGCTGTTCAATACCGCCTGCGCCGCGCGTCCCATGTAATCACCCCATCCATCCGCTTGCCCCTGCGCTCTGATCAGCGCAGGGCGCAGCGTTTCATACTGTGCCTCGGATACATCCTGAACCGCGCGGTGAATATCCGCTTCGCACTGGCACAGGATCATGCCGCTCGTGTCGATGAAATCAGCAATATTGGGACAGCCCCAGTATATCGGCACAGTTTCGCACAGCACCGCATCCAGTAGCTTTTCAGTAAAGTAGTTCGGTTCGCGCACGTTCTCGATCACGATGGAATAGCGGTACGGGGCCAGCCCTTCGGCCTTGGCACCAAAGGGGATGTATCCGCCCCCCATCGTATCCACGTCCAACCCTTTGGCATTCGCCCACGCAGCGACGCTATGACGTAGCTGATGCCCTTCCTGCGATCGTTTCGCCGAAGCAATCAGTGACGTCATCCGCGTCTTGGTCACGTCCAGATCGCGCCACTCCGGTACCCATGTGCTGCCGTGGGCAAAGAAAATTCCATTGGGGATGGCTGCCAACAACGTCTCGTTGCAGGTCAAAACACGGTAAAATCGCCGGTGGCTCCATCGCAACTTTTGCAGGTGATGGCCGTGGATCGCGGGCGGCTCCATCACCATGATCGAGATATGCGCACGGATCCCCCAGAAGGGACGAAAATGCAGCGTCGTTCGGGGGAAAACAATCAGGTGATCATCGGGATCAAGATCACGCAGGCAGTGACCCGAAATGTCTGCGGGTACCCCCAACGGCCAGATCAGCTGCTCAAGCGGTATCATACCGGGCCGCGGGCCCAGCTTCATATTGCTGGGCAGAATGGCGATTTTGGGGGAAGCTTGCAGCACTCGGGGTTCTCCATCCAGTGCCGCGTGATAGGCGCTGTGGCGCTGCGGCGCAATGGCGCTTGGACGGACGGGGATGCCGGGCAAATGCCCGGCCTACCCCACCGTGCGCGCAAGCAGTGCGTTCAGTGTACAGTTACCGGCGTCAGATCGTTCTGCCGCGCCAGCACAAAGGCCAGCTTGCGATCACGGACCAGCGCCAGACGCTCGCCCTCGGCACTATGCACTGCATAGAGCGTCTCCAGCCCCTGCACCTGTGCCTGCACCTCTTCGGGCAGATCAGCCACATCGACCGACCGCACATAGGCGATGCGGTTCCGCTCGCCTGCGCCAAAATCATACTTCGTATCCATAACTTTACTCTCCTCAGGCGCGTGTCTTGTTGATCTTGATCGTCTGAACCACGGTCTCGGGCGTGGCCCGCGTCAGGTCGATATGCAGCAATCCGTTTTCCATGATTGCAGCACCCACTTCGACCCCATCGGCCAGTACAAAAGATCGCTGAAACTGGCGCCCGGCAATGCCACGATGCAGGAAAACCCGCTCGCTCATGTCGTCATTCTGACGACCACGAATGACCAGTTGCCGATCCTCGACCGTTACCGACATGTCATTCTCGGCGAACCCGGCCACAGCCAGAGTAATGCGATAGGAGGTGTCGCTGGTCTGCTCGATATTGAACGGTGGGTAACCTTCGTTACCGGATTTGGCGCTGCGTTCCAGCAACCGCTCCAGCTGTTCAAATCCCAGCATATAGGGGTGGGCCCCCAAAGTCAGTTTTGTCATCGACGCGTCCTTGAAGCTAAGCGACTGGTCCATATGCACGGCAGCCCCATTTTGGCGACTGCTGCTTGTCATCGAATATGGGCACTCGTACCCACCCCTGCAAGGGCTTTGCGAAACGTGCAACTCAGCCTATCGTGTTCCGGCACGTATGGGTGGGGGAATCAGGCCTATGAACGCCTTTGGCGAACTTTCGATGAAATCGGACGACGTTCTGCACGTCGAATTGATAGAATTCCGCCGCCAACACCGTGATCTGGACGTAGCGATACAGGCTCTGGAAGAGCGCGGTGCGCGCGACCCCCTGACGATCAAGCGGCTCAAGCAACAAAAATTGCGTCTCAAGGACCGTATCGCCTATATTGAGGACCGTCTGACACCGGACATCATTGCCTAGGCGTCGCGTCTGGGTATAGTGCGCGCTCTAACATTGAGGGGGCAGTATGCCGGACGTGACAGTAGGGATCATCATGGGCAGCCAATCGGATTGGCCCACGATGAAAGAGGCCGCCGATATCCTCGACACTCTGGGTATTGCCTATGAAACACGCATCGTGTCGGCCCACCGTACACCAGACCGCCTGTGGGACTATGGAACCAAGGCCGCCGGTCGCGGACTGAAAGCGATCATCGCCGGGGCGGGTGGTGCCGCGCATTTGCCCGGAATGATGGCGTCCAAGACCCGCGTGCCGGTCATCGGCGTCCCGGTTCAGACCAAGGCGCTGTCGGGTGTCGACAGCCTCTATTCAATCGTCCAGATGCCACGCGGCTATCCCGTCGCCACAATGGCCATCGGCGCGGCGGGGGCTGCCAATGCCGGCCTGATGGCCGCCGCGATCCTTGCCAATGGCGACCCCGGATTGGCGGAACGGCTGGATGCGTGGCGTGCCGCGCTCTCGGCCTCGATCCCGCAGGAGCCACGCGATGACTGAAGCACTGAAACAGGGCGCGACCATCGGTATTCTGGGTGGCGGTCAATTGGGTCGCATGCTCAGCGTTGCGGCAGCGCGACTGGGGTTCAAAACCTGCATTTTCGAGCCTGGCGCAGACTGCCCCGCCAGCCATGTTGCAGACACCCATATTCAGGCCGGATACGAGGACGAAGGCGCATTGCGCACATTTGCAGCCGCCGTCGATGTCATCACCTTTGAGTTCGAAAACATCCCGACCTCGGCACTCGACGTTCTAGAGACACTCAACCCCGTCCGACCCAACCGCAAGGCGCTGCGCGTCAGTCAGGACCGGCTGGTGGAAAAGGCATTCCTGAACGATCTGGGCCTGAAAACCGCGCCATTTGCGGCCGTGGATGATGGCGTAGACGTGACGCAGGCCATGTCCGAAATCGGCCTGCCGGCAATCCTGAAAACACGCCGGTTTGGTTATGACGGCAAAGGGCAGGCACGGATCACCGACCCGAACGAGGCCGAGGCGGCATTGGCCGCGATGAACGGCGCACCATCACTCTACGAAGGCTTCGTTGATTTTGACTATGAAGTATCAGTGATCGCCGCGCGCGGGCTTGGCGGTGATGTGGCCTGCTATGACCCCGGCGAAAACGTCCACGAAGGAGGCATCCTGCGCACCACCACCATCCCTGCCCGCCTGAACGCGTCGCAGCGCACTGATGCGGTCCTGCTGGCCGCGCAAATCCTGAACAAGCTGGACTATGTCGGCGTGATGGGGGTGGAGCTGTTCGTGACCGGCGATGGCCTCGTGGTGAACGAGATTGCCCCACGCGTGCATAATTCAGGTCACTGGACCCAAAACGGATGTACCGTCGACCAGTTCGAGCAACACATCCGCGCCGTCGCTGGCTGGCCGCTGGGCGGTGGCACCCGGTATGCAAATGTGGTGATGGAGAACCTGATTGGCGACGACATGGCCCGCGTGCCGGATCTGGCCAAAGACGGCACCGCCGCGCTGCATCTCTATGGCAAGGCAGAGGTCAAACCGGGTCGCAAGATGGGCCATGTGAACATGATCACCGGCCCGGCCTGAGCGCCGCACCCGGCATTATCGCCGGGTACGCTTCACTTTCTTCTTCACCTTCGCCGCCTTGCGTTTGGCTGCGCCCAGCTTGCGCTTGGGCGGTTTGCCACGCCCGCCCGACGGCCCACGCGTGGCCGCCTTGCCCTCGATCGTAATAAGGTCGAGCGCGATACCACCCGTCACCGGCGCGGCCTCCGCCAGCTTGACCGTCACCCGTTGACCCAACCCGATCACCCGGCCAGTGTCAGACCCCATCAGCGTGCTGGATTCTTTGTCAAAGTGGAAATACTCGCGCCCCAGATTGCGGATCGGGATCAATCCGTCCGCGCCGGTTTCATCCAGCCGGACAAAGACGCCGAACTTTGCCACGCCGCTGATGCGTCCGCTGAACTCCTCGCCAACCCGCTCACTCAGGAACGCCGCCAGATAGCGATCATTGGTGTCGCGTTCAGCCATCATACTGCGCCGTTCAGTCTCGGAGATATGCTGCGCCGTCGCCTCCAGCCGATCCTCATCGCCCGGCGTCAGCCCGTCATCACCCCAGCCATGCGCCGTAATCAGCGCGCGATGCACGATCAGGTCCGCATAACGCCGGATCGGCGACGTGAAATGCGCATAAGCTTTTAGCGCCAGTCCGAAATGCCCAAAGTTACTGGGCGCATAATAGGCCTGCGTCATGGCGCGCAGGGTGCTCATGTTGATCTGCTCTGCATGGTCGGTGCCCGCCGCACCGCGCAGCAGATGATTGATGTGGTGCGTTTTCAGCACCTGTCCCTTGGCCAGCGTCAGCCCCGCCGCCTCGGCCACTTCGCGCAGTGTATCCAGTTTTTCTTCTGGCGGTTCTTCGTGAACACGGTACAGCAATGGTGACTTCTTGGCCGCCAACACTTCGGCAGCGGCGACATTGGCCAGCACCATGAATTCTTCGATCAGTTTGTGCGCATCCAGCCGATCGCTGAAATTCACGCTCAGCACCTCGCCTTCCTCGCTCAGCTCAACCTTGCGTTCCGGCAGGTCCAGATCCAGCGGCTGCCGGTTCTTGCGCGCCGTTTTCAGCGCATCATAGGCAGCATAAAGCGGCGCGATCACGTCATCCATCAACGGACCGCATTTGTCATTCGGCGCGCCGTCCATCGCGGCCTGCACCTCTTGGTAATTCAGCGATGCGGCAGAGCGCATGAGACCACGCACGAATTTCTGCCCGATCTTCTCGCCCTGTGCGTTCACCACCATGCGCACCGCTATGCAGGCGCGCGGCACACCCTCGTGCAGCGAACACAGATCACCCGACAGCCGATCCGGCAGCATCGGCACCACGCGATCCGGAAAATAGCTGGAGTTGCCGCGCTTGCGCGCCTCGCCATCCAGCGCCGAACCGGGTGTCACATAATGCGCAACATCCGCGATGGCGACCCAGATAACATGGCCGCCCTCGTTTTTCGGGTCATCATCGGCATGGGCGTAACACGCATCATCGTGGTCGCGCGCATCCCATGGGTCAATGGTGATCAGCGGCATGTCCCGCAAATCGGTGCGCCCCTTCAGGCCCGCAGGCTTCTGGGCGTCTGCCTCTGCAATCACCGCATCAGGAAAATCATCCGGTATGCCGTGCTGGTGAATCGCGATCAGCGATACGGCACGCGGCGCGCTAGGATCGCCCAACCGCGCCAGAATACGTGCACGCGGCAGGCCCATGCGATCCTTGGGGCCTGATTGCTCGGCCTCCACCAGTTCGCCGTCCTTGGCCCCGCCCGTGGCCCCCTCTGGCACCAGCCATTCCTTGCCGTCGCCCTTGTCGATGGGCAGGATACGCCCACCTTCGCTGCCTTTGCGAAACACGCCCAGCACCTTGCGTGGGTTGGTCCCGATCCGTCGAATCAACCGCGCCTCGTAATGATGCGCCTCGCCAGACACCTCTTGCAGACGGGCCAGAATACGGTCGCCGGGGGCCATCGCCGGATCACTGGCGCGTGGGACCAACAGGACAACCGGCTCGACACCGCTGCCCTGCCATTCCAGCGGACGCGCCAACAGATCGCCATCCGGCGTCGGTTCCGCCACTTGCAGCACGCTGACAGGCGGCAGGCGATCAGGATCGCGATACGTCTTCTTGCGCTTTTCCAGATGCCCTTCGGCTTCCAGTTCTTTCAGCAGGCGTTTCAGGTCGATCCGCGCCGCACCTTTGATTCCAAAGGCCTTGGCAATATCGCGTTTCGAGGTGAGGGTCGGGTTGTCCGAGATCCACTGCAGGATGTCGTCACGTGTGGGCATCTGGCTCATGGGGCTGACCTATCACGCCGCGCTGCGGGCGTCATCTGCGATTTCTACGGTATGTCTGGCCTCTTGCGAGACTCAGACAAGGTCTATATCTGACCCTGTATGACACGCATTATAGACATGGACGACCGCGCGCGCCTGCCTTGGCGGTTTTTTGGCGCAACGTTGAGCATACTCGCACGCCTATGAGGCGCGCAGTCCCATGTCACCACGCCTGAATTCCATCTGAAAACATACGGGAGAGGACCCATGTCCCCCAAGACGCTCTATGATAAAATCTGGGATGCCCATCTGGTACACGAAGCCGACGACGGCACCTGCCTGCTCTATATCGACCGGCATCTGGTCCACGAAGTGACCAGCCCGCAAGCCTTTGAGGGGCTGCGCATGACCGGCCGCACCGTGCGCGCGCCGGACAAGACGATCGCCGTGCCGGACCACAACGTGCCCACCACATTGGACCGCGCCAACGCCGCCACCATGACCGAGGACAGCCGCGTTCAGGTCGAGGCATTGGACAAGAACGCCCGCGACTTCGGCATCCACTACTACCCCGTCAGCGACGTGCGGCAGGGTATTGTGCATATCGTCGGACCAGAACAGGGCTGGACCCTGCCCGGCATGACCGTCGTTTGCGGCGACAGTCACACCGCGACACATGGCGCATTCGGCGCGCTGGCGCACGGCATCGGCACTTCCGAGGTCGAACATGTGCTGGCGACCCAGACGCTGATTCAGCAAAAATCCAAGAACATGAAAGTCGAAATCACCGGCAAGCTCAGCCCCGGTGTGACCGCCAAGGACATCACCCTGAGCGTGATCGGCAAGACCGGAACTGCCGGTGGCACCGGTTACGTGATCGAATACTGTGGCGAGGCGATCCGCGATCTCAGCATGGAAGGCCGCATGACCGTCTGCAACATGGCGATTGAGGGCGGCGCACGCGCGGGCCTGATCGCGCCGGATGAAAAGACGTTTGAGTACTGCATGGGCCGCCCGCACGCCCCCAAGGGCGCGGCATGGGAGGCGGCGCTGACATGGTGGAAAACACTCTATTCTGACGATGACGCCCATTGGGACAAGGTGATCACAATCCGCGGCGAAGACATCGCGCCGGTCGTGACATGGGGTACCTCGCCAGAGGACGTTCTGCCGATCACGGCCTCTGTTCCCGCAGCGTCTGATTTCACAGGTGGCAAGGTTGGCGCGGCGCAACGCAGCCTCGACTACATGGGCCTGACGCCCGGCACTCCGCTGAACGAGGTCGAGATCGACACTGTCTTTATCGGTTCGTGCACCAATGGCCGGATCGAGGATCTGCGCGCCGCTGCCGCCATCCTGAAAGGCAAGAAGATCAAGGAAGGACTGCGCGCCATGATCGTGCCCGGCTCGGGCCTTGTGCGCGCACAAGCAGAAGAAGAAGGACTGGCAGATATCTTTATTGAGGCCGGATTTGAATGGCGGCTTGCCGGTTGTTCGATGTGTCTCGCGATGAACCCGGATCAGCTGTCGCCCGGCGAACGCTGTGCCGCCACCTCGAACCGTAACTTCGAGGGCCGTCAGGGGCGCGGCGGACGCACCCACCTGATGTCACCCGCAATGGCAGCAGCGGCAGCCGTGACCGGAAAACTCACCGATGTTCGGGAGATGATGTAATGGACAAGTTCGAAAAACTCAGCGGCGTCGCCGCACCGATGCCGCTGATCAACGTCGATACCGACATGATCATCCCCAAGCAGTTCCTGAAAACGATCAAACGGTCAGGGCTGGGCGTGAATCTCTTTGACGAGATGCGCTATGACGATGACGGTCAGGAAATCCCCGATTTCGTACTGAACCAACCGGCCTATCGTGACGCCGAAATTCTGGTGGCAGGCGATAATTTCGGCTGCGGTTCGTCGCGTGAACATGCGCCCTGGGCGATCAAGGATTTCGGCATTCGCTGCGTCATCGCGCCCAGCTTTGCGGATATCTTTCACAACAACTGTTTCAAGAACGGTATCCTGCCGATCGCTCTGCCACAGGAACAGGTCGACATCCTGATGACCGAGGCCCAGAAAGGCTCGAACGCGCGGATCGAGGTCGATCTGGAGGCGCAAACCGTGACAACATCTGATGGGGATGTAATCGCGTTCGAAGTTGATCCGTTCAAGAAACACTGCCTGCTTGAAGGCTTGGACGACATCGGCCTGACGATGGAAAAAAGCGCTGCCATCGACAGTTTTGAGGCCACCGCCGGGACCATGCGTCCCTGGGTCTGAACATGCTCTTTTTCCTGTCTGGCACTCGCTGGGCAGGAAAATACCCTATTGTGACGCATTAACAGATTACACCAACATCTTGTGTTTGTGTCTTTTTATACCTCCCGAACAATCAGTGATTGATGCAATCGCGCACCAGTTTCGCGACCAAAATCGCAATTGACCTCGGGTAAGCCCAGCAAATTCTTGAGACGGTGCCGGAAACACGGCAAGAATAAGACATAAATGAGGCATACCGCCAAAATGAGCGGGATCAAGTTGGGACAAAGTTGCGGCATCGTATCGTGACTGGCCAAGTTGAAGGGATCGAGCAGTGATTACACAGCTTACTAGCGCCGTTTTGCGTGCGTTTCTGGTGACGATATTGTTGATGATACCTTCATTGGTATTGCCATCGGTTGCATCGGACACGGCACAGACCGTGGTCATTCTGGCCCTCTTGGCCGGTGCTCTGGTCTTTATCGAATATCACGGCCAATGCCCAAGCATCGTCGGTTTCCGGTTTGCTCCCCCTTACAATCGGTTGAAATTCGGCTTTATCGCGCTGACGGTTCTGATCATGTCCCTGATTGCGCGCGGCATGTCTGACCCGGGCAGTTGGACCATTCTGCTAACAGGGATCGGCCGCAGCATCGGTCATGCGCTGGATTTTCCCTATTCTCCCATCCGCCTGTTGCTGGTGTTGTTGCCCAGCAATTCGGATGTGCAGACGATCGACCTGCTACGCATCTATGCCGGGCTCAGCTATGCGCTGTCTATCACAATGGTACTCGCCTTTGTTGGTCTGGTGCGCCTCTGGGGCTGGCCCGTGCGTCGTCAGGCGTTCAATGTCTGGCTGAACCTGCCCCTCTTTGATCCGACCGGCGGTGGCGACGTGGTCGAGCGCCTCAACCGGGACGCCGCCATTAACATTTCATTAGGCTTTCTGCTGCCATTCTTGCTGCCAGCGGCGGTTCTGGTGATGTCGAGGCTGTTCAATCATTTCGACTTGCTTGGACCGCAAAGCCTGATCTGGATGACATGTGCATGGTCCTTTGTTCCCGCCAGTATGATCATGCGTGGCATCGCGACCAATCGCATCGCCGAGCTGATCACCGCCAAACGCCGCCGCGCCTACGCCCGCGCCGAAGCCGATGCAAAGGACGGTCTGCAACCCGTCTGATTGCAGCACTTCTTACCGGACTGCTCTGCATCCCATGGGCACAGGCAGAAACCCTGCGCATTGCCACGCTCAACGCTGAACTGACGCGCGATGGTCCCGGCCTGCTGCTGCGCGATATCGAACAGGGACGAGACCCACAGGTGGCCGCGTTGATACAGGTGGTGACCGCCGTCGCGCCGGATATTCTACTGCTTCAGGGGGTGGATTACGATCTGGAACTGCGCGCACTGGATGCGTTGCGACAGCAGATATCCAAAGCCGGACAGGACTATCCTTATGTGTTCGCACGGCGACCCAATACCGGCTGGCAAACCGGCCATGATCAGGATGGCGATGGCCGCCTGGCCGAACCGGAGGATGCCCAAGGCTTTGGCCGATTCGCAGGCGAGGGAGGTATGGCGATCCTGTCCCGATTTGCGCTGGACGCCGAAGCTGCGCAAGATTTCAGTACGTTGCTCTGGCGTGATCTGCCCGGCGCCACGCTGCCCCGGAAAAACAGCCAGCCTTTTCCATCCGCTCAGGTGCAGGCAGCATTGCGGCTGGCATCCGTAGCGCAATGGGTGGTGCCGGTTCGCCACCCGCGCGGCAGACTGCATCTGTTGACCTTCCACGCCAGCGCGCCCGTCTTTGACGGCCCGGAGGATCGCAATGGTCTACGCAACCGCGATCAGCTGCGGTTCTGGCAGCTCTACCTCGACGGGGCATTCGGGCCTGCACCCGCGCGGCGCTACGTGCTGGCAGGTGTGACCAATCAGGATCCGCTGGACGGTGAAGGGCGCAAGGCGGGCATTCGCGACCTTCTGGATGACCCGCGCCTGATCGATCCGCGCCCGGTGCGCGCCGGTCCCGCACCCGATATACCCGGCCACCAGACCGATCCGCGACTTGATACCGTCGCATGGCCCGGCCCCGAACCCGGCCATTTGCGGGTCAGCTATATCTTACCCTCTCGTGACTGGCAGATCGCGGCATCCGGCATCTATTGGCCAGCCGAGGACACGCCAGAGGGCACCGCCGCAGCAACAGCCAGCCGCCACCGCATGGTTTGGGTCGATCTGCAAATGCGGGATTAGACAATCACACCCACTTGGCCATCGGCGGCAGGGACATCAGCACAGCGTTGGCATCATGCCCCGTTGCCAGTCCGAATTTGGTGCCACGATCATAAACCAGATTGTATTCTGCATAGAGCCCGCGATGCACCAGTTGCGCGTCCTTGTCCGCGTCGCTCCAGTCCTGCACGCGCCGCTTTTCAATCAGCGGCACAAAGGCCGGCAGGAATGCGCGTCCGATATCCTGTGTCAGGGCGAAATCTGCCTGCCAGTCACCACTGTTGCGATCATCCATGAAAATACCGCCAACACCGCGCGCGCGTTTGCGGTGCGGGATATAGAAATACTCATCCGCCCACGCCTTTAGCGCGGGATAGATATCCACCCCATGCGGGTCCAGATGCGCCTGTTGCGTATGGTGGAAATGCGCCGTGTCCGCGTCATATTCGATGCACGGGTTCAGATCGGACCCGCCGCCGAACCACCACGCGTGCGGGGTCCAAAACATGCGGGTGTTCATATGGACCGCCGGGCAATGCGGGTTCTGCATATGTGCCACCAGACTGATACCGCTCGCCCAGAAGCTGGGATCATCCGCCATACCCGGCACCCCACGTGCCGCCATTGATCGCTGCGCGGCCTCGCCCAACTGGCCATAAACCTCTGACACGTTGACGCCGACCTTTTCAAAGACGCGCCCGCCGCGCATCACGCTCATCAGGCCGCCACCCGCATCGCTACCGTCATCTGATGCGCGGCGCGTCTCTGTCACTTCGAAACGACCCACAGGCGCATTTGTCAGTGGTCCAGAGGCGTGGCTGTCCTCCAGCGCCTCGAATGCACTTACTATTTCGTTTCGCAACTGCCGGAACCAGCCGCTGGCGCGCTGTTTTTCTGCGGTAAAATCCACGATGCCCCCTTGTCCACTCAATCCAATGATGCCCTTCCGGGCGAATGAGCAACCCTAATGTGCGGGTGCCGCCACCGGATCAAGCAACGAGCGCCCACCATCCACTGTCAGGATCTGCCCGGTCATAAAGGCCGCGCTGTCGCTGGCCAGATATTGCGCCGCCTCGGACAACTCCCACGGCGACGCCACGCGCCCCAATGGCGTATGTGCCTCGATATCCGCGCGATAGTCGCCATTGTCCTTCAACGCCTCTTTCAGGGACGCGCTCATCACCGATCCGAATGCCAGCGCGTTCACCCGGATACGATGCGGTGCCAGCGTAACCGCCATGGATCGCGTCAGCTGATCCAGAGCCGCTGTCGAAATCGAATAGGCCAGCAGATCAGGGTGCGTGCGCCGCGCCGCAATTGATGACAGGTTCACGATTGATCCCGCCGGGCCGTCCTCTTGATCCTTGGATTGTTTGATCATGCGTTTCGCCACCAACTGGCTTAGCCGCAAAGCCGTCATCAGGTTCTGGGCGAGCGATTCTTCCACACCGTCGTCATCAGGGTTCAGCGGGTCCGAAATAACCAGCTGTCGCGATGCATTGATCAGGATATCAACACTGTCAAAGGCGTCCAGCGTGGCCGACAACAGATTCGCCAAGGTCAGCTTCTCGCGCAGATCACCGGCGAAATATCGCATCGAATCGCCATCTCCGACCTCTCCGAACTCGGCCGCTAGCCGCTCTTCATCCATGTCGGCGAACATGACATTCGCACCCTTGTCGGCAAAATGGCGCCCGATGGCGAGGCCGATACCGTTGGCACCGCCCGTGACGATCGCAGTTTTACCGGAAATAGAGAATGACATGGTGCAGGTCCTCGTGACGTGATTCTGCGTGAAGAACGCTAAGCCAATTCAGCGCCGCTGGCGAGTGGGACGTCGTGCGTGCAGCAGCTTGAACTTGGTATCGCCCGCAACCTCGCTGCATTCGGCAAAGGCACCGACCAGATCACGTTCGTAGGGCAAATGCCTGTTCGCGACCAGCCATAGCTGCCCTTGCGGCTTTAGCATGGCGGCCGCCGCGGCGATAAACGCGGCCCCCAGCTTCGGGTCAGCGTCGCGTCCTATATGAAAGGGGGGATTCATGATCACCGCATCAGGGCGCGTATCCGGTTGCCAACGCAGCGCATCGGCCCAGTGGAAGTGTGCCCGCTCATCCGTCACGTTCCGCCGCGCACACTCCAGCGCCGCATGATTGGCCTCGACCAGATCGACGCGTGCGATCTTTTCGCGCTCCAGCACTCGGGACGACAGGTAACCCCAGCCCGCCCCTAGGTCGACCACATGCGCACCGATCTGCTGCGGCAGATGCTCGGCCAGAAAGCGTGACGCGGGATCAATCCCGTCAGCGGAAAACACGCCCGGCGCGGTCATGAAACCCGCCTCAACCGGCGCGGGCGCAGCGGGTACCCAGTCGGCAAGGTCCGCCACGCTTGCGTCGAACCAGAACAGCTTGCCATGTGCCTTGTTGATCGGGCCGGAAACTGCCGCGCGCTTGCGCATGTCCTTCAGCGCCGATTCGATTCCATCGGTTTTGGTGCCATCCACCACCACTGGTCCATCGGTGACCGACGCCGCCAGCGCGATCAGGGCGCGCGCCTCGGCCTTGGCCCGTGGGATCATTACAACCGCCGCATCATACCGGCCCTCTGGCATCACATCACAGCGAAACCCGCGCGCTTCGAAATCCTCGAAATCGGGGCGCATCCCGGTAATCACATGGCACTGGTCGGCTTCCAGCGGCGACAGGTCCATGCCCGCCCGCGGGGCAAAGACGGCAATGCGCGCCGCATCCGACAGGGTAAGGCCGCTTTCCTGCGACAAGGACAATCTGGGGTGCATAGCGCGAATTACTCTTTTTCCATCGTGCATTGCAGAGGATGCTGATGCTGGCGGGCGAAATCCATCACCTGCGCCACTTTGGTCTCGGCGATCTCGTGACTGAAAACCCCGACAACAGCCACACCCTTTTTATGGACGGTCAGCATGATCTCGAACGCCTCCGCGTGGGTCATACCGAAAAACCGCTCCAACACCGCGACGACGAACTCCATCGGGGTATAGTCGTCGTTCAGCAGCAGCACCTTGTATAGTGGCGGCCGCTTGGTCCGGGGACGCGTGGCCACGACGACCGACGCATCGCTGTCATCGTCGTTTTCCGGGCCGGCCAATATGTGCGTGTGTATGTGCATCATCTCTCGACGTGGGGCAGTGTGCGGTGTCTATATAGCCACTTGGGCAGAGGTGAAAAGGGGCAGCGCCATGCAGAGCCAACCTATTGAGGCGAGATCTGTCGATTATCGCTTTTGATGCCGATGATACGCTATGGCAGAATGAACAGTTCTTTCGCCTGACCGAAGAAAGATTCGCAAGCCTTCTGGCCGACTATGCCGACACCAGCGACCTGACCGAACGGTTGCACCGCGCTGAGATGCGAAACCTCGGGCAATATGGGTTCGGCATCAAGGGGTTTACCCTGTCGATGATTGAAACCGCGATCGAGGTCACCGCAGGTCGCGTTCCCGCCAGCGTCATCAAGGAACTGATAGATGCCGGGCAGAGCATGCTGTGCCATCCCGTCCACCTGCTACCCCATGCCGAAGAGGTCGTGCGCAACGTCGCCACCGATCACCGGGTCCTGCTGATCACCAAGGGCGATCTGCTGGATCAGGAGCGCAAGCTGGCCCAATCCGGGCTGGGGGATCTCTTTGACGGAGTCGAGATCGTGTCGGACAAGACACCAGCGGTCTATCAGGACATCTTTGCCCGTCATGGCGTGGCATCAGACGCTGTGCTGATGGCGGGCAATTCCATGCGCTCTGACGTGATGCCTGTGCTGGAAACCGGCGGTTGGGCCGTGCATGTCCCACATGATCTGACGTGGACTTACGAACGCACGGATACACCTGCGGACGCGACTCGGCTGCGGGTGATTGACCATCTGGGGCGACTGCCGGGGATGTTGCGGCGGTAAGGGAGCCGGGCTCAAGCCCGGCCTACGCAGTACGCTAGTCTGCGGCCCAATCCTCGGCCTGCATTTCCCGCAACCGACTCGCGGTCCGCTCGAACTCGAACGTCCCCTCGCCCTCGACATACAGGTATTCTGGCGCGGCGGCGGCGGAGCAGATCAACCGCACCTTCGCTTCGTATAGCGCATCAATCAGCGTCACGAATCGCTTGGCCTCGTTGAAATTCGATCGGCTCAGTTGCGGGATATTCTCCAGCACCAGCACCCGCGCAGCATCGGCCAGCGCCAGATAGTCGGCCGGCCCCAGTGATTTGCCGCAAAGATCATAGAATGACGCCCGCGCCACCCCGTTGTGAAAGGCAGGTATTTCAACCTCGCGCTTTTGCACGATCAGTGTGTGCGGTTCTGCCTGCCCATCGGTCAAATCCTGCCAGATCGCCTCGATTTCGGCGCGTGTCTCGGCATTCACCGGCGCAAAGTAGGTCTGACTGCCCGCGATGCGGTCCTGTCGGTAATCGGTGGGCGATTGCAGATGATGTACCACCATTCGTTCCTTGATCTGTTTGATAAAGGGCAGGAATAGCTGCCGGTTCAGCCCGTGTTTGTACAGATCATCCGGCACCCGGTTCGAGGTGGACACCACCACCACACCCGCGGCGAACAACGCCTCAAAGAGCCGCCCTACCACCATCGCATCGGTGATGTCGGTGATCTGCATCTCGTCAAATGCCAGCAGGCGCACGTCGGCGATGATCTTTTCCGCCACCGGGGCCAGCGCGTCCTCTCGGCCCGCCTGTCGTGCCGCGTGCATGCCCGCATGTACCTCTTGCATGAACGCGTGGAAATGCACCCGCCGACAGGGCACGTCTACTGAGGCGGCAAAGAGATCCATCAGCATGGATTTGCCGCGGCCAACCCCACCCCAGATATATAGACCCTTGGGCGGTTCTGCTGCCTTTTTGAACCAGCCCTTCTTTTCAGGCGCGGCCAAGGCAGCACGAATACGCTCAAACTCGGGCATGATCGCCTCTTGCGCCGGATCATGGCGCAGCTTGCCCTCCGCGACGAGGCGATCGTAAATGTCTGACATTGTTTCCATTCAGACAGAGATAACGCGCTCTCGCGCCATAGAAAAGTGATAACCGGTGCGCTATTCCCGCAGGTCCGGATGTCGCGGTCGAACGGTCCGAGCATGCGGAAGTTCTATGTATAATGCTCTGCACCGTCAGGCGGCACAGAGCGCATCAGAGCTGTCAGACGTTCACTGTGATGAACAGACCGAGGCGACGACCCAGCATTCAGCGCCCGGATTGCGTGTCGCGCATTCAGTCATCGCACGACTACGTGCAGCGTTTTCATTTCCGAAACCCCACGAAGCGCCCATATTCTTGATGGACTTCGTGCTTTTCGCGCGCGCCACCGCACCGCAACTGTCCTCGACCCAGACCGCCGTGGCACACCCCTTTCCTCCCTGTTCCGCGCAATACTTCTTCGCCGCAGCCTCGGCTTTACCGCGAGAGTCATACTCCCATGACCTGCCAAACTTGTTGTTTTTGAAACTATAGGCGATGGCTCCATATGTCTCGGCCATCACCGGTGTAGCTGGAAACGCGATCGCCAGAATGAGCGCCAGTCGTTTAATGTTTAGCATTTCTTCCCCTAAACTTCTTGTGAACGTTGTAACCGGTTGGACACTGAACACTCCGCACTCCTTGCCGGTCGCAGCACGCATTCAATCATAGCATGTTCTTAAAAAAAGTGATTGGCTCTTGTTTCCCTTCAATAGCCCATAGTCCCGGCCTTTTTTACACTTGCTGCGCAACAAGCCCCCGGCAATTGGTTCCGAACTTGGAAAAATTTGCAATGTCACAGTTTAATCTCTAACGAATTTCTCGCGACTGCGCCTCCTTCACAATATTTGTACACACATGACAATTGACCTTTTCACCGCCCTCGTGACCTTTGCCTTTGTCACCGTGATCACGCCGGGGCCGAACAACCTGATGCTGATGGCCTCGGGGGCCAATTTTGGCTTTCGCCGCACTGTGCCGCATATGCTTGGGATCGGGATGGGGTTTCCATCCATGGTGTTTCTGGTCGGACTGGGGGTGATGCAGGTCTTTGATCTATGGCCGCTCAGCTACACGGTGCTGAAAGTCGCGTCGGTGGCCTATCTGCTCTATCTGGCATGGAAGATCGCCAATGCCGCCCCGCCCAAGGATGCGACCGCCGAAGGCCGCCCGCTGACCTTTGTGCAATCGGCGGCCTTTCAATGGGTCAACCCCAAGGCGTGGTCGATGGCGCTGTCGGCGATCACCCTCTATGCAGCGGGCCGCGATGTGCCATCGGTGCTCTGGGTCGCGGGCACCTATGTGCTGGTTTCTCTGATCAGCACCACAAGCTGGACAGTGATGGGCCAGCAACTGCGCCGGTTGCTGAAAAACCCGATGCGTCTGCGGATCTTTAACTGGGTGATGGCGGTTCTGCTCGTCGCGACCCTGATCCCGGTACTATGGCCTGCCTGAGGGGCCCGGCATGGCTTTGACATTGCTTCACACCGCCGACATTCACCGCGCGACCTTCGACACGCTCCGCGACCGGATCGCACCGAACGCGACATTGCACCACAAGGTCCGCCCAGACTGGCTGGCGCGCGCTCAAAACGGCATCGACGCCTCGCTGGAGGTGGAAATCACAGCCGCAGTATCCGTAGCATCCGGATCTGTTCTGTGCACCTGCACCACACTCGGACCCACCGCGGCAAAGGCGGGCGCGATGGTGATCGACGCGCCAATGATGCAGGCCGCCGCTGAACGTGGCGGCACGATCCTGATGGCCTATTGCCTGCCCAGCACCCGCGCGCCCAGCCTCGCCGCGCTAGAGGCGGCGATTGCGAAATCAGCTAACTTTGCCCGCGCGCATCCGCTCTTGATCGGGGGCGCTTGGCCACTCTTTGAGGCAGGCAACGGTACGGGCTTTGCCATACGTATCGCCGAGGCCATCACACAGGAAGCCGCCGAAATTACAAACCTCGGCAGTATCGTGCTGGCGCAGGCGTCAATGTTGCCAGCGGCTCCTCTGCTGGGCGGACTCGGCGCACCTGTTCTGACCTCGCCAGAACTGGCCCTGCGCGCCGCATTGAACTGTTGAAGCGTTGCAATTCACGGCCATGCCAGCCATATATTCCGGACATCACGGGCGGAGCCGCATATGACCAATTATCTCGACTTCGAAAAACCTCTCGCTGAGATCGAGGGCAAGGCAGAAGAGCTGCGCGCGATGGCCCGCGCTGGCGAAGGTGTCGATGTCGAGGAAGAGGCCGGTGCCCTAGACAAGAAAGCCGCAGTCATGCTGCGCGATCTTTACAAGGATCTGACCCCTTGGCGGAAATGTCAGGTTGCGCGCCATCCAGAGCGCCCCCATTGCAAAGACTACATCAAGGGCCTCTTTACCGAGTACACGCCGCTGGCTGGTGATCGCAACTTTGCCGATGACCACGCCGTAATGGGCGGGCTGGCCCGTCTGAACGATACCCCCGTCATGGTGATCGGCCATGAAAAGGGCAACGACACCAAATCGCGCATCGAACGTAATTTCGGCATGGCCCGCCCCGAGGGCTACCGTAAGGCAATCCGCCTAATGGAAATGGCGGACAAGTTTGGCCTACCGGTCATTACCCTCGTGGACACCCCCGGTGCCTACCCCGGCAAAGGCGCCGAAGAGCGCGGTCAGTCCGAGGCGATTGCCCGCTCGACCGAGATGTGCCTGCAAATCGGCGTCCCCCTGATCAGCGTGATCATTGGTGAGGGCGGATCGGGCGGCGCCGTGGCCTTTGCCAGCGCCAACCGCGTCGCGATGCTGGAACATTCGGTTTATTCGGTGATTTCGCCCGAGGGCTGCGCGTCAATCCTGTGGAAAGACGCCGAGAAAATGCGCGAAGCGGCAGAGGCCCTGCGTCTAACCGCCAAGGATCTGACCCGTCTGGGCGTGGCAGACCGCATCATTGACGAACCGATGGGCGGCGCACACCGCGATCCAAAAGCAGCGATTGCCTCGGTCGGCACCGCCATCAGCGCCATGCTGAGCGAACTGTCGGGAAAGACCCCGAAAAAGCTGATCAAGGACCGGCGCGAAAAATTCCTGAACATGGGCAGCAGCGGCCTCGCTGCCTGATGTCTGCATCTGGCCCGTAGACCGGGCTTCAGCCCGGCACAGACACAAGGTCACCCCGCCAGCATCCGCAACCCCTGCGTCACATCCGACCGCACAGCCAGCCGCAATCCCGGCTCATCTCCCGCCTTTAGCGCGGCAATGATTAACCGGTGAAAATGTGGCGGCTCTTTTTGCCGCAATCGTCCATACAGCGCGCGCATTGTTGGCCCCAGTTGCAGCCAGACGGTTTCGGCCATCGCCAGCATTGCAGGCGCCTGCGCCCGCAGATACAGCGTCCGGTGAAACTCCAGATTGCGACGGATATAGGCCACCGCATCCTGCCGGGCGATATCTTCGGCCACTTGCGCGTTAATCGACGTCAGCCGGTCAATCAGCGCGATATGGGCACGCGGCAATGCGCGACTGGCCAGTTCCACTTCCAGCAGCGACCGTAACGCCGCCAGTTCTTCTATCCTGTCATTGCTCAGCTCCGGGGTCGACACCCGCCCCGAGCTGCTCAGCGTCAGTGCGCCCTCGGCCACTAACCGCCGTAGCGCCTCGCGTGCCGGCGTCATCGACACGTCAAATTCGCCGCCGATGCCACGCAGCGTCAGCGCCTGACCCGGCGCGATTTCGCCATGCATGATACGTGCCCGCAGGCCGCGATAGACGCGGTCATGGGCGGCGGGGCTGGGATCAGGACGGGGATTAAGCAGCATAGCGTCGTTTGTGATCACAAAAAGCCATGCGGTCAACGCTCAAAATCGATAGCGATGCAGACTGCTGCCATTCACCCGCAACCATTTGCGGGGCGCATCGTAACCGGGCAGCAATTGCGCCACCAAAGCCCAGAACGCAGGCGAATGGTTCATTTCCTGCAAATGCGCCACCTCATGGGCCGCAACATAATCCAGCACCTCCGGCGGGGCGAGTATCAGACGCCATGAATACATCAGCCCCGCATCTGCGGTACATGATCCCCAGCGTGATCGCGTATCGCGCAAGGTGATCCGCGCATAGGGACGGCCCAGCGCCGCTGCATACCGGTCAGAAGCCTCAACCAGCCGTTCGCGCGCCAGTGTCTTCAGCCACGCCTGCACCCGCGCCCCAGCACTGTCCGCGCTGCCCGGCACCAGCAAACGGTCGCCATCAGTCACCACGCGCCGCCCTGTACCCGCCACCAGCGTCATCGGCTGCCCTTTGACCGGCACTTCCGCGCCAATCCTGACTGGCACTTCCGACACTTGCCGCGTCAGCTGTCGCGCCAGCCAATCATGCTTGGAACGGGCGAAATCCAGACCGTCGCGTTCCGGCAAACCCCGGGGCATTGTCAGCGTCACGCGCCCATCCAAACTGGAAACGCGCAACGAAATCCGCCGTGCGCGCGCCGACCGTCGCAACGTGACTTCGATCGGGGGGTTGCCCGCAAGGACATGCTGGCCCATATGATCTCCTGATTGCGTTCCGCGTGTGCCGGGCCTTAAAGCCTTTGACACCTCTGCCCCGTTATGGCAGGGGACGCAGATTGCCCGCAAGGTTTGAAATGTGAGAGGGATCACCCATGCCCAAAGAAGAATGGGGCGTTAAACGCGTATGCCCGACCACCGGTCAGCGTTTTTACGACCTGAACAAAGATCCGATCGTCAGCCCCTACACTGGCGAAGTTGTCGAGCTGAACCTCGGCAAGTCCCGCTCGATCAAGGCGGATGCCGAAGATGCTGAAACGAAGAAGCTGAAAGAAACAGATGTCGACGAGGTCGTTCTCGACGATGACGACGACGATGACGTGGATGTTGATCTCGGCGATGACGTTCTGGAAGACGATGACGACAGCGATGATGTCTCACTTGACGAGATCGCCGATGTTGCCTCGGATGATGACGACAGCTAAGCAAAATTCAGGGCGGGATTTTTCGCTTGATCCCGCCCGGCGACTTGCATAATTAGCGGCGAACGGGGCCTTAGCTCAGCTGGGAGAGCGCTTGCATGGCATGCAAGAGGTCAGGGGTTCGATCCCCCTAGGCTCCACCAATCTTCTTCTGCAATTCCGATACACTTCTGCCGCTGGTTTCGGCGTATCGCTTCATTGCGGCCATCACCTCTTGGTTTGCGTATTAAATCGCACGATGCACCAAGGTGAAACCAGCCCTCAGTTTACACGGTCGACGTCCGGCATCTGCCAGTTGCCTAGGGACGCCAACAGCTCATTCGTAGACACGATTTGGTTTCGCAGGTTGCCATGGCGTCAGTCAGACCGGCGCGGTATCATTGCGACAACAATCTACGAGGTGCCAGAATGGCTTGGTCAGACAAGAAACTTGCCGAACTGCGGCAGACATTTTCCGACGCAACCGGCGGTGATCTGCAAAATCCGAATTTCCAAAGGATCGCGGACAAGATTTTTTCCGAAGGTGGTCGACGGCCCGCACCCTATGCCGGGATGCCCACTCTGCTGGATGCACCCCACCGTCCGATCGTCGAAGGCGACGATTTTTCCGATCTGGACGTCGCCCTCTACGGTGTGCCCATGGACCTCGGCGTGACCAATCGCAACGGGTCCAGATTCGGGCCGCGCGCCTTGCGAGCAATTGAACGTATCGGACCATATAACGATGCTCTGGACTGTGCGCCCGTACACGAAATGGCGGTTGCCGACATTGGCGATGTCCCGATGCAAAGCCGCTTCGATCTGGCGCAAAGCCATGCGGATATCGAGAAGTTCGTGGCTGAAATTGTCGCACAGGGCGTGATTCCGATGGCGGCGGGTGGCGACCATTCGATCAGCCACCCGATTCTCAGGGCGGTCGCCACGAACGGCCCGGTCGGCATGATCCACATCGACGCGCATTGCGACACCGGCGGCTCGTACGAGGGCGAGAAATTTCATCACGGCGGCCCCTTTCGAAACGCCGTACTGGATGGCGTGCTTGACCCCGAGCGCACGATCCAGATCGGAATTCGAGGCGCGGCTAAATATATCTGGGAGTTTTCGGAGATGTCCGGAATGACCGTGATCGAAGCGGCGGACATCAATCAACTCGGCATTCGTGAAATTATCCGTCAGGCGCGCACGGTGATTGGCGATGGGCCGACGTATTTTTCGTTCGATATCGACAGCCTTGACCCCGCCTTTGCGCCCGGCACTGGCACGCCAGAGGTCGGCGGCCTGACCACCCGAGAGGCACTCGCACTGATCAGGGGCATGAAGGGCGCCAATCTGGTCGGCGGCGACGTGGTCGAGGTGGCACCGGCCTACGACCCGACGACAAACACAGCCCAGAACGGCGCGCAGATGCTGTTCGAAATTCTCAGCCTAATGCAGTTCTCGCCGTTCAGAACGACCCCCTAGGATCGCCGCACCAAAACGTCGGGAACACTGCGATCAGTCGGTGGTCGCAGCGCCTTTACCGGTGTCTATGGCTCTGCCCGAACGTTCAATGTGCCCTCCAGCCCGAACACATCAACATAGGCCGCATCAGTAACCGGCAGTGTCTATGGGTCCGATGGAACGTCCGATGCGTTGGACTCAGAACCCGGCTCATCATCAAGACGCGCCAGCACCAGACTGCGATCATCCTGCAATACAGTCATGGTATGAGACAGCGGATCAAAACGGATATCCATTGTCCCCGCGAACATCCCGACAATTGCGGCCTCCTGCGCCACCAACGCGTCATCAGCGCAGGCCTTCTTTGTGTGCGCCATCGGCCCCTCGATCACCAATTGCCCGCCCTCATACCGCGCCTGTCCCTGAAACAGGTTACAGCCGGTATTTCCAGAATAGCTGCCATCCGCACGAAACCCGATACTGGCTTCACCAACTGCCGCAGCACCATCTACCGTGACAATGCGCCAATCTGACGCCTGCGCTGCAGCAGAGCCGAATAAAAACCAAATACTCACACAGCTCTTCAGTAATTTCATCAAACAGTCTCCTTGGGTCAGGCAGTCACAGGCCAGGACATTATCACAAAGGTCATGCATGCCGCCGCTAACAACAGCGCGCGAGCGTCTGCAAGCCCCACAAAATTGCGGCGCGATTACTGTAAATGGTCGCCCATGTCAGGCTCCTCCATCTGCGTAAAAAATTCACGCGTTGAGTGGTATAGAACGCGAAGCCAAGCGACATAGCAACCAGCCATCGCATTCAAATTAGGTCTACTAAACCTTCCGACACCGGCTTTGTGGCGGTCCAAGCGGCAGCATCGAATTTTTGCATGACAGAGGAAACCAACCGAATTTTTCGACAGTGTGATAGGCTGCAATAACGGAACTGCGCAAGGAGACGTCAGAATGCCGACCGTATTCGGATATCACGTCAATGAGATCATAAACTCGCAGTCCGACCTGCGCGCCCATTACAAGATGCCGTCACGCTTCGTGAACAATAAGGTGCTGACCGAAATTGATCCGCTTGCCGCAAGGTTCATCGACAAAACAGCCCTCGTGTTCGTGTCGACGCAGCGCCCTGACGGACAGATTGACGTCAGTCCCAGAGGCGACCCACCGGGATTCCTCAAAGTGCTGACTCCCTCCCTGCTCGCCCTTCCGGATCGGCTGGGAAACAATCGGGTCGATACGTTCGAGAATATCATCCTAAACCCGCAGATCGGCCTGATCTGCGTCATTCCCGGTCATCGCGATACACTGCGAATATCCGGTGAGGCCCGGATCGTGCGCGATGACGATCTCGCACAGAGTCTGTCGGTCTCGGGCAAACCCGCCCAAGCCGCGCTACTGATCAAGGTCAGCCGCGTCCTGTGCCATTGCCCAAAAGCTTTCGTCCGTGGTGGTGTCTGGTCATCTGACAGCTGGCCTGACACCACAGACGTTCCGACCCTGGCAGAGATGATGTGCGCGCATGGTGCGCTGTCCGACAACATCGCGGACGTCGAGGACATCGTGCAAAATGATCGCCAGAATCGTTTGTACTAGGTCGCGACGGCCCCATTGTCGGCGTCAGCCCTTAGCCTGATCCACGGGCTAGATTGCTCACCATCCGTCGCCAGCGGCACGAACGCCCAAAAATGCGCGACGAAACATGAATAACGGCTTTCTGATTGTCGGCGCAGCATGACGGGACATTCTGTGGTGATGACGCTTACTTTGCCCCACTCGCAGGCTTGATTTGCTCTACATTTCCAGTCACAGCGTGCAGGCAGTTTCTACAAAGGATATGGCATGTCTCGTTTCGACGGTCTCAAGGCCGAATTTACCGCCGAAAATTTCCGCCGGTTCGCCATCTATTGCTGTATCCCTGCGGTAATTTTCTATCTCGTATCGCTCGCCGCGATGGGGCTTGGTGGCTTCACGCTGGTCGAAACCCTCCGCGATCCCGCGCAGATCACCAAACAGTCCAGCTTCCTCGGATTCGTATCCAGCATCGGCGCATGGCTCTGGGTTGCGGCGGCCACGGTCTGCTTTTTTCGCATCGCCGCCGTCACATGGAACGACAACGACCCGCACAGGATGCTGCTGGTTCTCTGCGGCTGGTTCTCGGCATTTCTGGCGGTGGACGACTTTTTCCTCATCCACGACCGCTTTATCACCGAAGGTATCCTGATCCCGCTATACGCGCTTTTCGTCGGCTACCTGCTGCGCAAATATTACACCAAGATCAAGGAAATCGACGCCTTCGCATTCCTGATGGCCGGCGGCATGTTGGCGATGTCGGTACTTGTGGACGCCGTTCAGGAAATCCTGCCCATAAGCTACGGATTATCCCAAGCTCTGGAGGAAGGATTCAAATTCGTCGGCGCGGCGTCCTGGTTCTACTTCTGCTACCGGATCGCGGCCTACCGACTGACCGGCGCAGTCACCGGTCAGAGCCAATCACCAAGCGCGTCAGAGTAAGGCGCGATATCACCGATACAGGTCTGCACCCACGCAGGATCGTAATAGGTATCCAGATACCGCTCTCCTCCGTCGCAGAGCAACGTGACGATTGATCCCGCCTCGCCCCGGTCCATCATGCCGCGCGCCACCTTCAGCGCGCCCCACAGGTTCGTCCCGGTAGATGCGCCTGCCTTGCGCCCGATCAGCGCCTCCAGCCACAGGATCGTGGCAACACTGGCGGCATCGGGCACCTGCATCATCGCGTCGATCACATCGGGCTGAAATGACTTCTCGACCCGTGGTCGCCCGATCCCCTCGATCCGGCTGGAACAATCAGCGCACAGCACCTCGTTGCCGGTCATGTAGCTGTCGTAAAAAACCGAGTTTTCAGGATCGACCACCACCAGCTGCGTATCATGCCCCCGGTAGCGCAGATACCGGCCCAGCGTCGCCGACGTGCCGCCCGTGCCCGCACTCATCACCAGCGTATGCGGGATCGGATGCGGCTCCATGCTCATCTGATCGAAAATGCTCTCGGCGATGTTGTTGTTACCCCGCCAGTCAGTCGCGCGCTCGGCATACATGAACTGATCCATGAAATAGCCGCCCTTTTCGGCCGCCAGCTTGACCGCTGCATCATGCATCTGCGGGGCGGATTCTACGAAATGACACTGACCGCCATATAGCGTGATTTTGTCGATCTTGCTCTGCGCCGTCTTGCGCGGCATGACCGCGATAAAGGGCAGGCCCAGCATCTGGGCAAAATACGCCTCTGACACCGCCGTACTGCCCGAGGATGCCTCGATCACCGGTGTGCCTTCGGTGATCTTGCCGTTGCATAGCGCATACAGGAACAGCGAGCGCGCCAGCCTGTGCTTCAGGCTTCCGGTGGGATGCGTGCTTTCGTCCTTGAGGTAGATGTCGACGCCCTTGAGCTTTGGCAAGGTCAGTTTCAGCAGGTGGGTATCCGACGACCGGCGCACATCCGCCTCGATCTTTTCAATCGCCTCGACAATCCAACGCGCCATAATTCTGCCCCTGCTGTGCCTTTGCGGTCCGCTATAACACCCGCCGGGCAAAACTGTCTATCGCGGGGCCAGTCGCATTCGGTATTGGCCGTCACCCGGTCATGGCGCGTTCGCGAAATGCCCTCGTGCTCAGCATGATTCCGGCCAGTGTTTCCATCTTCTGCCGTGCCGCACTCAGCTCGCCGATGTCACCCACCACATCGCGCAACATGTTCCGCGCCGCATAATCGACCTGATCGACCCCCTGCCGCCCGGGCATTGGTTGCGCCTGAAAGCTGGCCCGCAACCAGATACCGTCCATCACAGTGCGCAACTGAAATGCCGTCTGCTGCGCGCGCTCCAGTGGCATCATCGGACGCAATGCGCTCAGCAGGTTCGATCGCATCCTCGCATGCACGGCAGTCTGGATGCGCTGGCTCTGACGATGATGTGGAACATCCGAGCACAGGCTGATCCACGCATGACAGATTTCCTGCTGAAAGACCGGCTCGGCAAAATTACCGACAATAATCGCATATAGCCGCTCCAGCGGTGTTTCGGCATGATGCAACAGCTCCACCACACATTCACGCAGCACAGTGTTGGCCTTGCGCTGCACCGCCTCAAAAAGCGCATCCTTGTCACCGAAATGATGCAGCACCACGCCCTTGGACACGCCGGCAATCTTGGCCACCCGCTCCAATGTCGTGCCGCGCATCCCGTACTGGACCAACGCATCAAACGCCGCTTGCGACAGTTCTGCGCGCCTGATCTCGCCAATACTCTGCCGTGCCATTTTCGCGCTCCGCGTCCCGATCCTGATTGCCCGTAACTTATGCTCTGCGCCGCAGGGTCACAATATTTACCTTTTGACAGGAAAACTGACCAAAGGTAAGTAAATGTCAAACTACTGCGCTGGGAGTCGCAAGATATGCAAGCCGATTACGTGATTATCGGGTCCGGGTCCGCCGGATCGGCGATGGCCTATCGGCTGTCCGAGGATGGCAAACATTCGGTTCTGGTGCTGGAATACGGCGGGACCGATGCGGGTCCGTTTATCCAGATGCCCGGCGCGCTCAGCTATCCGATGAATATGTCGATGTATGACTGGGGCTACACAACCGAGCCAGAACCACACTTGAACAACCGACGTCTGGCCGCCCCGCGCGGCAAGGTTATCGGCGGCTCCTCGTCGATAAACGGCATGTGCTACGTGCGCGGTCACGCCTGCGATTTCGACCATTGGGAGGACTCCGGCGCGACCGGCTGGGGCTATAAACACGTCCTGCCCTACTACAAACGGATGGAAGCATGGCACGACAGCGGCCATGGCGGCGACCCCACATGGCGCGGCACTGACGGACCGCTGCATGTGCAGCGCGGCCCATTGTCCAATCCCCTCGTCACCGCCTTTGTCGAGGCCGGGCGGCAGGCCGGCTATGAAACCACCGATGATTACAACGGCGAAAAGCAAGAGGGCTTTGGGCCCTTCGATCAGACCATCTGGCAGGGGCGGCGCTGGTCGGCGGCCAATGCCTATCTGCATCCTGCACTGAAGCGGCCAAACTGCGACATGCTGCGGTGCTACGTTCGCCGCGTCATCATCGAAGAGGGCCGCGCCACTGGCGTCGAGATCGAGCGCGGCGGAAAGGTCGAGATCGTCCTTGCCAACGCCGAGGTGATCGTCGCCGCCTCTGCCTTTAACTCGCCAAAGATCCTGATGCTGTCCGGCATCGGCCCCGCTGTGCATCTGGCTGATCATGGCATCGACGTGATCGCCGACCGTTCCGGCGTCGGCCAGAACCTTCAGGATCATCTGGAGCTCTATATCCAACAACAGAGCATCCAGCCGATCACGCTCTACAAATACTGGAACCTGATGTCCAAGGCCATGATCGGTGCGCAGTGGCTCTTTACAAAAACCGGACTTGGCGCCTCGAACCAGTTCGAGAGCGTGGCGTTCCTTCGGTCGGCTCCGGGCATCAAATACCCCGATATCCAGTACCATTTCTTGCCCATCGCGGTACGCTACGACGGCAAGGCAGCGGCAGAGGGGCACGGCTATCAGGCCCATGTCGGCCCAATGCGCAGCAAATCACGCGGCGCAGTCACGCTCGGGTCTGCTGATCCCACTGACGCGCCAAAAATTGCCTTTGACTACATGTCTCACCCTGACGACTGGACCGAGTTCCGGCACTGCATCCGCCTCACGCGCCAGATATTCGAGCAGGATGCCTTTGCGCCCTATCGTGGCCACGAAATCCAGCCCGGCGAGGATGTCCAAAGTGACGATGCGTTGGATGACTTCATCCGCGAACACGCCGAAAGCGCCTTTCACCCCTGCGGGACCTGCAAAATCGGCGCAGTGGACGACCCAAGTGCGGTGGTCGATCCCGAATGTCGCGTAATCGGCGTGGACCGGCTGCGCGTCGCCGACAGCTCGATCTTTCCGCGTATACCCAACGGCAACCTCAACGCCCCCAGCATCATGGCCGGTGAAAAGGCCAGTGATCACATTCTGGGGCGTGGCATGTTGCCCGCATCCAACCACGAGCCGTGGATTCACCCCGAATGGGAAACCACGGTCAAGGCGGCCAGTCGCGCATAGATCTGCGCCGACACCCTAACGGATAACAATCTCGTCGCTGCGCAGCAGGCCTAACACGCTGCGCGCCTGCGCATCCAGCAGATCGAGATCCAGATAGGTATCCGACAACCGCCGCGTCAGATTATCCATGCGTGCCACCTGTGCCTCGATCGCCTGCAACTGCGCGCGCAACTCCGCGCTTTCCGCCTCAATCTCGGCGCGACTGAACAGACCAAAATCGCCCTGCACGGCGGCAAATGTGAAATAGAGGCATAGGCTGAACGCCACAGCAAAATAGGTCAGCACGCCCAGCGCGGGCTTTTTCCGGATGGTCATTTTTGGTCTGCCTCGATGCCTTGCAATATCCGCGCCTCTGCCGGGCACTATGCCGTGACATTCGCATATTCCACCCGGTTTGGGAATCACTTTCCCGCATTCCAGCGCGCGGACATCTCAGGCGTTGCAATCAGGACGTGTGATCCGCTTAATGGTTCCGCCAAAGGAGCGACACAGATGCCGATTTCCCCACCCCATTCAGAGACTGATACACACGCCGTCACTAACCAGCCTGAACTGCGTGGCGATCTGGACCTCTGGGCAGACGATCCGGCGTTGCAGGATCACGGTCACACCGCAGACGCCGCGCATCTGGCGCAGTACGGCGCAAAATTGGGCCGGGCCGAGATCCGCGCCAAAGGCCGCACCGCGAACCATCACCCGCCCGAGGCCGTTCTGTTCGATGCAGGCGGTCGGCGGCTGGACGAGGTGCACTACCACCCGGCCTATCACGACCTGATGCAGATCGGACTGACCGGAGGTTATGCAGCCCTGCCGTGGGAAGGAGCCAAAGGCGGGCACAGCACACATGCCGCGATGGTGTACCTGACCAGTCAGGTCGAACCGGGCGTTTGCTGCCCGATGACCATGACCTATGCCGCCGTACCCGCCCTGCGCGCGACACAGGCGCTCTTTGCCGAATGGGTGCCGAAACTGACGGCACGGATGCACGACCCTGCGCCCGCGCCCCTGCGGCACAAAGCGGCAGCGACAATGGGCATGGCGATGACCGAAAAGCAGGGCGGCTCTGACCTGCGCGGGACCACGACGCAGGCTGTCCGCGACGGTGATCTATACCGCCTGCGCGGGCACAAATGGTTCTGCTCGGCGCCGATGTCAGACGGGTTCCTGACGCTGGCGCAGACGCCCGGCGGCCTGACTTGCTTTGTCGTGCCCCGCTGGCTCGAGGGCGCGCGCAACGCCGTCCACATCCAGCGGCTAAAGGACAAGCTCGGCAATCGCTCAAACGCATCGGCAGAGATCGAATACGCTGACGCCTATGCCCACCGGCTGGGCGATGAAGGCGCTGGCATCCGCACGATCATCGAGATGGTGCATCACACCCGCCTTGATACGGCAATGGCCCCGGCCGGGCTGATGCGCGTGGCATTGACCGAGGCGCATCACTGGGCCACCCATCGCAGCAGTTTCGGCGCGCAACTGATCGACCAGCCGCTGATGCGCCGGGTGCTGGCCGATCTGACGCTGGATTGGGAAGGCACTCTCGCACTTGGCCTGCATGTCGCGCGCGCCTTTGACAGCACCGACGAGGCGGATCGCGTGTTCGCACGGCTGGGCGTGGCGTTGGCCAAATACCTCGGGAACAAGCTATGCCCGCCGCTGGTCTACGAGGCGATGGAATGCCTGGGCGGGATGGGCTATGTCGAGGACACCCCCCTACCAATGCTCTATCGAGAGGCCCCGCTTAATGCGATCTGGGAGGGGTCGGGTAACGTGATCTGCCTCGACATCCTGCGCACTCTGCACAGCGTCCCGGACGCCACTGACATACTCAGCGCAGAGTTAAACACCGCCACCGGCCAATCCGCCCAGTACGACGCCGCGCTAAAAATGCACATACAGATGTTTCCGAACCTGCCGGACGAGGCCGATCTGCGCTGGTATGTCGAAAGTCTGGCCACCCTGATGACCGCCTCAGTGCTGATCCGCCACGCGCCCCCTGCCGTCAGCGACGCCTATGCCGCGACCCGGCTGGACGCGCGCGGGCGCACCGCCGGGGCCATTACCGGTGTGGACACGACGGCGATACTGGCGCGGCTCATGGGCTGACACGCCACGCGCGCATGGTGCTGCGCGCGCCTCAGCCCGCGACAGACGCCCGGTGAATACTGTCAATCGTGTCGGAAATCGTCGCGTTGAATTCCGCATCGCTTTGATCCGCCGACAGCCCTTCGGTCAGCGCCCGGCTAAAGCTGGCGATGACACCCGTATTCTGCGACAGCCGGTCATTGGCCTCGTCACGCGAATACCCACCCGACAGGGCGACAACCCGCATGACCGCACGATGATCGACCAGCGATTTGTAATGGTTTGCCACTTCCGGCAGCGTCAGCTTCAGCATCACCTGCGTGCCCTCGGGCAGCGCATCCAGTGCCTTGGTCAACTCGGCCAGCAGAATATCCTCGGCCTCGGCCTTGTCCGCGATGGTGATCGTCACCTCGGGCTCGATGATCGGAATCAGGTCGTGACTCAATATCTGCTTACCAACCTCGAATTGCTGCGCCACGTTGGCAGCAATGCCACTGGCGGATGCGGCATCAATAACTGACCGCATCTTGGTCCCGAAAATGCCCGCTGCATTGGCGCGCGTCAGCAGTGCATCCAGATCGGGCATCGGCTTCATCAGACGCACGCCATCGGCCTCGTCCTCCAGCCCCTTATCCACCTTCAGGAACGGCACGACCCCGCGCTCTTCCCACAGGAACTGCGACGTGGGTTTGCCATCAATCTGCCGATCCATCGTCATCTCGAACAGGATCGCCCCGATCACCTTTTCCCCGGTAAAGGCAGGGGCTTGTGCGATGCGCGCCCGCATGGCGTGGATCAGGTCGTACATCTCTGCATCCGAACCATACGCGCTCTCTTCCACGCCATAGAGCTTCAGTGCCTTGGGGGTAGAACCACCGCTTTGGTCGAGTGCGGCAATAAATCCGCCTGCGCTGCGCATCTTCTCGGCTTGGGTCTGGTTTGGCATGTGGGCGGCTCCGCTCGCTAATGAATGGGTCGAATTGCCCCGCTTCTAGGCGAGCGTGGCGTGCGTTGCAATTGTGGTGGCGCTAACGCGCACCACCCACCACACCATAACCGTCATTCAGTCACTCCGACCAAACCGCGCCGCCAGATCCAGCTCGATCCAGTCCTTTAACGCCAGTTCCTGTAGCTTGGCGCGTGTCTGCATCCACATCTCGGTGACGTCCTCGCCGCGATTGGCGAACCGCGCCTCGATATCCTCGCGCAGAGGACGCGCACCAATATCGCCTGCTGCTTCGGCAATCAGCGCATAGTAATACGCCAGCCGGTACGACCGCGCCGCGCCCAGCCCGGTGAACCGCGCCAGCGCCATGCGCCTCACCTCGCGCACATCGCCATCCGCAGGCAGGGCGTCAATCCCAACAACGGCATCACTGTCATCCAGATACGCCTTTTGCGTCTCAATCACCGCAACCGTCGTCATGCGCGCCTCCAGCGCATCCAGCAGCGGCACCGCCTCGGGCAGACGCGCCTCGCTGGCGATCAGCGCATGCAGATAGGCGGATCGCGCATCATGTGGCATCAACGCCCGCGCCGTCAGCAACGCCGCCTGTGCGCCATCGGCGCTGGTCGCGTCCACCATCTGCGCCAACAGTTCCGGCACCAGTGCCTCGGCGCGGGGCAGGCCACGCCCCTCCAGCAACGCCCCGGCCAGTTCCAGCCGCTCCGCACGCGTTAACTCGCCATTGGTGCGCGACAACAGATCGGAGCTGATCAACTGTGACTGCGCCAATGGGGCAGAACGTGCATCGGGTGCCAGCGCCTGAAGCAGCTCTTCAGGCGACTGGTACACTTCCGGCTCGATCACAATGCCACCCACCGGCAATTCCGCCTCAATGGTAATCTCGCCGGGTTCGCGAACGAAACGCGCCACGTGATCCATCAGATCATCGATGAATCTCCGTTCGGTCGAGGTCAGCGCCCGGGTCCCGTTCTGGCTTAGCATATTGGTCAGCTCTTCGGTGCCAATGCCGCGAATGATATCCGGCTGGCGCAGGTTCTCGGGCATCAACTGCGACAGCCGCGCCCAGCCGCCATGGTCCTGCACGCCCAGAACCGCACGGTGCAGCCGCACTGCCGGATCACCGGCATAGCCGTAACGATCCAGCCGGGGCAGGATCGCACCGGACATGGCCACATCGACCGTCGCCAGATCATTGATCGTGGCCGAAATATTGGTGCGAATCTCGCCAGAGCCGTGGAAATAATCCATCTCGTAGACCAACCGATCCACCTCGATCTCGGCATAGCCTGCACTGCGCAGCATCAGACCGATGTCACGCTCCAAACAGGCGATATTGGCCTTCGCGCCTATTGCCGTGGCCGACACGTTCGATGCCGCCAACAACGGACGGTGCTTGCCAATATCGAACCGGACGCGGGCCAGCGTGATCTCGCATTGGCGCGCGCGGTCATAGGACAGTTGCGGGCGCAGCGTCACGCCCGACAGCGCCACAGTGCCGCGCATCACGTCGGTTTCCATATGGTCGTATTCGACCTCCATCTGCGTGCGCAGCGCAGAGATGGCAACGCTGGCCACCGACCCTGCAATCGCGTCCGGCGTAATCAGGTCCATAAACCCCGGCTTTGGATCGCCTTCGGCAATCGCACCCACGGGCAGCGCAAGACAGGCACAGATAGCGAGTGTGGCGGATTTCAGAGCATGCATGACGGCGTCCTTTGGTCCGAGGGGAGATTGCCACAGGCTACGCGAGCGGCTACGCACCGCACAATAGCGGAATCCCTTACCTTTGCCGGCCGCACCCGCCAAAGCCCTGCATGGACGATCAAGCCCCCTACCAGATGTGTTGAAGGGCCAGATTAGATCCCGAACGCAATATGGTTCTGATTAGCTTGATGCCCTCACAGAGATCTGCGGGGGCGGTTTCAGCACCCCGGATGTCGACTATGTGGGACAAACCTGCCGTTCGCGCTTGTATCTTGAATGGCCGCTTTGTTCTATCTGCATTCACTCATAAAAAGATACTTACTCTCCCTAAATGCAATGTGTTTCTCCGAATTTTTCAATTAAGATATGACCTGATCAGTTCTGCCTCTTCAGTATAACCCCAGCGTTCTAGAATAGTCGCAAAAACCGGCAACGGCGGTCGGTTGCTGCAAAACTCACCGGGGCCTGCGTAAAGTCCGCCGCCTGGACCTTGGTAAAGTCCGCCGCCTGGGCCTTGGTAAAGTCCGCCGCCTGGGCCTTGGTAAAGACCACCGCCTAGGCCTTGGTAAAGACCACCGCCTGGGCCTTCGTACATCCCGCCGCCCGGTCCTTGGTACAATCCGCCGCCCGGTCCTTGGTACAATCCGCCGCCTGGGCCTTCATACATGCCGCCACCCGGTCCTTTATACAGACCGCCACCAGGGCCTTGATAAAGACTGCTGGCCCACGTGCCAGCCGGGCAGTCCGCGAATGCTCTTGTCGTTGACAGCAACAACAAAAACAGACCGATAAAATGAAATTTCAACAAGTTTCTCCAATATAGATATTTCATCAATCGTAAATCAAATGGATTGGGTGAGGGAAGTCGCAAGATTCAGACGAAAAGAGAAATCTCGCAATTTTAGCAGCCGTTTATAAGACGCGCAGCATCCGTCACTCTGGGCTCACAGCGGACGTTCACCCGTTTGACAATCGCGCCCGACATGGTCGCGATCATCAACACATCTGGTAAGGGGCTTGACGGAATATCCGCCCCCCTTACGCGGCCGTAATCTTCAGCGCCGCAACACCCGGCAGGTCCTTGCCTTCCATCCACTCGAGGAAAGCGCCACCCGCGGTCGAGATATAGGTGAAATCATCCCCCGCGCCGGCCTTGTTCAGCGCGGCCACCGTATCGCCACCGCCCGCGACCGATACCAATTGCCCGGCCTTGCTCAACTCTGCGGCGTGGCGCGCGGCGGCGTTGGTGGCTGCATCGAACGGCTCCAGCTCGAACGCGCCCAGCGGCCCGTTCCAGATCAGCGTTTTCGCGTCATCGAACACCCGTGCCAGCCGTTTCACACTGGTCGGCCCCGCATCGAGTATCATCGCATCATCAGGGCACAAATGCACCGCCAGAACCTCGTGCGGCGCATTCGCCGCGAATTCCCCTGCCACCACGATATCGGCTGGCAGGATGATCTCGCAGCCCGCCGCTGCCGCCTTGCCCATGATCTCTCGCGCGGTGCCTGCCATCTCGTGTTCGCACAGCGACGTGCCCACCGACAGCCCCTGCGCCGCAAGGAACGTGTTGGCCATACCGCCGCCGATCACCAGATTGTCGACCTTCTCCACAAGGTTACCCAACAGGTCCAGCTTGGTCGATACCTTGGCCCCGCCGACCACTGCGACCACCGGGCGTTTCGGGCGGCCCAGCGCCGCCTCCAGTGCGGTCAGTTCGGCCTGCATCAGGCGGCCCGCACAGGACGGCAAATGTTGCGCAATGCCGGTTGTGCTGGCATGCGCCCGGTGCGCGGTAGAAAACGCATCGTTGCAGTAAATGTCGCCCAATCCCGCCAGACGGCGGGCAAAATCGGGGTCGTTCTTCTCTTCACCGGGGTAAAAGCGGATATTCTCCAGCAGCAGCACATCGGCGGCCCGCGCCTCTTCGGTCAGGTTTTCGGCCCCTTCCAAGGTCTCGATCAGACGCACAGACCGGCCCAGCGCCTCGCGGAGCGCCGCCAGAACCACGCGCAGCGACATATCCAGCACCACCTTGCCCTTGGGGCGTCCGAAATGGGCGATCAGCATCGGCTTGCCACCGCGGGCGAGGATATCGTTGATCGTCGGCACGATCCGTTCGATCCGGGTGGCATCGGTGACCCGGCCATTCTCGACCGGCACGTTGATGTCCACACGGGTCAGCACGCGCTGCCCCGCAAGGTCCATGTCATCCAGCGTTTTCCAGCTCATCGTGCACCCCTTGGCTCTGTCTCTCGCGGGTTCTCATGGCCCGATCCCGCCGTACCGTCAACCTCTGCGCTTGGCATTCCGGACCCAAGACCCTACGTATCAGGACAAACCAGACAAAAGGAGGCCCCGATGGCCGAAATCAAAGATCCCGAAAACACCATCCTGATGGAACTGTCCGGCGGAACCGTCGCGATTGAACTGCTGCCCGACGTGGCCCCCGGCCATTGCGCCCGGATCAAGGAACTGGCCCGCGCCGGCGCCTATGACAACGTCGCCTTTCACCGCGTCATCGACGGCTTTATGGCCCAGTCAGGTGACGTGCAGAATGCCAACATGGAAAAGGACTATAACCCGCGCATGGCCGGCACCGGCGGCAGCGACTTGCCCAACCTCAAGGCAGAATTCAGCAAGATCCCGCATGACCGTGGCACTCTGGGCGCCGCGCGCAGCCAAAGCCCGGACAGCGCCAACAGCCAGTTTTTCATCAACTTCTCGGATAACCACTTTCTGAACGGTCAATACACGGTCTATGGCCGCGTCATTCAGGGCATGGAACATGTCGACGCCATCACCAAGGGCGAACCACCAGCCAACCCCGACCGCATGATCAGCGTCAAGGTCGCCGCCGATGATGCGTAACACGTTCACCGCATTGGCACTGCTCGTGGCCAGCCCGGCACTGGCCACCGGGCTTCAGATCGAGGTCGCAGGCGAGGCCAACGGCACGATCACCATTGACCTGCTGGACGATGTTGCACCGAATCATGTGGCGCAGATCGCCGCTCTGGCAGAGGCTGGCGCATATGATGGCGTCGTGTTTCACCGCGTTATCGACGGCTTCATGGCCCAGACCGGCGATGTCGAATACGGCACGCTGGAAGGTGGCGACATGCGCCGTGCAGGCAGCGGCAGCTCGGACAAGCCCGACCTCAAGGAGGAATTTTCCGATGTGCCGTTTGAACGCGGCGTCGTCGGCATGGCCCGCAGCAAAAGTGTCGACAGCGCCAACAGCCAGTTCTTCATCATGCTGGCGCCCAAACCCCACCTAGACGGCGCATACACCGTCGTCGGCAAGGTGACGGACGGAATGGACGTAGTCGATGCGATCAAGCTGGGCCTCGGCGGGAATGGCGCGGTAATCGGCCAGCCCGACGTGATGACATCGGTCAAGGTGATCGACTGATCCCATGACGGCAGCGGCGCGCCCAACCGGCTACGAGCCTCTGAACACTGCCAAACCCGTGGCCCCGTCGATCTGGTTGATCGACGGGCCACATATCCGGTTCATGGGTCTGCCCTTTTCCACCCGCGCCACCGTGTTACGGTTAGAAAATGGCGATCTCTGGGTGCATTCCCCCACTCACCTGACTGACAGCCTGCGCGCCGAACTGGACGCGATTGGCCCGGTGCGCCACCTCATCGCGCCCAACTGGATTCACTACGCTCATATCGCGGACTGGCAGGCGGCATGGCCCGACGCACACGCATGGGCCGCCCCCGGCGTCGCGCAGCGCGCCGCAAAGAAGGGGCTGACTCTGCATTTCGACCACGATCTCGGGCCTGTGGCCGAGGCACCTTGGGCCGGACAGATCGACCAGATCATCGTAGAAGGCAGCAAGATCCACCGCGAGGCTGTCTTCTTTCACCGCCTGTCGGAAACGCTGATCATCACCGACCTGATCGAGAATTTCGAGACTGCCAAACTGCCGTTCTGGATGCGCCCACTGATCTGGCTGGCCGGGATCGACGACAGTGACGGCAAAATGCCCCCCGATATGAAGTTCAGCTTTCGTGACAAGGAAAAGCTGGCCGATGCCGTCGACCAGATGGTTGCGTGGCGACCCCGGCGCATGATCCTCGCCCATGGCCGCTGGTACGAGAACAACGCAGTCGATGAACTGGAGCGCGCCTTTCGCAAGCTGATGCGCCATCGCCGCTGGGGCGCTGTGATGGAAAAGTACGAACAGCAAAACGAACAGGACTGACGCCACCGCCTGTCACTTTCGCGTGCGGGGGCTGGTCAGAAGCACGCGCGCGCGCCATGCTGAATCAATTCCAGCTACAGGAGCGCGCATGTCCCGATTGCTCATCTTTCTGACCGCATTGATCGTCAGCGCAGGCACCAGCCACGCCAGCCCGGACTTCTGGAAACACGAATGGCCGGATACCAACTTTGACAAATCCGCCATCGCCAGTTGGACCGAAATCATGGACGGAGGCCCGCCAAAGGACGGCATTCCCGCCATCCATGATCCAGAATTTCATAACGTCGCGGATGAAACACGGATCAAACCAACAGAGCCTGTCATCACGCTCGAAATCGCCGGCTCCTCGCCACGCGCCTACCCGGTCCGCTACTTGATGTGGCACGAAATCGTTAACGATACGGTGGGCGGGGTGCCGGTCGCCGTCACTTTTTGCCCGTTGTGCAATTCCGGCATCACCTTTGACCGCCGCATCGATAAAGGCACGCTCAGCTTTGGGGTTTCGGGCAAGCTGCGCAATTCGGATATGATAATGTACGACCGCGAAACCCAAAGCTGGTGGCAACAGGCCATCGGCACGGCCCTCGTCGGTGACCTGATGGGCACCAAGCTAAAGGCCTTGCCCAGTTGGATGGAAAGCTGGGCACAATACAAGGCTCGCAATCCCGACGGGCTGGTGATGTCAGAGCCGGGCAGCGGCCGTCAATACGGGCGCAATCCATATCTGGGCTATGACAGCCTGAAACGACCGTTCCTCTATAACGGTGAGAATCCACCACATGGCATCCCGCCGCTGGTGCGCGTCGTGCGCGTCAAAGACCGGGCTTGGACGTTGGCCCGCATCCGGGACGAAGGCACGATCAACGAGGCCAATGTCACCCTAAGCTGGGAAGCCGGGCAATCATCGGCCCTTGATGCCGGTGTCATCGCTCATGGCAAGGACGTGGGCACGGTGCGGGTCCGCGACGCTGACGGGCGCGACCTGCCCCATGACGTGATGTTCGCCTTTGCCTATCACGCGTTCTGGCCGGATGGGCAATGGATGTTGGCCAGATAGATGGTGCGGGGCCGGGATTGCCCCGCACGGACTCATCCCACCCTACGCAGGCAGATGGATGTTAAACGCCTTGCGAATCGCCGCGTCGGTGGCCGGATCAAACCGGGCAGCAGCGCGCTCTGACAGTATCTCTTGCTTGCGCGCGATGGTCTCTGTCAACAGATCCGGCTTGCCGTTTTCGTCCCACTCCTTGGGGCTCATCCGGTTGCCAAGACTGGGATATTGGTAGTCCGACTGCATCCGCGACAGCGTCTGCCCGGTCCCCAGATAATGCCCCGGCCCGCCGAGGCAGACCTCGCGTATCTGCTCTAACCCCAATGTCTCGTCATCCACCTCGATCCCGCGCACGCAACGCAGCGCATGGCCGATCAAATCATCGCTGAGGATCAGAGATTCGTGGCAGAACCCCAGCAGCGACGCATGCATGCCAGCCGCCTCGTAGACCATGTTCAGCCCGCTCAGGCCCGACATCACGTTCGAACACATTGCCTCCCAACCGGCCTGCATGTCCGGCAGCTTGGCATCGGTGATGCCGCCCACGGCCCCACCGGGCACACCGTAGAATTTGTGCATCTGCGCGCAGCCCGCACTCAGCAGTGCCTGCTCACCCGATCCGCCAGTCATCGCGCCCGTCCGCAGATCCAGCCCAAAGGGCCACGTGCCAAAGATGGCGGGATGCCCCGGCTTCACCGCATTCACATAGACCAGCCCCGCCAGACATTCCGCCGTGGCCTGCACAATCGCCCCCGCAATGGTCGATGGCGCAGTGGCCCCCGCCATGCCCGCACTCAGCAGCAATACCGGCATCCCGCCTTCGATACAGGCTTCCATCACCTGACAAGCCTCTGTCGCGAACTTCATTGGCGGCACGACGAAGCAGTTGGAATTACTGACAAAAGGCCGCGCGCGCCACTTGTCCTCGCCGCCCGCTATCAGGTGCAGCATTTCCAGCGCACCCTTGACATAGCTCGGGTCAGTAAAGGATGTGCCGACGTGTTTCGTGGTGCCCCCGCAGCAGGCATAGACGGTGTTCATGTCCATTTCGAAATTGTCGTAGATGTCCCGGCACACCATGGGCCGCTGCACGAAATGGATGTTGTCCAGCACATCAGCAATGCGCGCGGCGTCATGCAGATCCTGCACCGTGCATTCGCGGTAGTTGCGCCCATCCACGTCAACCATGTGAACGGCAGCGCCGGCCGTACCAAAATGCACCTTGGCCCCGGTCAGATGCATGTCATGGCGCGGGTCGCGCCCGAACAGGGTGATCTCTTTGGTCGCCCGCGCCACCGTGTCCTCGATCAGGGCCCGTGGGAATCGCAGCCGCCCGTCATCGCCTAGAATGGCACCCGCTCTGGTCAGATATTCCACCCCGCTGGGCGGCGCATCCGCCAGACCGATCTGTTCCAGTGCATCAAGCGCCGTCTGGTGAATGCGCATCACGTCCGCATCACTCAATGGTTTGTATTGTCCACCGGACATGCCGGGCCGAATTGGGCGCAGGCTGTCAATTAAGGGGGCGGCACGACTGGCGCGGCGGGCGGCGCGGCCACCAGAGCGGCGCGAAAGGGTGTCTGTCATCTATGGGGTTCCCGTGTCTGCGGGTGAAGGTCAGGGGTGAAGCGTCAGAAACGCCACACCGGCCCCCCGCGCGCAGCGCGTCCCCGTTCGGCCCCAATCGTATAGATCACAAGTGCAATCTTGCAGCATGGCGACATAGCCATTTTCTCCTCAAGGTGCCCCAGCTAAAGGCACCGTCAGAGAGACTGTCTGTCCCAATTGCGACCGATGTCGTTTTTAGAACACTCCGCGACGCATTACTCTGCCGCCCGCGCGGCGCGTTCGGTCGCGAACGCCAGCAACTGCCGCAGCGCAACTTCCAGCCGGTCATCCGCGACCGTCAGCGCCACGCGTAAATGCCCCCCCGCCGCCGCGCCAAAACTTTCGCCCGGCATGACCGCCACGTGGTGCGCTTCCAGAAACTCCATGGCAAATTCTTCACCCGTCATCCCCGTCAACCGGATATCCAGCATCGCGTACATCGCACCCTCTGCCGGAATAGCGCGAACCACATTCTGCCCCTTGAGAACTCCCATCACCAGATCGCGCCGCCGCCGGAACGGTGCGGCGATTCTAGCTTCGAACTCGGACCCCATATCCAGCGCATGAACCGCCGCCATCTGGATGAACCCCGGCACGCCGTAGGTGGTATGCGTCGCAAGGTCGCCCATGTACCCGACGGCCTCCTCTGGGCCAACGACCCAGCCGATACGGCTACCGGTCATCGCATGACTCTTCGACATCGACCCGATGACCAGAGTACGTTCCGCCATATCGGGCAAAGCCCTCGGGCTGAGATGTGTACCGTTCCACACCTGCGTGTCATATACCTCGTCCGAAATCAGCCACAAATCCTCATCGCGGCATACCTGCGCGATCCCTTCCATCGTTTCCTGTGAATAGATCACGCCGGTCGGATTGTTCGGAGAGTTGATCAGCAATGAGCGCGCGTTCGACGCAACCTTGGCGATGTCCGCCGGGTCGGGCTGAAATCCGTTGGCAGCATGGGCCTGAATGGCGCAAGGAACCCCGCCGACAGAACGAATGGTGCCGGGATATGTCGTATAATATGGCTCGATATAGAGGGCGGTATCACCCTCGTCACAGGTCAGGTTATGTGTCGCAAAGAGACCCGCCTGACCGCCCGGCACGATCAGCACCTGATCCGGGTTGGTCAGCACGCCGGTGGTGCGCTGCACGCGGTCCGCAACGCGCTCGCGCAATTGCAGCAATCCCTGAAAGTCCTGGTATCCGACATAGCCATCCAGCCCGGCCTGATGCATCGCCTTCAATATCTCGGGATCGGTGGCGATGTCATGCTCTCCCACTGTCAGCTCGACTACGGGAATTCCTTGTGCCTTCATCTGGCGCGACCGATAGAAAACCCCCCACCCATCCGAGCCGCCGACCGTGACATTTTTCAACCGTTTCGATACCTGCATGCCGCACCTCCCTCTTTGGTCAACGGACACAGCCAGCGCGACACGGGGATGTCAATCGCTATCGCTGCGGTCGCCCATCAAATAGCGCGGTCCGGCCCCGTGCCTGCGCGCATCATCACGCGGATTGTATAACGCACAGGTCCGCAACGACAGACAGCCACAGCCGATGCAGCCGTCCAGCTTTTCTCGCAGCGCCTGCATTTGTGCGATCCGAGCATCCAGCACCGCGCCGAACCGGGCTGAGATCCGCGCCCAGTCACGCTTGTCCGGGGTGCGATCACCCGGCAGACCGCCCAGCGCCTCGCGGATTTCCGCGATGGTAAAGCCGAGACCCTGACTGATCATCACGAAGGACAGCCGCCGAATGTCGGATCGCGCATAGCGGCGCTGCCCTGTGTCGGTCCGGTCAGGCGCCACCAATCCTTCGGTTTCGTAATACCGTATCGCCGAAGGGGCGAGCCCCGTGCGCGTCGCAACCTGACCAATCGACAAACCGCGATTCGATAAACGACTGGACTGCATTGGTATTTTTCCTATTGCATTAAAGTATACTTTAATAATTACACTAGATTCCGATGCAACTCAAAGAGAAAGAGGAAACGATGCATTTGGAACATGTGAACATCACCGTCCCCGACCCCAAGGCCAGCGCCAAGATCCTGTGCGATCTGTTTGACTGGCATATCCGCTGGGAGGGGGCCGCGCTGAATGATGGCTACACTGTGCATGTGGGCAACGACGACAGCTATCTGGCACTCTATAACCCGAACAAGACGCTTGTCCCGGCGGGCGACAACTATGCACAGGTGTCTGGCCTCAACCATGTCGGCGTGGTGGTGGACGATATCACCATGATTGAGGCCCGCGTGACAGCCGCCGGATATGAACCACACAATCACGCCGATTACGAACCCGGCACGCGGTTCTATTTCGACGGACCGGACGGGATCGAATTCGAAGTGGTCCACTACAACTGACGGCATCGCCGGGGGCACTGGCCGGTGCCTCCGGCGGGGATATTTTTCGCAAGAAGAAATAGGAACTGTCTATGCGTTTTGAGCAATGCGGTCTCATACTGAACACCGAACATTACATCAGTTGCGTCGGGTTTTATCGCGACATCCTCGGTCTGCCAGTGATGTTAGAGAAAGACACCGAGACCGAGAGGCTGACAGCCTTTGATCTTGGCGGCACGTATTTGATGGTAGAGCCCGGCGGGCAGGCTGTGACGCAGGGCAGAACATCCGAGAACGGGCCGGTCAAGCTGCGGTTCAACACATGTCATATCGCCGAGGATATCCTGCATCTGCGACAGCATGGTGTTACCGTGAGCCATCAGCATCACAAATGGGGCGAAACGGCAGAGTTCCATGATCCAGACGGCAACCGTTGTGCGCTGCGCAGCCATCAGAGCTTTGGTCGTTAGTCCACCCACCGGGCGCTGACGCGATACCGACAGAATACCGACGTGATACCGACGTCGGGATTCCAACACCGCTTGACCCGCCGCCGCGCCGCCCATAAAGTTGCCGCCATGACCAAGACCTGCACCATTATCTGCTGCATTCCCTGCTGAGACATCTCGGGCGGGTCGGTCTACTATTCCAAATTTGAGAGTTAGTTGCTAAGCCCGCCGCAACCCTGCGCGCGAGGATACGCCATGACGACGATCAAGCTGCACAACACCAAGACCCGCCGCAAGGAGGCGTTCACACCTCTAGATCCGGACAATGTGCGGATGTATGTCTGTGGCCCCACCGTCTATGACCGCGCCCATCTGGGCAACGCCCGGCCCGTGGTGGTATTCGATGTGCTGAACCGGCTGCTACGCCATGTTTATGGCGACGATCACGTGACTTACGTGCGCAACTTTACCGACGTCGATGACAAGATCAACGCACGCGCGGCCGCCGACAATCGCAAGATCGGGGACATCACCGAAGAGACGATCCAGTGGTTTCTGGACGACATGGGCGCACTCGGCGCATTGGAGCCCGACGCGATGCCGCGCGCGACCCAGTTCATCCCGCAGATGGTAGCGATGATAGAGGATCTGATTGCCAAGAGCCACGCGTACGAGGCCGAGGGCCACGTCCTGTTCGCTGTTGAGAGCTATACAGAATATGGCGCGCTATCCGGTCGGACGGTCGATGATATGATTGCCGGCGCACGAGTCGAAGTCGCGCCCTACAAGCGCAACCCGATGGATTTCGTGCTGTGGAAACCGTCCTCGGATGACCTGCCCGGCTGGGACAGCCCATGGGGGCGCGGGCGGCCCGGCTGGCATATAGAATGCTCGGCCATGGCCTATGAATTACTGGGCGAAAGCTTTGACATTCACGGCGGCGGCAACGACCTGATGTTCCCGCACCACGAGAACGAGATCGCGCAGAGCTGCTGCGCCCATCCCGAGGGCGGTTTCGCGCAGGTCTGGATGCATAACGAGATGCTGCAGGTCGAGGGCAAGAAGATGTCCAAGAGCTTGGGCAACTTCTTTACCGTGCGACAAATCCTAGACGGCACAGCCCCCCTTTTGAGTAGAGCAATGACAGGGGATGAAATCAGAATGTCGTTCTTATTGTCCCACTACCGCTCACTGATGGACCTAAGTGTAAAACGGCGACATGAGGCAGCAGTTGCCGTGACGGATTTTGCTCGGATGTTGGGACGAGGAGGCGAGGAAATGCGAAACAAACTCCACGCCACAAAACCACTGCCAGACGTGGTGGATTTTCTTTCGGACGAGCTAGATAGCGTTTCTGCAATCAATGCTATTCGTGAAGCTGGGAAAAATCGACCCCACGATCAAGATGCACTTAAGGAGCACCTATTAGCACTCTATTCAAGCCAAAGGCTTCTAGGGTTTGATCTGAAAGATTCTCCTACCGCAATCGATGCTGCACGTGAGAAGGATGAATTCCGCGGCGTTGTTATTCGAGCGGTTAACGAAGTTTTTGCACTTGATGATCTATCCGCAAGGATCATCGAAGCGCGAAAAAACAAAGATTTCGCTGAAGCCGACCGATTGCGAGACGCGCTCATCGCCGCTGGTGTTGAGGTGAAAATTACACGCGAAGGCATAGAAACCACTCGATTGCCTCACTTCGACCCCGCGAAGTTGGAGAATCTGGTTTGACCCCTCCGACCCCATTAAAGGCCAGCCCCCGGCCGCGGGTGGGGGTGAAGCCCCCGCCCGGGGGGGCGGTCGGGGGCTGGCCGTGCCGCAAGCGCCACGACCGCGATAAATCGCAAGGGCGGATGCCATGACAAGAACCCGCATCACCCTCTACGACACCACCCTGCGGGACGGGCAGCAGACGCAGGGCGTGCAATTCTCCACGCCCGAGAAGATCCGCATCGCCGAGGCGCTTGACCAGCTTGGCATCGACTATATCGAAGGCGGCTGGCCCGGTGCGAACCCGACCGACAGCGCCTTTTTCGGTGCCGCGCCAAAAACCCGCGCCGCCATGACTGCCTTCGGCATGACCAAACGCGCTGGCCGCTCTGCTGAAAACGACGATGTGCTGGCCGCCGTGCTGAACGCGGGAACACCCGCCGTCTGCATTGTCGGCAAAACCCACGATTTTCACGTGACCACTGCGCTGGGGATCACGCTGGACGAGAATATCGAAAATATCGCGCGCTCAATTGCCTATATCACCGCGCAGGGGCGCGAGGCGCTGTTCGACGCCGAGCATTTCTTTGACGGCTATCGCGCCAATCCCGACTATGCGCTGCGGGCGGCAAAGGCCGCCTATGGTGCCGGTGCGCGCTGGGTCGTACTCTGCGACACCAACGGCGGCACCCTGCCACAGGACATCGGGCGCATCACAGCGCAGGTTATCGCGGCAGGCATCCCCGGTGATCATCTGGGTATCCACACCCATAACGACACCGAAAACGCCGTTGCCGGCTCGCTGGCCGCCATCGACGCAGGCGCGCGTCAGGTGCAGGGCACGCTGAACGGGCTGGGCGAGCGATGCGGCAATGCCAACCTCACGACACTGATCCCGACGCTGCTGCTAAAAGAACCCTATGCCAGCACCTATGAGACTGGAGTTACACCCGACGCGCTGCTGGGTCTGACGCAGATCAGCCGCCAATTGGACGATATCCTGAACCGCGTTCCGATGCGACAGGCGGCCTATGTCGGTGCGTCGGCCTTTGCGCACAAGGCCGGGCTGCACGCCAGCGCGATCCTCAAGGACCCGACCACCTACGAACATATTGACCCCGCACTGGTGGGCAACGCGCGGATCATCCCGATGTCCAATCAGGCGGGTCAGTCGAACCTGCGCCGCCGCTTGGCAGAGGCCGGGCTGGATGTGGCGGATGACAATCCCGCGCTGGCCCGTATTCTGGACGAGATCAAGGTGCGCGAGGATCGCGGATATACCTACGACAGCGCGCAGGCGTCTTTCGAACTACTCGCCCGGGCTGAGCTGGGGCTTTTGCCGGAATTCTTTGAAGTCAAACGCTACAAAGTCACAGTGGAGCGGCGCAAAAACAAGCGTAACCGGATGGTGTCCCTGTCCGAGGCGGTCGTTGTGGTCAAAGTCGATGGCGAGAAAAAGCTGTCAGTCAGTGAATCCATGGACAGTGCAGGCAGCGACCGTGGCCCTGTCAACGCGCTGGCCAAGGCGCTGGCCAAGGATCTGGGACGCTATCAGGCCGCGATCGAGGACATGCATCTGGTCGACTTCAAGGTCCGCATCACCCAAGGCGGAACAGAGGCCGTGACCCGCGTCATCATTGACAGCGAGGATGGTCAGGGGCGTCGTTGGTCCACCGTGGGCGTCAGTCCAAACATCGTCGACGCATCATTCGATGCCCTGATCGACGCGATCAACTGGAAGCTTATCCGCGAAAGCGAAAGCACGAACACGCAGGTCGGTTCGGTCGAATGAATGCGCGCCCGCTCGACGATGACGAAATCGCCTGCGCCGGGATCGTGCAGCGCGGGGACCCTAGCCGGTTCATGACCGCGATGGCCGCCCCCGTGGTAGCGCGTCGCGTCCTGTTTCCCATTTATGCGTTCAATGTCGAGGTCGCCCGCGCCCCGTGGCTGACAGAGGAACCCATGATCGCCGAAATGCGTCTGCAATGGTGGCGCGATGCACTGGAGGAAATCAAAGCGGGCGGCCCGGTGCGACGGCACGAAGTTGTCACGCCTCTGGCCCGTATTCTGGACGCAAACGGCGCGGCATTGCTGGATACGTTGATCGCGGCACGACGTTGGGACATTTACAAGGATGCCTTTGAGGACGCAGCGCATTTTGACCGCTACCTGACCGAAACATCCGCTCACCTGATGCTGGTCGCGGCCCGCGCACTCGGCCCTGCCGAGGCATCGCCGGTACTGGATGCGGGCTATGCGGCCGGATTGGCCGGGTTCCTGCGCGCAATCCCGCAGCTGGAGGCCGCCAAACGTGTGCCGCTGGTCGACGGACGCCCCGCCGCCATCACCGAACTGGCGCGCGATGGATTGGCGCGACTACAACGTGCTCGCGCAGCGCGCGGCAACGTCAGCCGGGCGGCCGCGCCTGCATTGCTGGCCGCGTGGCAGGCCGGAGCAGTCTTGCGCCGTGCAGCCATGGCACCGGAACGCGTGGCTCATGGCACATTGCCACCAGCGCCGATCAGGGATCGGGTATCTCTTATGATTCGCAGTCTCAGCGGGAAATGGTGACTGGCGGTCCGGCTGATACTGACCAAAAAACAGGATGGTTTTCCGAAACGCCGATTTTTGGCAGAACATTCACATCTGTGATAGCCTGTCGCTCTGAAAATACTCTTGGTGTCACCGCGTGTCGCGAACGTCCATGTCGCAGACATGGCACCCTGCGGTCGCATGTAGGCTTTTCGCGCCGTACAAACATCGCCATATAGAGGGCATGACCGACTCGATCCCCTTTCCCCAAGGCCACTGGCCAACGTTAGAACCCGGCTGGGTCTGGTTATGTGGTGCCGGCCCCGGTGATCCCGGCCTGCTGACGCTGCACGCGCTAAATGCGCTACGTCAGGCGGATGTGGTGATCTACGACGCATTGGTTCAGGAGGCGATCCTTGATTGGGCACCGCAGGCCGAACATATCTATGCGGGCAAACGCGGCGGCAAGCCATCGGCAGTGCAGCGCGACATCTCGTTGCGCCTTGTCGAACTCAGCCGCGAAGGCAAACGTGTGCTGCGCCTTAAGGGGGGCGATCCCTTTGTGTTCGGTCGCGGCGGTGAAGAGGCGCAAACGCTGGTGCAACACGGCGTGTCGGTGCGGATCATTCCCGGCATCAGTGCTGGCATCGGCGGGCTGGCCTATGCTGGCATCCCTGTCACCCACCGCGACGTGAACCAGTCTGTGACCTTTGTGACCGGCCACGACCAGTCGGGGAACACGCCATCATCACTGAACTGGAAGGCCATCGCAGAAGGCAGTCAGGTTCTGGTGATCTACATGGGCATGAAGCATGTCGAGCAGATCAGCCGCGCCCTGCTGGATGCGGGCCGTCCCGAGAGTGAGCCTTGTGCTGTCGTCTGCTCTGCGACCACCGACAGTCAGCAGGTACTGGAAACGACGCTGGCGCGAATGCCCGCCGACATAGCCGCCAGCGGGCTGGAGCCGCCCGCGATACTGTGCGTCGGGCGCTCAGTGTTGATGCGACAGGTACTGGATTGGCAAGGCATGATGGCGGGCGATCCGCCGCGCAACACCGACCCGCTGGGCCGGGGGCACCCCGCCGAGGCATCTTGAGCGGGCTCATCCTCGCCGCGCCCACATCGGGGGCGGGCAAAACCACCGTAACCTTGGGGTTATTGCGGCTGCTACGGCGACAGGGCATCGCGGTGCGTGGAGCCAAATCCGGGCCGGATTACATCGACCCCATGTTTCACGCCGCCGCCAGCGGCCAGCCCTGCGTCAACCTAGATGCTTGGGCGATGTCGCCGGAACGTATCAAGGCACTGGCGGCAGGCGATGGCACGCTCTTGATCGAAGGTGCGATGGGGCTCTTTGACGGCGCGCCACCAGACGGGCGCGGTGCGGTGGCAGATCTGGCGCGCATCCTGCGCCTGCCCGTGGTTCTGGTGGTGGATGCAGGCCGGATGGCGGGATCGGTCGCGCCACTGGTGGCAGGATTTTCCGGGTTCGCAGCGGATGTACGCATCGCGGCGGTAATCCTGAACAATGTCGGCTCGGACCGGCACGAGGTCATGCTGCGCCGCGCGCTGGCCCCCCTCGGCCTGCCCGTTCTGGCCGCGTTGCATCGTGATGGGTCGCTGGCACAACCTTCGCGGCATCTGGGGCTGGTGCAAGCAAGTGAGCATCCTGCGTTAGAGCCGTTTCTAGAAGCGGCCGCCGATGCGCTGGAAGCAACGCTGGACCTGCCCAGCTTGCTCGATCTTGCCGCACCAATGCCCGCGCCCGGCCCAGCCAACCACATGGCACCACCCGGACAGCGCATTGCAGTTGCGCGTGATCTGGCCTTTGCCTTTGCCTATCCGCATCTTCTGACCGACTGGCGCGCTGCCGGGGCTGAGATACGTCCATTTTCACCGCTTGCGGATGAAGCCGTGCCAGAGGCCGATTTTATATATCTCCCCGGCGGGTATCCTGAACTGCATGCAGGCAGACTGGCGGCGAACGCACAATTTCTGAATAGCCTCCGCCATGCCGCCGAAGCAACACCGATCTATGGTGAATGCGGCGGCTACATGGTGCTGGGCAAAGCATTGACCGATGCCGATGGTACGTCACATGCGATGGCGGGATTGTTGAGGCTGGTGACGTCCTTTGCCCAGCGCAAGCTGCACCTCGGTTATCGCCAGCTTTCGCCACTTGGCGGCCCGTTCACGACGCCGCTTGCCGGCCATGAGTTCCACTATGCCACAACCATCAGCGCACAGGGCGATCCCCTGTTTGCCGCGCGCGATGCCGAAGGCAACGCGCTGTCGGATATGGGGCTGCGCCAAGGATATGTCAGCGGATCATTCGCGCATGTGATCGACGCGATATAACAAGGGCTTGCGGAGGCAGGCGCAGAGGTCTAGCAGGTTGCCCATGACCGATGCCGCCCTCCCCCAGCATGACGATGCCCGTGCCCGACGCAATGTAACGGTGCTGGTCATGGCGCAGGCGTTTCTGGGCGCGCAGATGCCGATGATTTTTGTTGTCGCCGGGCTGGCGGGCCAATCGCTGGCTTCCAATGTCTGCTTTGCGACATTGCCAATCTCGCTGCTGGTCATCGGCTCCATGTTGTCGGCCACACCGGTCTCTGCATTGATGCAGAAATACGGCCGCCGCGCGGGATTTTTTGTCGGGGCCGCCGGCGGTGCGACTGGGGCGCTTGTTGGGGCTTACGGCCTCTACCTTGGGTCTTTTCCGGTCTTTCTGCTGGGTAGCTTCCTGTCCGGCATCTATATGTCCGCCCAAGGGTTCTATCGCTTTGCAGCCGCTGACACGGCCAGCGATGCATTCCGGCCCAAGGCGATCTCCTACGTCATGGCCGGCGGGTTGGTCAGTGCGGTGATCGGCCCGCAACTGGTCAAGTTGACCGCCGATGCGATGGTCGTGACGTTCCTTGGGACGTATTTGGCGGTGATTGTTCTGAACATCGTCGGCTCGGCCTTGTTCTTGCTCATCGACATCCCCAAACCCGTACCGCCCAGCGCCGACAGCCCCAAAGGGCGCACGCGCCTGGAGCTGCTGAAAACGCCGCGTATCGCGGTCGCCGTGATCTGCGCGATGGTCTCCTACGCGCTGATGAACCTTGTGATGACGTCGACGCCTCTGGCCGTGGTCGGATGCGGGTTCAGTGCCAACACGGCCGCAGATGTGGTCACCGGCCACGTTCTGGCGATGTTTGCGCCATCGTTCTTTACCGGGCATCTGATTGCACGGTTCGGGGTTGAGAAAATCGTGGCGGCGGGGGTGCTGATACTTGCAGCGGCAGGGGTTGTGGCGCTGAACGGCGTCGAGATCGAGAACTTCTTTGTGGCGCTCATTCTGCTGGGCCTTGGCTGGAACTTCGGCTTCATCGGTGCCACCTCAATGCTGGCCGGCGCACATGAGCCGCATGAACGCGGCCGCATGCAAGGCTTGAACGATCTGCTGGTGTTCGGCGGTGTCACGCTTGCGTCATTGTCTTCGGGCGGGTTGATGAACTGCTCAGGCGGCGATGCACAAACCGGCTGGACCGCCGTAAACCTTGCCATGGCGCCATTTCTGGCACTGGCCGGTGGTGCACTGATCTGGCTGATGATGCGACCCCGCGACATTGCGTAGGCCGGGCTTTAGCCCGGCACTCCCTGTCACTACCCATTGGATCGGGTGCCGGGCTAAAGCCCGGCCTACTGGCCCGTTACCCTAGCCCCAGCTTGTCCGCCATGAATGCCAGCGCCACTTGTAATCCGTCCGGCGCGATACCGTGACCAGTGCCCTTCATCACATGGGCATAGACGTCGCTCCATCCGGCCTCTTGCAGTGCCTCGGCGGCCTCTGGCAACGATTGGGGCGGTACCACGTCATCCGCGTCACCATGCACCAACAGGATCGGCGGGCGGCTGATCGCCTCGTCCACCAGCAACTCGGGGCGCAGAAGGCGACCAGAGAATGCAACAATCCCAGCCACTTCGTCCTCGCGCCGCGGCACCACGTGCAGCGCCATCATTGTGCCTTGGCTGAACCCGAACAGCACAACTTGCTCGGGCAAGACATCTTCATCCACCATCAGCGCGTCAAGGAACGCGTTCAGGTCCTCAACAGCGGCCATCATACCGCGCTCGCTCTCTTCCTCGCTCGATCCGTCAATCCACGGAATCGGGAACCACTGGTAACCGTTCGGCATGCCGGGCACGTTTTCGGGTGCGTCGGGTGCGACAAACAACGTGTCGGGCAGATGCTCTCCCAACGGATCGGCAAGGCCCAACAGATCCGGACCATTCGCGCCATAGCCATGCAAGAATACGACAATCGATCGTGTTGTCCCTGAATGCGGCCCTTTGCGGCCTGCCTGCAATACCCGCGTCATCTGATCCCTTCCCTGTTCTTATCCACACGGTAGTAGGCCCAAAGCAACCGTGCAGCAACCGATCTCCACGGTGCCCAAACCTCGGCCATCTGGCGAAAATCGCGCTCGCGCGGGCGTTCGGGCAGATCGTAGAGGACGCGCGCCGCCTCTTGCAGCGCCAAATCTCCGGGTGCAAAGACGTCTGCTCGCCCAAGGCTGAACATCGCATAGACTTCAGCCGTCCACGGGCCGATGCCCGGCACTGCTGTCAATGTCTTGATCACCGCGTCTGTCGGCGTCCCTCGCAAAGCCTCAAAGTCAATCCCAGCGGTCGCCAACGCCAGCGCATAACGGATCTTCTGACGACTCAACCCAGCGGCGCGCAGATCATCCTCAGTCGCGATACGGACCTGATCCTGGGTTGTCAGTTGCATCTGCTCCATTCGCGCCCAGATCGCAGCAGCCGAGGCTGTACTGACCTGCTGGCTGATGATTGCGCTCAGGAGTTGATCGAACCCATCCGGCCTGCGACGCAACGGCAGCGCCCCTGTCAGCGCATAAGCTGTCTTGAGCCGCGGGCAGATTTCACCCAGCGCCTCGGCCCCTTCATGCACATCGGCATCGGTTTCGATGATCCGTCCGATCATAACGCCAGCACCCAATCCAGCGCCGCCTCAACGGTGCTGACCTTTGGCGCATCTGGCGGGGAGGGGCGGGTCAACATCAGGACCGGAATGCCCAGATCGCGCGCCGCCGTCAACTTGGTTCGGGATGGCGTGCCGCCCGCGTTCTTAACCACCAGCCAGTCGATCCCCAGCTGTGTAAACAACTCAGTTTCATCTACTACGGAAAAGGGCGGCCGCCCGACCAAGAATTGCCCACCCTCGAATGGGAATGGTTCCTCGGGTGGATCGATCTGACGGCACCAGACCTTGCGCGGCGCCAAGTTGGCAAAGCAGCTCAGCGTCTGCCGTCCAGTCGCCAGAAACACGGTCTCATCCGGGGCAATATGGGCCGCGGCCTCCTCCTCGCGATCAATGAACGTCCACCGATCACCGGGTTCTGCCTGCCATCCGGGGCGCAGAAGCAGGCAGTAGGGCACGCCTTGCGCGGCGCATACCCGCGCCGTGCGCGCCGTGATGTTCGCCGCAAACGGATGGGTGGCATCGAGGACGGCGGTGATACCTTCAGCTGCCAGATAGGTGGCGAACCCGTCCGCACCACCAAACCCGCCATGCCGCACAGGCAGGGGCAGATCGCGGGGTGCACGCGTCGCCCCGGCCAATGACGCCACGGCTCGCACGCCGCGCGTGGCCAAGGCCTGTGCCAGTTTCTGCGCCTCTGACGTCCCTGCGAGCAACAACAGAGTCATGCGACCGCCCGCGCCAGCAGACCGCCCGCCCTGTCGATTACTACGGTATCGGCCCCTACGTCCTCTGGCAGCATGGCCCGCACGGCAACCAAGGCCTGTTTCGCGACCCAATCTGCCATTGTCTCTCCGGCCAGTTCGTAGGCCTCTAGCGCGGTATTGGCCTGCGCCAGTTCGGGCATGCCGATGTCCCGCGCCAACGCATCAAAATCCACCTGACTACGCCCGGAATGCAGATCACGGGCGCCCTGTGCCAGCTTGGTCATTTTACCGATTCCACCGCCGATGGTGATATGCGGCAGCGGATGGCGCGCCAGATACTTTAACAACCCGCCCGCAAAGTCCCCCATATCGAGCATCGCATGGTCGGGCAGTCCATAAAGCGTTTGCACGACACGCTCGCTGGTTGCGCCGGTGCAACCAGCGACATGGGTCAAGCCATCAGCGCGCGCCACGTCGATCCCGCGATGGATCGACGCGATCCACGCAGCACAGGAAAACGGACGCACGATGCCCGTGGTTCCAAGGATGGACAGACCGCCCTTGATCCCCAGACGCGGATTCCAGGTTTGTTGTGCCAAAGCCTCGCCGCCCGGTACGGACACGGTGATTTCGATATCCGGCGTGCGGCCCAAACGCCCGGCCATCTCCTCGACTGTTTCGTGCAGCATCTGGCGTGGGATCGGGTTGATCGCAGGCTCGCCGGGCGGGATCGGCAGGCCGGGCATCGTTACCGTGCCCACACCTTCGCCCGCGCGAAAAACAACGCCGCCCTGCGACGCGGCAACGCGGGTGATAATCATCGCGCCGTGGGTCACGTCCGGGTCGTCACCGGCGTCCTTGATCACGCCAACTTCAGCCCAGCCATCGCCCTGTGCCGTATGGGATACGTCAAAGCTTGGTCGTTCGCCTTTGGGCAGGGTGATGCGCACCGATTTCGGCGCACCTTCGCCCCAGAGCATCATCAGCGCCGCTCGGGTCGCGGCGGTAGCACAGGCACCCGTGGTCCAGCCACGGCGCAAAGGGGTATCGGGTTTCCGGCTCATCGCCTGTGGATCATAGGGCCGGTACGGGCACTGGCAATCGGGAAAAACATGCGCCCGACCAATCACGAAGCGGACTGCCACAGGCGGCTCAGCGCCGATACAGTTGCAGCGCCGCCGCAGCATTCCCACATCTTGTCAAAGCCAACCAACCAAAGGAGAGCCTTGATGAAATGTCCAGTTGACGGCACGCAACTAATGATGACCGACCGCGCCGGGGTCGAGATCGACTACTGCCCGAGTTGTCGCGGCGTCTGGCTGGATCGTGGTGAGTTGGACAAGATCATTGAACGCTCGATCCAGACACCGCCCGAGCTACCGCAGGCGCGGGTCTATGAGGCGTCGAATGATGGCCACCACGGCAAGTCGCACAAGAAAAAGCGCGGTGGGTTCCTAGAGGAATTGTTTGATTTCTGAAGGGGTGAACACGGAAAAAGGGCGCGGTATCCGCGCCCTTTCATTTGGGGTAAATCGCGAGTGTCTCAGGCACGCACGGCGCTGCCGCGTGGTCCTGCAATCAACCAGACGATAAAGCCAAGAATCGGTAGTATCAGAATTGCGAGCGTCCACACGACCTTGGCGGCGGTCGATGTGCCCGAAGTGAGCACCTGATAGATCGCATAGAGGTCAGCGATCAGGATCAGCAGTCCGAAAAGTCCATATTCCATCTTTTCATCTCCGTTCGTTGAGAATGTTCTGTGATATGAACGATTGGAGCGTGCGAATGGTTCCGTATCTGGCGGTTCGTGTCAGGGGGGCTGGTTGAACTGCGTCACCCTCAGTTAAGAATCTCCTACGGCCTGATGGGATCAGCGCCGCGCCGTGGGGTGGCGCTGCAACGCTGATTAGATACGCTATATGCTGGCCAAGTACTTACGCGTTTTGTGAGGCATACATGGATGGAAAAAGCGCCAGCAGGTCGGGACGGTCCGGCGCTTCACGTTTCACCCGCCCGGTCGTCGCCAGCTTCTTCTTTTCTCAGCTCGACCGCTGTGCCGTTGACGACTAACAGCAACATCGTACTCCCGGTGTTGCCTATCTCAAGATAACTCTCTGAAATCCCGACAACAGCATTTGCCCCCATTTGAGCGGCTTGCTGTTTCAAATCTGAATAGGCGTCCTTTCGCATATCCTTAATCGCGTTCTGCATCGTAGCACTTCTACCGCCCACAAAGTTGCGCACACCGATAAAGATATCCTTAAACACATTCATACCAATGGCGATTTCCGCCGAAATTACGGCCAACCGCCTCTTAACGGGCAGATCGTGACAAACCTCTGTGGTCGTGATGACATCGGATTTAAATACCACCGGCTTCTGTATTTTTGTTGATCCAGCACTCTGCTTTTTATAGAATTTTTCCCGGTCGGCTTTCAGTTGCTCTACAGAAACGCCTCTGGCGCTTGCTGCCAAGCTAATGGCATGACATTTTCCGCAGCGACCATTGAATGCCTCTTGTTCGCTGACTTCCTTACCGCATTTAGTACATTTAATACTGCCCATCACCGCCCACGCCGCTTCACATTGCCTCCGCGTTGCCCCGGACGCCCGGCTGTTGACCGCCCGCGCCCCTTGGTCGCCGTCGCCACCGCGTCCTCGACCACCGATTGTCGCGCCAGCGGATCATCAGAGATCGCCAGATCGACCGCCTCCAGTCGCTTGACCTCATCGCGCAGTCGCGCGGCCTCTTCGAACTCCAGATTCTCAGCGGCCTTGCGCATTTCGGCGCGTAGCCCTTCCAGATGCGCGGCCAGATTGCCGCCATGCATCGGCTTTTCTACCTTGGCCGTGACCCGGTTCATATCCACGTCACCCTTGTAGAGCCCTTGCAGGATATCCTCGACATTCTTCTTGATCGTCGCGGGGGTGATGCCGTGCTCTTCGTTATAGGCGATCTGCTTGGCACGGCGGCGGTCGGTTTCGCCCAGCGCGCGCTCCATGCTTCCTGTGATGCGGTCGGCATACATGATCACTCGGCCCTCTGCATTCCGTGCCGCGCGCCCAATGGTCTGGATCAGCGATGTTTCCGAGCGCAAGAATCCCTCTTTGTCCGCGTCGAGAATCGCCACCAATCCGCATTCGGGGATATCCAGCCCCTCGCGCAGCAGGTTGATGCCGATCAGGACGTCAAACGCACCCAGCCGCAGATCGCGCAAGATCTCAATCCGCTCGATCGTGTCAATATCACTGTGCATATAACGCACCCGGATGCCCTGCTCGTGCATATATTCTGTCAGGTCTTCGGCCATCCGCTTGGTCAATGTTGTGACCAATGTGCGGTAGCCATCGGCGGCAACTTTGCGCACCTCGTCCAGCAGGTCATCTACCTGTGTCTCGACCGGCCTGATCTCGACCACCGGGTCCAGCAGTCCGGTCGGGCGGATAACCTGTTCGGTAAACACGCCGCCGGTCTGCTCGATCTCCCACTTGGCGGGCGTCGCACTGACAAAGACAGACTGGGGCCGCATCGCATCCCATTCCTCGAATTTCAGCGGGCGGTTGTCCATGCAGCTGGGCAGGCGGAATCCATGTTCTGCCAACGTAAACTTGCGCCGATAGTCGCCCTTGTACATGCCGCCAATCTGCGGGACGGAAACATGGCTTTCGTCGGCAAAGACGATGGCATGATCGGGGATAAACTCGAACAGTGTCGGGGGCGGCTCACCGGGGGCACGCCCGGTCAGGTAGCGCGAGTAGTTTTCGATCCCGTTGCAGACGCCCGTGGCCTCCAGCATCTCCAGATCAAAGTTACAGCGTTGCTCCAGCCGCTGCGCCTCCAGCAACTTGCCTTCGCCTACCAGCTGATCCAGCCGCGCTCGCAGCTCTTTCTTGATGCCGATGATGGCCTGCTGCATCGTCGGCTTTGGTGTCACGTAGTGGCTGTTTGCATACACGCGAATCTGATCAAAGCTATCGGTCTTCTCCCCGGTCAGCGGGTCGAACTCCGTAATGCTCTCCAACTCTTCGCCAAAAAACGACAGCCGCCACGCCCGATCCTCAAGGTGCGCCGGAAATATCTCAAGTGAATCGCCCCGCACCCTGAAACTGCCGCGCTGAAACGCCTGATCGTTGCGCTTGTATTGCTGCGCCACCAGATCGGCCATCACCTGTCTCTGATCATAGTCGCTGCCTACCTTCAGATCTTGCGTCATCGCGCCGTAAGTCTCGACCGAGCCGATACCGTAGATACAGCTGACAGATGCTACGATGATCACATCGTCGCGCTCCAACAGCGCCCGCGTGGCCGAGTGGCGCATACGGTCGATCTGTTCGTTTATCTGGGATTCCTTCTCGATATAGGTATCCGAGCGGGCCACGTAGGCCTCTGGCTGGTAGTAGTCGTAGTAGCTGACGAAATACTCCACGGCGTTATTGGGGAAAAATCCCTTAAATTCCCCGTAAAGCTGCGCCGCCAGTGTCTTGTTCGGGGCCAAAATGATCGCGGGCCGCTGAGTTTGCTCGATCACCTGAGCCATCGTATAGGTCTTGCCCGTGCCCGTCGCGCCCAACAGAACCTGATCGCGCTCGCCGCTCCGCACACCTTCGCTTAGCTCTGCGATAGCAGTGGGCTGATCGCCCGCGGGGGAAAATTCGGTGACCAATTCAAACCGCTTGCCGCCTTCCAGCTTCAGCCGGTCACGCACATCTGGCGCGGGGTTGGCCAATGCGGCGTCCTGACGAACGGGCTGACTGTCGGAATGGACATAGGACATCGGGCAGGCCTCCTGGGCCGGACATGTAATGCGGGGGGCTGCTCCACATTTGATGTTTTTCACCTGTGGTTCAAGATGCAGACGCCGCAAGGCGTGCCGACAAACCGCATATTGACAGGAATTGTCAGCATGCCGTAGCCATCCTTGTAAATTTCCCCGCTGGAAAAATCACGAAAATCAGTGATTCAGATTTCTTTCAAGACAGCCTATTGTGGCGTGGTGTCGGCTAGATTGGCCGCGCAATGGTACTGACAGGAGCAACATGCAGGTTATCATTCACGCAGGCGCCCATATCACGGACGAAGACAAGCTGATCAAATGCCTGTCCAGCAATCAGGAAATGCTGGCGGAACGCGGTACACAAGTGCCCCACCCGACCAGCTATCGCCGACTTTTGCGCGACGTTCTGCATGCTGGCCTTGATGGCGGCATCTCGCAAGAAACCCGTAGCGTCGTACTGGATGCGCTTGCCCTAGAGGGCACCCCAGAACGGCTGATCCTGTCCAACCCCGGTTTTTTTGGCACGCCGAAAATGGCGGCGTCCGGCGGCAGCTTCTATTCAGCAGCGGCGGCGCGCATCGCGGTCCTGCGCGACATTTTTCAGGGTGATCAGGTCGAACTGTTCATGGGGCTGTGCAATCCGGCGACCTTCCTGCCCGCAATTCTGGCGCAAACCAACTTTGATTCGGTTGACGCCTATCTTGGCGGGACAGCCCCGACGGAGATGCGGTGGTCCGACATGGTTCACCGAATCCGCGAGTCAGCACCAGACATACCGCTCACAGTATGGTGCAACGAGGACACGCCGCTGATTTGGGGGCAACTCCTCCGAGAGATGGCCGGTCTGGACCCCATGGCCCCGGTGATCGGCGAACATGCCCTGCTGCGCGAAATTATGACCAAGGCCGGGATCATGCGGTTCGAAAGCTATCTGCAAGAGCATCCCGGCATGACCGAAATCCAAAAACGCCGCGTGATCGTAGCATTTCTGGATAAATTCGCCGAAGAAGACGCCATCGAAGAAGAACTGGACCTGCCCGGATGGACCGAAGAAGTGATCGACCAACTGACCGATCTCTACGACGAGGACATCTATACAATCGCGCGCATTCCCGGCATCAGCCTGATTGCTCCGTAATCGCGCAACCCACATCTTGCCAAGCGCGCGCATGGCTGCTAATCGGTCCCCGTTGCCCCTATAGCTCAGCTGGTAGAGCAACTGATTTGTAATCAGTAGGTCCGCGGTTCGAGTCCGTGTGGGGGCACCATTTATTTATAAAAATCAATAAGTTAAGAAGTTTTGCGCTGCGGAAAAATTTGCCTAAAATTTCCGGAAGCTTATCGGAAGCCGATTTTGCCGATAGAGTGACCGTTGCTGTAGAATCACGGTTTGGACTATTTGCAACGTCGTGGTTGACTGCCCTCCGCAGTTGCCGACCCAAAGCCGCCTTCCACGCCCCCCCACCGATGCCGCGCAGCAGCTTCACCAGACCGGCCATTTGTCCATGGCAGAGCATTTTCGGAGGATGGAGGTCGGCAAAAGCGGGGCGAAGCTGCCCTTCATTTGTAATCACAATGCTCTTTTGCAAAGCTAGGTCGCGCCAATGGAGGCCAGATCCTATAGAAACTTGATCCGCGAACATATTAGATTGAGCTTGTCATCACACTGAAAGCCCCATGCAAAATGGTGGCAACCAAGAATGGGAAGGCTATGCGCGAAACACTCCGCCGAATCTGCGAACTGCAGCCGGCATACTCCTCCGAGAATACTCCAGAGATGCAAAAGCGTGGCCAGCTTATCCGCCAAAAGCTGCCTGAGGAAGTGCGTGCTCTCCAAGAACCTTTGGCACGGGCGCTAGGGCCATTCGGGCATGATTTCTTTGTTGAAGGTTCAGACGGCATCGGGCGCAAGACAGAGTTAGCATGGACGCGCTTTTGCTCGAAAGAGATGTCACCGCGACCTACAGACGGCTTCTATGTTGTTATACACTTTTCGACCGATGGTTCGGGCGTCAACATTGCTGTCGGATGCAGTTCGTCCAAATTCCACAACGGATATTCAATCGTCTTGCCGTTAGAGGAACTGGACAAACGCTGCGAATGGGCGCGTGGGATCGTCATGGAGGATCGCCACAGCCTAGAGCCCTTTACCGATGCAAATGATTTTGGTGCAAGGGCGAAACTTCCAAAATCCTTTGAGCGCGCATGCGCGCTTGTGAAAAAGATTTCATATGACGACATCCAGGATGACCTCGTGGAGAGGCACTTGATAGAAGCCGCTAAAATGTTGCGCGTGATCTATGCGGCGCAACGACAGGGCAGAGAGCTTTCCCCCGCAGACCAGATCGAGCTTGATATCCTCGACATCACCCGCCCGACCGCCAACGTTCGAAAGGGTCAGGGTTTTGGTCTAAACGCCAAGGAAAGACGGGCGGTGGAGCTCCGAGCGATGGATATCGTTGAGAATTGGCTTCGATCCCAAGGCTACAATCCTAGCAACACGTCAGCTACGAAACCCTATGACTTTCTGGCAAGAAAAGGGGACGAAACGCTATATGTCGAGGTGAAAGGCACGACGAGCGATATCGCCAACGCCATCGCTATGACTCATGGCGAAGTGGCGCTTCATCGCCAAGAGAAGGGCCGAACGGCCATGATGATCGTTACTGGCATTCGTTTGCAGAAAGATGAGAAACACCCGGCAGCCTCTGGTGGAACGCTGGAGGCGCTTATCGGGTGGGATATTGATGAATGGCTCATGGAGCCGACCGCGTTCCGCGTATCGCGCAAGCAGATGACTTAAGCTCAATACCAGCTGATGTCGGCCACAAAAGGTCAAAGGATGTCGATGTGCTTCTTCGGCCCTGAGCTGTCTTTTGTGACGCTGGCAGCGAACGTCGGCAATGAGCCTTTGGTAGGCCATCTTGGGTCTGCCGTGCATTTTTCTAAACCGGCTACTTGCAATCGACAGGACCCTATTGGTACTGGCAATTACAGATACTTTTTGAGGTACACCTTGTGAGCTTGGCTAAATATGCACTCTTTCTTTTTCTCCTTGCCTTACCCATTTCTGTGGGTGCTCAGGATGCGTCATTGTTAGTTCTGAATGAGTTCCAATTGGCGCAGAGCTACACCTGTGGGCGAACTTGCGGAAAGGTGCGAAGTTGTAAAGAAGCAGTCTACCAGTGGTGTGTATGTGGATACACTAGAGCCGATGGTGATAATGACGGCGTGCCTTGCGAAAAACACTGCGGCCAAAGCTCCCGATCAAGCCTTGAGCGCGTAAAGAGCTACAAGAAGGAATTTGGGTGCCGGTGACGGCCCACAGCTGCCGTTCACTACAGGCGCAGCGGATGACCGTTATGCAGTTTAAGCGCGGGAAAGTGACATTGACCGAGACTGCTGCACTTGAATGCTCGACGCTAGTCTTCCAGTTCCTGCTGGTGGTGGGCAGAGGGATCGCTTGGAACGAACACCTGAACTAGCGCCTCCCTGAAAACAGCAAGCAAAACAGTTGAAATAAAGGCCAAGATAATGCCCGCCTTAATTGCAAGGTTCTTTAGCTGTTGAAGCTCTGATTTGAGTGTAACCGTGCCATTGGCACCGCCTGCCTGAGCTTAGGGCTTTGATCTAAGAGACGTGTTTAATGACGTCACTAATGACGTCTCTTAAACGGGGTGTGTTATGCGGGGCGAAATTCTTGGGGCTGAACGGCGGCGTTTCTGGCATGATGTCAATCGGCATTGAAGTTTGACCCCCTATCGGCGTCCAATATTGACCCCCTTGGTGGTGAGCAGGCCCGGCGCTGCGTAGCCCTCACATAGCGCAGCGGCGGCGGGCCTGCGGGGTTTCGGGTTGGCGCTATGCGCGGTTCTTGAAGCGCCAGCTTTCGTTGCCGGTCTCGACGATCTCGCAGTGGTGGGTGAGCCGGTCGAGCAGGGCCGTTGTCATCTTGGCATCCCCGAAGACGCTGGGCCACTCTCCGAAGGCCAGGTTGGTGGTGACGATGATCGAGGTGCGCTCGTAGAGTTTGCTGATCAGATGGAACAGCAATTGGCCGCCGGTCTGGGCGAAGGGCAGATAGCCCAACTCATCCAGGATCAGGAAGTCGAGCCGGGAGATCAGGTCTGCGGTGCGTCCTTGCCGTTCTGCGCGGGCTTCAGCGTCCAGTTTGTTGACCAGATCGACCACATTGAAGAACCGTCCCCGTCGTCCGGCCCGGATGCACGTCCTGGCGATACTGACGGCAAGATGGGTCTTGCCGGTACCGGTTCCGCCGATCAGCACGAGGTTGCGTTGATGATCCAGGAAGTCGCCCGTGGCCAAGTCCCGGATCAGGGTCTCGTTAACCTCGGCGGCCTCGAAGTCGAACTCCTCCAGTTCCTTGGCGAGCGGCAGCTTGGCAATGGTCATCTGGTATTTGACCGACCGGGCTTGCTTTTCCCTGATCTCGGCTGTCAGCAAATCCCCGATGATCTTCTGAGGCTCGTGCTGGCGTTTGACGGCGGTGGTCAGGACCTCGTCATAGGCAGCCCTCATTCCGTAGAGCCGCAGCTTCCCCATCGCATCGATTACGTCGGATCGTTCCATCTGTTTGTCTCCTCAGGCTGTCATATCGGTTGCAGTCGGCAATGGGCTCACAGGCCAGCTTCAGCGCATCCGGTGTGGTGATGGTCAGGGGCGGTGGCGGCTCGCGGTGCCGGGCCAGGATGTTCAGCACGACACCCGCGGAATGGACGTTGTGCGACAGAGCCTCGGCGCAGGCGGCATCAACAGCATCCAGACCATCGGTCAGCACGGCGGCGAGGATATCGACCATCTGCCGGTCGCCGCCCGGCTGGCGTTCCAGTTTGCGCCACACGCGACGGATCGGGAGCGGCAAGTCCCATTCCTTGAAGGGCGCGCCGTTGCGAAGGGCGCCGGGTTTGCGGGCTAGGACGGGGATGTAATGCAGGGGGTCGAAGATGGTTTTGTCCCGCCCGAAAGCCCGCTCATGCTGGCCAACGATTTGCCCATCCTGCCAGCATTCCAGCCGGGCGGCATAGGCCCTGATCTCCACCGGCCGCCCCACGGCACGAGCATCGACCGAGTATCGGTTCTTGTCGAACCGCACGAGGCAAGTCTTGGACACCGAGGCCGGAACCGCGTGGAATCCATCGAACGGGCCGACGTATGGCACCAGGCTCGGACGCTCTTCTTCGAACACCTCCCAGATGGTCTTGTCCCGCAGCTCCGGATGTTTGTTCGCCTTGGCATAGGCCAGGCATCGGTCTTCCAGCCAGGCGTTCAGCTCGGCATAGGATTTGAACTTCGGGCGCGGCACGAAGAAGCGCCGCCGGATCACGCCCACCTGGTTCTCGACCTGCCCCTTCTCCCAGCCCGAAGCTGGCGTGCAGGCAACAGGGTCGACCAGGTAATGGCCGCACATCTGCTGGAACCGCCGGTTATAGGCGCGATCCTTGCCGACGAAGATCGCATCGACCGCCGTCTTCATGTTGTCGTATATCCCCCGGGCGCAAGCTCCGCCGAAGAACGCGAACGCCTTGTCGTGGGCGTCGAATACCATCTCTTGCGTCTCGCGCGGATAGGCCTGCACAAACGGCATCCGGCTGTGGCCCAGGCGCACATGCGCAACCTTCACCGTCGTGGTGACGCCATCGATCAGGACAACCTCGTGGCTCCAGTCGAACTGATAGGCTTCGCCCGGATCGAAGCTCAGCGGCACATAGGCAGCGGCGGAAGCTTCCCGGGTCGCCTTCGACCAACTGGCCGCATAGCGCCGCACCGCATCATAGCTGCCGTCATAGCCCCGGTTGCGCAGCTCTTCGTAAATCCGAACCAGTGTCAGCCGCTGGCGTTTGGGTTGCCGGTCATTCTCGGCCAGCATCTCATCCAGATCGGACCGCCACGGGTCGATCTTGGGGCGGGGTTGGCTGGTTCGATCATAGCTGAACTCCGTCGCGCCTGACCGCACCACCTTGCGCACCGTGTTCCGTGATACCCGCAGCTCCCGGCAGATCTGCTTGATCGGTTTCCTCTGAATGAAATACGCCCGTCTGATCTTCGCAATCGTCTCCACAACCAACATCCCCAACTCGCTCCCTCAAATCCGTCGAGGAAGCTTCTGAACAGAAATATCAGGGGGGTCACTTTTGGACGCCGATTACCCCAATACGGGGGTCAATTTTGCATGCCGGTTCACAGGCATTGCTCTTCCACCTACTCAGTAAGCTCTATGAGCGCACCAGTGTGATCATCACCACCAACCTTAGCTTCTCAGAATGGGCGCAGGTCTTCGGGGATGCAAAGATGACCACCGCTCTCTTGGATCGGCTTACCCACCGCTGCCACATCCTCGAAACCGGAAACGACAGCTACCGCTTCAAGGTCAGTTCTGAGGCAGCAAAGAAAACTGCAAAGGAGGCCAAAACATTGACCGCATCATAGACCACGACGCATAACTGAGGGTGGGTCAAATCTCGGTGAAAATACCGGGTCAGTTCTCAGTGACAATCAACAGGCGGGGGAGAAGTCGTGGCGGATGCCTGCCTATGGCAAAGCTCTTGAACGGCTGGTAGCAAAAGACATGGCCGCTCGCGGTGAGGAACCTGAGACAGTAGGGGAACATACAGCGAAGTGGTCTGACGACGACGTGCCGTTCTAAACTAGGCCCACAAGATATACCGTATTGCAGGCGCTATTCGTCTTCACCATCTTCGACCTCAACTGACGCCTCACCGCCTAGAGCCACGTAGCGCCGCTCTGCGAGCCATTGAAGCCGTTTAGCTTGGGTCAGCAATACCCGACGCAGCCCGCCTTGCACCTTCCGCTCAGATATGACCTGTGCAAGCCGCGAGATGATCAAGGCACGGCGAGCGATACGGAAATCAGGGTGCGACCTGATCTTGTGAACCTCGTTAGAGACAAGTCGATAGCGAAGAGAGGGCGGCTTCGTCACTACTACGGTCGGTGCAGGTGGGTCTTTTTCATTCAGAACCGCTTTGAACGTGCTGCCTGCAATCGCCTCTTGATACACAAGGTCTTCAAGAGCATCTAAATGCGCCTTGGCATCCGCATCAGTTGCGCCCGTTTTCTGAAACTGCGGCAGCGGCCAAACTTCGACCTCGTAAACCTCGAACGGATCAAGAACCGACATAGCAACGGCATCTGTCCTCTGATTTGTCAGGTGTCGCCTAATTCGCGTGCTTACTTTTTCTTTTGTCTGGCCGACGTAAATAGGTTCTCCGTCATAATCGAAGAAAGCATATACACCCCACTTGAATCCGCCAATTACCCGCGGTTTCCCTGTGATGGGATCATCGAATTTCTGGGTTAGAAACTCGGCCAAATTGGACCGAAGATCTTCGGTCTCGAAAGGCGGAAAATTCGTATCGTCGGGATTTCGGTCAACCATGACCGATACTTACTAGAATTCAGGCGACCAAAGCGAGTCGATTCCGCTTCATGATCGGTTCGAAGATCGCCTCGGCAAGGTGACGAACGACCGGAGTGGCAACGCCGTCACCAGCGAGCTTGTAAGCGTCGTTGTAGCGGTCGGGCAGGATATAGGTGTCGGGAAGGCCCATGAGGGACGCCGCCTCGCGTGTTGACAGCAAGCGGGAGCGCACCTTTTTTCCCTCAACCAACATGATCGTTTGACGGCTGGAGCCGCCAGCAGGCGTGCGTAGGCACCCTGCTATCTGGTCAAAGCGCACCTCTGCCCGCTGCCGCTTAATACCGTCGGCGTCCGCGCGTGTGCGCCTGTAGATTGTGCCCACTACCCGCTCCTCACACTGCTTGGCCGCTTCGACCTTCTTGCGGTTGTGGTCGGTCATCATGTCGAGCAGGTATTTGGTTTCTGCTTTCGTGTGCCACTTCACACCCGTCGGCTTGTCTTCGATCAACGCGGCTAGGTTTGTGTTTCGGGCTGGTGGTGTTGGCAGGTTCCACCACTGCCAACGCGATGCTGCTGTTTGAGAAAGCAGGTTGCAGCCTTCAATTAGCGCGGGCGGGTGCCACATCGCGCAGGGACCGTCTGTTGTTTGACCTTCCGGGATCGTCAAGTCGCCCCGAACACCGACCATGAAAAAGCGCGGGCGTGATTGCGGCAGGAAGTGAACCGCATCGACGACGACAGCACCGAATTTATACCCGAGGCCCGAAAACGCAGCGGCAAGTGTTGCGAAGTCGCGACCGCCGTTACTCGTGATCGCCCCATAGACGTTCTCTAGTGCGATGATTTTGGGTCCGCGACCGTCGGCGTGAAGCGAGCGCATCAATTGCCAAAACGGCTTGAACATCCCACTACGCTTGCCCGCTAGGCCTGCACCGTTGCCTGCGAGTGAAAGGTCTTGGCAAGGAAATGAGGCCCACACGAGGTCAGGCGCTCCGGGTAGTTCATCCAGCGTGACCTGAGCAACGTCTTTCAACAACAGTTCCTTGCCGCCATGATGGTTCGCACGGTAACTCGCGGCCTTCTTCGCGTCTATGTCGTTCGCGAACAGGCAATTCCAGTTCGACCCCAGACCAAACCCGGCCATGCCGCCCCCTGCAAAGAAATCGTAGTATGTGTGCGGCATAGTCCCTCCGTCCCTAAATGTTGATTATCTCAAGCCACTATCGGTTGTCCAAGGTTAACATCCGGTGAGCGCTGAAGGCTACGCAAAAAGATCGGTTGAGCAAGAACAAAAGCGGAACTTATGAACGTGTCACCGGGCGCTATGCGCGCCCACATCAACGGAGTGACAGACATGACCTACACCGACATGACCAAAGTCCAACTCGCCGCCCTGATCGACGACATGACCCCGAACCAAATCAAGAAGACTTCCAAGGCCGAGTTGATCGACATGCTCGAACGCCGCGACGCGACGCAGGCCGAGTCACGGGCGCTCGCGCCCAAGGCGGCACCGAAGGCCAAAGCCGCGTCTAAACCCCGCATTCTCGCTGACCGCGTGATGATCGAACCGGGCAAGGCGGAAGACGTGAAAGCCACGAAGGCGGGCAGCAAGCGGCACCTGATGGCCGAGGCGCTGGCGAAGGGTGCTACCATCGAGGAACTGATGGAAACGCTCGGCTGGAACAAGGACACCGTGTCGTCGGCCTTGCGCACCGACATGGGCGCGCTCGGCCTCGGCGTCGAGCGCAAGGCGGGCAAATACTATCTGCTGATGCCCAAGGGCGTGAAGCGCATCCCGGCGCACGACGCCGCCACGAACCGCGCCGCCGCTCTCGTGGCTGCTTGCAAATAGTGCGTCCGACGGGTGTGCGTCGATCAAGCCCGCTTGCAAAAGGTCGGTTATGCGATGCGTGATCCTGAGTTGACCGTTCAGTATCTGGGCGTGTCAAACTCAGTCTCAGATTGACACTGCCCGGCGGGTTTGCTCTTTTACAATTATGGCGCGAAGCCTAGGTGGGGCGTGATCTACCCGGCTCTTATGGGGTCGAAGACGTCCTTTTCGGGAAACTGAATTGGCGACGATGGTTCGAAAGTTCTATCGGATGGTGCGGCGATCTAGGTTGTCGTTTCCCCTTACTCTATGCGCCCCACCGAATAGCTACAGTGGGTTAAAATGCGCAACGAACTCAGGTCGGAAATAAAGCGATTAAGCAAAAAAGCTTTCGACAAAGAGCGAGCGCATCTCGAAAAACAAGAGAAGTACAGAGAAAAGTTCACGCGTCGCACCAATGTCGATGCTACTCTGCCCTCTGTGCGTTCAGCTAGGCCGTTGCATCGACACTTTGACCCCCGACATTGCAAACGCAATGCAAATGTTCTTGCGACCGCTATTTGGCACAAAGTTCTTCGGTACGAATATGATCCTGAGCCTGCATTAGTTTTCCAAATACCCAAGCCGGACGGGACTAGTCGGGACGTTACAGCTTTCGGTATTCCTGACGCCGCACTTGCTAATGTGTTGCTGCGACGGACCCTTGAACGAAATAAGAAGCGACTTTCTCCTCATTCTTACGCTTATCATCCAGACAAGAACGTGTTCGACGCGATCCTTGCACTCAGGGATTTTGATAAAGATGGGAAGCTGTTTGCAGTTCAGATTGATTTCGAAAAGTATTTCGATAATATTCCAGCCAATTACTTGAAAAGGAAAATTTCCGACCGATCTGCGGTCAGTTTGACACCGCATGAGCGTCACATTTTCGAGTCCTTTCTTCACCATCGCTTAGGCGATGCCGAGGCGCATAGAACTCTTACTTTTCGCCGGAAGATCAAAGGAACCCCTCAGGGTTCTTCCTCATCGCTCTTTTTGGCAAATCTAGCAAATCATGATCTCGACCGGAAATTGTCGGCGGAGTCAGGCAAGTTTGTTAGATTTGCTGACGACGTAGTAGCGATCTGTGGTAGCTATGAGGAGGCGCAGCGCCTTGAACGATGCTTTGACCGACATTGTTCTGAAAGTGGTCTGATCGTAAATCGCAAGAAATCTCCGGGTATTGCTGTGATCTCGGATCATCAACATGAAATTCGCACAATAAGTGACTTCACCTATTTAGGGTACGGGTTCAGCGACAAGGGGCTTACGCTTCCTCGAAAAACTGAGAAGAAACTCCAGCAAAAAGTATCGCGCTTAATCAACATATATTTGATTAATTCTCTCAAGTACGGGTTCAATCGCAGGAGAGCCAATCGAAGGTATGGCTATGACTGGGACTTGTTGGGCTTGGTGTACGAGCTTCGCAGAGGATTCTACGGAGGTCTGACAGAGCAAGAGATCCAAGACTTTCTCTACAATGGTAGGCGCCTTTCAAAAATGAGGGGATTAATGGGATTTTATTGCCTTATTGAAGACCCAACCGTTCTCAAAGCTCTCGACGGCTGGACAGTAAATATGGTTCGGCGTGCTAGCGTGCAGCGGCGACACATTTTGAGGACCCAATACCGCCGCAACTGCCCGACTCCTTCTAACGAGGAATTGATTTTGGGAAATTGGATTGCGTCGTCGGCTTGGCGTTCTGGTGATGATGGGACGGATGAGGTTGAAGTCGCTTTCCCCAGTTTGATGCGCGGTTGGCGTGCCGCCAGAAAGCACTTCTTCACGTTTGGCCTAGAGGGAGTGCAAGCTCCAGGTTACGATTCTTCATTTGATGTCTCTATACTATTTGACGCTTTTGATTACTGACTTATGCGGCTCGATCCGCCGCCGAGCAGCGCGGGTCTAAGGCGCGTTGCGGGCTGGCAGGCGCAACGATGCCCAAAATATCGGGACGCCCGTCAGCGGGCGATTTTCCGGGGGTGTTTGTCCGCGTCTCGTGCGCTTCGTCGGGCGACGGCAGGCGCAACGGGCACGAGCGCGACGACAGCGCGGGTTAGAACCAGCCTTTCAGGGTCGAGACGCGGATATTCTGCGGCACGAGATACTGCGATGCGAAGGCCGCGACGATCAGAGCAATCCCGGTGTCGCTATGTCCTGATGCGTTGCGGGACTGCGTGATGATCTGATTTCCAGCGGCTGTGGTCTGCGTCGTGAAGGAGGCCAGGTCTTCTTCGATCTCCGACCGCAGGGGCAAGTCATGCGCGAACTTGAGGTCGCCCGACGCGAACAGCACGGCGAGGTTTTCGATCATCAGGGTCTTGGACGCGTTGACGTAGCGCCCGGAGCGCCGCCACTCCTGACCGCCCGTCATCTGCACCGCCGTGTGATCGACGGATTGCTCGAACATCATGTCCGAGACGACCCGCCCGATGGATGTTCCGTCGATGATCAATTCCGACTTGCCGCCGAAAGGCGGCGCGTTGCGCAGGCGGATCAGGTAATCGACCACATCGACATAAGACACGCCCCGGAACTTGTCGGCAAAGACGACGGTGCGTTCGCGTGGTCCAAGGACGACGCGGGTGCCGTTATAGATCGGCAACTGCTGGTCTTTCAGGACCACCGCCGACGAGAAGTCGTTGGCTTGCCCAAGGTCTGCGCCGACGAAGTATCTGACAAATCCGGTCACTCTCTCGATGGCCGGGTCCATGTTGGTCTCGTTGATCACGCGCCCATCGGGCATGTGAACCAGATTCAGAACCTCGGACATATCGCGGCCTCCTGTGATGTGGCGTTCTCGATGGCCGAAAGATCAAAGTATGAAAGCCCGTCTGACAGGAACTCGCACAGCACTTCCTGTCGGAAGCGCGTTGCCGACAATTGCTCGCGCAAGCGTTCAACGCGGGATGCAAGGCGCGGGATCGACGTGCCGGGCACCTTGATGCGGTGGACGTTTGCCTTCGGTTCGAGGAACAATTCGGCGAAAAGGTTGTGCTTCCCTGCGGGTGTCGATGCGTAGAATATCTTTCCGTTGTCCTTAAGCATCGGCAGGATCGAGACGACGACATCCTCGCCGCCGTTCTCGCCGGAAAGATATGCCATCTCGTCCACCAGAAGCAGGTCGGCGGTATAGCCCCTGATCGTCGCGCCCGATGCAGGCACGGCGATGAAGCGGCCACCGTTCGAGGTTTCGATCTCGGTCTGGGTGGCGCGTTCGACGATCAAGTCAGTCGCACGGAGATATGCTTGCACCTTACGGGTGATCTCGCGGGTTTGACGTTCAGCGGGAGCGACGCAGATGGTAGTGCCGCCATTCTTCAATTCGCGGATACCGCGTGTCGCAAGAACGCAGGATTTGCCCGCCTGCCGGCACACGAGAAGCGCGACCGTCTGCGCGTTCGATGTGATTGCCTCGACCTGCCAAGGATCGACGCTTTCGGCATCCGGGATTTCCTGCCGCAGGAAGTGCAGCATTTCAGCGGCAGGGTCCAAGTCGCGTTCGACGAGGCTGCACCAGTCCTGTAGGGCGTCAAACGGCATCGCGACGCTCGGCAAGGCGCATCAGATGGCATTGGGTGCAATCACCGTGCTCGTTGCGCGGCGAGACGTGTCCGCGTTTACACGCCTTGCCCGTGAAGAACAGCTTGCCACCCTCGGCCAGCATGACGCTCCGACAATGCGGCAGGCGCACCCAGTCGCGATTGCCCGCTTTCGTCGCAGCAGCGACACGACGCCAGTAGGAGTGCCAGCCTTCGAATGTGCGATGGGTCATAGCGCGCCCCCTTCTTCGCGCGTCACGGACAGGACTTCGTGACGCATTCGGCGCAGCAGCGGTTCGCGGGCTTCTGGGACTTCTTCCACGACCTCATTCAGGATGCGGCGCAGCGTGACCCATTCTTTCGATTCCGCGAGGGACACGTTGACCGTCAAGTTGGTGGCGAGCTTGCCCTGCATGGTCGCAATGTCGCGCAACACCTTGCGCAGGCCCTCCATCGCCGTCAGCGCGAAGGCATCGTCTTCGTTCTGCTCTGCCTTCGTGATCAGCCGTTCGACCCGCTTCGCCAAGGACTCGTAGGTCATGGCAACGTCCATGCGGTCCTGATTGATCACCTCCGTGTCGGCCTTGATGGTGTCGATCCGCGATTCCGCGAGGATCGAGCGGCGCATTTCTTCCGTGATCTTGTCGTCCCGATACCGCTGCACCGTCGAGTAATCGACGCCAAGGCGGCGCGCGATCTCGGCCAGTGGACGACGCTCCAGAACAATGTCCTTGATGATCTCGTTCTTGTCCGAGCGCATGTCGATGATGGCTCGACGCCCGGAGAACTTGTTTCCGCCTTGTGCCATGATCAGGACTCCGCGTTCGCGGCTTTCTCCATCAACTCGAACTTGGTCCGGGCGTGGGGCGGCAGGTCGTCCGCGGTGCGGAAGGTCTTGATCGTGTAACCGTCTTGCTCGGCTCGCATCCGGCGACCGACGATACCCTTGCCCGTTTCCATGTCGGCACGGATGTAGCGGACGCGCTCGTGGGTGTCGTCGAAGGTGAACGTCTTCGACTGAACAACATCGCCCTGGCCTGTGTTACGGATGGTCGGATCGTCGCCGTCGTCGATCACGGTCAGCGTCGCGCCAGCCTTCTGCGCTGCCTCCTTCGCCACTGCATACTTGCGCGGGTCGCGGGCGTCCTCGCGGGTCAGGCTGTGCGCGGGGCGCACGCCTTTGGGATACCAGTTGCCATCGGCGTCCTTTTCGAGATTGGCCGCGCGCATCTTCCGCTCGCGGGTTTCCTCGTTCACCACGTCGATCAGGGTCTTCTTGGGCGGCTCATTCTTGGCCGCTTCGAGTTGGCGCTGCACGTCCTTCTTCTCGTCCAGCACGCGGCTATTGAAGGCGTGCAGATCGTCGAGGCGTTTGGCTTGGTCGGTGACAGTTTCGGTGAGGGTCTGAACCTGCTGCATGAGGGCTTGCAGGGCGGCGGTCGTGTCGTCAGGCATCTGATGCTCCTATGTCCATCCGAAATTGAGCGCGGCATCGGGACGCCGCGCTCAATCCGGTTTGGACAGAAGGAGCGACGCACCGTTGCGCTCGTGAGGTCAATTTATTGGGGCCGACAGGGCTTGTAGATATCCAGAACGAGGTGCTGATCGTGTATTTCAGGTCTCGCTAAGCGGCCTGCCGAGGTTGCTTGAGGGCGTGCCAACGCTCCCGCAGGCGTTCGACGGCTGCCGCGTGCCGTTCGAGGGTGGCAGGGGTCGCGTCGGGCGTGGGAGGGGCGAAGTCGTCGCCGTCCATCATCGCACGAACGCGCGCGGCCAGCACATCGCCGTCCCAGCCGATCAGGGCGCAGAGGGCGTTGCGGTGCTGCGCGTATGCGCCCGCCGTGTCGGTAAGGAAGGTGATGGCTTGATCTTGATCCGACTGCGTCGTGAAGGAGGCGTTGCTCTCCGTGCGGACGGTCACGAACAGGTCGCGGTAGGCCTGCATGAGGATCGCCGTGACCAAGGCCGCTTCGGGCGTGCGGGGGAGGTCGGGCAGCATCGCTGGGGCGTCAGGCGTTAAGCTGGCTTGCGATGGGCATGACCCAGCGCCACGGAATATCGACGTGGCCCGGCCCGGACGTGACGCGCACGCCGCTGTCCGTGGGATAAACCATGTAGTCGGGCGTCTGATCGACAGGGGCCGTGCTGGGGTCTGTCGCAAGGGCTGTCAGTTGGTCGCCCAAGCTGGCCGCGTTGGCGACGCGCAGGGTTGTCGAATTGGCCGTCGTGGTGACGGTGATCTTCGCGGTCGAGCCGCTGATCGCTGCTTGGTAGGTCAAGGTGTGGTCCTTCTGCGATGTGCGCGCCCAAGGGGAGCAGGATGCGTCGGACCTCCCTTGGGCGCGCGGTTTCATCACAGGGTCCGACAAATGATGCGTATCACCTCGCTTCGGGGCGGATGCGGACAGAACGAGGTGTTGCCGGGGGAATGTTAGATGCTGGAAGGCATTCGACGATCACACCGCAGCAGCGCCCCAGAGACGCGCGTTATCGGTCGTCGGGCATAACTGGTGTCGGAATTGACCAAGACGACCGCGTGTGCCTCAGCAGATCGCGGCTCTGGCACGTTGTCGGGCGATAGCGTTGGCTGAATGTGCGTTGGCGCGGTCGATCTGCGGATATTCAAGTGACCTATTTGGTAGGTCTTTCGCCTATGTTGCAAAGCGCGTTGCAAAAACCGACTAACCGCTTGAGCAATAACGGCAGAACCACTGATTATTTATCACAAGGGCTGATTTGCACTGTTCAGTTGCGAACGGCTCGCAACAAGCGGTCGGAGATTTCGAGGGGAGATAGGCAGGTTCAAGAATGAGCACCCTGCGCCCTTCACAACGCACACGCATGCGCGTGCATGAAAAAATGATGATGAGATTTCCAAGACCTGTTTCGCAAAATCTCATCATCATTTTTTTATGCACACATACACGCGCACGATAATCGCAGGCCTTCCTGACCAAAGACCTACAACTGAGTTATTCCAACCTTGATCGTTGGTGGCAGCATCACCAGCCGCCCCTGTATATTCAGCGCACACGAACAACGGAGACGGCGAGCGATGCCCAAGCCCAAGAAACCCGAAGTGACCCACGCTCAGCGCGTCGTCGATATGCTTCAACAGACGGACAGCGCACTGAGCAATCTCGGCGTCGCTGACAATGTGCTGCGATGTACCTCCTTCGCAGCCCGCGAAGTTGTCAAAGAACTGATACGCCGAAACCTCATCTGCCAAAAGGACCCGACCAATGGCTAAAGAACACGCCCACCGCCTCTACGCCGAAGGCATCGACCTCGACACCATCCGCCGCTGGCTCATGCCCAAGACGACCCGCAAAGAGTGCGACGATATTCTCGCCGCACTCCCGCGTCGCGTTGACTGCGCAGCCTAGCGCAATTCGCCGAGCCGCTTCTCCGCCGCTGTCAGTTCGATCTGCGCTGTGGCACGGTCCTCAGCCTTGAACGCACTCTGAGTGTCGAACCGCAGTCGCTTGATCTTGGAACGCAGTTCATCGACCTCGCGCTCATACTGGCTTCGCCCGTCGCCGTCTTCGATCAGCCCGCGCATGAACAGCACCGTTCCTGGATCCCAGCCGCGCGTTTCGCGCTTGTTCGGCGAACGCCATTCCTCGCCGTCCTCTGACACCTCGACGATCTCATGGCTGAGCGCTACCGTCCGAAAGTCGGCATTCCAGTAGCGTTGATACTTGACCCGATACCAGAGGCCGTAAAGCTCCTCATTGATGTTCTTCGGGCATTCCTCGTTCTCTGGGCCACCCCACCGCTTTACCTCGAACCACGGCGCTGCATCGAAGTCGGGAGCGATGCTTGGCAATGCGTTCGGATAGCCCGCCTCATGCATGTCGTCGAAGGCTTTCACGAAGTCACTGCGGTACATCTCGTCGTGCGTGTCGTCCATCTTTCGCAGCGGGTCTTGAGGGTCCGCAAGATCAATCGGGCGCGCGTGATAACGATACGCCTTCATGCTCATGTCCACGAACAGATCGCGCGCATCCTCGACCTCCATGCCCTGCTCGACGACCTTGGTGTAGATGTGAGAGTCGATGCTGCGCGCCGTTTTCTGGCCCTTGGAATCCATCAATTCAGCCGCGAGTGACGCATACTCAGCCCTCTCTACCGCCGCCATCAGCCGCGCCCACCAATCATCGACAGCAGCCTTGACCTCGGCCACCTTCGCCTTGCCCATCGGTCGGCCCGAGAACCACGCGTTGAAGGCGCTCTGCGACGCAGACACCTGCAACACGTCGAGCCACCAAGGTGCCGTTGCGATCTGCTTCATCCAGTCCTGTAGCCCATCGTCTGGCGGGCCGTCGTCAGGAAGGTATTTTCTCGGATGGGATACCTGAGCACCCCAAAGGCTATGCAGTGCATCGACGATACCCTCCCAGACCTCCTTGCCATTCAGCGCGCGATTCCAAGAACTGTAATCCTTGGCCTCGTCGAACAGGTCTTCTTCAAAGTCGACGTTGCACAGATCGACGATGCGCTGCTTCTTGATATTGAACGCCATCAGCTGGGCGGCATAGCCCTTGCCGAATTTTGCGGTGACTCTTTCCTCTTTCGCCATCACCCGTGCCCCACTTCTTTCTGCTTCGCCCACGCCATCACCTCGTGCAGGTCGTAGCGCACTGTCCTTTGGCTGAAGTAGATGGCTGGCGGCGCGTCGCCGCGCTCCTTCATGTCATAGAGCGCGCGTTCCGAGATTTGCAGGAAGTCGCAAACCTGCAAGGGGGTCATCATGCGGGGATGGGTTAGTCGGGTTTCGAGTTCTTCAAGGCGCGACTCGATTGCGCACAGTTGGTCCTGAGACATATCAACGGTTCCTGCTGTCCGGTCGTGAACAGGTGGGCCATGTTGCGCTCTTCGCGCCCGTTGATATTTCGGCTAAGCCCTCATGCTCAGGCGCCGATCCCCTGAGCAATATGCTGACACCCGCCACTGTGGCGCGCGGCGTCTCACGACGTTGCATTGGTGCACCTTCAACTTAGTGCAGGCAGGGTTAAGAAACAATGTCGAAAGAAGGTTCTACCTTAATCCGCTGCAAGACGACCTTTTCGATTTCCGCAGGCGCACGGTGATTACCCATCCGTTTCATGTATTTCATCAGCATGTCGTTACCTTTGCCGCCCGACACGTCGCCGCGTAGGTAGTGGATCACGTAGTCGGGCAGGAACGCCTCCGCGCCCGCCTGCATGAAGTGCCGCCGGGTGTCGTGCTGGCTCAAGACCGGAACCTGCTTCCCGTCGATGGTCGTGGACAGCACGTCGAGCTGGTCGATATGCCCCGTCTTGGAATGTGCCGGAAACACAAAGTCGGAGTCGCCCGCGCGGATCGCCGTCAGAGCGCGAGCCACCGTGTCACAGACGGGCAGCGTGCGGGCCAGCTTGTTCTTCATCTTCGGCAGGTGGATCGTGCGCATCTGGAGATCAATCTGATCCCAGCGCAGTGAACGGACGTTGCCCGCGCGAATGCCAGTGAACAGCATCAAGACCCAAGCCGTGCAACGCAGGGCGTTGTCCATGCCCATGATCGCCTCCCACATGGGCGACCAGTCGTCCTCGTCGAGGCCGTGCGCGTTGCAGGCGAGGGTCCACTTGGTTTCCGTCTCGCCCGAACTCGGCGCGCGCACCTTCTTGCCGGATACAGGGTTCGGAACGTTCGCGTAGTTGAAGGCTGAGCCGAGGGCCGTGCGCACATGGCGGGCCGTTGCCTTCATGCCGTCCTTTGCGAGACCGTTCACAACGTCCTGCACGCGGGCGGAGGTCACGTCGGCAACATGCAGTTTCAGGATGTCCGGGGCGTGGCGTTCCAGCTTGGCCGTCATGTCGGCGCGGTGCTTGTCAGACATTGACCCCATTGCCTGCGAAGTTTCGCAGTGCTTCTCCCAGCCGTCACGCACGGTCGTAATGTCCGGGCTGGTTCGCACCTGTGTCGTCTTGGTCTCGCCCTGTTTGCTCGCCTGCGAGGCGTCCATGTCGGGGAACGCGCCGACCTTGATCGACTTCACTTTGCCGCCGACGCGCTTCTTGAGATACCACGTCGAACGCCGCTTCCCAACGTTCAGATACAAGCCCGGAAAGCGGTCGCCATCGTGACGATACATGCCCGGTGGGGCTTTCAGGAGTTTCGCGTTCTTGGTGAAGTCGATTGCAGCGGTCATCTATCCATCTCCGTTTTTTGCAACGTTTTTTGCAACAGACCATTTCACTAAGGCGCATTCTGGCGCAGTGTCAACCGACTGATTATCGTTGCAAAATTAGGATAACCGCATGTAATTGCTGGTGAAGCGCACCAACGTGCGCCAACTGTATAAATATGAGTTTGTGATTTGTAATCAGTAGGTCCGCGGTTCGAGTCCGTGTGGGGGCACCAAAATTTCAGATATTATCGTTATATCTTGTATGCTTGCTCTGGACCGGTGCGGATCGTCCACCCTTCTGCCCAGACTTTGCTAGTTGATCTTTGTTAGAAGTTCGCTTGCAGCTTAGCTCCGATTGCGGTCAGCTTTCGGCCCTGAGCGGACTATCGACCTCCCGGTCAACGTTGCGGCGCAGCGTCCGCGAACAGGCCTTCGATAGCATCGCGCAGCGTGGTTCAACATGCCATGGTTCGCAGTTCGGGACTATGCTGTCTTTTCGCCATGGACTAAGTACGCGTCATGATTAGACATATCAGGCAAATCTTTGGTTGCTCTCATTTCATTTGCAGGCTTGCCGGGGACTGGTAAGAGCACAATCTCACGCGCACTCGCGATGAAGGCGGGTGCAGTATATTTGCGGATTGATGAGATCGCGCCGCGATCTGGGCGATAAACCCTCGCCGGGATATTGCCCCGGAAAGTTACCATATCGCAGCGGCACTTGCGGTCTCGAATCTTGAATTGGGGCATGCGACAATTGTCGACTGCGTAAATCCTGGGAGATAACACGCGAGATATTCGCTGCTTCCGCGAAACGGTCCAAGGCGAGGTTTCTTGGCGTTGAAACCATTTGCTCTGACCCGGTGACGCACCGGGCAGGGGTCGAAGAGCGCGAAATAGATGTGCCCAGCCTCGAAAACTACTGGGGGCGGCGCGGCTGGAAGCTTTGCCGCTCCGCGCTGCGCTCCTTCGCAGCCATTCGTCGCACCAATTTACGCTGCAGCGTAGCATCATTAAAGCTTACGTTGATCAACACACCAGCGCACGCAGTAGTGTAAACGATTAACAAATTAATGATGATACCAGATTATGATTGATCTACCCGCGACCCGACTGGTTGGGTCGGGTTTTAGGCTTTTTTAGCAGCATATTTTGATTTCTGGTGGACGCAACCGCCGTAACTTACCTGTTCTCAGGTGCGGGATGTAATCAAACGCTTACTTTCATTCCAGAGAATGGATCGCACCATCAAACCGCGAGTGCAAAAACCTAGCAAAAGAGGTCACGGCGATCGCGGGGGAGCCACCGAATATCTCTTGCGCGATTATCAATAGATATTGCGCCCGCACGAGTTCAACGTGTTTATGGGCGACAAGAAACCACCGCTACTGAGCTGCAGCCAAAACCATCAAGATTAATCGGATTTGGCAGTAGCCCTAGGAAGCCCTAGGGCGGGTCAGAATGACCATTTAGTTTTGATTGAGCGGCTTCTACAACAGACGGGACCGTCACTCGTCATTCGGCTGTGGAAACCCTTTCAAATTCGAACAGAAATCGACCTAGAAGAGTGATTTGGCCGACGCTAAAACGTGGCGAGCTAGTACTCTGCCACACCAACTAAGAAGGGGCCTGACGTCATGACACCTCAGCAACAAGGCGCTTTGTCAGGAATGACCGTTCTCGACCTGACAACAGTGATTATGGGACCATACGCAACCCAACTCCTGGGCGATCTGGGGGCTGACGTAATCAAGATCGAAAGCCCAGATGGCGATTCAGTTCGCTACCACACACCGCAACGTGGCACCGACATGGCCGGCTTCTTTCTGGACCTCAATCGGAACAAGCGAAGCGTCGTTCTCGATTTGAAACGCAACGATGCCCATGAGGCGCTGATGAAGCTCGTCGCGCGCGCGGATGTCGTCGTTCATAATATGCGTCCACAGGCCGTCGCTAAACTGGGGCTGGGTTTTGACAAGCTGGTCTCGGTCAAGCCCGATCTCATCTATTGTGCCGCCGTCGGCTTCGGCTCCGATGGCCCCTATGCCACACGCGCGGCCTATGACGACACCATTCAGGCGGCGTCGGGACTGGCGTCTGTGATGGGCCGTCAAAGCGGTGTGCCGTCGTTCGTCCCCAGTGTTGTATGTGACAAGGTAGCGGGGCAAATGGTTGCAAATTCGGTTTTGGCAGCATTGTTGCATCGCGAGCGGACGGGAAAAGGACAATCCGTAGAAATACCGATGTTCGAAGCGCTGGTATCGTTCAATCTGGTCGAGCATATCGGCCCCTATGCCTTTGAACCCGCACTCGACAAACCGGGCTGGAAGCGTGTGCTGAGCCCGGCACGTAAACCCTTCAAGACGAAAGATGGCTATGCCTGCCTATTACCTTATTCCGACCGGAACTGGCGTGATTTCCTTAGCTTTATTGGGCGGCCAGAATTGATAGACGATCCTAAATTCAAAACCATGCCTGAAAGAGTTCAAAACGTCGATGAATTGTACCTCATCGTCGAAAACTCTGCGGCACGGTTTACCAATGCAGAGTGGATGGAGTTTTGCAACGAGTCCAGTATCCCGGCGATGCCGGTTATCAGCTTAGAGGATCTCTGGCAGGATGAGCATCTGAACAAGGTCAACATGTTCTCCGTGCGCGATCATCCCTCCGAGGGTCACTACAAAAGCGTGCGCCATCCAGTACGTTATAGCGGAATGACCACAAGCATACGCCGCGACGCTCCGAAGCTGGGAGCAAATACCCACGAAGTACTCGGCGGTCTGGGCTACGATGCCGCTGATATCGACGCGCTGAGCGGACAAAAATCTCGCAAATAGCAGCCCTGCACTGTGATGCGGGCGAAATGAAACGAGAGCTTTGAAATAGCTTCGCGTCAGAGCGAGACTGTCACGACGAGATGAGTTGGCAACATGTTTTATGCAGATAACGTCGTTATGCATAAAAGAAAGCCTCGGCGATTTACATCGCCGAGGCTTGGACCTTTGTTCAGAGTTTTCGTTCTCTACATGTCCGCCACGAACGACCATATATCGTCGCTCGCTTCTTTTCGGATTTTCTCACCTACCTTACCGTACCAATAACGTTCGCTTCCGAACTCTTCGCGCCAGCACCAGAGCCGACGGGTAAAGACGTGCAGCAGGCATTCGCGTGTGAACCCCATCGCTCCGAAACATTGATGACACGCGTCGGTAACAGGGCCGACGGATTCGCTGGTATAGCCTTTGGCGACGGCAGCGAGGAAGCCAAAATTGTCAGTACCCCATGCGTCGGCGGCCGCTGCCGAAATCCGGCGGCTTGCCCCGATATAGGCCGTGGCTTCGGCGATCATGTGTTGCACCGCCTGAAATTTGACCAGCGGGCGACCGAACTGACTGCGATCCTGCGTATACTGCACTGTCGTCTCAAGCGCATGTTCCATCGCTCCTGACATCTGACTGGCATGCAGCAAGGCACTGACATGCGCCAGATCAACGGGATTGCAAGACAGTTGCGCAGTCGCGATCACCTCTGCCGATGCAAGGTTCGCAACCATATCGCTCGGCTCATCCGCGGCATTTGCAGAATTCTCTACTGTGACACCCTCGCGATCCACCAGCGATACCCAGAGCGCGCCGTCCCGGGTTTCGGGCAACAGGAAATGGGTCGCAAAACGTGCAGAGCGCAGATTATGGACCGTGCCGGTGGCGGGTTGCGCCGGCTCGTCCGATATCAGGGAATCCATCGCCAGCATCGGCACGGCATCCTCGGCTATTTCAAACCCTGCCATGCCACATAACCAGTTTCCCAGCATGGCCTCGACCAACGGCAAATGGGATGCGCTGTATCCGGCGACATATGCCATTTCGCACATATCTTGAAAATCGCCGCCGACACCGCCCAGTTCCTCGGGCATCGCAACCCGGGGCAGGCCCAGCTCGCTCAGATTTGCCCAATCCCCTGTTGGCAGGTCGTCATGTGGCTGGTTTTCCCAGTTTTCCCGTATAGAGACATCAGCCAGAAACCTCTGGCACGTATCCTTCATCATTTGCTGCATATCGCTCATCTCAGACCAAGCTCCCTCGCAATAACGCTGCGTAGAATTTCACGGGCACCGCCCCTGATCGACCATGACGGCGCGCGCATCACGCTTTGCGTCAGGGACTGTGTAAATGCGTCGGCACCGGCGCCTCGTCGTGGGATAAAATCCACCAGTTCGCGGGCGCGTTCAGGGATTTCACGTTCAAATTTGGCGCCCAGATCCTTGACGAGGGACGCCTGAAGGTTGGCGGGCCGCCCGTTTTCGATCAGACTGGATACGCTGAGCGACATTTGCCGCAACGTACTCAGATGCGCGACCAACCGGCCGATTTCGCGGGTGCCTTCATTCGCACCCTTTTTGGCCAACTTAGTCTCAAGTGCCTGTAGCGTCTGAAAACTTGTCAAGAGACGATCCGGACCGGCACGTTCAAATACCAGTTCTGAAAGAACGACATCCCAGCCTTTGCCGACCTCACCCAGCACATAGTCATCAGGGACGAAACAATCGCTAAATACTTCTTCGGCAAACTCGGCATCGTTGTTGATATCGCGGATGGGGCGTACCTCGATTCCGCTCGACTTCATATCGACGATGAACTGGGTGAAGCCTTCGTGACGTTTATCTCCCTGCGGCGAGGTTCGTGCCAGCACCAGCAGGTAGTCGGTTTTATGTCCATTGGTGGTCCAGATCTTGGCACCGTTTATCAGCCAGCCACCATCGACCTTGCGCGCCGAGGTTTTCGCGGATGCGAGGTCCGATCCCGCATTCGGCTCACTGACACCGATCCCGAAAAAGCAGGTTCCGGCAACGATCCTTGGCAGAATTTCGCGCTGCACCTTGTCACTGCCGAAGCGGATGATCTGCATCGCGCTCTGACGTTCCGCCATCCAGTGCGCCCCACATGGCGCGCCGGAAGCCAGCAATTCTTCCATGACCAGATGGCGCGTTGCAAATGACTTTCCGCCTCCGCCATGCTCCTTGGAAAGGCTGACACCGATAAAGCCTTCGCGCCCGAGTTTGCGCGAGAAATCTGCGTCGAAATCGGTCCACGAACTCATCATCGGATCGAAGCTGCCAGCCGCGACCTCCCGACGCAAAAAGGCGCGCAGCCGCGCCTGCTCCTTACGGGCCTCATCGTCAATATTCAGCGGTGCAAATTCGGTAGTCAGCATCTGATCCTCAACGCGTTTTGTTCAAACTGTGACAGGATCATCATGCGTTTTCGACAGTGTCGAGACAAACGCGCTTTTCTTACAACTTTTCAAAAAAACTGATAGACGGGACCTATGAACAATGACCCTTTCCCCGACCTACCGCCCCTCGCGCTAAAGCATCTGCACTCGTTCGTCGTGGTTGCACAGTTCGGAAGTTTCAGTCAGGCAGCGGCGGCAATGTCGCGCACACCCTCGGCGATTTCGATGCAGATCAAGAGTCTCGAGAGCGTTCTGGGCTTTTCGCTTTTTGAAAGATCAACCCGTCATGTCCGGTTGACCGAGGACGGTCGCAAGCTCGCGGATGCAACGCGGCTGGCGCTTATCGGGGTCGAGACCACCCTGCGCAACGTGCGGCGAGAACGCGGCCTGAGCGATAACAGGATCTCCATCGGGTTTCTGCCCTCGCTGGCCGCCATGTATGTTCCGAATCTGCTGACCGATCTGGCCGCGCGATTGCCCGATCTTTCAGTCGATATCTACGAGGCCAGCTCGGAGAAACTGCTGGAAATGATCTCGTCCAACCAGATCGCGCTGGCTGTCGGACAGACAATGGATCACGTCGATCACCTGCAATTCGACCCGTTGAAGGACGAACCTCTCTTTGCGCTTCTGCGCAAAGATCTGATCCCGGCGCAAGGCGCCGAAACGCATCTGACACTGACAGAGCTCTGCGATGTTCCGTTACTATTGTTCGACCGTTCGACCGGTATGGGCCAACTCGTGCTGAAGGATATTGCAGCGGCCGGGCTGAGTTACACTACAAAGTATCAGTGCGTGAATGCCCATACGCTCGTCGCAATGGCCGAGGTCGGTCTGGGCGCTGCGATACTGCCGCTATCGGTGATCTCGGCCATTCCCTCAGAGGGGACGATTGCCCTCCCCATTGAACAGCCATCTCTCAAGCGTACGATTGCGCTTATCCGGCGCAAGGACGGTCATTTTTCAAGGCCGGGTCAGGCGGTGGCAAAGCGTATCAGGCGACTGATGTCGATGAATAACAATCACGATTCCAGACCCTGAAACCGCGGCGGCCGCTTTTCTGCGAACCCTGCCACCGCTTCGGCAAAATCGGCGCTGTTGCGGCTCTCCATTACTTCTTTACGGGCTGTCCGGATCGCAGTTTCATACTCCGCCAGCCAGCTCTCCCATATCTGGGCTTTGATCCGGCGCATCGCATCCGGCGAACACAGATCGAACATATCCCCGACCCGCGCGAGTGCGGCCGCCTCATCCGGCTCCGGGTCATCTAGCAGCGTGGCCAAACCATAGCTCGCAGCATCGCGCCCGGTGAACCTCTTGCCGCTTAACAACAACTCCATCGCGGCTGATGCACCGATAAGACGGGGCAACAGAAAGGCAACCCCCTCTTCCGCCGCCAACCCGAGACGCGGAAAAGCAAAGGACAGTTTTGCGTCGGAGTTCACAAGGCGGATGTCACAATGCAGCGCGATCGTCATCCCCACCCCGATCGCCGCGCCGTTAAGGAACGCGATGATCGGCTTAGGACATAGCGCAAAGTAGCTGAACCGCCCGATATAGGGCGCTTCTGTCGCATCGGCGCGCGCCAGCAGCTTCCCTTGCTTTTCATAGTAATCACCGGCCTTCACCGCCTTGAGGTCGGCTCCGGCACAAAACGCCCTGCCCTCTCCGGTCAACAGGATCACCTTTACGTCCGGGTCAACCGACGCCGCCTCTATTGCGTCACGCAGTGCGCCTTCCATATCCGGCGTCATCGCGTTCATGCTCTCGGGACGCGAGAATTTCAGGATCGTCACCCCTGCATGCGTACGAACGCTCAGGTCGTTTCTCATGTCATGTCCTTTCGCGAAATGCGGGCCGCGGCGTCTGGCCCTGTGCAGGCAATCCTGATCTAGCCAATGATCACCGCAGTTTCGATTAGGTGGTTGATACGTTCTTCGGGGCATCCGCTTTCTTCAAGGATTTCGCGAGTATGTTCACCCAGTCCCGGAGCGTGGCGGCGCAGCTGCCAATCTGTCTCGCTATCGCGAACCGGGCCCCGGCACACGCGATAAGCTCCCTCTGTCGGATGTTGCGCCGTTTCGAACATGTTGACAGCGACCAGATGCGGTTCGTCTATCAGATCGGACATCGCCGTGATTGGGGACGCCGGGATATTGTGATCACGGGCGAAACGGACCCATTCGTCGCTGCTTTGTAACGGCGTGATCGTCTCGGCCACCTTGTAGAGGGCATCAATGTTCAACGCCCGGTCGGCCAGCGTGCGGAACCTGTCGTCTTTCAGAACGCTTGCCTGGCCGCCAACCGTCAGAAAGTCGCGCCAGTTCTGATCTGTATAGGGCAAGATGCACACATAACCGTCGCTGGTGGGAAAAGGTTTGCGCATGGGGCTGATGCTGCGCGCCCATCCAAAATCCGACAGAGGCGGCTCGAACGCGGCGGCGGAAAAATTTTCCGCCAGATTGAACGCGACCATCGTTTCATACATCGGCACTTCGACCTCACAGCCGACACCATGGGTCGCGACCCGGAATGCCGCCGAGGCGATCGCCAGTGCCGCCATCTGGCCGACGATCTTGTCAGAGATCATCGAGGGCACATAGGCCGGTTTGCCGGTCGTGCGCTGAAACATATCAGACAGTCCGGAAGACGCCTGAATTACATCGTCATAGGCTGGGTCTTCCTGACGGGGTCCGCCCTCTCCGAAACCATACGTCTTGCACAGAATGATCTTGTCGTTGGCTTTGCGCAGATCCGCATATTCCAGCCCAAGACGCCGCGCGACGGCAGGCCGGAAGTTATGCAAAACCACATCGGTCGCACCGACCAAGTGGTTAAGCGCCTCGCCTGCGCCGTCCTTCTTGAGGTCAAGAACCACACTACGTTTGTTGCGGTGCAACGACATGAACAGGCCACTTTGTTCACGTGACCGTTGCGGACGATAATACCGGACCAGATCTCCGCCGGGCGGCTCGACCTTGATAACATCCGCGCCCATGTCCGCCAGAAGCTGGGTGGCGAACGGGCCCATAACAACCGAGCTGAAGTCAAGGATCCTCAAACCATTCAGAAATTGTCCCGACCCGGCGTCATGATCCTTTTGCGAAACAACAGTCATCATTAAATTCCCAGGTATGCTTTTCTGACGTGTGGGTTTTGCAGGAGAGCGTCGGCGTTGTCGGTGAGGACGATTTCTCCGTTTTCCAGGACGTATCCGCGGTCTGCGGCCTTTAGGGTGTGGAAGACGTTTTGCTCGACGATGAGCACGGTCGCGCCGGTTTTCACGATGCTATCGATCACGTCGAAGACCTGGCTTACGATGATCGGAGCGAGGCCCAGGGACGGCTCGTCGAACATCAGCAGGCGTGGTTTGGCCATCAGGCCGCGCGCGATGGCGACCATCTGCTGTTCGCCCCCCGAGAGCGAGTTGGCCTTTTGCTCCAGCCGTTCGCGAACGCGCGGGAACAGGTCCAGAACCTCGTCCATCAGCTGTGACTGGCTGGCGCGCGCGCCCTTGCGATAGGCGCCCATCTTGAGGTTTTCACCAACCGTCATGTCCGGGAACAACTGGCGTCCCTCGGGGATCATGGTGATCCCGAGTTCGACCACCTCGTGCGAACTGAGCCGGGTGATGTCCTGTCCGTCGAACCGGATCGTGCCTGCCGTCGGCTTGATCAGCCCCGAGATTGTGCGCAGCGTCGTCGTCTTGCCCGCGCCATTGGCGCCGACGATGGTGACGACCTCGCCCTCGGTCACGTTCAGTGACACGTCATGCAGGATGGTCGTCGCGCCGTAGCCCGCGTTGATGCCTGTCAGTTCAAGCATGGGTGAACTCCTTGCCAAGATATGCCTCGATCACCTGTGGATCCTCGACCACCGCCTGCGGCTTGCCCTCGGCGATCACCTTGCCCGAGCTCAGCACGATCACATGATCCGACAGCGACATCACCGCCTGCATCACATGCTCGATCGCGATAATCGACACACCCGTGTCGCGGATCGACAGCATCAGATCGATCGCCCGGCGCACGTCCGCCTGATTGATGCCTGCCATCACCTCGTCCAGCAGCAGAACACGCGGTTCCATCGCCATCACACGCGCCACCTCAAGCCGCTTCAGCCCGCCGATGGTCAGCGATGACGCCTCGGCATCCAGAAAGGGCGCCAGCCCCATCTTCTCGGCCGTGCGGCGCGCCGCCGCGCGCGCGTCGTTCACATGCGGATAGCGATGGAACGCGCCGACCATGATGTTTTCCTCGACCGTCATCGCCGCAAAGGGCTGCACGATCTGGAAGGTCCGCCCCACGCCCAGCGTGGCAAAGTCCGCCGGATTGGTCGGGCTGTGCCAGGTGCCGTCCGGACCGCGCACTTCGACCGTGCCGCTGTCGGCATCCATGAAGCCCGAGATCATGTTGAACAGCGTCGTCTTGCCCGCACCGTTCGGCCCGATCAGGCCCAGGATTTCACCCTCGCGCAGGGTAAAGGACACATCGTTGGTTACATGCAGGCCGCCAAAATGCTTGTTGAGGTTGCGAACCCGCACGATCTCTTCGCCCGGCTCGGGCGGGGTAAACGCACGCGCCTGTGCAGGCTCGGCCACCGCCGCCGCCTGCCCGCCAGCGTCCCGGCGCGCGACGAAGAACCGCCCGACAAGCCCCATCAGGCCGTTCGGAATGAAGATCACCACCAGCACCAGCACCACACCATAGACAAAACCGTGCAGCCCGATCGCCTCGGCCCCCAGCGCGCCGCGCGCAAATTCGGTGATCGGCACCAGCAGGACCGCCCCCAGCAGCGGCCCGAACACCGTGCCGATGCCGCCGATCAGCGCAAACATCGCGATCTGGATCGAAAACGCCAGCGAGAAGGCCGATTCAGGCTCTATAAAGGTCAGATACATCCCGTGGAACGTGCCCATCATCGCCGTCAGCGCCGCCGAGATGGCAACCGCGATCAGACGTACCTTGACCGTCGAGACCCCTGCCCCGCGCGCCGCGCTCTCGCGCTCGCGCGTCGCCACAAGCTGGAAGCCCAGCCGATGCGAGCGGATCCACCAGGCAACCGCCAGGATAAAGCACATCATTCCGAACGCGATGATCAGCGCTGGCAGGCGTTCTCGGAACACCATCCATTCCCAGCCGATGTTCAGCGGGATCATCATCCCCGTCGCCCCACCGGTAAAGTCGCGGAAGTGCAGCGCCAGAACCCGGAACACCTCCAGCAGCGCAATCGTCGACAACGCAAAGAAAGGCCCGTGCAGGCGGAAGCAAGGATAGCTGATGACCACCGCCACCGCAGCGGCGATCCCCGCCCCCGCAAACATGCCCAGCCACGGAGAGATGCCCATATTCGTCAGCATCACGCCCACATAGGCGCCGATCCCGTAAAAAATCGCGTGACCCAGCGAGAGTTGCCCGGCAAAACCGCCGACAATGTTCCAGGCCGTCGACAGACCCGCAAAGATGCAGATCGTGATGAAGATGTGATAGACGAACTGGTCGTCCACCACGACCGGCGTGATGAAGATCGCCGCCAGCAGCGCCAGCAACGCCAGCCCCGCCAATCGGGTGTGACCGGCGGTCCGGGACGCAGTGTCAGGTGAGATGTTCGTGCTGTCGCTCATGATACATGCGACAAGGTCTGCCGCCCTCCGAACAGGCCCTGCGGACGCAGGATCAAAATGAGAAGAAAGACTCCGAACACCGCGACTTCGCGCATGTCGGACCCGATGTAAAAACCCGAAAGACTATCGATCAGACCGATGATCATCGCCCCCAGAAACGCCCCCCCGATCGAACCGAGACCCCCCAGAACCACAACCACAAAGGCCGTCAGCACAAAGTAGGTGCCGATCCCCGGCGACGTCGGATAAAGCGGGGCGACCAGTGTCGCCGCAACCCCGACACAGGCCGCGCCGAGCCCGAAGGTGATCATGTAGACCCGGCTGACATTGATCCCCATCAACTGCGCGGCGGCCCGGTTCTGGGCCACTGCGCGAATGCCACGCCCGGCCTGCGTGTGCTGCAAAAAGAAGTGCAGACCGATCACCAGAACCACCGCAACGATGAACATCACGACCTGTCCCGTCAGCAGCCGGATCGACCCGATCTCGATCGAGTTGCGCAGCCCGTAGGACGGCGTCGAGGCGATATCGGCGCCAAACAGCAGCAACGCCAGATTGATCAGCGCCGTCGACAATCCGACCGTGGCAAAAATCTGAATGTCGTGATTACGCGCCGACATCAAAGGCTCGATCAGGAATTTCTGCGTCATCATCCCCAGCACAAACAGCAGCGGCGTCACCGCGACCACCGCCGCATAAGGGTGCACCCCCAGCTGCGTTGTGACCAGAAACGCAGCGTACATCCCGATCATCAAAAACTCGCCATGCGCAAAGTTCACAACTTTGACGATGCCAAAGATCAGCGTCAGCCCCACGCTGGTGATGGCAAAAAGCCCCCCCAGCATCAGACCGTTCACCACAACTTGAAGAAATACGTCCATCCCCGCGTCCCATCCTGTCCAGTAAGATGCAGGGGGCGGCCCGTTCAGGGCCGCCCCGATTGATCCCGAAAGGGATTACTTGTTCATCCGAAACTCTGCTGCCGCAGCATCATCCGGATAGACCGTCACCAGCTTGCCGTCCTGCCATTGCAGGCCCATCATCCGCGCACGCACGTTCTGGTTGTTCTCACCGAACTTCACACCATAACCCGCAGCGGTCGACCCCTCCGCAATGTCAATCCCGCGAACCGTCTCAAGAATCGTATCGGCCTCGAACCCGTCCGCCTCGTTCAGCGCCTGAAGCACCGCCATCGCACCCACATAGTTCGTCAGCGAGTGACCCGAACGCGGGGCGGTGCCGTATTTCTCCTGATATGCCGCCAGAAAATCGTCGATCCCCGGCGTGAACTCCTTGTTCACGATATACTGAGTGAAGTCGGTGTTCAGAACACCGTCGATCACGTCATGGCCAACCGCCTCGGCCGTCGGCTGCATCGAATAGCCGCCCCCGCCCCCGATGATCGCCAGTGGCTTGAAATCCGCCTCGTGCGCCTGCTGCAAAAACAGCACCGAATCGTTCTGATACGAACATTGCAGAACCACGTCCACGCCGCGCTGCTTGAGGTCCAGAACGATCGACGACATATCGACCGTCGACGCCGGATAGGACTGCTCGACGACGATGTTCAGGCCCTTCTCCTCGGCAAAACGCTTCTGGTGACCGGCCACCGACGTGCCATAGCTGCTGTCCTCGTGGATGATCGCGATCTTCAGGTCACCAGCCGCGACGCCCGCCCCCGGAGCCACCTTGTCGACGACCATGTTGATAATCGTCTCGCCCATGTTCTCGGCCGTCGGATTGACACGGAACAGATACTCAAGGCCGCGCCCCGTCACCTCGTCGGCAACCGCGCCAAGCTCAAAATAGGGGATCCCGTTCAGTTCGGCCACCTGGCTCGCCGCGATCGACCGCGACGACGAATAGCTGCCGAAAATCGCCTTGACCTCTTCGCGCGAGATCAACCGCCGCGCCTCGCCAATCGCCTGGTTGTTGTCCACAGCATCGCCACGCTCCAGCACGATCTGCTCGCCCTGGACACCGCCCGCCGCGTTCATCTCGTCAACCGCAAGCTCAAGCCCCCGCGCACTCTCCTCACCAAGCAGTGCCAACTGACCGCTGAACGGATAAAGCGCGCCAAAAGTCACATCCGCAAACGCTCCAGGCGCGCCCAAAATCGCACAAGCCGCAACCGTCGTCCGTAACATTACATCAAGTCTCATAGTCTCTCTCCTCCTCAGTTTAAAAATCGGATTATTCGTAAATCCGCCCCGTCATCCTTCAGTAGTTGACGTAGGCAGTTTTCACGGTGGTGTAGAATTCGCGCGCGTAGCTCCCCTGCTCGCGCGCGCCATATGATGACGCCTTGCGCCCTCCGAATGGCACATGGTAATCGATACCTGCCGTCGGCAGGTTGACCATGACGAGGCCCGCTGCAGAGCGGTGTTTGAAGTCCGATGCACAGCGCAGTGATGTCGTGCAGATCCCCGATGACAGGCCGAACGAGACGTCGTTCGCTATGGCCACCGCTTCGTCATAATCGTCAGCGCGAATGACCGATGCGACAGGACCGAATATCTCTTCCTGATTAATCCGCATGGTGTTTTCGGTTTCGCAGAACAATGCCGGCTGCATGTAAAAGCCTGGCGTTTCGCGGTGCAGAAGATCGCCGCCAAAAGCCAGTTCCGCGCCTTCCGATTTGCCGATTTCGACATAGTCGAGATTCTGCTGCAATTGTGATTTCGACACCACTGGCCCGATCTTGCTCGTGTCATCCAGTGCGTGACCGACTTTCGTTTCCTTCAGCGCTTTGGTCAGTGCCGCGACAAATTCATCGTGAATCCCCTTGGTGACGATCAGGCGGCTGGAGGCCGTACAGCGCTGTCCGGTGCCATAGAACGCGCCGTTGAGGGCCGCCGACACAGCCACATCGAGATCAGCATCGTCGAGAACGACCAGAGGGTTTTTGCCCCCCATTTCCGCCTGCACCTTGGCGCCTCGACTGGCGCAGGTAGAGATCACATGGCTGCCCGTGGAAACAGAGCCGGTGAACGTAACACCGTGGACGAACGGTGAATTCAAGAGCGTGTCACCGACAACGGAACCGCGTCCCATCACCAGATTGAAAACACCATCGGGCAGACCTGCACGGCTGAGCATTTCGCTTAGTGCCCAAGCCGAGGCAGGCACCAGATCGGCCGGTTTGAACACGACCGTATTGCCATAGGCCAGCGCCGCGGCGATTTTCCAAGCCGGGATCGCGATCGGAAAATTCCATGGCGTGATCACCCCGACCACACCGGTTGGTTCGCGCAGTATTTCCACATCTATGTTCTCGCGGACCGACGCAATCCGCTCCCCGGCAAGGCGCAAAGCCTCTCCGGCGAAGAATTTAAAAACTTGGCCAGCGCGGACGACTTCGCCGGTGGCCTCGCTGCGCACTTTGCCCTCTTCGCGGGCCAGAAGCTCACCCAGTTCGTCCTTGCGCGCCAGAATTTCGGTCCCGACCTTGTCCAGCGCGTCAGCACGACTCTGGATACTGGACCAGCGCCATTTGTCTTTGGCGACAAAGGCCGCGTCTATGGCATCGGCCATGTTCTGCGCATCACCGTGAGCGTAACGACCGACACAATCCGACGTATCGGATGGATTAATGTTGGAATTTGTCTCGGACGCTTCGACCCATTGGCCGCCGATGTAGTTCATGTTTTGTGTCATCATATCTGTCCGTGCAATTGCGACGAGGGGCTGGAATATGCCTGCCCGATTTATGGTTTTGTGTCGGCGAGGATATGATCGCTCATCTTTTCGCCGATCATGATGGTTGGGATATTGGTATTGGCCCGCGGCACAGCTGGCATGATCGATGCATCCGCTACCCGCAGCCCAGTCACACCATAGACACGGCCCGTCGGATCCACGACCGCATCCGGGTCTGTTTCGGACCCCATCCGGCAGGTGCATGAGGCATGCCACACACCATGCACGGACTGATGCACGAACCCGTCGAGCAATTCTTCATCCCCGAGCAACCGCTCGAGCGGCGGCCCTTCGAGAACGAGATGGCGCAACAGGTTCTTGCGCAGCCATGACGGCCCGTCGAGGCAGGTCGCCAGAATTTGAGTCAGAACCTTGTTCTTTACCGTGACGCGGTTTAGGTCCCGAACCCGTTCGCTGTAGCTGGAGGGGAACGTATGTTGGCTGACCTCCTGCATCGCAGGATGCTCGAACAGACGGGCCGACATTTTGACCATCTGCTTTAGTCGTTCGGTGTCACGGTAGTCCGACAGCATGTTGAAATCTGCATCGGGCGTCACTTCCGGGGACGGATCTGTAATCGTGACCTGACCGCTGGAGTGGGGCTTATTGATGAATCCGACCAACGACCCCAGTTGTTTGCCGACCGGGTGCCAGCCGGATTTGCTCAGGCCGAACATGTACATGTCGCTTGGTCCGCAATCGCGGACACCGGAACTGTAGCGCAATGCGACATGGATATGGCGCGCCAGTGTCTCAGGCAGGCGCGCAGGGGGATTGATAAATGCCGACACCGAAAGCGCCGGGTGTTCCTGTAGATTTCGCCCCACACCGTTGCGATCCGCGACAACGTCGACGCCTGCACTCTTCAACACATCTGCGGGACCGACCCCCGCGCGCATCAGCATTGCGGGCGAATGCAGTGCCCCCGCAGAAATAACGGTTTCGGTCGCGTTTATGCGCAAGGTGCCATCGGGTGTTAAAGCCTGCGCGCCGCGAAACTGTGTTCCGTTGCGTAACAGCCCGAGAACCGTGGTGTTTGGCAGGATGGTTAAGTTCGGACGGCGACGCGCCGAAGTGTCCAAATAGGCCGTCGCAGCCGATACCCGCCTATCGTAGGCATTTGAGATCGAAATAGGAAAGTAGCCGTCGCCAAATTGTGCGTTCTGATCCTTGAGCGCCTCGAAACCGGCCGCGTCGAAAGACGCTGCTACTGCATTCGAAAATTCGGGCCACGCATCCTGCGAGATGCGGCGCACCGGGATGCGACCTTCTTTGCCATGCAAGGGACCATCGTAATCCATGTCCCTTTCGAGCTTCCTGAAGTAGGGAAGTACATCATCCCACGCCCAGCCCTTGGCACCGAGATCGGCCCATTCATCATAGTCGAGCGGTAAGCCACGGTTCGCCTGCATATCGTTGATGCTTGAGCCGCCGCCCATAACGCGGGCTTGCTCGTAGCGGGTTTGTTTCTTGATGAAATCGGGCTTGTTCTGCGGCGAACTGACCCAAGTCACTTTGAGGTCGGGCCATGTATTCTTGGGATCAAAATAGGCCGCGCGCGGATAGCTGCTTAGCAACTCCGGCTCGACCCTGTCGGGCGGCTGATCGCGCCCTGCCTCGACAAGAACAACACGATTCTTCGGATCTTTCGAGAGCCGGTTGGCCAAAACACTGCCAGCGGACCCGCCTCCGATAACGAGGTAGTCGCATTCGATTGTCGATGTAGCTGATGATTGCATTGCAGCCATCTCAGCCTCCGACGACATGTTGGGCCGTGCCCATCTCATCGCGGATCGTCGCATCGAACATTCCGGTGCGCACCATTGCTCCGGATCGGAAATGAGGCTGACCACGGGCAATGACCGTGTCAATTTCCAGATCTTCATTCAGGATAAGCAAATCCGCGTCGCCACCGACTGCAATGCGTCCCTTGCGCGACAGCCCGGCAATTGCGGCGGGGTTGCTTGTCACAGGTGCGAGCGCATCTTCAATGCTCACACCTTCGTCGCGCACCCAGCGCTTCCATACGCGGTGCAGCGAGCGCACCGGCATGTAGTTGGCAACCACGGGGCTTTTTTCACCGGCCTCTTCCTTGGGCGGTGCGCCGTTCCCGTCCGAACTCATCGTGATCCGGTTGGCCGGCACTCCGCCTTCGCGCAGGATGCCGTATGCCTTGGACGGCAGCGTAGAGCGGGAAAAATTGTTTTCGGGTGAATAGTTCGCGCCAATATCGACATACCCGTTACGGTTGCCCCAGTTGATCGCATCGCTCATGTATTCATCGGTCTGGTTGACGTGCGACGGCAGGAACTGGGTGATCGGAATCCCAGTTTTGTCCAGCACCTCGAAAATGGGCTTTAGGACCTCCGAGAGATAGGGTGGCACCTGTAGGCAAAGGTAGCCCGACTTGCCCGCAAGACGCCCAGCCAACAACCCTTCGACGGCCGCCTTGGCGATATACTGTGCGCCCTCGCCAAAGCTGTCATAGCCATATCCAAGCTCTGAGATTGAGATTTCGCCAACGCCGATGATCTCGTCGACAAAGGCGATGTCCGTACGGATGCGCCCGGTCAGTGTGGGAATGGGGTGCTCAAGCGTAGCGCCGGTGATGCAATAGGCACTGATACCATCCTGCACAAATGCCTTGGTTTTAGCGACCAAAGAAGCCATGTCTTTGGTTGTCGCATCAAAGCCGAGCATTCCGATGACGGACGTGATACCCCCCCGAACAAGTTGGCTGGTCTGAAGCTCGGGCGCGCGGCTGGCAAAGCCGAGGCCGCCGCCGCCGCCCAGAACGTGAACATGGTTGTCCACGAAACCGGGGCAGACGATCTCGGCCTTCGGCATCAATCTCGGAGACGTCGGCACCGCTAAAATCCAGCGTGCCACATTCGGCGATCTTCGCGACGCGATCCGAACATACAAGAATGTCCTTTTCCCCAAGGCTGTCCGGCGCATAGACGTCGGCATTACGGATAATGGTTATCATTTGGAACCCTCAGTTCGAAAAGCATCAGACAAGTCGCATGCGCACCTTGGGCATACTGTTTTCTGCAGTAATCGCGACGCTTGCCATGCGCGTGCGGCGCGATCCCCAGAACATGGGCCTTGATTAACATCGGCCCAAAGCATAAGCAAATTGGACTATTAACTGACTTAGTAAGATTTTCTAATGAATATACGTCAGATTCGCGCCTTCCTCCTGATCGCCAAGCACAAGAGCTTCACGCTCGCGTCCGACGAACTTGGCGTGACACAGCCCGCGGTCAGCCTGATGATCCGGCAGTTTGAAGAAGAGATCGGAGTCAAAGTCTTTTCACGATCCACCCGGACGATCTATCTCACGCCGGTGGGCGAGGCGCTGGAGGCTGACCTCAAGGTGATCATGGCTGATTTCGACAGAGTGTTCGCGTCATTGGGCGAAACAGTCCGGGTCAGAAAGGGCAACGTGAGCATCGCGTCGCTGTCGACGATCGCAATCCGCTTGCTGCCAAACGTCATCACGACATGTAGGAAACGACATCCCGGAGTAAACATCTCTGTTCGGGACGGAACAAGCAGCACAGTGTTTAAGCGGGTGCTGACCGGTGCCGCCGACTTTGGGATCAGCACGAACGACGAGCCGACTCGCGAGATCATTTTCACCCCTCTTTTCGAGGAACGTTTTGCTGTGATCTGCAATCGCCAGCATCGCTTTGCCAGCTATGAATCGGTCACATGGGAGGAACTCTGCGAGGCGGATATTATCGGCATGACTGAAGAGACCGGAATTGGCCGTCTGATCGAGAATATCAGTGCAAGCCGCACAACACCCCTGAACTACGCTTTTCGGGTTTTTCAGCTCTCAACAGTCCTTGGACAGGTCGAGGAAAATCTGGGGGTAGCGTTGCTACCGGAAACAGCCGGTCCCGCGCCGAATCATCATGCCCTAGCCAAGGTGCCGCTTGCCGAGATCGACATTCGCAGAACCATCGGCGTATTGCGCCGCCGTGATCGCCCCCCTCCGCAGCCGCGAGCGCCGTTCTGGATGCTGTCTCCGAACTTGCAGAGCGTAACGCCCAAGATTAAACAACCGTTCACCAGCGGCGGTTGTTTCGGATCAATCATCAAGCGGCAACGGTCGACCCTGATCGGCCATGACGCGACGCAATCCTTCTTCGATTTCGCGCACGCCGGCACTGGCAGCCGCCTCCAGCACCTTCGAGATGCTCGGCGATGCCTCGGCCCCGGTGACGCGGGCGATGGGCTGATCCAGCCAGTCGAACACACGACGCTGCAACTCGTCCGCCAGCCACCCGCCATAGGAGGTGCCCTGCGCCCCCTGTTCGACGATCAATACGTTATTCGTCTTGCGAATGGACGTCTCGATCATGTCCCAATCCAGACCGGCGCGATCAAGGCTGCGCAGATCGATGATCTCGGCATCGATGCCCAGATCGTCAACCACAGCGCGGGTTTTTTCAACCATCGCCAGATAGGTCAGAACCGTCAGCTTTTCACCCCGCCGCACCATTCGCGCTTTGCCGAACGGAATGAAATAATCCATGTCATCGACCGGCGCAGTGCCTTTGGATTGATAAAGTTCGACATGTTCCAACACCAGAACCGGGTCACGGCAGAGCAACGCAGAGTTCATCAGGCCGACATAATCAAACGGCGTCGATGGCGCGACGATGCGCCAGCCGGGCGCGGTGGCGAAAATGCCCGCCGGGTCCATTGAATGCTGCGAGCCATAGCCGGTTCCGATCGCGACTTTGGTACGCAAGACCAGCGGCATATCGGCATCGCCGCCGAACATATGGCGGAACTTGCCAATCTGGTTGAATACCTGATCAGCGGCAACCCACATGAAATCGGGATACATGAATTCGATCACCGGGCGCACGCGCCCGTCCGCCGCCATTCCCGCCGCAAGGCCGGTAAAGGCGTTTTCGCTGATCGGCGTCCCCAGAACGCGATCCGGAAAAGCGTCCGACAAGCCACGCGTCGCGCCGTTCGTGCCTCCTTTGAGGCGGTGAACGTCCTCACCCAACACGACGATGCGTTTGTCCCTGTCCATGCGGCGGTGCATGACGTTCGCAACAGTGTCGACAAAGCGCGCCTCGCCCAGAGCGCCATCGAACACCGCCTCTTCGGTTGTGCGCGCGCCGTCAAACTCTGACAGATCACCTCGCAGGCCGGCGTCGCGGAAGTCCTCCTTGGGCCAGAGCGCCGGAATGATGCGGCGTGCGCCCTCCGCCATTTCGGTCAGCTCGCTTGCCACCTCTTCCATCAGCGCGACCGAGCGTTCACGTAAAGAGGCGATATCGCCCTCACCCAAAATCTGCCGTTCCATCAGGTTGCGGGCCATCGCATCTAACGGATCGCGCGCGCGCCATTCAGCCTCTTCGGCCTTGTCGCGGTACCCAAAGGCGCTACCCGGCAGCGGGCCGTTCTGATGGAAAAACCGATAGACATCCGCTTCAATCACGATCGGGCCGTCACCCGCGCGCATGATCTCGTTCGCGGCCAGTGATGCGTGAAAGACGGCGACCGGATCCATCCCGTCGACCTTGAACGCCGGTATTCCAAAGGCCAGCCCGCGCGACGACAGCCGCGGCTCGGCTGTGGATTCCTCCACCGTGGTGGACACGGCATAGCCGTTGTTCTCGATGAAAAAACAGATCGGCAGTTTCCACGCGGCGGCGATGTTCATCGTTTCGAGGACCGAGCCGATATTGGCCGCCCCATCGCCGAAATAGCTATAAACGACACGGTCCGTCCCGGCATTGCGATGCGCCCATGCCGCGCCTGCGGCCATAGGCACGCCGCCGCCCACAATCGCGTTGGTGCCAAGGTTGCCGGCCTCTTCCCAGCGCAAGTGCATCGACCCGCCGCGCCCGCGACAAAACCCTTGGGCGAGGCCCATGATCTCGGCCATCGTGCGCTTGGACAGATCGCGGATATCACCGGAAAAATCATCAGTCGCAGAAATCCCGTCCGGCGCAACATGGCGCAGGGATTTCGCCAGAAACTGGTGATGCGCGCGATGTGATCCGTTTACCTGATCACCGTCCTTGAGTGCCATAGCGGAACCTACAGCACCGCCTTCCTGACCCACGGCAGAATGCGCGGGACCATGCACCAGAAGCTGGCCGGCCAGATCCAGCACCTTTTCCTCGAACGCGCGGATCAGGTGCAACTGCGCAAGTATGGTGCTACCGGTTTCAGGGTCGATCGCATTGCGGTCGTTGTCGGTGACGGTGACGTTGCGCCAGAACGACTTGGGCGTCAGATCGTGAAATTCGGGCATGGGTTCAGTCCTTTGATCTTTCGGCGGCTTAAGCGACCATGTAGAGGCCGCCGTTGACCTGTATCGTTTCGCCGGTAACAAACCCGGCGGCGTCCGAACACAGGAACGCGGCGACGCTGGCCACCTCTTCGGGCTGGCCAAGGCGGCGCAAAGGCGTTGATTTTAGCGTTTCATCGGCTCGCACCTTCATGAAATCACCAATCATCGGCGTCTCGATAATGCCCGGTGCAATGGCGTTGCTACGGGTTTTCGGAGCCAGCTCACGCGCGAGGCTGCGACTGAACGCGCCAATCGCGCCCTTTGTGGCGGCGTAGTGCGCGTTGGTCTGCGCACCGCGATGCGCCGCGAGCGATGTAAGATGTACGATGGCCGACCTGTCGCGCAGATGCGGCACGGCGCGGCGACAGATATAGAACACCCCGTCGAGGTTGATCGAAAGGGTACGACGCCATTGATCATCGCTCATCTCTGCAAAAGGCTCTGACGGATAGATACCGGCACCGGGAATCAGAAAATCAATACCACCGAACCGTTTCGCAGCCATATCGACCAGCGCGTCCGCGGTGGCCGGATCTGCCGCGTCGCCCGCCCTAGTGGCGATACGCTTTGTTTCACCAAAGCTATCAGCAAAGGCCGATAGCGCATCTGCATCGTGATCGCTCAGCACCAGATTGGCACCCGAAAGATGAAACAGCTGCGCGATGGTGCGCCCGATGCCACCCGTTGCACCGGTCAGAACCAGTGTCTGGTCCTTAAAGTCGAAACTTGCGTTCATGGATTGCTCCTGATCTTAGAATGTGCGCACGAGGAACCCGCCATCGGACAGGTGCGCGTGGCCTGTGACGAATACGGCAGCATCGGACGCCAGATAGACCGCCATTTCGGCGACCTCCTCGGGGGTGCCCATCCGGCCTTGTGGCGTGCGTGTTTCGATGCGCGCCAGATCAAGCGTTCCTTTGCCGATCAACTCGTCGGTCAGGGCGGTACGGATATAGCCGGGACAGATGGCGTTGACGCGGATGCCGTGCTCGGCCCATTCATCCGCCAATACTTCAGTCAGGGAAATAACACCCGCCTTTGACGCGCAATAGGCCGCACGCCCCGGCGACGACGCAAGACCCCACATAGACGCTGTGTTCAGGATCACGCCATCCTTTTGCGCAATCATGCGCCGTGCGGCGGCCTGTGCGCAAATGAATGTACCGGTCAGGTTGACGTCTACGGCACGGCGCCATTCGTTCAGCGTCAATTCCGTGCTGGGCCTGTTCATCGAAATACCGGCATTGGTCAGCAGAATGTCTACCCGGCCAAAGGCCTCCTCACACGCGGCACAGGCCGCCTCGACAGCGGCCTCATCGGTGACAGAGCCAGCGTAGGTTTCGATCCGAACATGCGGAAAGTCACGACGCAGTGTTTTGGCAGCCGTTGCCAGCGCGTCGGCGTCCATGTCCATCAGCAGCAGATCCGCGCCATGACGCGCGAAGGCGTTGGCCATAGCATAGCCGATGCCTTTGGCACCGCCAGTGTTCAGAACGGCGCGACCCTCTAGGCCGGGATAGGTGGCGGGGGCAAAACTGCGTGTCATGGTCGAGTCCTTTTTACCGTGCGTCCTGCAAGATCAGATCCGCGCCCTTTTCCGCGATCATGAAAACAGCGGCCTGCGTGTTGCCCGATACGATCGTTGGCATGATCGACGCGTCGACCACGCGCAGCCCGTCTATTCCGCGCACCTTCAGCGCGGGATCGACAACAGCGCCATCGTCCGTGCCCATCCGGCAGGTGCCGCTGGCGTGGTATATCGTTTGTCCGTTCTGGCGGGCGAATTGCAGCCAGTCGTCGTCGCTCTGGCAGTCCGCGCCGGGGCTGAGTTCGGCCCCGCGAAATCGGTTCATCGGCGCTTGCGCAACGACCTCGCGCGTCATCTTCATGCCCTCGACCATTGCCCGGCGATCCTCTGCGGCGCTTAGAAAGTTGGGGCGTATTGTCGGCGCTGTCGCCACGTCCGGTTTGGAGATATGGATCGTGCCGCGGGACTCGGGGCGCAGCTGCGTAACCCCGATTGTCATGCCGGGCAGCTTGTCTAACTTGCGCTCCGCAGCGTTGGCGTAACTGGCGTGCATAAAGAACAACTGGACGTCAGGTCCCGCGATATCCGGGCGCGTGCGCATGAATCCATGCACGAGGCCAGTGCCATAGGTCAGGATGCCTTTGTGGGTCAGCGCATATTGCAGGACTGATTTCACCAGCGACAGACCGCGCGTCAGTTCGTTCAGCGTGACAGGTTGCGTCACCCGCCAATTCATGCGGGTGCAGTAATGGTCGATATAGTTTGCGCCGACACCGACGGCCTCATGTGCCACTTCTATACCCGCCGCGCGAAGCACACCGCCGTCGCCTATACCCGAAAGCTCGAGTAATTGTGGCGAGTGGAATGCGCCAGCGGCCAGTATCACTTCGGCCCTCGCGTGCAGTTGGCGGGTCTGGCCATGCTGTCGCAGTTCGATCCCAGCGGCACGGCGGCCCTCCAGAAGGATACGCGACACCTGCGCGCCAGTGATGATCGCCAGATTGCCGCGTTTGCGCACCGGATCCAGATAGGCAGCAGCGGCACTGACGCGGCGGCCACTGTGTTGGTTAACCTGATAGTAGCCAAAGCCGTCCTGAGACTCTCCGTTGTAGTCGTCATTCTCCGGGTGTCCAGCCGCCTTGGCCGCGTCAATAAATGCCTGCCCGATCTCGGGGCGCTCTTTCACGGTGGTCAGCGGCAGTGGGCCGCCACGCGCGCGCAAAGGGCCATCCGCCGCGTCGTAATCCTCGATTTTCTTGAAATAGGGGAGCACATCGTCAAATGACCAGCCCCGACAACCGCGCTGCGCCCAGCCGTCAAAATCCTGGGGCTGTCCGCGCACATAGATCATCCCGTTGATCAGGGTCGACCCGCCCAGCCCTCTGCCTTTCGGGATGGCGATTTGGCGATTCATCGTATTTTTCTCTGGCTCACTGACAAGACGCCAGTTGTGGCGCGGATTGGTAAGCAATTTGGAAAATCCCGCCGGAACATCGACCCAATGGCTCTGCCCTTCCTCTCCCGCCTCGATCAGCGCGACGGTATGTTTGCCGGAAACGGTCAAACGGTTGGCCAGAACGCAGCCCGCATTGCCACCACCGACGATGATGTAATCATAGGTGTCAGTCATGCGCTTCCCTCATTATCGGCACCACTTTGCCCGGGTTCATCACGCCATGGACATCCAGCGTGTCCTTCAACTGTCGCGACAGCGCCCGCTCGACCGGGTCGGTCAGCCGCGCCCACTCGGAAACGCGGTATTGGCCCAGCCCGTGTTCCGCCGAAATCGAGCCTGAATGGCGAGTGATCACATCATGCACCCCGGCGTTGACACGCCCTGCGTCGCCCTCGGTCACGTTCATCACATTGTAATGCAGATTGCCGTCACCAAGATGGCCAAAGACGTTCAGCCGCGCCTGTGGCGCGATATCGGCCAGCATGTCACCCGCGTCCCGAAGAAACCCATCAATCGCTGTGATCGGCACGGAAATGTCATGTTTGATCGCGCCACCCGCCTTGGCTTCGGCCTCCGTCAGGCTTTCGCGCAGGGCCCATAACGCATCGGCCTGCGCTTCGGACTCGGCCAGCACGCCATCTGTGGCCCAGCCCTCGTTGAATGCGGTTTCCAGCAGAGTCTCGCACGCTTCGCGCAAACCGGACAGCGACGACCCCGCCTCGATCAGCAGGCACCAGTCCGCGCCCTGGATCGGCGCGCTTCGCCCCATGTGTTCAGCCACCAGATCAAGGCCCGCGCCCGATATCAGCTCAAATGCCGACAGCGCTTCGCCCATTTCAGTCTGCGCGCGCTCATAAAGACGTATGGCGGCCGAGATGTTCGGCACAGCGATCATCGCGGTGGCGCGGTGACGCACTTGCGGAACCAGACGCAGCACCGCAGCGGTCACGATGCCAAGGCTGCCTTCGCTGCCGATGAAAAGCTGTTTCAAATCGTAACCCGCGTTGTCCTTGCGCAGGTGGCGCAGGTGCCTGAGGATCTGTCCGTCCGGCAAAACCACTTCCAGCCCCAGTACCAATGCGCGGGTCATTCCATAGCGCAAGACATCGACGCCGCCCGCGTTGGTGGCGATCAGCCCGCCGATCTGCGCAGACCCTTCAGCGGCGAGGCTGATCGGCAAAAGGCGGTTTTTGTCGGCAACGGCGTCTTTGACCGTTTGCAGGATGGCGCCCGCTTCGACTTCGACCGTCATACCGATGGGGTCAATCCGCCGGATGGCGTTCATCCGGTCCAGTGAAATGATCACCTGCGTTCCACTGTCATCTGGCGTCGCTCCACCGGCAAGACCGGTATTGCCACCTTGCGGCACAATACCTTCGCCCAAGGTAGCGCATGCTGCAACGGCCTGTGCCACCTCGCCGGTCGTGGCGGGACACACCACGCACAGAGGGCGGCCATGAAACATATCACGCCAATCAGTCCCATAAGCGGCCATTTCCGCTGTATCGCTCAACACTCCGGCGTCGCCGACAATGCCGCGCAATCTGTGCAGCAGGATTTCGCCCCGATCCTGCATCAGGCGGCGCCCATATGCTCGGCCATCAGCCGCGCCTGACTTTTGAGCATCGGCAGTCCGGGATGGGTGCGCGCGCCCGCCCGTGTGGCAGCAGCCAGCAGCGGCGTGATAGCCGGCTCCATGATCGCCTCCGCGACGATCTGGCCATTGTGCAAAAATGCCCCGTCCAACGGGAGCGGATCGTCTTCTCGCATCCCCAAAGACGTTGCGTTCACGACCAATTCCGCGGCGGCGACAGCACTGCCATCGGTAGACAGCGTAACATCGGGATATGCAGCGGCAACGCGATCAGCCAGATCGCGCGCGCGCGCCTCGGTCCGGTTGGCTATGGTCATCGCGGCGACACCTGCGTCCGCCAGAGCAAACGCAATAGCACTAGCCGCACCGCCTGCGCCGGCAAGAATGACCTTCATCCCGCGCGGCTCAATACCGCCCGCGCGCAGCCCTTCAACAAAGCCGATTCCATCGAGGATCGCCCCCGTCAGCGTGCCGTCGGCGTTGCGCCGGATGCAGTTGACTGCGCCGACCATGCGGGCCTGGTCTGTCAGATCATCACAAAGATCAGGAATGACGGTCTTGTGCGGCACGGTCACGATCAGCCCGGCGAGGCTCTGGACATGGCGCAGTCCCTTGACCACCTCTGCTAGATTTTCGGCACCCACATGCAGCGGCACCAGAATACCGTCATGCTCGATCTCGGCAAAAAGGCGGTTCATCACCTGTGGCGTTTTCACATGATGGATCGGATCGGCGAGGATCCCGTAGACACGGGAGCGCCCGGTAATTTCGTGGATATTGTAGCTCATGTTTCTACTTTCTTTATTCTAACGCGGCGCGCGCGCTTCACGTCATGTACAGACCACCCGCCACATCAATTGTCTGACCGGTGACGAAGCTGGCCTCGCTGGATGTCAGCCAAAGGGCGGTATCGGCGACCTCTGCCGGCTCACCAAGACGGGCCATCGGTGTCAGGCGGATCTGTTCGGCGTTGGCCGCCTCGCCTGCCCCCGCGACCATCGGTGTTTCAATCCGGCCGGGGGCAAGCGCGTTGACGCGTATCCCATGCGGCCCCAGCTCTGCCGCGAGATGAGTGGTGAAACCGATGATGGCGGACTTGGTCGCCGCATAATGACAGGCGACGATTGGCGAATGGGTCTTGCCCGCGACCGACGACATGTTGACGATCCAGCCCCGTCCAGCCTCGCGCATGGTCGGCGTCAGCGCGCGGATCGTGTTGAAACTGCCGGTCAGGTTCACGTCGACCACGCGTCGCCATTCCACAGGGTCCATTTCCCAGACGCCATGCGGTTTGCCGCCATGCTTGGGGGAGATGCCCGCATTGTTGATCACCGTATCGAAGGGCGCGCCCATGTCCCGAGCCGTCTTGCTCATCGTCGTTTCGACCGCATCCCAATCGGCCACGTCGAGCACCAGCGGGACCGCGCGACCAAAGCCTGCCCTAGCGATGAGCGCCTCGGTTTCGGCAATCGCATCTGCGTTCATGTCGGCGACGCCGACAACCGCGCCGCGCCGCGCAAATCCCTGCGCGATGGCGCGACCGATGCCGTTACCGGCACCGGTGACCAGCACGTGACGCCCCGCATGGCTGGGGCGCGTGTCGATGTCTGGCGGAGTGATTTCATCACGGGTCATCATTAAATTCCCAGGTATGCTTTTCTGACGTGTGGGTTTTGCAGGAGAGCGTCGGCGTTGTCGGTGAGGACGATTTCTCCGTTTTCCAGGACGTATCCGCGGTCTGCGGCCTTTAGGGTGTGGAAGACGTTTTGCTCGACGATGAGCACGGTCGCGCCGGTTTTCACGATGCTATCGATCACGTCGAAGACCTGGCTTACGATGATCGGAGCGAGGCCCAGGGACGGCTCGTCGAACATCAGCAGGCGTGGTTTGGCCATCAGGCCGCGCGCGATGGCGACCATCTGCTGTTCGCCCCCCGAGAGCGAGTTGGCCTTTTGCTCCAGCCGTTCGCGAACGCGCGGGAACAGGTCCAGAACCTCGTCCATCAGCTGTGACTGGCTGGCGCGCGCGCCCTTGCGATAGGCGCCCATCTTGAGGTTTTCACCAACCGTCATGTCCGGGAACAACTGGCGTCCCTCGGGGATCATGGTGATCCCGAGTTCGACCACCTCGTGCGAACTGAGCCGGGTGATGTCCTGTCCGTCGAACCGGATCGTGCCTGCCGTCGGCTTGATCAGCCCCGAGATTGTGCGCAGCGTCGTCGTCTTGCCCGCGCCATTGGCGCCGACGATGGTGACGACCTCGCCCTCGGTCACGTTCAGTGACACGTCATGCAGGATGGTCGTCGCGCCGTAGCCCGCGTTGATGCCTGTCAGTTCAAGCATGGGTGAACTCCTTGCCAAGATATGCCTCGATCACCTGTGGATCCTCGACCACCGCCTGCGGCTTGCCCTCGGCGATCACCTTGCCCGAGCTCAGCACGATCACATGATCCGACAGCGACATCACCGCCTGCATCACATGCTCGATCGCGATAATCGACACACCCGTGTCGCGGATCGACAGCATCAGATCGATCGCCCGGCGCACGTCCGCCTGATTGATGCCTGCCATCACCTCGTCCAGCAGCAGAACACGCGGTTCCATCGCCATCACACGCGCCACCTCAAGCCGCTTCAGCCCGCCGATGGTCAGCGATGACGCCTCGGCATCCAGAAAGGGCGCCAGCCCCATCTTCTCGGCCGTGCGGCGCGCCGCCGCGCGCGCGTCGTTCACATGCGGATAGCGATGGAACGCGCCGACCATGATGTTTTCCTCGACCGTCATCGCCGCAAAGGGCTGCACGATCTGGAAGGTCCGCCCCACGCCCAGCGTGGCAAAGTCCGCCGGATTGGTCGGGCTGTGCCAGGTGCCGTCCGGACCGCGCACTTCGACCGTGCCGCTGTCGGCATCCATGAAGCCCGAGATCATGTTGAACAGCGTCGTCTTGCCCGCACCGTTCGGCCCGATCAGGCCCAGGATTTCACCCTCGCGCAGGGTAAAGGACACATCGTTGGTTACATGCAGGCCGCCAAAATGCTTGTTGAGGTTGCGAACCCGCACGATCTCTTCGCCCGGCTCGGGCGGGGTAAACGCACGCGCCTGTGCAGGCTCGGCCACCGCCGCCGCCTGCCCGCCAGCGTCCCGGCGCGCGACGAAGAACCGCCCGACAAGCCCCATCAGGCCGTTCGGAATGAAGATCACCACCAGCACCAGCACCACACCATAGACAAAACCGTGCAGCCCGATCGCCTCGGCCCCCAGCGCGCCGCGCGCAAATTCGGTGATCGGCACCAGCAGGACCGCCCCCAGCAGCGGCCCGAACACCGTGCCGATGCCGCCGATCAGCGCAAACATCGCGATCTGGATCGAAAACGCCAGCGAGAAGGCCGATTCAGGCTCTATAAAGGTCAGATACATCCCGTGGAACGTGCCCATCATCGCCGTCAGCGCCGCCGAGATGGCAACCGCGATCAGACGTACCTTGACCGTCGAGACCCCTGCCCCGCGCGCCGCGCTCTCGCGCTCGCGCGTCGCCACAAGCTGGAAGCCCAGCCGATGCGAGCGGATCCACCAGGCAACCGCCAGGATAAAGCACATCATTCCGAACGCGATGATCAGCGCTGGCAGGCGTTCTCGGAACACCATCCATTCCCAGCCGATGTTCAGCGGGATCATCATCCCCGTCGCCCCACCGGTAAAGTCGCGGAAGTGCAGCGCCAGAACCCGGAACACCTCCAGCAGCGCAATCGTCGACAACGCAAAGAAAGGCCCGTGCAGGCGGAAGCAAGGATAGCTGATGACCACCGCCACCGCAGCGGCGATCCCCGCCCCCGCAAACATGCCCAGCCACGGAGAGATGCCCATATTCGTCAGCATCACGCCCACATAGGCGCCGATCCCGTAAAAAATCGCGTGACCCAGCGAGAGTTGCCCGGCAAAACCGCCGACAATGTTCCAGGCCGTCGACAGACCCGCAAAGATGCAGATCGTGATGAAGATGTGATAGACGAACTGGTCGTCCACCACGACCGGCGTGATGAAGATCGCCGCCAGCAGCGCCAGCAACGCCAGCCCCGCCAATCGGGTGTGACCGGCGGTCCGGGACGCAGTGTCAGGTGAGATGTTCGTGCTGTCGCTCATGATACATGCGACAAGGTCTGCCGCCCTCCGAACAGGCCCTGCGGACGCAGGATCAAAATGAGAAGAAAGACTCCGAACACCGCGACTTCGCGCATGTCGGACCCGATGTAAAAACCCGAAAGACTATCGATCAGACCGATGATCATCGCCCCCAGAAACGCCCCCCCGATCGAACCGAGACCCCCCAGAACCACAACCACAAAGGCCGTCAGCACAAAGTAGGTGCCGATCCCCGGCGACGTCGGATAAAGCGGGGCGACCAGTGTCGCCGCAACCCCGACACAGGCCGCGCCGAGCCCGAAGGTGATCATGTAGACCCGGCTGACATTGATCCCCATCAACTGCGCGGCGGCCCGGTTCTGGGCCACTGCGCGAATGCCACGCCCGGCCTGCGTGTGCTGCAAAAAGAAGTGCAGACCGATCACCAGAACCACCGCAACGATGAACATCACGACCTGTCCCGTCAGCAGCCGGATCGACCCGATCTCGATCGAGTTGCGCAGCCCGTAGGACGGCGTCGAGGCGATATCGGCGCCAAACAGCAGCAACGCCAGATTGATCAGCGCCGTCGACAATCCGACCGTGGCAAAAATCTGAATGTCGTGATTACGCGCCGACATCAAAGGCTCGATCAGGAATTTCTGCGTCATCATCCCCAGCACAAACAGCAGCGGCGTCACCGCGACCACCGCCGCATAAGGGTGCACCCCCAGCTGCGTTGTGACCAGAAACGCAGCGTACATCCCGATCATCAAAAACTCGCCATGCGCAAAGTTCACAACTTTGACGATGCCAAAGATCAGCGTCAGCCCCACGCTGGTGATGGCAAAAAGCCCCCCCAGCATCAGACCGTTCACCACAACTTGAAGAAATACGTCCATCCCCGCGTCCCATCCTGTCCAGTAAGATGCAGGGGGCGGCCCGTTCAGGGCCGCCCCGATTGATCCCGAAAGGGATTACTTGTTCATCCGAAACTCTGCTGCCGCAGCATCATCCGGATAGACCGTCACCAGCTTGCCGTCCTGCCATTGCAGGCCCATCATCCGCGCACGCACGTTCTGGTTGTTCTCACCGAACTTCACACCATAACCCGCAGCGGTCGACCCCTCCGCAATGTCAATCCCGCGAACCGTCTCAAGAATCGTATCGGCCTCGAACCCGTCCGCCTCGTTCAGCGCCTGAAGCACCGCCATCGCACCCACATAGTTCGTCAGCGAGTGACCCGAACGCGGGGCGGTGCCGTATTTCTCCTGATATGCCGCCAGAAAATCGTCGATCCCCGGCGTGAACTCCTTGTTCACGATATACTGAGTGAAGTCGGTGTTCAGAACACCGTCGATCACGTCATGGCCAACCGCCTCGGCCGTCGGCTGCATCGAATAGCCGCCCCCGCCCCCGATGATCGCCAGTGGCTTGAAATCCGCCTCGTGCGCCTGCTGCAAAAACAGCACCGAATCGTTCTGATACGAACATTGCAGAACCACGTCCACGCCGCGCTGCTTGAGGTCCAGAACGATCGACGACATATCGACCGTCGACGCCGGATAGGACTGCTCGACGACGATGTTCAGGCCCTTCTCCTCGGCAAAACGCTTCTGGTGACCGGCCACCGACGTGCCATAGCTGCTGTCCTCGTGGATGATCGCGATCTTCAGGTCACCAGCCGCGACGCCCGCCCCCGGAGCCACCTTGTCGACGACCATGTTGATAATCGTCTCGCCCATGTTCTCGGCCGTCGGATTGACACGGAACAGATACTCAAGGCCGCGCCCCGTCACCTCGTCGGCAACCGCGCCAAGCTCAAAATAGGGGATCCCGTTCAGTTCGGCCACCTGGCTCGCCGCGATCGACCGCGACGACGAATAGCTGCCGAAAATCGCCTTGACCTCTTCGCGCGAGATCAACCGCCGCGCCTCGCCAATCGCCTGGTTGTTGTCCACAGCATCGCCACGCTCCAGCACGATCTGCTCGCCCTGGACACCGCCCGCCGCGTTCATCTCGTCAACCGCAAGCTCAAGCCCCCGCGCACTCTCCTCACCAAGCAGTGCCAACTGACCGCTGAACGGATAAAGCGCGCCAAAAGTCACATCCGCAAACGCTCCAGGCGCGCCCAAAATCGCACAAGCCGCAACCGTCGTCCGTAACATTACATCAAGTCTCATAGTCTCTCTCCTCCTGTGATTTTCATCATCGACCGAGCGCTAATGCGCCTTAGTCACTCGCCTTCTTCGGCCATAGTTAAAACGATCTTGCCGACATGCTGGCCGCCATCCATTCGCGCGTGCGCTTTCCGCACGTCGCTAAGTGGATAGGTGGAATCGATCACCGGGCGTACTTGGCCGCTGGCCAGCAAAGGCAGAACATTCGCTTCAAGCGCGTCGGCCAGCTTTGCCTTCATTGCGACGGGCCGGGCGCGCAATGTCGAGCCGGTCCATGTCAGGCGCTTCGTCAGCAGTTGCAACATATTCAGATCGGCGTGGCTGGGCTTTTGAAAAGCGATCTGCGCGATGCGTCCGTCGATGGCCACCGCCTCGATGTTGCGCTGCATGTAGTCACCACCAACCATGTCAAGGATGACTTCGGGGCCGATACCAGCGGTCGCTTTCTTTGCCTCCTCAACAAAGTCGGAGGTCTTGTAATTGATCGCGATGTCCGCGCCCATCTGTTTGGCCGCAGCGCATTTCTCATCGCTGCCGGCAGTGACCAGAACTCTGGACCCCAGCGCCTTTGCCAGCTGGATAGCCGTCGTACCGATGCCTGAGGTGCCGCCGTGGATCAAGATCGTCTCGCCCGGCGTCAGGCCGGCGCGTTGAAACACGTTGGACCAGACGGTGAAGAAAGTCTCTGGAATCGCTCCCGCCTCAACCATGCTAACGCCATCGGGAACCGGCAACGCGTTGGTCTCGTGCACGACGGCCCATTCTGCATAGGCACCGCTGGGCACCAGCGCCATGACGCGCGCGCCTTTGACAAAACGGGTGATGCCCGTGCCCACCGCCTCGACTACTCCGGCCAACTCCAGGCCGAGAATGTCAGTCGCGCCGGGAGGCGGCGGATAATTGCCCTCTCGCTGCATAACGTCCGGGCGATTTACCCCTGCAGCGTGAACGCGCACAAGGATCTCGCCGTCGCCCGGGAGCGGGCGCGAAAGCTGAACAACGTCCAGTACCTCGGGGCCGCCTGCGGCGCGGGCCGTTACGGCCTGCATAGTATCGTTCATCCAGTGTCCTCCACTCAAAATTCCGTCTGGGTTTTGCTTTCCGGTTTCCTCCCTGAAACAGGTAAGCGGCCTTCGTTTTACTTCTCTCCAATCTCGCAATGGCGGGCGGTTACACATATAAGCTTTTCACGTTTCAAGCTGTAATGTGTTATTTGTTATAACAGTATATAGAGCGAGGAGGCTGGCATTTGTCAACGCACACAATGAGGTTCGATCTATGAAAAGCACCGACACCCATTCCTGGGTTCACCCGATAGCCAAGGAAAATCTGGGGGATAGGGCCTATTTCGCGTTGCGTACTGCATTGATGGGTGGGCAGTTGAAACCGGGTGAAAAGCTACATCTGCGCCCGATGTCGAAGCGATTCGGAATCAGCGCGACGCCGATGCGTGAGGCGTTTTTGCGGCTGGTATCGCTGGACGCACTGGCACTCGACGCGCGCGGCACAGTCATGGTTCCAGAGCTAACGCTGGACGAACTGATCGAGATACGCGATATTCGTCTGGATTTAGAAGGGCGCGCGGCCGCGAACGCCGCCACCTCCGCTTCTGACTCGGAAGTTGACACGCTGGAGGATATCCACACGCGTCTTTCGAGCGCCTTCGAGGGAGGCGATCACGCCGAAGCTATCAATCTAAACACGCAATTTCATCTGACGCTGTGCCGTGCCGGGAAGATGCCGATTGTGTTAGAGATCGTCGAAAACCTATGGGTACGCTGCGGACCGCTATTGTCGCACCTTTATGACCGCGGCAATCCATTTCGTGATGTTCATCCGCACCTTACCGTCATCGATGGCTTGCGCGCCCGTGATCCCGTCATGGTGCGCACCGCCATATGCCATGACATCAGATACGGCGGAGAGGCTCTGTTGCGCCACGCCAAGCCCAACATCTGACTACATCCGCGACCTGCGCTCTGGCAAATCAGCGCCGAATTCGTCCGCCCGTTGCGTGCCCATAGCTCGTCTACTTCGCTGCAACACATGCAACCAAAGGAGCGGGATCAAACCGCGACACGTCCAGGAAGGTCCTCGACATCGCGCAGGATTGCTAGGGTTGGTCATGAGGATATCCGCTGTCAGGTGCGTTTCCGCGCAAATTGACAATCCCTAGCGTGGCACTGAAAAGGCTAATGCCTGCCTATCGAGCCGCAGTCCCAAGGGGAACCTGACCTGTATTTGGCCGGATGAGCCAACTCAGCGATGGGTCGATGCCAGATTGGCAATGATCGCCTCGACCGAGCCAGAAATATCGAGAACTATCTGCCTGCGCGCCTCTTTCGAGTCGCGCTTCTCGATCGCTTTGACCACATCGTAATGACATTCGATCATTTTGCGCCCACCATGGGCATAGAATGCGGATACCGGTGGGCCGATCTGCAGCCAAAGGCTGCCGAGATGTTTCAGAAGCACTGGCATGCGTGCGGCCTCGCCAAGAGCGAAATGGAACTGCTTGTTCAGCTCCATGCCCCGCTTCCAATCCCGCTTGCGCAGCGCCACTTCGTTCTCTTCGATATTCCGGTGCAAAAATTCGAGATCGTCTGCCGAGCGCCGCTCGGCTGCACGCGCTGCGGCCAGCCCTTCTAGTTCCAGCCGAATATCGACAATCTGACGGTAGTGCTCCGCGGTGATGACCGGAACGCGTACATCCCGTGGCGCGCGCTGTTCGAGCGCACCCTCCAGCAGCAGCCGTTTCACCGCGTCGCGCACCGGGGTGGAGCTTATCTCGAGAAGGTCTGCCAGACCACGAATTGTAAGTTTTTCGCCGGATTTGAAGGCCCCGGATATGATGGCGCCGGAAATCTTTTCATAGGCAATTTCCCCAAGCGAGGCTTGGTTAATGGCAAACAGCTCATTTTTGTCGTCCACGTCAGTCTCCACACCGGTCAGAATTGGGACCGTATCATCGTGGTTCGGGCATGTCACTATTGATGTATGATGCATCATACTTGACGCATCATACATCAATAGCTATAACGCGATTGCTCCTCGTAGCGATCAAACCCCGAAACTTGGCGAAGGCTGCCAAAGTCCAGTTCCCTGAATGAAATACATTCCTCGGGCCAACATCCGCTACTTGGACACCCTTCACACCGACGCAACGAAACCCGCCTAGACCATAGGACAGACGATGACCGATATTCTCCTGAACTCGCCCGAAGCTCGCGACACAGCCTTCCACTTTCACGGCTACACCAACGCCCGCGAACATGAACAAAACGGCCCGATGATTATGGACTGCGGAAAGGGTATCCGCGTCTTTGACAATACAGGCAAATCCTATATCGAGGCCATGGCTGGCCTGTGGAGCGTTGCCTTGGGCTTTGACGAGGTCCGGCTGGCGGATGCGGCCTATGCGCAGATGCGCAAGCTGCCATTTTACCACAGCTTTTCGCACAAGTCGCACGGCCCGGTCATCGATCTGGCAGAGAAGCTGATCTCGCTGGCCCCCGCACCGATGAGCAAAGTGTTCTTTACCAACTCCGGTTCCGAGGCCAATGACACCATCATCAAGATGGTTTGGTATCGCTCCAATGCGATGGGCAAACCGGAAAAAAAGAAGATCATCTCGCGCCTGCGCGGATATCACGGAGTCACGGCGCTTTCGGCATCTCTGACCGGCCTACCCAACAACCACCGCTCCTTCGACCTGCCTTTCGAAGGCATCAAACACACGACCTGCCCGCACTTTTGGAGGAACGGAACGGACGGCGAAACCGAAGAACAGTTCGCCACACGCTGCGCCGAGGATCTGGACACGATGATCCAACAGGAAGGCCCCGATACAGTCGCGGCCTTCATTGCGGAACCGATCATGGGCGCTGGTGGCGTCGTCGTGCCCCCAGCAACCTACTGGGAAAAGATCCAAGCGGTACTGTCGAGATACGACATCCTCCTGATCGCCGACGAAGTGATCTGCGGCTTTGGCCGGACCGGCCAGATGTTCGGGTCGCAAACCTATGACATCCAGCCCGACATCATCACAATGTCCAAGCAAATCACCTCGTCCTATATTCCCTTCTCCGCCTTTATGATCAACGATCGCGTCTATGAACCGGTTGCCGACGAAAGCAACAGGATCGGCGTTCTGGGCCATGGCTTTACCGGCGGGGCACACCCTGTTGGCGCGGCGGTGGCGCTCGAGACCATCAAGATCATTGAGGAACGCGATCTGGTCGCGAACGCCGCAGAAACCGGGGCCTACATGATGGACAAACTGAACACGCTCAAAGGCCACGCTCTCGTCGGCGAGGTCCGTGGCAAGGGCCTGCTTGCCGCCGTGGAAATGGTCGCGCCGCAAGGTCGCGAGGCAGAGTTTGGCGCGGGAACGCTCGGTGGTCGGATGAATGTCATTATGACCGAAAAGGGACTGATTTCGCGCAACATGATCGACGCGCTGGCCTTCTGCCCGCCGCTGATCATCACCCCCGCTGAAGTGGACGAAATGGTCGACATCCTGACCGCCAGCCTTGACCAGCTTGCAGCTGAACTTTGAAGCCGGGAAAGCAAAACAATGACCAGACTGAACTACATCGACGGCGCTTGGGTTCCGGGCGTCGCGGAAGTTGAAAACATTAACCCTTCGGATCTGTCCGATATTGTCGGTGTCTATGCCCGCGCGGATGCGGCACAGACGCAAGACGCCATCGCCGCGGCCCGAGCGGCACTGCCGGAATGGCGCGCCACCACGCCGCAGACCCGGGCGGATGCGCTGGATTTCGTGGGCAGCGAACTGCTGGCCAGACGCGAAGATCTGGGCCGCCTTCTCGCACGCGAGCAAGGCAAAATCCTGTCAGAAGCCATCGGAGAAGTGACCCGCGCTGGCCAAGTCTTCAAGTTCTATGCACAGGAATCTCTGCGCGTGGCTGGCGATCTGGTGACCTCCGTCAGGCCGGGCGTCATCGCCGATGTCCGTTACGAGCCGGTGGGTGTCGTTGGGCTTGTCACGCCTTGGAATTTTCCAGTGGCCATTCCCGCGTGGAAGGCGGCACCCGCGCTTGCTTATGGCAATACGGTTGTGATGAAACCTGCTGAACTGACCCCGGCCATGGCTTGGGAATTAACTGAAATCCTGTCTCGGTCCGGTCTGCCCGATGGCGTATTCAACCTCGTAATGGGCAGGGGCAGCGAGGCGGGAACGGCGATGTGCGCCTCCGACCAGGTGGATGCGCTTTCTTTCACCGGATCCGTCGCCACCGGCCAGTCAGTGCGAGAGGCGGTGACCGCACGCGGCGGCAAGCTGCAGCAGGAAATGGGCGGCAAAAGTCCCCTGATAGTACTGGATGACGCCGACCTCGCAAATGCCACGGATTGCGCCATTAACGGGTCGGTTATCTCTACCGGCCAGCGCTGCACCTCAAACACACGCATCATTGCAACCCCCGGCATCCACGATCAGCTTCTCGCAGCGATGGTCGAACGCACACGCGCCCTACGTGCTGGCCACGCACTGGATGAGAAAAGCGATCTCGGCCCGGTCGTGGACGAAAAGCAGCTTCGGGTAAACAAAAGCTATCTTGATATAGCGCGCAAGGAAGGTGCCGAGATCATGTGTGGCGGCGAATGCATCGAGCGTGAAACCAAAGGGTTCTTCATGTCGCCGGCGGTGGTCGGCGGCGCTAACAATCAGATGCGGCATTGTTGATTGTCACTGAGAACTGACCCGGTATTTTCACCGAGATTTGACCCACCCTCAGTTATGCGTCGTGGTCTATGATGCGGTCAATGTTTTGGCCTCCTTTGCAGTTTTCTTTGCTGCCTCAGAACTGACCTTGAAGCGGTAGCTGTCGTTTCCGGTTTCGAGGATGTGGCAGCGGTGGGTAAGCCGATCCAAGAGAGCGGTGGTCATCTTTGCATCCCCGAAGACCTGCGCCCATTCTGAGAAGCTAAGGTTGGTGGTGATGATCACACTGGTGCGCTCATAGAGCTTACTGAGTAGGTGGAAGAGCAATGCCCCACCAGATGAACTGAACGGCAGGTAGCCAAGCTCGTCTAAGATAACCAAATCGACCTTGGTCAGCATCTCAGCCAGTTTCCCAGCCTTTCCAAGCGCTTTCTCTTGCTCCAGTGCATTAACCAATTCCACGGTCGAGAAGAAGCGGACCTTTCGCCTGTGATGCTCAATCGCCTGCACACCAATTGCTGTAGCAGTATGGCTTTTGCCGGTTCCGGGGCCGCCGATCAGCACGACATTTTCAGTCGCTTCAATGAACTCGCACCGATGCAACTGTCGGACTGTTGCCTCGTTGATCTCACTGGACGCAAAGTCAAAGCCGGTGAGGTCTTTATATGCGGGGAAGCGGGCGACCTTCGTGTGGTAGGCGATAGACCGTACCTCGCGCTCGGCGATCTCGGCCTTGAGCAGCTGTGACAGCATTGGTGTGGCAGCTTCGAACGCTGGCGCGCCCTGGGCGACCAAGTCTTCAATCGCATTTGCCATGCCGTACAGCTTGAGACTGCGTAGCATGATCACGATAGAAGCTCCTGCTGGGTCATGACGCATGGCGCTTCTCCTTAGTCTGTCGCAACCCGTCATAGCGATCGACGTTGGCCTCTGGCGTTGACTGCAATGCCAGTGCGTCCGGCGGATCGACCTCGGGGTGATCTGTCGGTCTGCGGTCGATCAATCGATGCAACAGGTTCAGGATGTGCGTCTTGGTGGGGACGCCCGCTTCAAGTGCCAGCTCCACTGCGCACAAAACGTCATCTTCGTTGTGCTGAAGGACCAGAGACAGAATGTCGACCATCTCTCGGTCACCGCCTTCTTTACGCAGCATGTGATCCTGAAGTTGCCGGAAGGCATCCGGCATCTCCGTGAACGGCGCACCATTGCGTAAGGCACCTGGTTTGCGTTGGATGACAGCGAGATAGTGACGCCAGTCATAGATGACCTTGCCGGGCTTGCGATGAGACCGCTCGATGATCCGCGCATGCTCGCAAACCGTTTGCCCTTCAGCGACCATGACCAGCCGTTCGGGATAGACATGCAAACTGACACGTCGGTTCGCAAAGCTGGCGGGAACGCTGTAGCGATTGCGTTCGAACGTGATCAGGCATGTGGGTGACACACGCTTACTATGTTCGATAAAGCCATCGAATGCCGGCGGCAGTGCCATCAGCGTGGGCTTCTCGGCCTCCCACACGTCAGCGATGGACCCCGGCAAAGCCTTGTGCGGTGTCTCTGCCCAAAGGGCGATACAGCGATCTTCAAGCCATTGGTTCAGCTCTGCCTGATCGGCAAAGACTGGCATGACCTGCCACATGCGGTTGCGCGCATCCTGCACGTTCTTCTCAACCTGGCCTTTCTCCCAACCTGCGGCTGGATTGCAGAACTCGGGCTCAAACACGTAGTGGCTGGCCATAGCCTTGAAGCGTGCATTGACGTCCCGCTGCTTGCCTTTGCCCACACGATCAACGGCGGTCTTCATATTGTCATAGATCCCGCGACCAGGCACGCCGCCGAAGACGCGGAATGCATGCCAGTGGGCGTCAAACAGCATCTCGTGCGTTTGCAGCGGGTAGGCCCGCACCAAGAAAGCCCGGCTGTGTGACAGTTTGATATGCGCGACCTGAAGTTTGACGCGCTCACCACCGATGTTGGCCCTGTCCTCGCTCCAATCGAATTGGAAGGCTTCGCCGGGCGCGAACACCAAAGGCACATAGGTGCCGCGCCCCGTCGTCTGTTCCGCTCGATGCCGATCTTCACGCCATGCCCGGGCGAAAGCTGCCACGCGTTCATAGGAACCATTATATCCCAGCTTCACCAGATCAGCATGCATTTGCTTCACTGTCCGCCGCTCTTTGCGTGACTTCCGCGTCTGGATTAAAAGCCAGGCTGACAGCCGATCCGCGTAGGGGTCCAGCTTGCTTGGACGCTTGGGCGTCTTGAACCTCGGCTCCACCGCACCTTCACGCAGATACTTCTTGATCGTGTTCCGAGACAAACCCGTCCGCCGGGCAATCTCCCTGATTGGCATTTTGTCACGCAATGCCCAGCGTCGAATGACACTCAAAAATCCCATGTCGATCACTCCAAATCCCCCCAACCAAAACCGTCGGGGAAGTGTGTTCACATGGGTCAGTTCTCAGTGACAATTTATGGGGCTACCGGGTCAGTTCTCAGTGACAATCAACAGGTTTGCCCAAATGGAAGATGTCGCCAAAGCCACTGAGGTGATCCTCGTCAGGATGCGTCAGAACAAAAATGTCCAGCTTGTCGTCATTGCACGCACTTCTGATTTTAGGCGCAAAATCCAGCGTGTCGCTGTCGTCGTTACTCGCGTCGGCACGATAATTTACGTCCGTCATGATGACCCAGCCGTGAGCCTCAATGAGTGAGGCGTCTCCGTTGTCGCACGAAAAGAATGTAAGTTTTTGAGCCGACATATTGGGCCTCACTGTTTTTCAAATGTTTGTTAACAATTGTGAGGCCGGTGCGCGGTTTTCAAGAGCTAGATGTGGCATGTTTTCAAGAGACGCTCTTCAATATTACTCCATATGCAGTGTTTTGAAGATGGCATTGGGTTTTTGCTCATTCATTCGTATTCGCTAGAGCATCAATGACGTGACTTACGCCCCATTTTAGAAATCTCACCGTTAGCAGTCATTCATTCTAGGTGCAGCGAACTTCTGCTTTCCGCCCGACTCAGCCTTCCTACCTCCCGACCATCGCTACGCCTTCAAAACGTAGCACCAGCGTAGCACCAGCCAAAACGCCAACGCAAAAAGCCACCCGAGGGTGGCTGTTAACGTATTGTATATATTTGTAAATTTGGTTGCGGGAGTAGGATTTGAACCTACGACCTTCAGGTTATGAGCCTGACGAGCTACCGGGCTGCTCCATCCCGCGCCAATGGATTGTTAGTCTAACATCGAAGAGAGATACATATCTCGAGGATCTTACTAGGTTTGGCAGCGACCTACTCTCCCACGCCTTAAGACGCAGTACCATTGGCGCGACAGCGCTTAACGGCCGGGTTCGGGATGGGACCGGGTGTTTCGCTTGTGCTATGACCACCAAACCGAGAAAGATCCTCGGGTTCCAAGTCAAGTCATGTAGTTGGTGTGTATGACTTTGGTCCGGTATGAAGTCTGACTTCTACTGGATCAAATCAAGCCTATCGAGCAATTAGTACTGGTCAACTGAATGCATTGCTGCACTTACATCTCCAGCCTATCGACGTGGTGGTCTACCACGGCTCTCAGGGATACCTTGTTTTGAGGGGGGCTTCCCGCTTAGATGCCTTCAGCGGTTATCCTGTCCGTTCATAGCTACCCAGCACTGCCGTTGGCACGACAACTGGTCCACCAGTGGAACGTTCACCCCGGTCCTCTCGTACTAGGGGCAACTCCTCTCAAGTATCCTACACCCACGGCAGATAGGGACCGAACTGTCTCACGACGTTCTAAACCCAGCTCACGTACCTCTTTAAACGGCGAACAGCCGTACCCTTGGGACCTGCTCCAGCCCCAGGATGAGATGAGCCGACATCGAGGTGCCAAACACTGCCGTCGATATGGACTCTTGGGCAGTATCAGCCTGTTATCCCCGGCGTACCTTTTATCCGTTGAGCGATGGCCCTTCCACTCGGGACCACCGGATCACTATGGCCGTCTTTCGACTCTGCTCGACTTGTCAGTCTCGCAGTCAGGCTGGCTTCTGCCATTGCACTCAACGAGCGATTTCCGACCGCTCTGAGCCAACCTTCGCGCGCCTCCGTTACGCTTTAGGAGGCGACCGCCCCAGTCAAACTACCCGCCACGCAGGGTCCCGGATCCGGATAACGGACCGCGGTTAGACATCAAAAGTGCGAAGAGTGGTATCTCAAGGGTGGCTCCACACAAACTAGCGTTCATGCTTCAAAGCCTACCACCTATCCTGCACATCTCAATTCTGATGCCAGTGCGAAGCTGTAGTAAAGGTGCACGGGGTCTTTCCGTCTAACCGCGGGAAGCCTGCATCTTGACAGGCAATTCAATTTCGCTGAGTCCACATTTGAGACAGCGGGGAAGTCGTTACGCCATTCGTGCAGGTCGGAACTTACCCGACAAGGAATTTCGCTACCTTAGGACCGTTATAGTTACGGCCGCCGTTTACCTGGGCTTCAATTCAGAGCTCTCACCCCTCCTTTTAACCTTCAGGCACCGGGCAGGCGTCAGACCCTATACGTCGTCTTGCGACTTCGCAGAGCCCTGTGTTTTTAGTAAACAGTCGCCACCCCCTGGTTTGTGCCCCCGACCAAGACTTGCGTCCCAATCGGGCCTCCTTCTCGCGAACTTACGGAGGTATTTTGCCGAGTTCCTTAAATGTGGTTCTCTCAAGCGCCTTGGTATTCTCTACCGGTCCACCTGTGTTGGTTTAGGGTACGATCTAGCGATGGAGCTATTTCCAGGAACCGATTAGCGGCCCACCCAATCCAATAAGGGTGAACAACCTTCACGATCCGTCACTTCCATCTGGCCCAGGAATATTAACCTGGTTCCCATCGACTACGCCTTTCGGCCTCGCCTTAGGGGTCGGCTCACCCTGCTCAGATTAGCTTTAAGCAGGAACCCTTGGACTTTCGGCGACAGTGTCTCTCACACTGTTTATCGCTACTCATGTCATCATTCTCACTAGTGATCTCTCCACGGGATCGCTCACGCGCCCGCTTCATCGAAAGCTCCTCTCCTCCAATGCTGGTCGAAACCAGCTAAGGAGGAATGGAACTATGTCACACTACGCTCTGCTACCATGCCTTACGGCATCCTAAGCTTCGGCTCATGGCTTGAGCCCCGTTACATCTTCGCCGCAGGACAACTTATTTAGACCAGTGAGCTGTTACGCTATCTTTAAAGGATGGCTGCTTCTAAGCCAACCTCCTGGTTGTTTTGGTCGTCCCACCTGCTTTCCCACTTAGCCATGAATTAGGGGCCTTAGCTGTAGGTCAGGGTTGTTTCCCTCTCGACTACGGACGTTAGCATCCGCAGTCTGTCTGCCATCTAGTACTTCTCGGTATTCGGAGTTTGGTTAGGATCAGTAAGCCTGTGGGGCCCCATTACCCATCCAGTGCTCTACCCCCGAGGGTATTCGGATGACGCACTACCTAAATAGTTTTCGCAGAGAACCAGCTATCTCCGAGTTTGATTGGCCTTTCACCCCTAGGCACAACTCATCCCGACCTTTTTCAACAGGTGTGGGTTCGGACCTCCAGTAAGTGTTACCTTACCTTCATCCTGGTCATGCCTAGATCACTCGGTTTCGGGTCTGATCCATCTAACTCATTCGCCCTATTAAGACTCGCTTTCGCTGCGCCTACACCTAACGGCTTAAGCTTGCTAGATAGACCAAGTCGATGACCCATTATACAAAAGGTACGCCGTCACAAGACTGGACACTGATAACAATCACTTGGTTGGGATAGAGACCCGAAACTGTACAGTTTCAAGTCCGGGGTTCAGCGAATAGATGCCCGCGTTCGATCGGTGATCAAAGCTGATCGCCATGCGAGTACCCATTTTATTCTGATATCCGAATTCTATGCCGGATCGGAATTCGACAGGTCCACCCAGATCCACCCCATCGCCCTTTTCGTAAAGGCCGAGCATTGAGTGCAGCTGCGTATAGAACCGATCGTTTCGCGTAGAGAATGTCACGGCCTGACCAACGCCAGCCCATAGCTCTCCATCGCTTGTTGCAGAGGCACCCCAAATCCATTGAAATGGACCGTTTGCTACCCCTGTGTCCCGCCGAAAGTAAAGCTCTTCGCCGACAACGTTCTTTTGAAACGTTGTCTGACCAACAGATAGACTGTTGTAGGCTTGAACTTCATTTTTTGCGAGACAACCTTCATTCGGACAATGGTTAACGCCGGCATCGATGAGGCCAGCGACCAGGAACAGTACACCGACTGCTCCGTCCGTAATGAATGCTAAATCCGACATACTCATCTTCCTCTAATTGCTTGTTAACAACTAGATGGAACAGATTGTCATTAGAGTCCAGTCAAGCTCCGACTGATTGTAGGCGTTCGGTTTCAGGTACTGTTTCACTCCCCTCGTCGGGGTGCTTTTCACCTTTCCCTCACGGTACTGGTTCACTATCGGTCAGTAAGGAGTACTTAGCCTTCGAAGGTGGTCCTCCGATCTTCAGACAGAATTTCACGTGTTCCGCCCTACTTAATACGTCCAATCATGCTTCATATACGGGGCTATCACCCACTATGGCCGTGCTTCCCAACACGTTCTATTCACATTCATGGCTCGGCTGGTCCCCGTTCGCTCGCCGCTACTAGGGGAGTATCAATTGATGTCCTTTCCTCCGGGTACTTAGATGTTTCAGTTCTCCGGGTTTGCTCTTATAAACCTATGTATTCAGTCTATAAGTACCTGTTTTACCGCATTATTAGCCACTCCGAAGAGTAGTAATAACACAGTATCAGGTGGGTTGCCCCATTCGGAAATTCATGGATCAAAGCTTATTCTCAGCTCCCCATGACTTATCGCAGAGTATCACGTCCTTCATCGCCTCTTACTGCCAAGGCATTCACCAAACGCCCTTTTCGCGCTTGATTTGATCCAGAAAAAGACAGACTGACGTCTATCGCGAACCCCCAGCTGGTAACTAAAGGGGTTCTTTATCCTGAACCAAAAGTCATACTTTGTTTCCCGCCTGGCCACTTGCGCGACCAGACTGATGTGCGACCCTTGCGGATCACACACGGCTCAAATCCGTGCAGATTTGAACCGGGTTAGTGTATGTACTTGACTTGGACGACACCGTTCTTTTCAGCAGGGATACATCAGGGAGGTTGAGGAAGCAGCCTCGCATGATGCCTTCCACCGAAGTGGAACCAAACTGAGTTTGTCACGTACTTATGACAAACGAACAGTATCGTTATTATGTATCTCTCTTTACGATGTAAAAGTCGTCCGATTGGACGGCTAAACACTGAACAGTGCTTAGCGATCTAATCAAGTAATGGTGGAGCCTAGGAGGATCGAACTCCTGACCTCCTGAATGCAAATCAGGCGCTCTCCCAGCTGAGCTAAGGCCCCTAAGTGTGGCTTCGCCGAAGGCGAAACGCACGAAGCGCGGAAAGCGAATTGCGAAGCAATTTGCGTCGCGCCTGTTGGCAGTCGTGGCTCTCGTCGATTGCTGCGCAATCAACTGCCGCCTCGCCATTTTCGCTGTGCGAGAAATGACGTTGGTGGGTCGAGGAGGACTTGAACCTCCGACCTCACGCTTATCAGGCGTGCGCTCTAACCACCTGAGCTACCGACCCAGACAGGCCGGTAGGCCTGAAAATTGACTGAAGAGATATGAGGACGGCTCGGCCCAAATTGAATATGCAAACATATCCAACTGATGTGATCGGCTTTGATTGCCGATCTGCTAAGTGTTTCATGATCAAGAGCAAGCTCAAGATACTAGAAACATCCTTAGAAAGGAGGTGATCCAGCCGCAGGTTCCCCTACGGCTACCTTGTTACGACTTCACCCCAGTCGCTGAGCTCACCGTGGTCCGCTGCCCCCTCCTAAGAGGTTGGCGCACGGCCTTCGGGTAAACCCAACTCCCATGGTGTGACGGGCGGTGTGTACAAGGCCCGGGAACGTATTCACCGCGTCATGCTGTTACGCGATTACTAGCGATTCCGACTTCATGGGGTCGAGTTGCAGACCCCAATCCGAACTGAGACAGCTTTTGGGGATTAACCCATTGTCACTGCCATTGTAGCACGTGTGTAGCCCAACCCGTAAGGGCCATGAGGACTTGACGTCATCCACACCTTCCTCCCGCTTATCACGGGCAGTTTCCATAGAGTGCCCAGCTTAACCTGCTGGCAACTAGGGATGTGGGTTGCGCTCGTTGCCGGACTTAACCGAACATCTCACGACACGAGCTGACGACAGCCATGCAGCACCTGTGTTGTATCCAGCCGAACTGACGAAATCTGTCTCCAGAAATCTCGATACACATGTCAAGGGTTGGTAAGGTTCTGCGCGTTGCTTCGAATTAAACCACATGCTCCACCGCTTGTGCGGGCCCCCGTCAATTCCTTTGAGTTTTAATCTTGCGACCGTACTCCCCAGGCGGAATGCTTAATCCGTTAGGTGTGTCACCAACAAGCATGCTTGCTGACGACTGGCATTCATCGTTTACGGTGTGGACTACCAGGGTATCTAATCCTGTTTGCTCCCCACACTTTCGTACCTCAGCGTCAGTATCGAGCCAGTGAGCCGCCTTCGCCACTGGTGTTCTTCCGAATATCTACGAATTTCACCTCTACACTCGGAGTTCCACTCACCTCTCTCGAACTCTAGACTAGTAGTTTATGAGGCAGTTCCAGGGTTGAGCCCTGGGATTTCACCCCATACTTTCTAATCCGCCTACGTACGCTTTACGCCCAGTAATTCCGAACAACGCTAACCCCCTCCGTATTACCGCGGCTGCTGGCACGGAGTTAGCCGGGGTTTCTTTACCAGGTACTGTCATTATCATCCCTGGCGAAAGAGCTTTACGATCCTAAGACCTTCATCACTCACGCGGCATGGCTAGATCAGGCTTTCGCCCATTGTCTAAGATTCCCCACTGCTGCCTCCCGTAGGAGTCTGGGCCGTGTCTCAGTCCCAGTGTTGCTGATCATCCTCTAAAACCAGCTATAGATCGTAGACTTGGTAGGCCATTACCCCACCAACTATCTAATCTAACGCGGGCCGATCCTTTAGCGATAAATCTTTCCCCCGAAGGGCGTATAAGGTATTACTCACCGTTTCCAGTGGCTATTCCTTACTAAAGGGTACGTTCCCACGCGTTACTAACCCGTCCGCCGCTCCCACCGAAGTGAGCGCTCGACTTGCATGTGTTAAGCCTGCCGCCAGCGTTCGTTCTGAGCCAGGATCAAACTCTCAAGTTGAAAAGCTGTTACCAGCTTATCCTTGACGTTCGAACCTCTGCACATATTTGTTCCGACCGGCAAAGGCCGGAACGATCTGTTTGTTGTGCTTCTGGTTTCATAAGAAACCGAAAGCCGTCCAAACAGTGAAGCTGACACTGGTCATCGGGTTGCCCCTACCAGCGCGATATATGTGCAGTTGTTTGTTCATCGAATGAACCAAACCGCCCACATATCTCTTCAGATATCATCAATTTCAAAGAGCGTGGGACCCGAAAGTCCCGAGACAAAATCAACCGGCTGCGCTACAACTTACTAGCGCGACCCGCCTCATCTGCCTCAAATTTTCTTACCGTCTGACCGTCTGGAGCGTCGCTCCGTGGTGCCGTCTGGCGTCCCGGTGTGCATCTCTGCGCCGCCGGTGAGGTGGTATTTACGGTTTGGACCTCAGACCCGCAACCCCTTTTTTCGAGAAACGTCATCTTTTTTTCAAAAACCGGGATTTTATAGAAAAAAGAGGGGGTTACGCCTGATTATTTCCGCCGATCCCGTTTTAGCGCAACTATCTTGCGACGTTTACCGTAGGTCAAATGCTACATCTTGGGGCCGACAGCCCAGTTATCCCCAGACTCGTTCGTGAATCGACCCCGACTCCGCGTTCGAGTCGGCCTGAATCACCTCCGACTCGGCAAATCACCCCGAAATTTTTCCGCTCAACGAGTCGTTTTTCTGGATTCGGGCATACGATTCCCTCGAATCTCGCCGACTCGGCACCCTAAGCGGCGCTCAAGCAGCCTGATTCCTCGGTGACCGTCGGATTCGCAGCGCCAGCAGCATGAGAATCGCGCTCATATATAGAAGGGGCTCCAGTTGAAGCCCTTTCGCGAGCATCACGTAATGCAAACCACCTAATAGAGTCGCCAGATATGTCAGCTTGTGCAGTTTGCGCCACTTCGGCCCCAGATGGCGCACCGACCAATTGTTCGATGTGAACGCCAGCGGCGTCAAGACAACGAATCCCGCCATGCCGATCGTTATGTAAGGACGCTTTAGAATGTCCGTCCCGATTTGGCTCAGAACGCCGATATCCAGAACCAGCCAAACCAACAGATGCAGCGATACATAAGAGTAGGCCAAAACGCCCAAGGTTCGACGAAACCGGATCAGGTTCAAACCCGCGTAGCGGCGCAGCGGCGTAATGCACAATCCGGCGATCAGCAACTGTAGGGCCAGTTCGCCCAGCTCGTGCTCCAACCCTTTGATCGGTTCACGCCCCAGCCCCCCGGTCTGTGCCATATATATGAGCCAGGGGATCGGTAGCAGACCGATCACATAAACCGACCAAGTCGGGATGCGCCGGGTGGCACGATTAATCAGCTCCGTCACCACGTTCAGTAATGTACCGCCAAGTCCATCCCCTTATAGAGCGATGCGACCTCTTCGCCATAACCGTTGAACATCTGCGTTGGTTGTTTGGCAGAGAACAACCCGCCACCAATCACCCGTTCGCTGGCCTGACTCCATCGGCGATGGTCCACTTCGGGGTTCACATTACTATAGAAGCCATACTCGTGCGCGTTCGCCTTGTTCCAGCTCGTCGGCGGTTCTCTATCGGTCAGACTGATCCGAACCACAGACTTGATAGATTTAAATCCATACTTCCACGGAATCACCAACCGCAAAGGCGCGCCGTTCTGGTTCGGGATATCCTTGCCATATATACCAGTCGCCATGATCGTCAGCGGATGAACTGCCTCGTCCAGACGCAAACCCTCGACATATGGCCAGTCAAGAACCGGATAGGCGACACCCGGCATTTCATCCGAGCGCAATGCCGTTTCGAACGCCACATACTTTGCCGCACTCTGTACACCCGCCAATTCCAGCAGATCACGCAACTCAAACCCGTTCCATGGTATGACCATCGACCACGCTTCGACACAACGGAACCGATAGAGACGGTCCTCGACCGTCATTTTGGCCATGATATCCTCAAACGCATAGTTGCCCGGTCGCTCAACTAACCCGTCGATCTTCACACTCCACTGCGCAGTGGTCAGCATATGTGCATTCTTGGCCGGGTCTTCTTTACGGGTGCCGAACTCGTAATAGTTATTGTACTCGGTGATATCTTCCCACGGGTGCGGGTCCAGCGTTTCGGCCCGCGCGATGCCGGGCAACCCGATCAGTCCCATGCCCGCAGCACCCGCCATTAACTGCCGCCGATTCAGATAGGCACTCTCGGGCGTGGCTTCACTTTCCTTGAGGGTGTTTTTCCAGCGCATTGCCATGTCATCTCTCCGCGTTGCCGGGTTTCGTTTTGAAAAACCTAGCAGCCGGTTCGTTACACACGCAAAACAAGCGCGCTCACATTCCGGTCGGATCCTGTAACAATCTCAGATCGCCTCGTCGGCCCGTTGCCCCGCGCGCTTAGGAAGTCACATCCGTCTGCACACTTGGCCTGATCTGGTTCATCGGCACCGAACTGCCATCGGCCTGAACGATCCGCACATGCCGACGCCGCATCTGGCGCGGCTCGGCCACCCCGACCGAATGCGCAATCGTCTCGACCTCCTTGATCACCGATTTGGCGTAATGCGCGACCTTCAGGTATTTGTCCTCGACCACCAGCCCGTGCTGCAATCGCGGGTCATGCGTGGTGATGCCCGTTGGGCAGGTGTTGCGATTACACTTCAGCGCCTGAATGCAGCCCAGACTGAACATGAACCCACGCGCGGAGGTAACGATATCGGCCCCTGCGCAGATCGCCCACGCGACATCGCTGGGATTGACCAGCTTGCCACTGGCGATGACGCGTATGCGGTCCTTTAGCCCATGTCGGTCGCGCAGATCGACCATCCGTGGCAGCGCATCCCGGATCGACATGCCGACCAGATCAATCAATGGCATCGGCGCCGCACCCGTGCCGCCCTCGCCGCCATCCACAGTGATAAAGTCCGGCGCGCATTTTTCGCCGCGCTGAACAATCAGCTCAAAAAACTCCTGCCATGCGATCGACGACCCCAACACCGTCTTGATTCCGACGGGGCGGCCCGTCACCTGCCGGATGTGCCCGATCAGATCCAGCAGATCACCGAAATCTTCGACCTCCAGATGGCGGTTCGGCGATATGCTATCCTCCCCTGCCGGAATGCCGCGAATCTCGGCAATCTCTGGCGTGACTTTGGCCCCCGGCAGGATACCCCCCTTACCCGGCTTGGCTCCCTGCGCCAATTTCAGCTCGATCATCTTGATATGTGGGTTTTCCGCGACCGCGCGCAGCCTCTCGTTACTCAGGCTTCCGATCTGGTCGCGTACACCGTATTTTGCCGTCCCGATCTGAAAGACGACATCGCAACCACCCTTCAGATGATAGGGCGACAGGCCGCCTTCGCCGGTGTTCAGCCAGATACCTGCCTTGGCAGCACCCCGACTTAGGGCTTCGACCGCTGGACGCGAAATCGCGCCATAGCTCATGCCCGAAATGTTAAAGATCGATTTGGCCATATAAGGAATAGCAGCATAGGGGCCGATCTTCATCGGCTCGGTTGCCGCGATCTGATCGTCGAGCGGCGGAAATGCCGCGGGGACAAAGATCGCCGTGCCGGGAAGCGTCAGACTGCGCGTCGACCCAAAGGCAACCGTGTTTCCGCCACCCTTTGTCGCGTTGCCGACCCAATCACGCTGCGCACGGTTAAACGGCATTTCCTCACGGTCCATTGCAAAGAAATACTGCCGAAAGAATTCACCAAGCGTAGAGAACAGATGCCGGAACCGCCCGATTACAGGATAGTTGCGGCGGATCGCATCGCCGGTCTGGGCGCGGTCGAGGATAAACATGATCATCATCATCAGAATGATCAGGCCCAGCGCCATCACGAACACGAGTGCGAGTATTTCCAAAACGTGCAGTGCAAAGTCCATTATATGCGATCCCAGATTGGTGGTTGTGTTTGCGCCTGTCATTCCTAACGCAAGATCGTCAATGGCGCACCGTGGTTTGCGTAAACCGCCGGGCGGCTTACCAAACCTTCAATCTAACCGGATTACGTGTGCCGCTCTGCCAATCGCAGGATATGCTTGCTGAATGCATCGTCCTCGCCTTCCAGCAGGTGCGGCAGGGCTGCGCGAAAATCATCCCGCGCGCACCATTCCACCATGTCATCCTCCCAAGACAACCAGCGACGACGCGCGCGCCCCTCCATTCCGTCCTCATACAGAATGATATAGGCCTTCTCGAAGAGCGAGATCAGAATGCGAAAGATAATATCGGTGCGCTCGCGCTGCTCATCGGTCAATGGCTCCGGCAGGCTGTATTTGCTCATCAACAGCAGATCGGCATTGTCCATTACCAACCGCAGGAAATTATCGTACTCCGCCGACAGCTCGCGATGCAGTTCGTTTTCCTCGTTCTCGCGGCGCAGACGCTCTTCGCGGACGATCACCAGAATTGCGGCAGGGAACCCGAGGATCGTTACGACATAGCTCAGCGCCTCTAGCCAGATCATGTCGCCGGTCCTTTCGTGCCTTAACGCTTGTGAATCACCGCCACCTGATCCTTGCGTTTTTTCTGATAGCGCACCGGATGCACGATGCAGGCGGACATCTCTGGGATCAACGCATTGAACCCCTCGGCAATCGCCGGGTCGCTATGGCTGAACGTCCGTTCATCTATAAAGGAACGCAACAGTGCCGCCGTCTTGGTGATGCCCGGCACTTCATATGGGTCCGGCTGCCAGCGCAGGTCCTCTATTATATATAGGCCCCCTGATTTCAGCTTGGGAAATATCTCTAGGAACGCATTCTGCTGATGGTGGCTGGCATGGCTGGCATCGTCGATCACGATGTCCGGGGCGTCCATGGCGTCCATCGTGCGCGCGATCTCTGCCCGATCATCCATATCGCAGCGGTGAAAGGTAAACCGCTCATGTTCGAACCATGAAAAGTCCGACACATCCAACCCGTGAATATTCGCCTTGGGAAAATACTCCAGCCACATGCGGATCGACGGGACATCTGTCGTCTTGCGGTCCTTGTCGATGCCGTGCTCGGGCCCGCCGATCAGCAGGCCCATCTCCAGAAAGTTGATCTTGCGCTGCCGGTAGGGGTGAAACAGCATGTGGTAGAGTTCTGTATACCGATGCTTGGTCGATCCTTTGTCCGATCCATAGCGATCCGCCAGATCGGTCAGGTTCTCGTTCTTGGCCTTCATTGTGTTCGATCCTGCATCTAACATGGCTCTGCCTTTTTTATTCTGCTGCGTCCGCTTTGTCTCTTTTGCTGATCACCGGCGCGGCCGTGGGATCAATCCCATGCTTCTTCAGCAGCGCATCAATCAGACTGCCGTCGTCCGGCAATCCGTCCGGACGACTGGCCAGAAATTCGCGGATGCGACGACCATAAAGGTGGATTGAGGTGGTTTTGTCGGTCAACCGCCGATCCGCCGCCTTGCGCCCACCTTCCTTTGCCATCTTGCGACGCAGGTCGAACGGGACAGGATAGAGAACCTCTTGCGCGAAGGCGTATTTATCTTCGCCGGTCCGTTGCAGCCAGGCAGTCACCGCATGCGGTCCCCAGATCCCCCAAGGCAGTTCACTTACGTGGACCGGATTGCCGGCTTCTGCCTGCGCGGCAAGCTTGGCCTTGGCAGCGTCACTATACCAGAACGGAATACCGTATTCATCGTCACTCATTTTCAGCAACCCGGCAAGAGCGTCACTATCCTGCGGCAAACCCAGAACGCCGCCGTTGATATGGTGCGCGCTCTCCCAGCCAAAGTAATGGCCGGTTTCGGTCTCAAACGGCTTCATGCAATAGGCATCGGTATCGGCCCAAATGGTCCGCTCGGATTGGGTCAGCATATGATAGCGGAATACGTCCGAAAACAGCGCAAGGCTGCCTGTCCGACCATGCTGGATGAAATTGTCACGCTTCAGGATCGCGTCACCATGCACCAGCTTCGCACCTTCAGGTACATTCGATACCGGACCGTAGTGATACAATGTCACCTCATGTCCGGCGTCCAGAAACGACTGTACGCACAGTTGTTCAACATAACTCAGTGGGCCTTCGACCCACAGCATGGCAATATGATATAATCCGCTCACGCGCGCTCCGCCTATGTGCCTCTCAGGTCAGTCCGCATTGGCAGCCGCCTGTGTTGTTGTTATGGCCCGCACATTACCCTGTTTTTTATGACCGAGCAATGATCTTGGTTTGGGACTGCATCACTTCACTGCGGCCCGTCGCACTTCGCGTTTGCGGGGGTTTCGCGCCGCACTGTCGGCATCGCGTTGACGCAGCCGACATGGATCACACCTCTAGCAATGTCACGCGTTTGCGCATCGCGATCTCTGCAATGTCCTTATCATATATGCGTCCCAAATGCTCTCGCTCGGCCTCGGTCCAAGGATCGTACCCCGGATAGTCTGGCCCACGCGGATAGGCATCCTGAATTTCCACCCGCCGCGCCAGTGCCGCATCACCGCCCTCACGTTCGATCTCCATCAGCAATTCCTGCACCGCACGATGGCTGGCAGAGGGGCGTCCGCGATTGCGCTTGGGTGTGACCAATTCCTCTACCGGCACGGCACCGCCAATCAGGTTGCCAATCACCCGATCCGACAAATCGCGAAAATCCTCGTGCCGCCAGATCGTCATCGTCGCATCCGGAAAACAACTGAGCACCAGATCAATGAACCCGGTCCAACTGGGCAGGTTCGACAATACTGCGCGTTTCATCGCCGCCTCGGGGATCACGTTGTCGCCCTTGGCCGACCTCAGAAACTCGACAAAGGTCGAGGCAAAGAAATCCGCATAGTGACGGATCGCAATATGCACCTCTGTCACCGGATAGGGAATGTTGCTGGCAAAGATCGGCAGCAACGTCTCGCGCCGATTATAGAGCAGGCCAGACCGCACACAATGCCCGCTATGACCGGGCATATTCTCATCCGAGATCACGATACGCTGGCCTTCGCCAGCGCCGATCTTTTTAAAGAAATTCTTGGCCTTTCGTGCCAGCACATCATCCGGCACCTTGGTTTTGTAGTTCAACCCCAGCTTCTCGTAACCGTTCAGCTGCGTGGGAAAGGTGTATTCCTTGCGCGTGTCACGGTGGTGCACGTAATAGACACCACGCTTTTTCAGCCGCCCGGCGTTGCGCTGCAGGATCGACTGAATATGGCTGGTGGCTGTCTTGTGCACACCACCATGCACCACAACATTGGGCAGACCCTTGGCCATTTACTTAGCAGTCTGCAACTCAGGCGCGGCGTTGATTGCCATGATCTGATCGCGGAACATGTCCCAGCCGTCGCGCTTGCGCAGCGCGTCGATCTTGCCCCGGTGCCAATCGATTGCACCCCGGTGAAGTCTCGCTAGCTCAGGGTCTTTCAACAGCTTCGCCATTTCTTTGCGCAGGCCCGGCAGGCGCGCGCGAATCGTGGTGTCTTGCTCGGAATTGTAGTTCATGTTTGACCAATAGGTGATGCCCTGATCGTCGCCGACATGGTTGGTCCGACCCCGATCACGTTTCACCAGAAAGCTGTCGACAGATCGAACGGCATAGTGATGCAGCCGCGCATACTGATGACTAAAGCCCTGAAACGCCTTCCAACCCTGCTGTAAATACAGATCCGGCATCGCGTTACCGCCCGCATCGACCCAAGCCACATCGCCGCGATCCAGATGGAATGCAGGCCGGTGAATGCGCAGCTTGATCAACCGGTCATTGTTGCGCACCAGTGTTTTCATCCCCAGCGCGCGATAGTTGGGATATTCATGTTCGCCGCAGGCGCGGTCGAATTGCTCGATCACTGGCTTGTCCTGATAATCGACCTGCCCGCTATTGCCGAAGAGCTTCCAGCAAACCGAAATCGCATCGGCGTCGCCCACCGCAGCAAAGAGATCGTCGAGCCGCCCCTTGCCCACCCGGACATTCAGAAACTCGTCACAGTCAGCACAGATCAGCCAGTCGGCCTTTTGCACCATTTCCTGCTTGCCCGCATCTTTGAGTGCCGCGCGCTGCGGACTGCCACCTTCCTTGAACGGGTTCTGCCGATGCTGTGCCAGCCCCATCGCCTCTAACCGCTTGGCGATCAGGTCAGTGCCGTCATCGCAATCGTTGGTATAGATCATGAAATCGGTGAACCCGATGGACCGGTTATAGGCCACCCATTCCAGCATGAAGGGGCCTTCGTTCTTCATCGTCGTCACAATGACCCGGCTGCCCTTGCCCTGCTTGACCGGCGCCTTACGCCCAGCATTGGCAGGCGCGACAACCTTTGCCATCGGTCCGTCTGTGGGTGGTTTGGCCGACTTGATCTTGGGTTGCGCCTTGATGTCGGCCATTGCCTCTGGGCTGGCCTTGCTTGCACCGCTCTCGGGGGCGGCTTGGCCAGCTGCTTCGGCCTCTTCCGCCAGTCGGCGCTTTTGCTTGCGCAGGCGGCGGCGGAACATCTGGTCGAAATGCGTGGCAAACTCCTCGCGACCTTTGTCGCGGAAATACCCGGACACAGACCCGCGATACCACGGCAGGTTTCGCCGCGCGCGGTAAAGCCGGTAAAACTCTGCCTCGCTCAGCTCGTCAAAGATCGCATGACGCATCACATCCTTCAATACGCCGATCTTGCGCAGGAACACCGCCGTCTTGTGCGCCGAAAACCAGCATTTGAAAATGCGGATGTTGTCACCGCTGAAACGATCCACATGTTTCTGATCCAGCTCGTGATAGGGATCGTAGAACACGTTCACCCGTCCCGCGCCCGACGTGAGTGCCGCCCCGTCAGCCAACGGCAGGGTCCAGTCCTGACGCCGCCCGTTTTCATAGCGGGTTTCCCACGGGATCAGATCAGGATCGAGTGTCGTCTGCGGATTGACCGCCACTACATGCGCGCCCGGCACCAATGATGAGAACGCCAGCGCCGCATAGCCACCCATCGATACGCCGGCGAAAACCACCCGTTTGTAGCCGTCAAAGAACCCTTGTGCGACGAGCCCTTCGAACCGCTTGATCAGGTCCACATCACGATACCAGTCGCTGACATGCGCCATGATCCCCAGATGCGACAGCCCGCTGTCCATCGCGAATTTATACGCCCAAGGTTCGCGTGTGACACTCTCGTCATTGACGTTGCTCAGATTGTCGAACGTCACCAGCAGCCGGTCGCTGGGCCGTTTGATGAACATCAGCGAATGTCTGAGGTTCTTCTCGAAAAACCCCTCGCCTTCCGCGCCGGGACGAAGATCGTCCAGCCAAAGAGGGGTTTCGGGAGCCTGTTCTGCCATGCCGGTCACTATGCTTTGCCTCATCTGGGCGCGCTTGTTGGCACTGCTCTGCCTGCCCGCCCGTTTTCTTTACAGTATAGAACGGTGCAGCGAATCCTCGCAAGATATCAATGGAATTGTGGTTATTGTTTCCAGAATGGGGACATTTTTGTGCCTTCGGCATAGCGGTTAAAGAGGCGTTTGAGGTCCTACAACCTGCGCGCGCGGTTTTCGCTACGTCCGAATATTGTGGGACCCGGTGACAAATTTCGTGCGTAGCAATTCGTCCGTCCCGTCCTGGTTTGCTGCGGGTCTTTCAACGAATAGTGCCACCGCCCGGCTCAAGTCTCGGTTGATACAAAAAGAAAAAGAGCGCGCGACCCATGTCCGCGCGCTCTGTCTTTCTCACTTAGTCGGCGTCCTGTACCGTCAGTGAACCACGGCATCGCCCGGTTTCGGGCTGTTCGTGCTGCCGATACGCTCGCCGACAATCAGGCCATCAACCCCGGCAGTCACCGGCACTGTTGCCCCGTCCATGACGTCACCGGCCAGCAGCATTTCAGCCAGCGGATCCTGCACTGCGCGCTGGATCACCCGTTTCAGCGGACGCGCGCCAAAAACCGGGTCGTAGCCTTCGTCGGCCAGCCACTTCTTGGCACTTTCGTCCAGATCCAACGTGATTTTGCGCGCCGCCAACCGTTTTGTCAGCCGAGCCAGCTGAATATCCACGATCCCGTCCATGTCATCGCGGCTGAGCCGGTCAAAGATGACCGTTTCATCCAGACGGTTCAGGAACTCGGGCCGGAAATGCGCGCGGACTGCATCCATCACGTCACGCCGCGCCTGCGCCATGTCGCCACCCTCGGGCAGCTGGCTCAGCGCCTGCGCGCCTAGATTCGATGTCAGGATGATCAGCGTCTGCTTGAAATCCACTGTCCGGCCCTGACCATCCGTCAGCACCCCATCATCCAGCACCTGCAACAGCACGTTAAACACATCCGGATGCGCCTTTTCGACCTCATCGAACAGAATCACCTGATAGGGACGCCGCCGCACGGCCTCGGTCAACACGCCACCCTCGTCATAGCCCACATAGCCCGGAGGCGCGCCGATCAGACGACTGACCGCATGTTTCTCCATGAACTCGGACATGTCGATGCGCACCATTGCGTTGTCATCGTCAAACAGGAACTCGGCCACCGCCTTGGTCAGCTCGGTCTTGCCCACGCCGGTCGGCCCGAGGAAGAGGAACGACCCCAACGGCCGGTTTTCGTCATTCAGACCCGCGCGCGCCCGGCGGACCGCACTTGCCACGGCCTTCACCGCTTGTGCCTGCCCTATGACGCGCTTGTGCAGCCCGTCTTCCATGCCCAGCAGTTTCTCGCGTTCGCCTTCCAGCATCTTGGCCACCGGAATACCGGTCCAGCGCTCAACCACCTGCGCGATCTGCTCGGGACGCACGGCCTCTTCGACCATGACACCGTCTTCCTCGGCCTTTTCAGCCTCAGCCAGCTGTTTTTCCAGCCCCGGAATGACGCCATAGCTCAACTCGCCGGCACGTCCCAGATCACCAGCACGCTTCGCGTGATCCAGATCGATCCGCGCCCGGTCCAGTTGCTCCTTCAGATCACGCGCCGACGCCAGCTTGTCACGCTCGGCTTGCCATTGCGCAGTCATCTCGGAAGAACGTTCCTGCATCTCGGCCAGATCCTTTTCCAGCGTCGCCAGTCGATCCTTGGATGCAGTGTCATCTTCTTTCTTCAACGCTTCCGCCTCAATCTGCTTTTGCAGTATTTCGCGGTCCAGCGCATCCAACTCTTCGGGCTTGCTGTCGACTTCCATGCGCAGACGACTGGCGGCCTCGTCCATCAGGTCGATGGCCTTGTCCGGCAGAAAGCGGTCCGTGATGTAACGGTGCGACAGCGTGGCCGCCGTCACCAGCGCGCTATCACTGATCCGCACCCCATGATGCAGTTCATACTTTTCTTTGATCCCGCGCAGGATGCTGATGGTGTCCTCGACCGTCGGCTCCTCGATCACCAGTGGCTGGAATCGGCGCGCCAAGGCGGCGTCCTTTTCCACATGCTTTCGGTACTCGTCCAACGTCGTGGCGCCAATACAGTGCAATTCGCCCCGCGCCAGCGCAGGCTTGATCAGGTTGGCCGCATCCATCGCGCCGTCGCCCTTGCCAGCGCCGACAAGCGTGTGCATTTCGTCGATAAACAGGATGATCTCGCCCGCCGCCGCCGTGACTTCGTTCAGCACGGCCTTCAGCCGCTCCTCGAACTCACCACGATACTTCGCGCCAGCAATCAACGCCCCCATATCGAGGCTCAACAGCTTCTTGTTGGTCAGGCTTTCGGGCACATCACCATTCACAATCCGCAGCGCCAGCCCTTCGGCAATCGCGGTCTTACCCACGCCCGGCTCACCGATCAGCACAGGGTTGTTCTTGGTCCGGCGGCTGAGAATCTGCATCGAGCGGCGAATTTCGTCATCGCGCCCAATAATGGGGTCAATCTTGCCCTCGGCAGCGGCCGCAGTCAGGTCGCGCGCGTATTTCTCCAGCGCCTCGTAGGTATCCTCGGCACTGGCTGTATCGGCCGTGCGCCCTTTGCGGATATCATTGATCGCCTCATTCAGGGACTGCGCACTGATGCCACCGGCCTCCAGCGCCGCCTTGGCAGGCGATTTTACCATCGCCAACGCGGTCAGCATCCGTTCCACGGGGACAAAACTATCCTTGGCTTTCTTCGCCAGCTTCTCGGCTTCATCCAGAACTTTGCCGGTTTGCTGATCCATATAGGTCTGCCCGGCATCGCCGCGGACTTGCGGGATTTTTCCCATGGCCAAATCCAGCGCCTGCACAACCCGCTCCGGCGCACCGCCAGCCCGTTTGATCAGGTTGCTCGCCAACCCTTCGCCATCGTCCATCAATGCCTTGAGCAAGTGTTCGGGCGCCAGTTTCTGGTGGCTTTCCCGCATCGCGATCGTCTGCGCGGCCTGAATGAATCCGCGTGACCGCTCGGTGAACTTCGACAAGTCCATCGCTATTCTCCTTTATATAAGCGTTGCTCCACTCGCGCACCCAGTATTAGGCATGCACTGTCGGAACCCTTGACCAGAAAATGGGCAGCGCCCTGCTCCGGTTCAAGACAAACGGGCCAAATTCCGCCTATGACAAAAAACTTTTTAAGTTCCCCGATGAAACTTTCTTGGCCATCTCCATGTTATCCACAGGAGAAGCCCAGTTATCCACAGGCCTCGGATGGGCCAGATAACTCATATTCTGAAGGAGCGTTGCTATGCAGATCGAGAAAATTCAATTCGACGACATCCGTTACAACCCCGAAATCGGAGCTTTCGAAACGCTGGTCCGCGTCCATGATGGCGGGCAGGGGTATTCATATCCAGTGCGCGTAGCCGCCCCGCTGCACGCCGAATATGGCCTCATTGCCCGCGGATTGTCCGAAGCCGCGCGTCGCGCGCACCGTCGTGGTAATCCAATGCTGCGCCTCGCGCATGCTGCGCCGACGCCACAGACCGATACCACGGTACAAGCAAGCAATTCGCTCCTTGACCGGCTGTTTGGCGCACGCGCTGCCTGAAACCCGCATGACGGGGGAAGTATTCCCGTCACTTCACCATGAATTCATCGGTTTGAAAGGATTATCTGGAACAACCGTAATTCATGGTGAACCCAATGCTGATCAAGAGAATCCAGTTTGACAATCTGCAGTTCCTGCCCGCGCGGGGGCTGCATCAGGCGATCGTCATCCTGACCACTGATATATGCACGATGTCCCTACTCGGCACAGCCGAGAAACCAGAACAGGCAAATCGTGACAGCTTATCCCGCGCACTCATATCCGACTCTTTGCGCCAGATCCGTCAAATGCCGGAATTTCGAGGCGGAAAACGACAGATCGAGATGTGCAAGCATATGACACAGGAATTTCGCAACCCCATTCCCACTCCAACGCATCAACCCGAGGTGCGGACATTGCGGGCCTGACAGGTATTCCCCAACGTGGCACGCCCCCGCCGCCACATTACCCGGCACTCACGGTTCAAATCACTTGACGAGGCACCGCCAACTCGCAAAAAGAGCGCAACCCTGACAAAGCGGAGCGCGATATGCCCACAGCCGATAACCGTCTGATCGTGGCGCTTGACGTGCCGAACGCACTCGCAGGGCTGGAGATGGCCCAGCGCATCGGGCCGCAGGTCGGTTTCTACAAAATCGGCCTCGGTATGCTGACCGGCGGCGGTCTGGCGCTGGCCCAAGAGCTGAAACAAGAACATGGCAAGCGCATTTTCCTGGATCTAAAGCTGTTCGACATTGGCGCCACGATCGAAAGCGCCGTGCGCGGGCTTGCCCAGTTCGACCTTGATTTCCTCACTGTCCACGGCGATCCACACGTCGTCCGCGCCGCCCGCGAAGGCGCGGCAGGTTCGGGTTTGAAAATCCTCGCCGTCACGATCCTGACGTCCCTCGACCGCGCCGATCTGGACGACGGCATGATCCAACCGGGCGATCCGGCCGAAATCACCACCAACCGAGCCACCCGCGCACTCGACGCCGGTGCCGATGGCGTCATCGCCTCACCGCGCGAAGCCGCACAAATTCGCGCCCTGCCTGAGGCCGCGGGTAAGCTGATTGTGACGCCGGGTGTACGCCCCTCCGGTGCCGCACTTGGCGATCAAAAGCGCGTTGCAACCCCGGCCCAAGCCATCGCCAATGGCGCGGATCACATCGTGGTTGGCCGCCCCGTCTGGGCCGCCGATGATCCTGCCACAGCCGCTGCCGCAATCCTCGCAGAACTGGCCCAAGCCTAGGTCACACCCAAGCGTATCCTCGGCTTCTCCGAGAACATTCCGCGCCGGAAAAAACCATGCGACATGTTGCATCGTCTGGCCGCAGGTATCCTGAGGTAAGGTCGAAAGATCGAGGGGCAAAGCCTCTTAATACCAACCCCAGTTTCATCTAAGGTGAAAACACATTTATCCCGGTCCCACGCCATGCCCGCCTTTTGTCGCGATTGCCTGACCGAAACAGACCCGGCGCAGCAACGCTGTACAGCCTGCGGGCGTCCGCGCGTTCTGTCCCATCCCGAGCTGTTTGACCTGAGCATCGCCCATATGGATTGCGACGCCTTCTACGCGAGTGTCGAAAAGCGCGACGACCCCAGCCTGCAGGGAAAGCCAGTGATTATCGGTGGTGGACGGCGCGGCGTGGTTTCAACCGCCTGCTATGTCGCGCGCATTCGCGGCGTGCGGTCCGCCATGCCAATGTTTCAGGCGCTAAAGCTTTGCCCTGATGCGGTGATCGTGAAGCCTCGAATGAACGTATATGTCGAAGTTTCCAAGCAGATCCGCACCATAATGCAAGAACTAACGCCAGACATCGAACCGCTCTCGCTCGACGAGGCATTTCTTGATCTCGGAGGCACCCAGCGGCTGCATGGTGCCCCGCCCGCGATCATGCTGGCCCGCCTGATTAAGCGAATGTCCACGGAACTGGGCGTTACCGGCTCAATCGGACTGAGCCACAACAAGTTCCTCGCCAAGGTCGCCTCCGACCTCGATAAGCCGCGCGGTTTTTCGGTGATCGGACAAACCGAAACCGCTGATTTTCTGCACAACAAATCAGTTCGCCTGATCTGGGGTGTCGGTCAGGCGGCACAGACATCCCTTGAAAGAGCGGGGATTCGCACATTTTCAGACCTGCTCAGGTGGGAGCGCACTGACCTCGCCACGCGGTTCGGCGCCATGGGCGAACGGTTATGGCATCTGGCGCGCGGGCAGGACCATCGCCGCGTCAATGCGCGGGCACCGATAAAGTCCATCTCCAAAGAGACCACCTTTTTCGAAGATACCGGTGACCTCGACATTCTCGACGGGCATCTCTGGCGGCTCTCTGAACAGGTCTCGGACCGGGCCAAGGCGCGCGCGCTTGCTGGCCGGATCGTCACACTGAAGCTGAAGCGCGCGGATCACGCGATCCTGACCCGCCGTCTGGCGCTGCGCGATTCCACGCAACTGGCCGATGTGATCTACCGCACCGCCCGCGCCCTGATGGACCCGATGGCCGACAGGGCCCCATTCCGCCTAATCGGTATCGGACTGTCCGACCTGCTGAACGAAGATGGTGCCGACCTGTCGGGCGATTTGCTCGACCCTGACGCCCGCCGTCGCAGCAGTGCGGAGCGGGCCACCGATGAAATTAGGCGCAAGTTCGGCAAGGAAGCGATTCGCAAGGGCCGGGCGCTGCGCTGACTGCGGCGATTACTCTGCCGCCAACGCCCTGTCTGCCGGACGCCCAATATCGGCGATCTGTGCGATCACACCGTTCAGCACCATTCGGAACGCATCGAAATTCGCATTCGGCTCGATGCGTTGCTCATCCATATAGAGCGCGCGATCAATCTCGACCTGCACCGCGTGTCGTCCGCGCGAGGGGCGGCCATAATGCTGCGTCACATAGGCACCGGCAAAGGGCGTATTGCGCGCCACGCACAGACCAGCCGCACGGAACGCCTGCTCGATTTCCTCGACGATCCCCGCATTGGCCGAAGCGCCGAAGCGGTCACCCAGAACCACCTCGGGTCGTCGCAGGCCCTTCCGCGCGACCTGATCCATCGCCTCATGCGGCATTGAATGACAATCAATCAGAATCGCCTGACCAAACATCGCATGCGCCTGATCCATCTGACTGCGCAATGCCGCATGATAGGGGTGCCAATAGGATTCGATCCGGGTATCGACCTCTGCGCGGCTCAGTTTACCTTCATAAATCGCCTGCCCATTGGCCACCACGCGCGGCACCACGCCCAGACCCGAGGAGACGCGTGGATTATGTCCGACCTTACGCACCCCCTCGATCAGCGCGGGGTCAAGCTCGTCTGCTGCCCGGTTGAGATCAATCAGCGCCCGCGGCGCGCCCGCCTGCAAGAACGGCGCACCTTCGCGCGGGGCCGCAGCAAAGAGCAGATCAACAAACGCATCTTCCGAACTGCGCACCGCTTGCGCATCCAGAATCGACCGTTGCAAGAACCACGCAGGATAATCCCGCCCACTATGCGGCGAAGCGAACACGACGCTTGTGTTCCGCCTGTCAGGATGGATCAGGTGATAGGCGACCTTTGACATACGCGCTCGAAACAATCTCTTTGACTTCTGGTCACATGATAGACCGAATTTTTCGCGAACCAAAAGCCCTTGATCCCTGTTCACGCTTCTTTTATAGACCAGCGGACCGGCGCGGATTTCCGCGCCCCTATTTGTTGGGGCACGGAATAAGGGTCGGCATTCATGGGCGCTTAGCTCAGCGGTAGAGCACTTCGTTGACATCGAAGGGGTCACAAGTTCGAACCTTGTAGTGCCCACCATGAATTCACTGTTCCGGCTGTGCCGGGACGCCCGCAACCCGCAAGGCGCTGGCCCGCGCCGCGACAACAAAGGAGACGACGATGAAAGTACGCAACTCGCTTCGCTCGCTCAAGAACCGGCACCGTGATTGCCGCGTCGTGCGCCGCAAAGGCCGCGTCTACGTGATCAACAAGACCCAGCGCCGCTTCAAAGCCCGTCAGGGCTGAGCCGCGCCAGCCGCACCCCGCGTGTGGCAGGACATTTAGAACCCCGTCTCAGATCCGAGGCGGGGTTTTTTTATTGGTGATCGCCACCGCGCCGCGCGCCTACTGCCGCGCTGCCAGCCCCATGACCGTAGTAACCAGCCGCGAAACGGCGACCGCACCGATCCCGTCCACATCCATTTCGGGCACAAACTCGGCAAAGTCGACGGCTGCGATCGTGCCGCGCTCTGCCGCGCCGCGCAACAGACCCAACCCTTGGCCATAGCTCAGCCCGCCCGGGCTGCGCGCAAGGCACCCCGGCACCACGGATGGGTCCAACCCATCCACGTCAAAGCAGATAACGATTCGGGCGCCTGTCTCTATCCGCGCCAGAATCGGAGCAATGCCATGCGCATGCACTTCTTCGGCGGGCACGATTTCGGCCCCCCAATCCAGCGCGTCTTGGACATCGTCGGAATGTGCCGACCCGGTGCCACGCGCGCCGACCTGAATGATTTGCCTGATATGTGCCATCTCTGACGCGCGGCGCATGTTGGAGGACAGGCCGAACCGTTCGCCCATATGCACATCGCGCCAGTCGATATGCGCATCGATCTGCAACAAAGTGTAGCTATCGCCAGTGTCAGACAGCGCATCCAGCATCGGAATCGGCACCGAATCGTCACCGCCCACGACTATCGGCACGACGCCCGCCGCCATAATCTCCGCCACAGCCGCGCGGATCACCGCCCGATTTGCGGCAAAATCCTCTGTATTGAACGGCAGATCACCGCAGTCGACTGCAGCTTTGCACCCGGCCGGGAATAGCGGCCCGCCGAGGTCAAAATTGTACCGGTCGATCAGGCTCGCCTCTGGTGCCATCGCCACGCGCAGGGCTTGCGGTGCATTGCGCGCGAATGCTCCCATCTGGCCATAAGGCGTTGCCCCCGGCACCCCCAGATAGGCCGACGACGCGTCGCTGACATTCAGATCAGAACGCGCCGACAATCCCAGAAAGGTCGAGCTGTCCACCTCTCCCAGTATCGTGGCAAGGTCTGGCTTATCAGTCATGCATGCTTCTCCCTGACATGCCGGATCCTAGGGTGTTTCATCCTTTCCTTCAACGCGGTCGACCCACTTGCCGTATACCGCAACCTCTGCCTAGGGTGCGCGCAACCCCATGGTCAAAGGAACCCGCCCCATGACACCCCGAAACATCATCGTCATCGGAGCAGGTATCTGCGGGTTATCCTCTGCCATCTGGCTGCGTCGCGCAGGCCATACCGTAACGCTGATCGACCGTGACTATCCCGGTGCTGGTGCGTCCTATGGCAATGCCGGGCTGCTGGCGGAATGGGCCATCGTGCCGATGAATACCCCCGGCATCACCCGAGACGGGGCGAAATACCTGATGTCCCGCGACGGTCCGCTATTCCTGCAATGGTCCTACCTGCCGCGCCTCATCCCTTGGCTCGCCAAATTCGTCGCGAACTCGACCGATGCACGCACCCGCGCGACCTCTGCAAGTCTGGTGCATTTGCTGCATGACAGCGTCGATCAGCACCGTGCGCTGACCAAGGGCACACGGGCGGAGAAATGGATCAGTTCCAGTGATTTCGGCTACGTCTACCGTGACCGCGCCGCATTTGACGCAGACGCCTATGGCTGGGCGCTGAAACGCGAAGCAGGCTACGTGCCCGACTTGATCGAAGGCGGCGCAGTACAAGAGGCAGAGCCGATGCTCGCCCCGTCACAGCGGTGTCTGGCGATGCTGCGTGGACATGGGCATATTCTTAATCCCGGCGCCTATATGGCCGATCTTGCACAGGTGTTTCAGGACGAGGGCGGAACCTACCTTCAGGCCGAAATGCGTGACGTCACTCTCAGCGATGGCCATGTTACCGAGATCATCACTGACCACGGTACTCTGGCCTGCGATGCCGCTGTTCTGTCGGCGGGCATCTGGTCAAAACCCCTGATGGCCAAACTGGGGGTCAAAACCCCGCTGGAGGCCGAGCGCGGCTATCACCTGCACTTTACCGGCCCCAATGCCAAGGTCCACACACCTCTGATGATCCAATCCGGCAAATTCGCGGTAAATCCAATGGAGCATGGTCTGCGCTGCGCCGGTATGGTCGAATTGGGCGGCATCACCGCGCCACCCTCACGCGCGCCCTTTGACCTGCTCCGCCGCAATGTGACCAAGATGTTTCCCGGTCTGACCTACGATAGTGTCGAAGAGTGGATGGGCTTTCGTCCCTCCACCCCCGACAGCCTGCCTTTGATCGGCGAAATCGGTGGCAGCGGCGTCTTTGCCGCCTTTGGCCACCAGCATGTCGGCCTGACCGGAGGACCAAAAACCGGACGTTGGGTGGCCGACCTGATCAATGGGCGACGCATGAACGCTGATCTGTCCGCGTTCGACACTAACCGTTTTGGCTAACCGATCATCCCGCGCAGCCGCGCCATCCGGTCGGCGACCTGACCCTTGAGGAAATCATTCGTCAACGCACCATTCTCGTCAAATTCGTTCTGTGCGGCGGCTATCAGTATCAACGGCCCATGCACGACATTGACCTGCAATTGCGTCAGAATGCTTAGCGTCATAAAATGCGCCGTCTCTCCGCCCGAGCGTCCACCGGCGGCGGACATCACTACAGCGGGCTTATCCTGTGTCGGCCACGGCTTGACCCGGCTCAGCCAATCAAGCGCGTTTTTCAACACGCCGGAAATTCCCTTGTTGTATTCCGGTGCTCCGATGACAAGCGCATCCGCGCCACGAACCTGCTTGATCAGTGTCGTGACCTTTTCGGGGATACCCCTATCTTCGACATCCCCATCATAAAGCGGCAGGTCGAGATCAGCCTCGATGACGTTCGCGTCGCCATAGGCCGCAGCAGCCTCTCGCAGCAGCATCTTGTTATAGGACGCCTCGCGGAGCGAGCCGGACATCAGCAGAAGGGTCGGTTTGGTCATTGAGATACCTCTGAGATCAATTGTTTCTGTTGCTGTGTAATCTGGCATGATCCGCGCCGCTGACAAGTCGAAGCAGCGCACAGAACCTGTGCACGCGACAGCATCTATCGTCCCGGCATTCTGCGCTGCCGATGAAAATGTGCTAAGATCACCCATGCATCAGCGGGAGAAGCACCATGCACGACAAATGGACAAATGGCGACGCCTACGAGATGTATGTCGGCAGATGGAGCCGCCTGACGGGTCAAAAATTCCTCGCTTGGCTGGATGTGCCAAACCAGAAACGCTGGCTTGATCTCGGGTGCGGGACAGGCGCACTGACCTCTCGTATATTGGACGCGTGCGACCCTGTATCCATCATCGGCGTCGAACCGTCCGAGGGCTTTCTGACCTTGGCACGCAATTCGGTCACTGATCCGCGTGCAGAGTTTCGACAGGGTGCTGGCGATAGCGTCCCTGCCGCGGACGCCGCAGTGGATTGTGCTGTTTCCGGGTTGGTGCTGAACTTCATCCCGGATGTGCAAAAGGCCATGAACGAACTGACGCGTGTTACCACCCCGAACGGAACGGTCGCCGCCTATGTCTGGGATTATGCCGGCCATGTTCAGTTCATGCGCTATTTCTGGGATGCCGCCATCGCGCTCGACCCCTCAGCCCGCGATAAGGACGAAGGCGTTCGGTTTCCGATTTGCAAACCCGATGCGCTGGCTGATCTGTTCCGCGCCTCTGGGCTACGCGATGTTTCCACGGCACCAATTGACGTTCCGACACCGTTCGAGAATTTCGATGACTATTGGACCCCATTTCTTTCTGGGATTGCCCCCGCACCCGGCTATTGCGCATCGCTAGACGATGAGGCGCGCAAACGGTTGAAGATCCGCCTCGAAGAAGCGCTGCCAACTGACCCGGACGGTCGCATTCTGCTGGCCGCACGTGCGTGGGCTGTCCGCGGCACGCGCTAAGGTCTGACACCCGGACATACGCACAAAAGAAAACCCCGGCTGCAGGCAATGCTAACCGGGGTTCAGGTGGCCCTGCTATGGGCGGGGAGGAAAGTCGTTGTGTCGTATCACCAGTCTGTCGGACCCTTGTCCGCAAAGGCATGAACCAGAAAATCAATGAACGCGCGCACCTTGGGTTGGGTAAACCGTCCCGGCGGGTAAACCGCATAGATGCCTTGGGTCTCGACTGGCAGATCAGGGATCACGTCCTCGATCAGGCCCTTTTCCATCGCGTCGGCGTATAGGAAACTGGGCAGATAGGCGATGCCGAGGCCCGAGATGGCCGCATTCAGCAGCGATTGACCGTCATTGACCGATAGCCCACCCGCTGTGCGCACTTGGCGTTTCTCGCCAGAGGGCGCAGTCAGCTTCCACACCGATCCACCCGATTGGCTGGAATAATGCAGCAGTTTATGCTCATTCAGGTCATCAATCTTCTGGGGACGTCCATATTTCTGGATATACCCCGGTGATGCGATCATCCGCTTCGTCGTTTCGGTCAGTTTGCGTGCCCGCAGTGTGCTGTCTTCCAGCTCGCCAATGCGGATCGCCATGTCGAACCCTTCGGAAATCAGTTCTACATAGCGGTTGTTCAGCACCATGTTGACCGTGATATCCGGAAACTCATCTAGGAAACTGCCCAGAACCGGGCTGAGGTGATTAACCCCGAAATCCGTCGCCACAGAGATGCGCAATAGCCCCGAAGGATCGCTCTGCATCGAGCTGACCAGCGCATCCGCCTCGCCAGCATCATTCAGAACACGCAACGCCCGGTCGTAATAGGCCAGACCGATCTCGGTCGGGCTGACGCGCCGTGTCGTCCTGTTCAGCAGGCGGGCCCCCAAGCGCGCCTCCAGCGAAGACACATGCTTGGACACGGCGGATTTGGAAATCCCCATCTTGCGCGCAGCATCGGTAAACCCCCCTTGATCCACCACAGTGGCGAAGGCTTCCATTTCAGTCAGGCGATCCATTAACACATACCTCTGCTCGTTCTCGTTGACAGCAGATATGGCCGCAGAATTAGGCGCAACTTAGGCGACCTATAGACAATATCGAGGTTTCATCACGGATCGTTCAGATGTTGGAAACACAGAAACAGAGGTTTCCTTAGCGGGCTTTTGTGTCCGTCTCAGAACAGGCTGCCCTGCTCCGGCTTTGGCTTCTTCGGTGTGGTCTTCTTTGCCGTCTTCGGACCGGTTTCCCCGGCACTGACATGCAGTCGCCCATCCGCGAACTCGATCTCCAGCGCCTTGGCGTCACCTGCCGCCTTGCACGTTGTGACCAAGGCACCATCGCCCCGCACCACCGCATACCCGCGTTCCAGCGTCGCCTTGTATCCCAGAGTCTCTCTCAGGCGGTCCAGACCTGTCAGCGTATCGCGCCAGCCTCTGATTTGTCGCACGCCGACATCACGCAGCCTGATCGACATCCGGGCCAACACTTCCTTATGTCGGATGACTTCGGCGCCCGGCTGCACTCTCTCCAGCCGCGCCGCCACGACTTCCAGACGCCGCCTGTCGTCCTGGGCCGCCCGGCCCAGCGCCGGACCCAGCCGCGCACTCAGCCCATCCAACCGACGCATATCGGCTTGAATCGCACGGCGCAACACAGCCGGGCGCAGGCTTCCTGCGGCCTCGTACAGCTTTACCCGTCGCACCTGCACACCACGCATCAATGCCGCAGGCAGGCGCTCGCCCCAGATATCCAGCCGCTGTCGCGGGCCATCCAGCAGGCTGTCAGCACGCGGCAGCGCCCGCGACAAATCACGCAGGCGTTGCCCACGCTGCCCCACCCCCCCGTCAACGCACGGGTAAGCCGGGCATCCATCCCATCAAGCCACGCCATCAATTCCAGCCGCACAGGCACGGCCAGTTCCGCCGCCGCCGTCGGTGTCGGCGCGCGCTGATCAGACGCATAGTCGATCAATGTCGTGTCGGTTTCGTGCCCCACCGCCGAAATCAATGGAATCTCGGACGCCGCTGCGGCCCGCACCACGATCTCTTCGTTGAAGCCCCACAGATCCTCGATCGACCCACCGCCACGCGCGACGATGATCAAATCGGGCCGGGGCAATGCTCCGCCGGGCGTCAATGCATTGAAACCTGTAATCGCGTTCGCCACCTCCGGCGCACAGTTTGCCCCCTGAACCGCGACGGGCCAGATCAGAACCTTGCGCGGGAACCGGTCGCGCAACCGGTGCAGAATATCACGGATAACCGCACCCGACGGCGATGTAACAACGCCAATGATCTCTGGCAGGTAGGGCAATCGCTGCTTGCGCTCTGGCGCGAACAGCCCTTCAGCCCCCAACGCCGCCTTGCGCTTTTCCAGCATCGCCATCAGCGCACCAGCACCCGCAACGGCGACTTCCTCGACATTCATGTTGTACTTGGATTGCTGACCAAAGGCCGTCAGCCGACCCGTCACGACGACCTCCATGCCTTCCTCGGGGACCACCGACAACTTGGCCACCTGGCCTTTCCATGTGGTGCAGGCCAGAACGTTCCGGTCATCCTTGACGTCATAATAGAGGTGGCCCGAACGCGCCTTGAACACCCGGCCCACTTCGCCACGCACACGCACACGCCCAAAGGTCCCTTCGAGCGTGCGCTTCACTTCGCCGGAAATCTCCGAGACGGAATATTCCGGTATATTTTGGCCCGGTGCCGGGTCATCAATGAGGTCAGACATGCCCCATCAATGCCCGATCCCGAACCGATTGCAAAGAGGTCAGGCCGCGCGTTGGCGGTGTTTGCCTTCCGCGATCTCCTCGATCAACTTGGCGCTGAACGCCTCCAGATCACCCGGGTTGCGGCTGCTCACCAGCCCCTGATCCACAACAACGGCCTCGTCATGCCATTTTCCGCCTGCATTTTCGACGTCCTTGCGGATCGAATGGTACGAGGTGACATCCTGTCCTTTGACGATCTCTGCCTCAATCAGCAGCCACGGTGCGTGACAAATTGCGCCAATCGGTTTTTTCGCATCCCAGAACGACCGGACAAAGCGCACAGCGTCCTTGTTCACACGCAGTAGGTCGGGGTTGATCTGCCCACCGGGCAGCACAAGCGCGTCGTAGTCGGCAGGATCCACTGCATCCAGCTTGTGGTCGACCTTGACCATGTCGCCCCAATCATCACCACTCCAGCCGCGTATCTCGGCACCGTCGGGTGCGATCACATGCACCTCGGCACCTGCGTTGCGCAGCGCGTCGCGTGGGTGCTCAAGCTCAGATTGCTCAAAGCCGTTTGTGGCAAGGATTGCGACCTTACTATTGGAAATATCAGTCATGGTATGCTCCTTTCGGGCTCGTTTTCATCTGTGGGGGCAACGCATGGCCGCGCGGCATGTTCCACTGATCTTCGCAATCCTTGCCTCGCAAGCGCGCGCACCCTATTCAGTGCCGGACAATGAAAATGCGGCAAGGCACACAGCACATGAACATCCTGATCCTCGGCAGCGGCGGGCGTGAACACAGCCTCGCGTGGGCTGTCCTGCAAAACCCAAAATGCGACCGGCTGATCGTCGCCCCCGGCAATGCCGGGATTAGCCAGATCGCGGAATGCGCCGCAATCGACATCATGGCCCCCGGCGCTGTCGTCAGCTTCGCCGAAGAGGAATCGATCGACCTTGTGATTGTCGGACCAGAGGCACCACTGGCCGCAGGTGTGGCCGATCGGCTGCGCGAGGCGGGTATTCTCACCTTCGGACCGTCAGCGGCCGCCGCTCAGCTAGAGGCCTCCAAAAGCTTTACCAAGGAAATCTGTGATGCCGCGAACGCGCCCACAGCGGCCTATGGTCACTTTACCGACGCCGCCGCAGCCCACGCCCATGTCGACGCCACAGGCGCACCCATCGTGATCAAGGCCGACGGCCTTGCCGCTGGCAAGGGGGTGATCATCGCCGAAACCGTGGACGAGGCACACGCCGCGATTGACGATATGTTTGGCGGAACCTTTGGCAGTGCTGGTGCCGAAGTGGTGATCGAGGAATTCATGCAGGGCGAAGAAGCATCACTGTTTGTCCTGTGCGACGGCACCGACATCCTGTCGATCGGCACCGCACAGGATCACAAACGCGTGGGCGAGGGCGATACCGGCCCCAATACCGGCGGTATGGGCGCCTACTCGCCTGCCCCCGTGCTCAGCCCCGAAATCGAAGCCCGCGCAATGGATGAAATCATCCGTCCGACAATGGCCGAAATGGCCAAACGCGGCATGCCCTTTCAGGGTGTGCTCTACGCCGGTCTGATGATCGAGAACGGAGTGCCCCGTCTGGTGGAATACAACGTGCGCTTTGGGGATCCCGAATGTCAGGTCCTGATGATGCGCCTTGGCGCGCAAGTGATGGACCTGCTGCACGCCACCGCTGATGGACGGCTGGCAGAGTGTCAGGTGCAATGGGCCGACGATCATGCCCTGACGGTCGTTCTGGCCGCAGATGGCTATCCCGGCGACTATAAGAAGGGCAGCGTTATTCGCGGGCTGAACACCTGTCCCGAGGACAGCTTCAACATGGTTTTTCACGCCGGCACCACGCGCAAGGACGGGCATATAACGGCCACAGGCGGGCGTGTGCTGAATGTCACCGCGCGCGGCACCACGCTCCGCGAGGCGGCGGACCGCGCTTATGCAATGGTTGATACCATCGACTGGCCACAGGGATTCTGCCGGCGCGATATCGGCTGGCGCGCCCTGTGATCATCCGCGACAAGCCCGGTTTGCTGCAACTGCTCTTTGCAGTGCGCGGCTCAGTCCTGCCCCGGATATTGCCGCGCATCACCGGTGTCACGCTCTTTGCCGCAATGCTGGTCGTGGTGGACAGAAATTACATCGTTCTGCCACACACCAACGCCGCGCCATTCGCAGTATTCGGCATCGCCCTGTCGCTGTTCTTGGGGTTTCGCAACAACGCCGCCCATGACCGCTGGTGGGAGGGACGGCGATTGTGGGGCCAGCTGATCGCAGACCTGCGGACACTGGCGCGTGAGCTGCGCGTGTTCCTGCCAAAGCCCGAAGATCGACACAACATCCTGCGGTTGGCCATCGGATTCGCACATGCGCATCGACTAAATCTGCGTCAGCTACCGGCCCGCGCGGCCCCGGCACAATGGCTACCGGCAGAGGACACCGCCACACCACACCCGCCCTGCACCATGCTGGATCACATCACCGACGTGATCGCGGATGCCGCACCCGACGGATTCGCCCGTCGCGCCCTGACCGAACGGCTGGGATCGCTGGCGCGCGCGCAGGCCGGATGCGAAAGGCTGGCCACCACGCCGCTGCCTTATGTCTATTCACTGCTGATTTTCCGCACGACCTATCTCTATTGCTTTCTCATTCCCTTCGGCCTGATCGAAACCGCCGGATGGCTGACACCACTCTTTGTCGCGATTATGGCCTATATCTTCTTCGGGCTGGCCGAAGTGACCGAAGAACTGGCCCATCCGTTTGGCGAAACAGTCAACGGCTTGCCCCTAGATGCAATGTGCCGGACCATCGAAATCAGCCTCGCGCCCCATCTGGGCACACCCGTCCCAAAACCAATGCAAGCCGACCGATTCTACCTGAGTTAAGGAGAGAGAGCCGTGGACCGCATCAGCCTGAAACCTGCGCTTCTGGCCCGGCGCGTCAGTTACGAAATCGCTCCGACCTACGTGGCACAATACGCCAAAGACGGAACCGAAAATTGGCGCACAGACTTCGGTGATCTGACATCGCTTAACTTTGTGCTGCATACCATCGGCGGCAACCGGATGCGGCGTCTGGATCTAGTGACCAATGAGGGGCGTAAATCCATCGCGCTTAACCTTGGTATTCGCGTCGGGCGCGACGATCCTGATCGCGTCGCAATCCGTCAGGTGCACAGTGCCGTTGCCGATGCAGTTTATGCCGCGCGTCCCGATATTCAGGTCGCGTTGGGCGAACAAGGGGCCGCGCGCATTGCGATGTTTGTCGTTGGCGTGATGACCCTACTCTTTGGGATCGGCATGTGCATTGCCATGTTCGTCACCAACGTATCGATGGACCGGGCTGTCGGTGTGGCGGTGCCCATCGGGCTCATGGTCGTGTTGGGTGGTTTCTTTGCGCACAAGTACGCCCCGTGGCGCGAAGCGGTCACGCTATCGATTCAGGCATTTGCCGTGATGATGGCCGCTGATGCAGCATCGCCGCCCGTGCCCTCGGCTTAGTCTCCGCAGACCATCGCCCGTGTCAGGCTCTCTTTACCAGTGTAAGGTGCCACCGCCCGCGTCGTCAGCCCTTTGTCGGTATAAGTGGTCGCCATCACCTGTGACCAGTCCGCATTGGCAGTGATCATTTCGTGCGCTCCGCCGCAGGACCGAACGCCGCCCGGTATATCGGGCCACCCGATACGGTGATTGGTCAGCCCGTCCAGATCGGCCAGATGGTGCAGCTTACCATCGCTGAACCGCCATAGACGCAGCCGCTTGGTCAAATGCGGGCGGTCAATATAGGCGATCTCCACCTGCCCGTCCCCATCCAGATCAGCAGCGCCGATTGGTGCCAGCCAGCGAAACGCCTGACCGATATAGGGCGTGGCATCAATCAGGCCAGCGCCGTCATATAGCGATAGTCGCGCGCCCCGGCTCACATCTGATTCGACGACCATGACGGCGCGTTGTTGGTTCGCCCCTAACACGATCACGCGCGGGGTCACATCCTCGAACACGCGGGTATCTGGCAGCGTGATCTTGCGCTTTTCGATCCTCAGACCAGCGCAGCCGACACAAGTATTGACCCGAATGACAAGCGCACCCCATTCCTCGGCATCCCCAAGGACCCCATGCTGATAGCGCGTCGTAGGATCGGCGTAGTCGGCCCAGAGCACCTCTTGGCCGACACCGAATTCCTGAGCGGCCATCGGGGGGACGCACAACAGCAAAAGGGCGATGATATATCGCCCCAGCCGCATCTCAGATTTGCTTTTCAGGCATCTGCACGATCAGACCGTCCAGCGCATCCGTCACCTTCAACTGGCAGGTCAGGCGCGACCGCTCTGGATCCGGCTCAAAAGCAAAGTCGAGCATGTCCTCTTCCATGTCGTCCTTGGCGGGCAGTTTCTCCACCCAGTCGGGCACAACGTAGACATGACATGTCGAGCAGGCGCAGGCACCGCCACAATCCGCCTCGATACCCGGAATGTTATTGTCCCGCGCACCTTCCATGACGGTCAGCCCGTTGGCCACATCGACCACATGCTCGGTACCGTTATGCTCGATATAGGTGATTTTCGCCATGATCGCAGGCTCCCTTCATTCAAATCCCGCGGGAGTCGTATCCCCCCCAGATGGGCCAGACCAGCCCCTTTTGCGACCTCTCACGATCAGAGTTGCGACAAAATCAAGATTTTCCCCTTTTGTTCGCAACATCTTGGCACGCGCGCCACTCATCGCCGCCTTTCCCACTCTGACAAAAGCAGATAGTCTGCACCGCAAAACCCGCTCCAGAGGCCCGAGCATAGATGCGCCGAAACATTCCCTTGCTGCTGATGGCGGTCAGCCTGCTGTCGGGCTGTGACGCGCCCCTGCCCGGCGGTGCCAAAGAACCGGCTCTGATCCAGACGCTGGCCGAGGCACCGCCCGGGGCCGCCCCCGGCACCTGCTGGGGCAAGGTGGTCACACCCGCCGTGATCGAAACAGTCACCGATCAGATCATCCTGCAACCTGCCGAAGTGCTGGCCGATGGGACCGTTGTCGCCCCCGCCGTCTACAAGACAGAGACCCGGCAGGCCATCGTGCAAGAGCGCAAAGTAACGTGGTTTGAAACCCCTTGTGCGGCAGACCTCACGTCTGAATTTGTCTCGACGCTGCAACGCGCGCTCATGGCGCGAAACCTCTATCGTGGGCAAATCACCGGTATGATGGATTCCCGGACCCGCGCCGCCGTTCGCCGCTATCAAAAGCCCGAGGGACTGGACAGCGGCATCCTGTCATTGGCGGCCGCCCGACAGCTGGGGCTGGTCGCGGTGGAACGAGGCTGAGGCCCGTAGGCCGGGCTTCAGCCCGGCACGCGGCTCAGGTCGAACCATCCTTACCGCCGCGCCTCAACAGCCTTGATCGTCGCGGCCACACGCTGCCCAATGACCCGACTGCCTTTTAACGACGGGTGTATCATATCCAGCGCGTGGAACGACATGTCTCCGTGCGGCACCAGATCAGCGACCGACACGTAGTAAAACCCATCTACCAGACCGGCCAGCCGTTTCAGCCGCCGCTCAAGCTCGTCCCCGTCGTCGCGGCAATGTTCAATCGGAGACCCTGCACCGGGGCTGCGCAAATAGCCCACATAGGCCACCTTGGCCCCGGTTTTACGCAATTTCACGATCAGCTTGGCGATCTCGCCGCCATTACCCTTTTTTGTGACCAGTTGATCCATCCGCCGGTGGCACCGGCTGCACCCGCACCCCAGCCACAGATCGTTGCCTCCACCATTCAGCACGATCCAGTCCCAGTCGCCTTTTCTGTACTGCCGCCCGATATTCAGACCCATCGCGCCGGTGATAGGCAGCCGATAGATGATTCGCGCGCCCATGACGGACTGATCCGTGACCTTCGCCCCCAAGGCACGCGCGATCGAATGTGACACCGCCCGCCGGGACAGCCGATGCGAGGCCATCATCGAATCGCCCATCGCCAGAATGCGCAGCGGCTCTGCCGCTTGCGTGAACGTGTTGGGAAACATCACCGAAACGGCGGTGACAAGCGCCAGTAGATAGCGTCGCATGGGCGGGGTTACTCTCTTGCAGCTGCTCAAAAATCGGGGCTCTAGCGGCCCATTTGAGGCGCAGACTACCCTTTGCGGACCACATCTCGCAACCATAGATTGCTCGGCAGGTTTAGGCGATCCCGCCCTTGATCAGCCGCTCTGCCAATTGCGCATAGGCATCGGCCATCGGACCGCTGCCCGCAGCAACAGGTGTCCCACTATCTCCCGCCAGCCGTGTGTCCAGATCAATTGGCAACGCACCCAGAAACGGCAGGTCCATTTTCTTCGCCTCGGCCTCGACCCCACCATGTCCAAAGATATGCGCCTCATTTCCGCATTCAGGGCAGACATAGGTCGACATATTCTCGATCAGACCCAACACCGGGGTTTTCAGCGTCTTGAACATATCCATCGCCTTGCGTGCATCCAGCAACGCCACATCCTGCGGCGTCGATACCACGATTGCTCCGGTTGGCTCTGCCTTCTGGCACAGCGTTAGCTGCACATCCCCCGTACCCGGCGGCAAATCCACGATTAACACATCCAGATCGCCCCAGTTCACCTGAGAGATCATCTGTTGCAACGCCCCCATCAGCATTGGACCACGCCAGACTACGGCCTTGTCCGGGTCCAGCATCAGACCAATAGACATCATCGTGACACCATGTGCATGCAGCGGCTCGATGATCTTGCCATCAGGGCTGGCCGGGCGTTTGCTGACGCCCATCATGCGCGGCTGGCTGGGTCCATAAATATCCGCATCCAGCAGACCTACCCGGCGGCCGGCCCGCGCCAGTGCCACCGCCAGATTGGATGACACCGTGGATTTCCCCACGCCGCCCTTACCAGATCCGATGGCGATGATCGACGCAACACTCGCAGGCTTGAGGCTGGCTTGCGTTGGCTTGGGGTGGCCGCCGATCTTTAGGCTGGGTGGCGCACCTGCCGGGCCACCCGCGGCGGGCGGTGCCTTGGCCGCCGGTCCGTGCGCGGTCAAGGCGACGCTGACGCCCGTCACACCGTCCAGCTCTGCGACCGCCCGTTCAGCAGCAGCACGCAGCGGCTCCATCTGGCGGGCAACGTCCGGGCTGGGGGCTTCGATAACGAATCGCACCTGCGCACCTTCGACACTCAGCGCGCGGACCATATCGCGGCCGATCAGCGTCCCCCCATCGGGCAGTTCCAACTCGGCCAGCCGGGCTTCTACTTGGGCGCGCGTCACACTCATGCCTGATCTCCTGTCATTGATGCCGCAATAGGTGGCAGTTTTTCCAGCGAGGGCAAGGGCGATACCAACCATGCCTAAAAAATGTACTGTTTGCCTGACTTTAGGTCAGCCTTACTTATGCGTTTGCTGCATAGCGGCATTGAAGTTTTCCGCTATTGTGCATGCGCAGCATTCTCATATCTATTGGCAACAAGAGAACATGACGGCCCGCCGAAAGCGCGCCATGAGAAACACGAAAGTAGAGAACAGCGATGATTATCGCATCCAATGCCCTGGTTCGCCGCTCCGGCCACAGCCGCACCCTGATCCAAGCGTGGAATCAGATGCGCCTGATGATCGCCAAGCGCCGCGCCTATGTGAACACGGTCAAAACGCTTTCTACGCTGACCGATCGCGAACTCAGCGATCTGGGAATCATCCGCAGCCAGATTGCCGCAAAGGCATCCGATTGCGTCTACGGAACACGCCACACGGCGTAACGACATCAGGTGTCCCGCTCCTCCTCCCTAGGGGCATTTGATATGGCTGCAGCCCCGCTCCTCCTCCCTAGGGGTTGCAGCCCAAAATACCCGGGCCTTTGTGGGTCCACACCAGATCCGTCGGCTCGCTCCTCCCCTGAGCCATCGGTTAATAGAACGGCGGCACCGCTCCTCCCCTGGTGCCGCCGTTTTTTTGTTTTAGACAAAGTATTCCGTTGGCTTGAAACGCACTTACATTTCACCTGCCAAGCATTCAAAGAACCATTTCCAAGAAGATTATTGAGCTCACTCTTCATACCTTCTTATAAAAAACGTTGCGTCCCTGTAGTGGGCTTCCGTCCTTAATGCATTCAACAATTGAGTCTGGTAATCATCCCCGTCAGAAAGCGAAAATTCCTCGCCCAACTTAGGCCTCTCGAGGCCAACATAAACCATATATTTACCTTGTGGCATGTTCGCCTTTCCCCAAGGCACACCTTCCAGAATAGGTAAAAACGTATCTTCTGGACCGATGACAAAGCCCTTAGGATGAATATCTGGCGACTTTTCATCAAGGACGACTTCAACCATAAATCCGCCTGTTCCGGTCCAGTTAAACGCCGTAGCGGCGAAGCTTCCGATGTAACCCTCGATCTCGCCCCATTCGTCAGTATAGCATTCATAAAATGTCGAAAATCCACCCGCATAAATGGACGTTTCGTAAAATATCACATCATCGGTATTGCTGACATCGACATAGCCGTTGGGCGGCCCCTCATCCAGATCGGGGCAGGCGCTTACCGCTCCGGAAAATACAATAGCAGTGGCAGCAATACATGCAGATCCACGAAATAGATTTCGCACAATAATTCCCCCATAAATAGCGGGGATGCTAACAAAATATATCAACCAATCAAGTTTTGAATTTATCGGTTGAACGACACCCCCAAGTGTCACCTACCCTTCAGGCTCAGACGTGATCGGACCTTCGACAGCAGGCGGCGGAACATCCAGCAGATCCAGTGCATCAAAACCACCGAGAATGGCATCGACCGCAATCGTGGCCAGAATAATTCCCATCACCCGGCTAATGACGCTGGCGCCGCTGTTTCCGATCAACCGGTGCACCGCGCTCGCCATGATCAACAGTATCAACGTGATGATTAAAACAACGACCAGCAGCCCGGCGGTGATCGCCTGATCGCGGATGGATTCAGTGTGATTGTCGGTCAACACCACCACCGCCAGCATGGCACCCGGCGACGCAATAGATGGCATGGCTAGCGGAAATACCGCACCGGCAAGATGACCGCCCTCGGCCTCTTCGATCTCTCGGGCAGGCTTGGAATCGCCAAATATCATCGTCAGGGCAAAGAGGAACAGAATCACCCCACCCGCGATCTGAAACGACCCAAGCCGCAGGCCGAGCGCCTCTAGCAGCGCCTGCCCACCAACCAGAAAACCGAGCAAGACGAACGTCGCGATGATGACCCCGCGCACCGCGAAACGCCGGTGCAGTTTTCTGGGAACGCCGCGCACCGCAAACAGGAAAACAGGGATAGTCCCAACCGGGTCAATCACCACCAGCAGTGTCACAAAATCCAATATAATCGGCGTCCAGTCCAACATTCATCCTTTCACTCTTGCCCGGCGGAAATCATACCCAAAATTCCAACCGGTGTATTGCTCGTTTCTAGTCATAGCCCCGCATGAGGGCAAAGCCCCAACTTGGTCCTGGCCGTAGCAATGCTGACAAACTTTGACCTAGCTAGGTAATCTGTGTACTTGTGCACTGTGGTTGACAGAAATCGTCGTCGCTGTGCTGCCGACACCGATTAACCACGGTATTTCGAAAAATGTAGCTCTCGTCCTGTGTCAATCCAAATGCACAGGCATGGATGTGTCGTTTACCCCAGCTTGCAGCGCGGGGAATTTCACGCACAAGAAAGGTTGCAACCATTGGCAAACAGCGATCTCAACGAAAGATTGGGAACCCGCATAAAATCTGACAATGGGTTTCTGCGCAATCCCAGCAGCCGTTTCCGAATAGCCATCCTTTTGGCCATCACTCTGACACTCAGCGCATTCGTCTATGTCTTCAATGCCTGAACCAATATCACGCAATCAAGCCCTGTTCAAAGAGGAACCCGACAATGTCATTCAATGCCCTGTTCTCGAAAGAAATCGAATTGCGCAAAACCAAGGAAGACGCGGAAACCAAAGGCGCACCCGCCGCCAAGATCAATGCCAAGCCGGATGAAAAAGACAGCTAAACCCGAGGCATCTCTGCGCGCCTCGCCAGCGGGGCGCGCATCTGGATTTTGGCCGGGGTCCGGCCTCAGGCCACCCCGGTCCGCAGCACATCATGGATATGCACCAGCCCAAGCAGCGCACCATCCTCGCCGACGACGAAGAGCGCGCTGATTTTCTGGGCGTTCATCACGCCCAGCGCCTCTGACAACAGCGCATCGGGCCGTGTGGTGCGCGGTCCGCGCGTGGCAACCTCGCCTGCCTCGCGTTCCATCAGATGCGCCAGATTGCGGCGCAAATCGCCATCGGTAATCACACCTGTCAACATGCCGCGCTCGACGATGGCAGCAACGCCAAACCCTTTGGCAGTCATTTCGATCAGTGTTTCGCCCATTCCGGTATGCTCGTGAACCACCGGTAGCGCGTCACCGGTGTGCATGACGGCACCGACCGTCAACAGCTGCGCCCCTAACGTTCCGCCAGGGTGGAACGCCAGAAAATTCTCTCGCTCGAATCCGCGTAGCTTCATCAACGCCACCGCCAATGCATCACCCAGCGCCATGGTGCAGGTCGTGCTGGTCGTAGGTGCCATGCCAATGCCGCAGGCCTCTGGCGCATCCGGCAACAGTAACAGATGATCGGCCTGCGCCGCCAATGTGCTGCCCGCGTTCTTGGTCACGGCGATCAACGGGATCGAGAACCGCCGTGTATGGGCAATAATGTCCGCCAGTTCGCGTGTCTCACCCGAGTTCGAAATCAGGATCACCGCATCCTCGGACGTGATCATGCCCAGATCGCCATGGCTGGCTTCGCCCGGATGGACCGCCTGCGCCGGGGTGCCGGTGCTGGCCATCGTGGCCGCGATCTTGTGCGCGACATGGCCCGATTTTCCCATGCCCGATACGATGACCCTGCCAGCCACGTCCAGCAACACCTCGACTGCCGCCTCGAAATCGGGGGGCATTGCATCGCGCATCGCCAAGAGCGCCGCAGCTTCAATGGCGAGAACATCTCGCGCGATCTCTGTCGGGCTGGGCTCTTGGGTCATGCGTGTCGCTCCTGTCGCTTTGGCAGGGTGATACCGTGCCACCCCGCCCGAGGAAAGCCCCGGCACCTGTTCCGCCTGCTTTGTACCTTTGGCAGAGAGGTACAATCGCGCTCTATACAGGGTCACGGTGCGGTACTAACGTCCGGCCATGACCGATGCTGACATTCTCGACAGCCGCTATTCCTGGACGCGCCTCGCCATCTCTTTGGTGATCGCAGCGGTGGGCAGTGCAGGGATGTGGTCGATCGTTCTGGTGATGCCGGGGGTGCAGGCCGAATTCGGACTGGAACGCGCCGACGCATCGCTACCCTACACGGTGTTTATGATTGCCTTTGCTTTTGGCAATTTCGTGGTTGGGCGGGTAGTGGACCGGTTCGGCGTGACCTCGGCCCTGATCGGATCGGCAATCTTGATTGGCGGCTCGATGGCGCTCGTGGCGGTATCTCCGACGGCGACGGCCGTCATCGCATTGCACGCTGTGATCGGCCTCGGCACCGCGGTCACATTCGGCCCACTCATGGCGGATGTATCCCTATGGTTCATGCGGCGACTTGGGATCGCCGTCGCCGTCACGGCCAGTGGCAACTACGTCGCTGGTGCCTTTTGGCCGCTTGTCCTCACCGGCGTGCTGGCGTCCGATGGCTGGCGCGCGGTCTACATGCTGCTGGCGATCCTTGTGCCGTGCCTGATGATACCGCTTTCGCTGCTGTTGCGCCGCCGGGTGCCCGATGGGGCGCTGCGCCATTCCGACACCCTGTCAGGACAGCGCGCCGGTGCGTCCGGTATCAGCCCGCGCATGTTGCAATACATGCTGGCCGTGGCCGGTATGGGATGCTGCATAGCCATGGCCATGCCGCAGGTCCATATCGTCAGCCTGTGTGTCGATATGGGATTCGGCGCGGTCGCAGGTGGGCAGATGCTGTCGCTGATGCTTTTCGGCGGGGTCATCTCGCGGCTCTTTTTCGGGATGGTGGCCGACAGGCTGGGCGGTGTGCGCACTGTGCTGATCAGCGCTGGCCTGCAATGTGCCGCGCTCTTTCTCTATCTGCCCGCGGGTGGATTGGTGTCGCTATACACTGTGTCGCTGGTCTTTGGTCTGTCGCAGGGCGGGATCGTGCCCAGCTATACGCTTGTGGTGCGTGAATACATGCCCTCGCGCGAGGCGGGTCGCCGTGTGGGATTCGTGATGATGTCCACCGTCGGCGGTATGGCCATCGGCGGCTGGATGTCGGGATGGATCTACGACATGACGGGCAGCTATCAGGCCGCGTTCCTAAATGGTATCGCGTTCAATTTCCTGAATATCGCGATCATGGTCACGATCCTGCTGCGCACGCGCAAGCGCAAAGAACCGCAGGCCGTGGCAGCCTGACAGCAGGTTTTCCGCGTATTTAACAAAGAAGACGCCGGTCAGTCCCCCGGGATATTCCGCATATGCCGTTCGCCACGCGCTGCCGACAATGCGATCTGCTTTTGCCGCTCGCGAAACCTGTCTTTGTCCGCTTCTGACGTTTCACCCGCACATTGGTGACAGGAAACACCTTTCTCGAACTCTGGTCGCGCGGTGTCCTCGGGAAGGATCGGACGGCGGCATGCATGGCACAGCTCATGCGATCCCACCTGCAAACCGTGCCCGACCGACACCCGACCATCAAAAACAAAGCACTCGCCCTGCCACGCACTTTGCGCCTCGGGCACCTCTTCTAGATACTTCAGGATGCCACCCTTCAGGTGATAGACATCCTCGACCCCCTGCCCCAGCAGATAGTTCGTGCTTTTCTCGCAGCGGATACCGCCGGTGCAGAACATCGCAATCCGCTTATTGTGAAAACGTTCCTTGTTCTTCTCCCACCACGCGGGAAAGTCGCGAAAGCTGTCGGTTTTCGGATCAATCGCACCGTCAAACGTGCCAATCGCCACTTCGTAATCGTTGCGCGTGTCGATGACTGCGACATCCGGGCTGGAAATCAACGCATTCCAATCGCACGGGTCGACATAATGGCCGACGGCGCTGACCGGATCGACATCCGGCTGACCCATCGTGACGATTTCCCGCTTTAGCCGTACCCTGAGGCGGCCAAAGGGACGGAATTCACTATGACTTTCCTTGTGCTCCAACCCGCTGCACCCCGGCAGGCTGCGCAGATGCGCCAATACCGCGTCAATCCCCGCACGCGATCCGGCAATGGTCCCGTTCAGCCCCTCGCCTGCCAGCAACAGAATCCCGGTGATCCCTTCACGCTCGCACAGCGCCAACAGCGGCGCACGCAGCGCCGCAGGGTCATCAAACCGGGTGAAGTGATAAAGAGCAGCGATCGTATACATGGGCCGGGTCTCTACGCTCTCATGGCCCATCGAACAAGGGGCATGGTTGACGCAGGCCCTGCCGCTGCCTACCCATGACACGAGCAGCAAGGAGAGCCGCATGACACACGCCCTGATCGTGATCGACGTCCAGAACGATTTTTGCCCCCGTGGTGCGCTGGCTGTATCGGGTGGTGCTGATATTGTCGCAGGCATCAACACGCGCATGGCCGACGCGGACGCGGTGATCCTGACGCAGGACTGGCACCCGGCGGGGCATTCATCCTTTGCTTCGTCCCATCCGGGCAAGGCCGCGATGGAAATGACAGAAATGCCCTATGGCCCACAGGTCCTATGGCCGGATCACTGCATTCAGGGCAGTGCAGGCGCCGCGTTTCACGATGCACTGAACACCGACCGCGCCGATATGATCATCCGCAAAGGCTTTAATCCCGCCATCGACAGCTATTCCGCGTTTTTCGAGAATGATCATACGACTCCAACCGGGCTGCACGGCTATTTGCAGACCCGCGGCATCGACACGCTGACCATGGTTGGGTTGGCAACCGATTTTTGTGTGGCCTATTCGGCAGAAGATGCCGCACGTCTGGGTTATTCGGTCACTGTTGAAACGCCGCTTTGCCGGGGTATTGATCTCGATGGTTCTATGGCAGCGGCACGAGCCCGCATGCAGACAGCAGGCGTCAGGCTGCGCGACTGAGATACGCGAATCGGCGCAGACCCAACCAGCGCCCGAACCCCGCGCCCATTGCCGCGCCCGCAAGGTCAGCCAGACCATCGCTGAACTCGGCATATCGGCCCACTTGCGGCTGTATCACTTCGATCAGCCCGCCATAGACAGTGGCCGCTGCAAAGATCAGCCACGCATGGCGCGGGTAAACCCAGCTAAGCGGAAACGCCAACGCCGCGAACCCGATCAGGTGATGCAGTTTATCCGAACCCGGCAAATCCTGCTGCTCCGGCATCGGACTCAGCGTCGCAATTCCCACCACTAGAAACAGGGCGATACTCACTGCCCAAGCCCGCCTGCGATACCTGACTCTGCCTGCTGTATTGACCATGCTGTTACCGCTACTCTCTACCATCTTGCGCTGGTCTGGACCAACTGGGCCAATACCGCAAGCAACGCCATCACGAACGGCGATAATACGCACATCCACGCGCATACCGCCTTGGCACTCGCCAAATCGCCGCGTCGTGTATATGACGTTTCCGATTGCGCCCGGCAGGGTCCTGTATTGCGGAAAGAGATTTAGATGACGCGCAAAATTTTCGGTACCGACGGCATTCGCGGCACTGCCAACACATATCCCATGACCGCCGACAACGCGTTGCGTATCGGCGCGGCGGCAGGACGCCACTTTCGACGAGACAAATCCAACGGTCACCGCGTCGTGATTGGCAAGGATACCCGCCGTTCAGGTTATATGCTGGAAAACGCACTGACTGCCGGGCTGACCTCAACCGGGATGAATGTTCTGCTGCTCGGCCCGGTACCCACACCTGCCGTCGGGTTATTGACCCGATCCATGCGCGCCGATCTGGGCATTATGATCTCGGCCAGCCATAATCCGCACTATGACAACGGGATCAAATTCTTTGGTCCTGACGGGTTCAAGCTGGACGACGATTCCGAGGCCGAGATCGAACGTATTCTCGCAGGCGATATCGCGCCGGTGCAGCCGGTCAATATTGGCCGCGCCAAACGGATCGAACACGGTCAGGGCCGGTATGTCGAATATGCCAAGACGACCATTCCTCGCGAAGTACGCCTCAGCGGGCTCAAGGTGGTGGTGGATTGTGCGAACGGCGCCGCTCACCGCGCCGCCCCCGAGGTGCTGTGGGAACTGGGTGCCGAGGTCGTCCCGATCGGAGTTGCTCCGAACGGATACAACATCAACCTCGATTGCGGCTCAACCAGCCCGCAGACCGCAGTCGCCGCAGTCCGAGAGCATGGCGCAGATCTGGGTATATGTCTGGATGGCGACGCCGACAGGATCATCATCATCGATGAGGCCGGCACCGTCGCCGATGGCGATCAGATCATGGCGCTTTTTGCGGGGATGTGGGCCGACACTGGTATGCTGCGCGGCGAAACACTGGTCACCACCGTGATGTCGAACCTCGGGCTGGAACGGTACTGCAACGGGCGTGGCCTTACGATGGAACGCACGAATGTCGGCGACCGACACGTGGTCGCGCGGATGCGCGAGGGTGGTTTCAATCTGGGTGGCGAACAGTCGGGCCATATCGTGATGACCGACTACGCCACCACCGGCGATGGGCTGATCGCCGGACTGCAATTCCTGGCAGCGATGGTAAAATCTGGCAAACCAGCCAGCGAACTCATCCGCAATTTCGAGGCAGTGCCGCAGATGCTGGAGAACGTGAAATTCAGCCCCGGCGCCGATCCGCTTGGCTCGAATGTTGTATCGGCCTTGATTGCAGATCAGGAACAGCGGATCGCGGGTCAGGGTCGCATCCTGATCCGCAAATCCGGGACCGAGCCGCTGATCCGTGTGATGGCCGAGTGCGAGGATGAAGCCCTGCTAAAGGATGTGGTCCATACCATCGCCGATTCAGTACGCGAGGCCGGCAAAACCTGAAACGACGGCCCGCTTCGTTGCAAACACCTGGGCCGCTTCACCGAATCTACGGTGTCGAAACGACAAGAAACTAGCGACGTGCGTCCCAGCTGGCCGAGGCGTGATGCCGGGTATAGAATTCACCCATTAACCCCACAACGATAAATACGATCCCAACTGTCACCGGATACTCGATTGATGAATTTCGGGGAATGTAATTGACGAAGACAAACCCGCGCGACTGATCAATCAGATGAAACAGCGGGTTCCAGTCAAACATCGCCAGCATGGTCGGCGGCAGCGCATTGGCGACGAACATCTTGCCCGACGCGATCATATTTGCGCGCTGATAAACTGTGACGAATGTCTGCGTAAATGTCGGGAACCACGGCTTGATCGCCAACAGTACCAGACCCAGCGCCACGGCCGTGAACCAAGCCAGCATCAGCATCAGAAATGCCCAGAATGGTTGCTCGACCGTGAAGGGTGTGAATGCCACATGATAGACAAACAGGATTAAAAACAACGTCAGCAACTGGATATAGAGCGCACCAAACGCCGCGGCGCAGATCGCGATCATTGTGTTCATTGGCGCGTGCTTCATCATCGGTGACGACGGCCCTTCGGCGCCCACCACCGCGCTCAGTGTTTTGACATGCGACAAAAACAGGAAAATGCCCGACATGATATATAACAGGAAATCACCGCGCAGTGCCGCGCCACGCAGACCAAGAACCGAAAACATCAGGTAGAATGATCCAATGAAAACAACGGCCTGCAACAGGTTGATGCCCAGCGCCATCAACGCATTTCCATGCGCCTTGCGCACTTCGCGAACTGTCCCATGATAGATCAGCTCGGCGATAGAGACCGCCGTCAAGAGCGTGGATTTCTGTTTGGCCTGCTGAAACATTATCTCGTGCCTGTACCTGCGCTGGCGAAATTTCGCACGGAATTCTTGCTGTCCCGTTACGTGCGCAGCATAAGAGTCCAAACACATTCCCGCAACACTTGCGTATTGGCACTTAGACGCCCCCCGACAGGAGCATGAATTTGGACCACGATCAGTTGACCACCACCATTCGACGCCTCGCGTTGGAGGCTGGTGACGTGATTATGAATATCTACAATTCCGACGATTTCGACATCAAAACCAAATCCGACTCCAGTCCCGTGACAGAGGCCGACGAGGCCGCTGATGCACTGATCTCGACCGGGCTGCGGGCTGCGTTTCCGGACATAACACTGGTGACAGAGGAACAATCCGACAGCCACCAGTTGCGCGGCGACACCTTTCTGATCGTCGATCCATTGGACGGAACCAAGGAATTCATCCACCGCCGCGGCGATTTCACCGTCAACATCGCCTATGTCGAAAACGGCGTACCGATCCGGGGCGTGGTCTATGCACCCGCCAAGGGGCGCATGTTCTTTACCATGCCCGACGGTCACGCCGTCGAGGAAACCGGAGACCTCGACAAGGACGTGATCGGCACAATCCGCCCCATTCGCGTATCGGATCCGGACAACTCCGCGCTGATGGTCGTTGCCTCAAAATCGCACCGCGATCAGGCCACCGACGATTATATCGGCAAATACGCCGTCAAGGATATGAAGAGCGCCGGTTCCTCGCTCAAGTTCTGCCTGATCGCAACGGGCGAGGCAGATATCTATCCCCGCGTGGGCCGGACCATGGAATGGGACACTGCGGCCGGTCACGCAGTTCTGACCGGCGCAGGCGGACGCGTCGTACGGTTCGATGACCATACCGATCTGGCCTATGGCAAGGACGGATATGCCAATCCGTTCTTCATCGCCTACGCCCCCAGCGTAGACCTCAAGGAGGGCTGACCCAAATGAGCGTCCTCATCGCCATCCCCGCCCGTTATGCCTCCAGCCGGTTCCCGGGCAAGCCATTGGCGACCCTCACCGGCGCCACCGGAGAGACGAAGTCGCTGATTCAGCGATCATGGGAGGCTGCCTGCCTCGTAAATGGCGCGGACCGGGTCGTGGTTGCAACCGACGATGATCGCATCCGCGAGGCCGCCGTTGCCTTTGGCGCAGAGGTGGTGATGACCTCTGCTGACTGTGCCAATGGTACCGAACGCTGCGCCGAAGCTGCGCAGACACTGGGCGGCGGGTTTGATATCGTGGTGAACCTGCAGGGCGATGCACCCCTGACCCCCCATTGGTTCGTCGAAGATCTGGTGGCGGGTCTGCGTGCCGATCCGGCGGCAGAGGTCGCCACACCGGTGTTACGTTGTGATGGTCGCGCGCTGAACGGATTTCTCGAGGATCGCCGCAATGGCCGCGTTGGCGGCACCACCGCTGTCTTTGGCACACAGAACCACGCGCTCTATTTCTCTAAGGAAGTGATCCCCTACACCCCCGGCACCTATGCCGATGCGGACACCACCCCGGTCTTTCATCACGTTGGCGTCTACGCCTACCGCCCCGCGGCTCTGACGGCCTATCCCGATTTTGCCCCCGGCCCGCTGGAACAGCTCGAAGGACTGGAACAACTTCGCTTTCTCGAACACGGTCGATCCATCCTGTGCGTCGAGGTAGAGGCCCGCAACCGACAGTTCTGGGAACTGAACAACCCGGAAGATGTTTCCAGAATTGAAACGATGATGACAGAGATGGATATGGCCTGAAAAATCAACCCGAGGTTGCCATTTTCGTATTTTCTGCCTATACTTCAATATATTACTAATCATTTGTCATTTTGTGATTTTTGCAATTCCGCCAAAAATTTGCCCAATTTCCCCCTTATCTCAATACAAGATTTAGTATTTTTGTGGTAGGTGGGTGAACAATGGGGAACGGCAAGGGTATAAAAATGCGGCGCAAGGTTACAAAGGCCATTTTTCCCGTTGCGGGAATGGGAACGCGGTTTCTACCGGCGACAAAATCCGTGCCTAAGGAAATCATGACACTGGTGGACCGTCCGCTGGTGCAATACGCGATCGACGAGGCGCGCGAGGCAGGGATCAAGGAGTTCATCTTTGTCACCTCACGCGGCAAAGGTGCGCTTGAGGACTATTTTGACAACGCCCCCACGCTGGAGCAGGAGTTGCGTAGGAAGGGTAAGACCGAGCTTCTCGATATTCTGAAATCTACGAACATGGACTCGGGCGAAATCGCCTATCTGCGCCAACACAAACCGCTTGGTCTGGGGCATGCCGTCTGGTGCGCGCGCCGCCTGATTGGCAACGAACCTTTTGCCGTGATACTGCCGGATGACGTGATCGCCGCCGAGAAACCCTGCCTGCAACAGATGATCGAGGCATTCGAGGAAACGCCGGGCAACATCGTCGCCGCGATGGAGGTCCCCGATGACAAGGCCTCCTCCTACGGGATCCTCGATATCAAAGAAGATATGGGGTCTATGGTATCGACCAAGGGCATGGTCGAAAAACCCGCCCCCGGCACCGCACCGTCGAACCTCGCCGTGATCGGTCGCTATGTTTTGACGCCCACCGTCCTGAAAATGCTGAACCAGAAGAAGACTGGCGCAGGTGGAGAAATTCAACTGACCGACGCCATCGACGATGCCCGCGACGAGGGCGAAGAGGTCTACGGCTTCCGTTTCCGCGGCCAGCGGTTCGATTGCGGGTCCAAGGCCGGTTTCCTGCAAGCGACCGTATCATTCGCGCTGGATCGGCCAGAGTTACGCGACGATTTGCAGAACTTCCTTTACGAAATCGTCAACGCTGATAAGGCTGCTCAGTAACATTTGAGCAGCCAGAGGCGACATTGTGACGAATATCCTGGTAACAGGCGGCGCGGGCTATATCGGAAGTCACGCATGCAAGGCGCTACAGGCGGCAGGCTATACGCCCGTCACCTATGACAACCTCAGCATTGGCTGGCAGGATGCCGTCAAATTCGGACCGTTCGAGCAGGGCGACCTGACCGACCGCGAACGACTGGATCAGGTTTTTGCCGCTTATCAACCTGCCGCCGTCATGCACTTTGCCGCGCTCAGTCAGGTGGGCGACAGCATCCGCAGTCCCGAAACCTATTGGCACAACAATGTCGCCGGATCGCTGACCCTGATGCAGGCTGCTGTACACGCGGGCTGCCGCAACTTTGTGTTCAGCTCCACCTGCGCAACATATGGGGATCAGGATAATGTCGTTCTGGACGAGGAATGCGCGCAACATCCCATCAACCCATACGGCGCCTCAAAACGCGCGATCGAGGATATGTTGCACGGATTCGAGGTCGCGCATGACCTGCATCATGTCATCTTTCGCTACTTCAACGTCGCCGGCGCCGATCCAGAGGCCGAAATCGGAGAGTTTCACAAGCCCGAGACACACCTCATCCCCCTCATGCTCGACGCAATTGACGGCAAACGCGATGCGCTGACCGTGTTTGGCACCGATTGGGATACACCCGATGGCACCTGCATCCGCGACTATGTGCATGTGATGGATCTGGTTGATGCCCATATTCTGGGCCTGAAGTGGCTGGAGAATGACAAGCCCAGCCGCGTGTTCAATCTTGGCACCGGCAGTGGTTTTTCTGTGCGCGAGGTGATCGACCAGTCTCATGCCGTCACTGGCCGCGATGTTCCGGTGATCGACGGCCCACGTCGTCCGGGTGACTGCACCCGCCTTGTCTCTGGCTCCACCCGCGCCGAGGCTGAACTGGGCTGGAAACCGAAACGCTCCACCATGAAGCAGATGATCACCGACGCGTGGCGCTGGCATCAAACGGGGCATTACGACAAGTAGGCCGGGACGGCCTGCCCCGGGGCGCAATCGCCAAGGCCCGCCCTGCGGCTAACGCTTTCCGCGCGAACAGCCCAAAACCACCCGTGTTTTGCCACAAATCTATGATTACACTGCGTTCAGTCAGGCGGACCATACCGGTGCGCCACCCGAGAGGCAGATGCAGGACATAACGCAGCAGATCGGCACCGCCACGATGGCCTATCGTCTGCGCTGGAAACGGCGCCGCCTGTTGCTGCGCGCGCTGCGCAAACGCCGCCAGCTCCGCGAAGTCCACAACCGCACGGACCAAATCGCACCAGATTCAATCCTGTGTTTCACAACAGTCCGAAACGAGGCCGTGCGGCTGCCGTACTTTCTTGATCATCATCGCAAGCTGGGTGTCGATCATTTCCTATTCGTGGACAATGCATCCGACGACGGCACCGCCGAATACCTCGCACAGCAACTCGACACGTCGATTTGGCACACCCCGGACAGCTATCGCCTGTCGCGATTCGGAGTCGATTGGCTGACTTGGCTACAGATCCAACATGGTCACAGCCACTGGTGCCTGACTTTGGACGCTGACGAAGTGTTCATCTATCCATATCACGATACGCGTCCCCTCCGGGCGCTCACAGAATGGCTCGACCGCAAGGAGTTTACCTCCTTCGGCGCGCTGATGCTGGACATGTACCCCAAGGGACCGCTCGACGCCCAGACCTACCAGGCCGGCAGCAATCCGTTTGAAATCCTGCAATGGTTTGATGGTGGCAACTATATGATTCAAAAGAAAAAGGATCTTCAGAACTTGTGGATCCAAGGCGGCCCAAGGGCACGCAATTTCTTTGCCACGAATCCCCGCCGCGCGCCGACGATGGGCAAGGTTCCTCTGGTCAAATGGGATCGCCGCTATGCCTATGTCAGCTCTACCCATTCGCTGCTGCCCCGGCGGCTGAACCACGTCTATGACGATCAGGGCGGTGAAAAAACCAGCGGCATCCTCCTGCACACGAAATTCCTGCACATGATCGCCGACAAGTCTGCCGAAGAGAAAAACCGCGGCGAACATTTCGCCAATTCCGCCCTCTATGACGACTACTATGACCGCCTCACCCAAAGCCCGGATTTATGGTGCGACGGCTCGACCCGGCTCATCTCTTGGCGACAGCTAGAGGCAATGGGACTGATGTCACGGGGAACATGGCTATGACCCGTTATGCAATACCCATTTACCCAAGAGGCTCAACACCTTATCCTGTGCGTAACTGGGGCGGCACTGATTGCAGGACTGACAATGTTCGCTTAAGACCGTGCGCCTATGCTGCTCGTCAACCGTGGGGCGGTATCGATGTACTGAGGGAGCGTATGACGTGAGTATCGTCCAATCCTACCGCATGCGTTTGCGGCGTAAACACGCCAAGGTGCGCGCCTATCGCAAGCATTTCGCGCTCACCCCGGTGATTGACCGCACGAAACACATCAAACCGGGTCAGGTATTGTTGTTCTCGACCCTGCGGGACGAACATATCCGTCTGCCGTACTTCCTGAATTACTATCGCGACATGGGCGTGGATCATTTCCTGATCGTGGACAATGACAGCAGCGATGGTGGCGGTGATTATTTGGCCGACCAACCCGACGTGTCCCTCTGGCACACGCGCAGCAGCTATAAACGCGCACGTTTTGGCGTCGATTGGCTGAACTGGCTGCAATCGCGCTATGGTCACGGGCACTGGACGCTGGTCGTCGACCCGGACGAGCTGTTTGTTTACCCCTTCTGCGACACACGCTCGATCCGCGCTCTGACCGACTGGCTGGACGGATCAAACGTGCGCAGCTTTGGCGCGATGCTGCTGGATATGTACCCCAAGGGACGGCTTGATGCGGTGCCCTACCGGCGCGGGCAGGATCCGATCGAAATCGCCGCGTGGTTCGATCCCGGCAACTATATGATTGAAAAGAACCGCAAATACGGAAATCTCTGGATTCAAGGCGGCCCCCCGTGCGCGGGTCTTTTTTCCCGATGCCCCGAAAAAGGCACCCGCCCTGAACAAAATACCTCTGGTAAAGTGGAACCGCCGCAACACCTACATCAGTTCGACCCACATGCTGCTGCCGCGTGGTCTGAACCTTGTCTATGACGAATGGGGCGGCGAAACCGCCAGTGGCGTCCTGTTGCACGCCAAGTTTCTGGATACCTTCACCCAGAAAGCCGAAGAGGAAATGGAACGCCAACAGCACTATCGCGCATCGCTGGAATATAAAGCCTACGTTGAAAACCTTCGCGACACACCAGAGCTTTGGTGCAAATGGTCGGAAAAGTATATAAACTGGCGCCAATTGGAGATCCTTGGCCTGATGTCCAAGGGCAATTGGGCATGAAGAGCAGGAAGGCAAACCCCGCATGAGCGTTGGTATCGTCATGCTGGTTCACACCGCGCTGGGACGCGCGGAACAGGTCGCGCGCCACTGGTCCGCCGCGGGCTGTCCGTTGGTGATCCATGCCGACGTCTCAGTACCCAAACAGACCTACAACGCCTTCGTCAAAGCACTGTCAGATTTGCCCGATGTGCGGTTTTCCAAACGCCACCGCTGTGAGTGGGGCACATGGGGGCTGGTTGCTGCGTCGCAATCTGCCTCACAGATGATGCTGGATGAATTCCCTGACGTCCGCCATATCTACCTCGCTTCTGGCTCGTGTCTGCCGCTACGCCCGGTCGAGGAATTGATCGACTATCTGAAAAACCGCCCCCAGACCGATTTCATCGAGAGCGCGACCACCGCCGATGTCCCTTGGACCATTGGCGGACTGGACAGCGAACGCTTTACTTTGCGGTTCCCGTTCTCGTGGCGCAAAAACCGCTATCTCTTTGATAAATACGTCGCGATACAGCGCGGCTTGGGGTTAAGGCGCCGCATCCCCGGCGGCATCGTCCCCCATATGGGCAGCCAATGGTGGTGCCTGACACGACAAACCCTGTCAGCGATCCTCAGTGATCCTGAACGGCCTGTGTACGACCGCTATTTCTCAAAGGTGTGGATCCCGGACGAGAGCTATTTTCAAACCCTCGCACGACAATATTCCCGCCAGATCGAAAGCCGCTCATTGACCCTGAGCAAGTTCGACTATCAGGGTAAACCGCACATCTTCTACGACGACCACCTACAGCTGTTACGTCGTTCCGATTGCTTCGTCGCGCGCAAGATTTGGCCACATGCCAACCGGTTATACGATGCCTTCCTCACTGACGCCGCCCATGCGATGAAGAAAACCGAACCCAATCCCGGTAAGATCGATCGCATATTTGCCAAGGCGGTCGAGCGGCGCACACGTGGTCGGCCCGGCCTCTATATGCAAAGCCGCTTTCCCGTGGAAACCCGCGAAAATGGCCTGACATCCGCGCAATATTCGGTGTTTCAGGGATTTTCCGCCCTCTTTGAGAATTTCGAGGCGTGGCTGTCGCGCGCGACCAGCACTCGCGTACATGGTCATATCTTCGCCCCCGAAAGGGCCGAATTCTGCGACGGCCAGCGGGTCGTAAACGGCGCCCTCAGCGACAGCGCCGCACTGCGCGATTACAATCCACATGCGTTTCTTGCTTCGCTGATCTGGAATACGCGCGGCGAACGGCAATGCTTTCAGTTCAGCCCGCGCGACAATCAGGCCGTCAATTGGGACATTGCCAAAGACCCCAATGCGCAAATCTCGGTGATTTCAGGGGCATGGGCGGTGTCGCTCTTTAAGTCGAACCAGAATTTTTCCGACATCCGTCGCGAGGCCGCCCGCCTGCAGCAAATCGAGAGCAAGCACCTCGAAATCCTGCGTTCGTCCTGGACCAAAGCCCGCGTGCGCATCTGGACAATGGCAGAGTTCATCGAGGCCCCGATGGAACCCCTGCAAACCATCATCGACGAAATCGGCCCACAGCAGAACATGCGCGGCCTCGCAGAAGTGCCCAAGATGGCCGACCTTTCCGGCTTTGGCCAATTCCTGCAAAATCTGAAAAATCAGGGCATGCACCCCTATCTCATGGGCAATTTTCCCGTCGCCCACGACCCGCTCGATCCCCCCAGCAGTAAACGCAAACCCTATCTGGTTCGGTAAATACGCATGGTTGCACGTTTCGACTATTTCGTGGTGTTCGCAGAGATGCGAACCGGCAGCAATCTGTTGGAATCCAACATTAACTCGTTTGATTCACTGAATTGCCACGGCGAGGCGTTCAACCCTCACTTTATCGGCTACCCAAACAAAACCGAAATTCTGGGCATCACGCAGGCCATGCGAGAGGGCGACCCTGCCCGCCTGATCGACGCGATCAAATCCGACACTGACGGCATCGGCGGCTTCCGGTTTTTCCATGACCATGATCCGCGCGCGCTGGACCTCGCCCTGACTGACCCGCGCTGCGCCAAGATCATCCTGACCCGCAACCCGGCAGAAAGCTATGTCAGTTGGAAAATTGCGCAGGAAACCGGCCAGTGGAAACTGACCAATGTGAAACGCCGCCGCGACGCCCGCGCGACATTTGATGCCGCTGAATTCGACAGCCATATGCACAACCTGCAAGATTTCCAACTGCTGTTGCTGAATACGCTGCAACGCACCGGACAAACTGCGTTCTACATCGCCTACGAGGATCTGAACGATCTCGGTGTGATCAATGGTCTGGCAAAATTCCTCGGAACAGAAGAGGCGCTAGAGGAGCTGGACAGCAACCTGAAAATCCAGAATCCGCAGGCGCTAGAGGATAAGGTCGCCAATTTCGATGAAATGACCACGGCGCTGGCCGGGCTGGACCGGTTTAACCTGACCCGCACACCCAACTTTGAGCCGCGCCGCGGCGCGGCCGTGCCCAGCCACATCGTCGCGCTGGAGGCTCCGCTGTGCTATATGCCGATCCGTTCCGGACCAGAGCGCGAAGTAGAGGACTGGCTGGCCGCTCTGGACGGGGTCGCGCCCGAGGGGCTGCACACCAAGATGAACCAAAAACTGCTGCGTCAATGGATGCGGCAGCATCCCGGCCATCGCTGCTTTACCGTGTTGCGCCATCCCATTGCACGTGCCCACGCCGCCTTTTGCCATCGCATCCTCAACCGCGGCCCGGATTGCCTCACTGAAATTCGCCGCACCTTGCGCAACTTTCACAAACTGCCGATTCCCGGCCCTGGCCCGGATGAAACCTATGACAGGCGCGCGCATTACACGGCCTTCGTCGCGTTTTTGGAGTTTCTCAAGGCCAACTTGCGCGGCCAGACCAGCGTTCGGGTCGATGCAAACTGGGCCAGCCAGTCCGCTGTCCTTCAGGGTATGGCACAATTCACCTTACCCGATCTTATTCTGCGTGAGGATGAGATGATGCTTTCTCTGGGCGCATTGGCCAAACAGGTCGGCTATCCCGGCGCCCCGCCCATTCCCGACACCGCGCCCGACACGCCCTTCACACTGGCCGACATATACGACGACCAGATTGAGGCGCTGGGATCTGATATCTATCAGCGCGACTACATCATGTTCGGATTTGACCGCTGGGCGTAGGGTGGGGTTTCACCCCACCAGCGGGCTAGGCAGCGATCGACGATTGCGCCTCTGTGACGATCGCATAAAGCGTCGCGGCATCACGGTTGGCCCGCAGCTTGGCGCAGAGCGCAGCATCGCGCAGCGTCCGTGACACCAGCGCCAACGCCTTCAGGTGCTCGACCCCGGCATCACGGGGGGCAAACAGGGCAAAGGCCAGATCGATGGGACGTCGGTCCACCGCGTCAAAATCAATCGGCTTCTCCAGCAGCACCAACGCACCTACGACACTCTCGACGTCGTCGATCCGCGCATGAGGAAGGGCGACCCCGTGGCCTACACCCGTCGGGCCCAGGCTCTCGCGCTCTTGCAGTGCTTCAACAGCCTTTTGTGCGTTCACGCCATAGGCGGCATGGGCAATATCACCCAATTCGTGAATCAGACGCTTTTTACTCGATGCTGCCGATAGTACGCGCACGGCCTCGGGCTTGAGGATCATTGAAACTTCCATTTCTTGCTCCGAACATACGCCGCTGGTCCGTGCGCTGCCCTTGTATCAGGGATCAATCCAACCGATGTTGCCGTCTTCCCGGCGATACACCACGTTGAGCCCGTCTTTTGCCTCGTTTCTAAATACCAGAACAGGGGCGCCCGCCAGTTCCATCTGCATCACGGCCTCGCCGACCGACAGCGACGGGATGTGCGCTTCGATCTCGGCCACGATGATGGGTTGCAGGCTCTCGGGTTCCGATTCCCCTTCTTCGACTTCTGACGCGAGGATATAGGAGGACGCGCCGAAAAGTTCAACCGGCTCTGTCCGGTCCCTGTGATGATCCTTCAAACGGCGTTTGTAACGACGCAGTTGCTTTTCCATTTTCTCGCAGCATTGATCAAATGCGGCGTAGATTTCATGCGCATGCGCTCTGGCCTGCGCGGTCAATCCGGTGGACAGGTGCACAATCGACTCGCATACAAACTCGCTCGCACTCTTGGAAAAAACCACTTGCGCGTCTGTTGGGCGCTCGGCGTATTTCGCCACGGCTGCGCCCAGCTCGTCTTTCACATGGGTTTGCAGGGCCTCGCCGATATCGATCTGCTTTCCGGTGATTTGATAGCGCATGTTACCTCCTTTATTTATCGCACCGAAACGGGTGCACGGATCGCATATAAGCGCCGCGCATAGCCTCTGTTTCGGCTGCGGGAATTGGACATTTGCAGGGGCTGCGCGTGTTGGGTCGTGTTCGACCGGATCCCTGAGCACACAGTTCGAAAACCTCAAATGTCATACCATAATTGACGCGCTTTCCGGCTCGATTGTCAATCAAGATCGTGAAGACTTCACGAAAATCCAACGCAGCAAATCAGGAAATTTTGAAATTCTCACCAAGATAGACGCGGCGAACATTTTCGTTCTCGACGACTTCGCTCGGGCTACCGGACATCAACACCCGGCCATCGTGCAGGATATAGGCGCGGTCGACGATTTCCAGCGTTTCCCGGACGTTATGATCAGTAATCAGCACACCGATGCCGCGCTTCTTCAGGTCTGCAACCAGATGCCGGATATCCCCTACGCTGATCGGATCGACACCGGCGAACGGCTCATCCAGCAGCAGATAACGTGGATCAGCCGCCAGGCAACGTGCGATCTCGACCCGCCGCCGTTCTCCGCCCGACAGCGCCAGCGCAGGCGCGCGCCGCAGGTGTTCGATAGAGAATTCAGACAGCAGCTCTTCCAAACGTTCGCGCCGCTTGTGTCGATCACTTTGCGAAATGTCGAGGATTGACATGATGTTGTCCTCGACAGACAGCCCGCGAAAGATCGACATTTCCTGCGGCAGATAGCCGATACCCATCTTGGCGCGCCGATACATCGGCAGGTTGGTCACATCGCGCCCGTCAATCCGGACTGTCCCGCCTTCGGGGTAAATCAGGCCCGCAATCGAATAGAATGTCGTCGTCTTACCGGAACCATTCGGACCCAACAGCGCCGCAACTTCGCCCTGCCGCAGCCGAATCGACACATCACGGATCACCACACGCTTTTTATAGCTTTTGCGCAGATTCGTGACACTCAGCCCCAACGCATCGTCGTCGCTTTCATGCGCGATATGCAGGTCAGGTTTGGTCACTCTTTGGCCTCGGGTTGCAACACCGTTTTGACCCGTCCGTTCATCCGCGCGGTTCCCGCCACGGTATCGACGAACATCTTGTCGGCGGTCAGCGCCGACAACCCCTGCACCAGCAGGACATTCCCGGCCATTTCGATCATACCGGTCTGCACGTTGTAATCGGCCTGCACTGCTTCTGCGGCATCCTCGCCACTGACCAGCGTGACGCCACCCTTGGCGCGCAATCGCTCGATCCCCGAACGATCCTCCAGATACACTACCAGAACCCACGGCGCAGACAGGCGCATCTGCCCCTGCCCGATCAGAACATTGCCGGTGAAAATCGCGGTGCCGTCATTCTGATCGACATCCAGCTTGTCCGCCGTCACTTCGACCGGCAGGCTTTTGTCCTGCTGCTGATCGCCGAACGCGACCTGCATACCCTGAGCCTGCACCATGCTCGCAAACCCGAGCAAAGCCATCACTTGTAAGAGGCGAAACACGTACATCAGTCCTTTTGCTTTGGTGGGATGTATACCAGCTTGACGCCATCGGTGAACAGCAAATGTGCAGTGCCGTCCTCCTCTTCTGAAGTCAGCAACATCCTCCCGGCTTCCAATGTGCCCGGCGGGCCGGTACCATTCACCGGTCCCGGCGTCTCGGCGCGCAGCGTGTCGAACTGGGCGTTGATCCGATCCGTCCGTATATCATAGCCGGTTGTCGTCGTGACATGCACATTTCCATCCAGCAATGCCGAATATTCGATCTGGTCGCTTTCGCCGAAATCGGAGGTGATGTTGACCACCGCCCCCCCATTCAGCCGCAACTCGGCCCGCACCTCCTCGGCCAGCAATAGCCCTTCCTTGGTTCGGTCGGGCCGCACCTTGTCAGCCTTGAACGACACCTGTTCGCCCCCCGTGGCAACCCCGGCAAAGCTGGGATTCGTCACCCCCTGATCATGGGCGCGCTGCGTCAGGTCGATCTGGCTGAACGGTATCACCTGATCCAGATCGACCTTGCGACTGAACAGAAAAACGGTCGACAACAGGCCAAGCGCCACCAGCGGCAGGATGATCTTCATCCATGCCACGACGACTGAGTGGATGTTGTCCCCCGCCCGCATTAATGAGAAAAGATATCTTGCTCTGGCCAACCCGCCAGATCAAGCCGCGCACGCATCGGCAGGAAATCAAAACAGGCCTGCGCCATTTCCATCCGCCCCTCGCGCACCAGCCGCGCGTTCAACTCATCGCGCAATTGATGCAGGTACAGAACGTCGGATGCGGCATACTCCAATTGTGCATCGCTTAATTCAGCCGCACCCCAGTCAGAGCTTTGCTGCTGTTTTGAGATGTCCACGCCCAACAACTCCTGCAACAGGTTTTTCAGCCCATGCCGGTCCGTATAGGTGCGGATCAGCTTGCTGGCGATCTTGGTGCAATAGACCGGGGCTGTCACCGCGCCGAATGCGTTCTGCATCGCTGCAATGTCGAACCGGCCGAAATGAAACAGCTTCAGCACATCCGGATTTTCCAGCATCGCACAAAGGTTCGGCGCGTCTGTTTGACCCTTGGCCACCTGCACCAGATGCGCATTGCCGTCGCCACCCGACATCTGGATAACACACAGCCGATCACGATGCGGGTTCAGTCCCATCGTCTCGCAATCGATCGCCACCACAGGGCCCAGATCCAGACCGTCGGGCAAATCGCCCTGATAGAGATGGTTCGCCACTAAAATTCCTCCGCGCTGTTGCGCCTTGGGTTTATATAGGAACGCAGCACAGAGCCACCAAGAATATAAACGCGCACAACCCAGCGGCCCACCGCGCAGTGATTGGCCCGTGTCGGCTTCTACGTGCTATGAAGGTAGCAGATGCAAGAAAACGGAGGCGAATGATATGAAACCTGCATGGGCAACACTATTCTTCCTGACGATCGTCGCAGTCAGCGCCCAGACCCAAACGGCATCCGCCGATGATGGCTTCTGCACGGCGCAAGCGCAGGATGTCCTCGCCTCTCTCAACGGTTCATGGACGCTGCGGCAGAAGGCGGGTGTTGCTCGCGCCGGTGGTGTTCCGATCCCGATTCCACTTCCGGCGCATCCGCCGCAGCAGATGGAAATGGACGCATGGGATAATTTCGGCTTCTCCGTCCTGTCCGGTCAGGGGCAGTCGATGGTAATGCTTCCCGCCGTCTCCGACGCGGTTGCCGAACATATCGACACAACGACCGACAGCGGCATGGAAACGGTCCATGCGGACGTTGCCGGCTGCGACTGGGCAGCGATGCCCACGCTGGTCGGGACCAACACCTATGCCCTCCAAGGTCCGGGCGGAGACGCGTTGACCGTTGTCGACATGGAGGTGGCAAAGGCTAAATTCTCGGACGAATACGGCGTCACCGTGGTGGTCTGCCCGAATCCCGACACAGACAGCATGTTTGACGATCCGATTTCGGTCGGCGGTCTCTTCGGCGTCAAGATCATTCCCCGGAACGACAAGGAGCAATGCGCACCTGCCATGGCTCGCGTGGGATCGAACGAGATGGAAATGACAATTTTCCTGCGGTTCGATTCGGCCAATTCCGCCGCTGGCCTGCTCAGTTTCCGCGGCGAAATGAACGGGTCCGCCTTCTCGGCCAGCGCACCACTCACGATGTCGCGCTGATCATTCGTCCGGCGTCACGTTCCCGCGCAGCGCCTTGACCTCGCCGCGCACCTTCTTGGCCTTCAGCCGCCGCTTCTTTGATCCCAGCGTCGGGCGGGTCGCGATCCGCCGCTTTGGCTTTTCCGTGGCCTTGGTGATCAACTCGGCCAGCCGAGTGCGTGCAATATCGCGGTTGCGCGCCTGATGGCGCGTCTCATCGCATTGGATGATCAGCGCGCCCTCTTTGGTCCAGCGCCGCCCTGCCAGCCGTTGCAGCCGCCGCTTCACCGGATCAGGCAGGTTCGGAGAACGCGCCGCTTCGAACCGCAATTCGACCGCAGAGGCGACCTTGTTCACATTCTGCCCGCCCGGTCCGCTGGCACGCACGAACTGCTCGGTCAGCTCCCAGTCCTCGATGGTGATCTGATCATTTATCTTCAGCATTTCGCCACCTTTCAGGGCAGTGTGCCGGCCAAGCCTAGAACCATACCAGAAATTCAGCACAGCCCAGACCAAATCAAAAGGGCCGTTCCACATTGGGAACGGCCCTCTAGAGTTTCCGGAGGCGGGCCGGTTAGGCGCACCAATTCGGGTCATTCATTCGCTTCGGGTCTGCCCTAGGCGATCATCCCCCAAACTGTTCCGACACCTCGCTCCAATACCTCTATGGACACTGGACCACCTCCTTTCAAATGTTGAACCTAAGATGAGCCTGCCATAGATTTCGCGTTTGTCAAAACATTTTAGCGCACATCTTGCGCCAACCGCGCCACGATGAGGCGAAACGGCACCAGCGCCACCAATGCCACGCACAGCTTTACCGCCCAATCCGCGACCGCCAATGTGACCCACAGCGGGGCATCGGACCCCACCATCAGGAACGGTGCCGCACCCCACGCCCAGCTGATCGCCGCATCGGCATCCGCACCGAAAACCGTGATAGAGGCCGAAAACGCTATCGAGAAAAACAGAACGGTATCCACCGTCGATCCAATCAGGGTTGACGCCAGCGGCGCGCGCCACCACGCGCCGCCGCGTAGCCGATCAAACACCGCAACATCCAGCAGTTGCGCCACCAGAAATGCTGTCGCCGATCCCACCGCGATCCGCAGCGCCACGGCAGGTCCGTATTCCAGCATGATCTGCGAACCGATCAAGCTGCACACGATCCCCACCAGAAACCCGGCAAACACCACCCGCCGCGCCGCCGCCACGCCATAGACGCGGTTCATCACATCGGTGACCAGAAAGGCCAGCGGATAGGTGAACGCACCCCATGTCAGCAGCCCGTCCAGCAACAGAAATTGCACAAGGATATTCGAGGCCACAACAATGGCGGCCATGGCGATAATGCCAGTCAGATGTCGCATGATATTTTCCCGTTTTCACAAGGTTGCGGAGACTTGGTCCCCGAATATCGGGAACGGATGCGGTCTAGTCGCCGCAAGTTGCACCGTCAACACACCTGTCGCTTCTTCTTGCAGGAAATATCCCCGCCGGAGGCATGAAAACTCTTTTCTGCGCCGGCACTCACTTCGATTGCAGAACGCTCACGCATTGCGACGGCAGATCGGCCATCGTGTATTCCCGGCGTTTCTTGGGCGGCGGAGCGTTCGGATCAACCGGCTTTGGCGGGGGTGGGTTCAGAATGTCGTTCACCCATTTTTGCGCATCGGCACAGCCGTCACCGGCGGGCGGCGCCGCCTGATCGACACAGCCACGCGCGCCTCTGGGGCATTTCAGCCGTACGTGAAAGTGATAGTGATGCCCCCACCATGGCCGGATTTTGCGCAGCCACGCGCGGTTGCCCTTCTCATCGTTGCACATCTGCACCTTGGCCCCCGGAAAGACGAAAATGCGCGCGGTACGCTTGTCCTTGGCCGCCGCCTTGATGATCTCGTGATGCGCCCGCGTCCACTTGGAATTGGTATACGCACCCTTGGATCGGCGCATCGACACCGACGACAGGTTCTCGCGCTGGTTACGGCTCAGGTTCAATCGGTTCGGCGGTAACATCCAGATATCGACATCCAGCCCCAGCTGATGCGACCGGTGCCCGGACAGCATCGGCCCGCCGCGCGGCTGGCTTATATCCCCGATATAGAGCCCCGCCCACCCCGGTTGCCGCGCTGCCTTGGCTGATAGCTTCTGAATGAAATCAATCGTCTCCGGGTGGCCCCAGTTGCGGTTGCGGCTCAGCCGCATTGCCTGCCATGTCGGCCCGGTCTCGGGCAGTTGCACACCACCTGCCATGCACCCTTTGGCGTAACTTCCGAACGGCGCGGGCGCATGTCGCGAGCCATCCCTTTTCTTGCCAAACAGCTGCTTGGCCTCGACACCCTTCATCGAACTGGGGATGTTTTGCGACGCCGCAGGATGCGCCATTACAGCCAGCGCACAAATCGCGGCAATCAGTTTCAGACCTTTGAACATTTCACTTCACCTCACCCGTCAGTCATCGCCATCCGGTTTGACCAAGAGTAACAACAAGAACCCTGCCGCGAAAAGGACTATCAACGGAGTCACGCCAATCTGCTGACTACCGGTCATGGTCGTCACCACCCCGATCGAGATCGGCGCGATGAAACTGGTCGCCTTGCCCGCAAGACCATAAAGACCGAACGCTTCGGCCATATGGCCTGGGCGGGCCTGAAAAACCATCATCGTCCGGCTGGCAGATTGGATGACACCGCCTGCGGCTCCGATCATCGCGCCAAAGACATAGAACGTGATATCCGGCAGCGCCGACCTTGGCCCGACGGCGACGCCATACACGCTGTCGCGCGACACAAAGATGATCGAGACAGCGACAAAGCTTAGCACGACGATACAGCCCATGATCACCGGCTTGGGCCCCAGACGCTGATCGACATGCCCGCCGAGCCACGCAAAGACAGCGCCAGAGATGATGGCGATGATACCAAAAACACCCACATCAACCACAGACCAGTTCAGCACGCCCGCCGCATAGATACCGCCAAAGAAATACATTCCGTTCAGCGCATCGCGGTAAAACATCGACGCCCCGAGATATGAAAACAGCGAAGGTGTGCGCGGCAACCGGCAGATGGTCGTCCAGACTGACGCCAATGCGCGCTGTACCGCGCCGGGGGCCTTGTCAGCGGGTTTGGGGTCTTGGACCCACATGAAAAACGGCGCCATGAACAACAAATACCAGAACCCGGTCAGTGGCCCGACAAACCGCGTCCCCTCGCGCGTATGCGCATCGAGGCCAAACAGCGGGTCAATCCCGATCATCGTCTTGCCGGTCGCCCCGCTCTCGGCAAAGAACGCCAGCATGATCACCAGCGCGCTCAGCCCGCCCAGATAGCCGAACGCCCAGCCATTGCCGGAAATGCGACCGATTTCCTCCTTGGTCCCCAGATCCGGCAACATCGAGTTAGTGAAGATCGTCGCGAACTCCATCCCGATCATGCCGATGACAAAGAAAACAAGGATCGTGACCAGATCAAAATCGTGCGGCATCGCCCACCAGATGCCAAAGGCGCCGATCACATACATTGCTGAAAACAGCTTGATCCATCCCAGCCGGTTACCTGAATGATCCGCCATCGCACCCAAAACCGGGGCCAGCAACGCGATGATGACACCACCTGCGCCGATACCGAAGCCCCACGCTGCCTGTGCTTGTGCCCCGTCTCCGATCAGCTCTTTGACGTAGGGCGCGAAAATAAAGGTGATCAACAGCGTGTTATAGGGTTGGCTCGCCCAGTCGAAAAAGAACCATCCCCAAATGCGCTTGCCGTGCGAAATGGATTTCATAACTCGTCCCTGAAAATGCCTCGGCCCGATATGACAGCCAAGGCGTTATCGGGGCAAGTTATTCCTGCATGTCAGGGGCCTGAATCGGCGGCCACGGGCGTTGGTCCTCGGCCTCCAGCCACGTCTGCACCCAACCCGGCAACTCTGGCGACTCCACGTCATGCCCCATCGCCAACAACGCCTCGGCAGGAGGGACGATCCCCTTTGCCCCGGTGATCGCCGAACGATAGACGATCTGATTGGCACATTCACCATTCGCCTTCCACATGGATTGCTCCAGATAGATGAACCGCGCGTCCCATCCCAGCGCACGACTGCGCATCTCGATCCGCTCAAAGGTGCGAATACGTCGGCGATACCGCACCGCCGCCCCCGCCATGGTCAGACCCCAACGGTTTTTGCGCAGCAAACCCACCAGACCTGAACGCCGCGCCAACGGAATACGCCCCAGATCATACAGCGTCAGGGTGCGCCCGTTGTTCAGCTCCATCCACAGATCAATGTCCCACGGCAGGCAGTAATGATGCGACACATGGGTGCCGGTCAGTGGCAGCGCCGGATCATTACGGTGTTTGAACAATTGCCAGAACATTCGGACGACGGGGTACATGGGCAGGCTCCTTTGCGTTGCTATGTCATACCGCATTACCTCAACGTCAACCGTCACCCGGCGTAAGCCTTGCGCTTTGCCGCGCTGCGCCTTACCTGTGAGGCGATTTTGCAAAGACAGGCACGCCCATGACATCGCTATTTCAGATCATCATGTTGATCCTTGATATCCTGTGGTTCGTGATCATCGCCCATGTGATCATGTCGTGGTTGATCAACTTTCAGGTGCTGAACATGCGTCAGCCATTGGTCGCACAGATCTGGGGCGGTCTGGAACGTCTGCTTGACCCGATCTACAGCCGCATCCGCCGCATCCTGCCGCCGATGTCCGGCATCGACCTTGCCCCTCTTGTGGCACTGGTCGCGGTCTATGCATTGCGGATCGTGCTGTTCAACAACGCTACAGCGTTTTACTGAAGCGTTTCGATAGAACCGCGCGGTTCACGTTTACCCGTCAATATTTTAGGGTCCGGACCCATTAAACTCGTCAAAGCCAGGGCGGCCTGCGGCCTTGCAGTCCGGGCTTTCGTGATCATGCAGGCAAAGTAATACCACCGAACCCTTGTTCACCGATTCTTAGTGTGAAAAACTGACAGTCAGAGCAGTTGAACAAAATCTAACAGGACCAATAATGTCAGGCGCCGCCACGCTTTTGCGCGATGTTTTCGGATTCGATGCCTTCCGGCCCGGTCAGGAGGATATCGTTTCAGCAGTCGCAGACGGGCAGAACGTGCTGGCGATCATGCCCACTGGTGGCGGAAAATCACTGTGTTTCCAACTACCAGCCCTGATGCGCGAGGGTGTGACTGTCGTCATCTCGCCGCTCATCGCGTTGATGCGCGATCAGGTCCGTGCCCTGCGCGCTGCCGGTGTCGAGGCGGGCGCGCTGACCTCGGGCAATACCGAAGAAGAGACCGAAGACGTCTGGCGCGCACTGGACGATGGGCGGCTCAAACTCCTCTATATCGCGCCTGAACGGCTTGCTGCCGGATCGTCGTTGAACATGCTGCGCCGCATCGGCGTCAGCATGATCGCTGTGGACGAGGCTCATTGCGTCAGCCAATGGGGCCACGATTTCCGCCCCGATTACCTGCGCATCGGTGAATTGCGCCGCGCACTGAATGTCCCGCTCGCCGCGTTCACCGCCACGGCAGATGCCGAAACGCAGGCCGAGATCGTGCAGAAACTGTTCGATGGCACACCCCCGGCCACTTTCCTGCACGGGTTTGACCGTCCCAACATCCATCTGGCCTTTGCGGCCAAGGATGGACCGCGTCGGCAGATCATGGATTTCGCCGCTGCGCGCAAAGGTCAATCCGGCATCGTCTATTGCGGCACCCGCGCGCGCACAGAAACACTGGCACAGGCATTGGGTCAGGCCGGGCATTCATCCTGCGCCTATCACGGCGGCATGGACGCCGACGCGCGCCGCCATGTCGAACACCGCTTTAACACCGAGGACGGCCTTATCGTCGTCGCCACCGTCGCCTTTGGTATGGGCGTGGACAAGCCCGACATCAGATGGGTCGCCCACGCCGATCTGCCGAAATCTATCGAAGCCTATTATCAGGAAATCGGCCGTTCTGGCCGTGATGGGGCCCCCGCCGAAACGCTCACGCTCTTTGGCCCTGACGACATCCGCCTGCGCCGGTCCCAAATTGACGAAGGGCTGGCCCCACCAGAACGCCGCGCTGCCGATCACACTCGCCTGAATGCCCTCTTGGGTCTGGCTGAGGCGCTGAAATGTCGCCGCGTGCAGCTACTGGGTTATTTTGGCGAAGATGCCGCGCCCTGCGGCAATTGCGATCTCTGTGACAGCCCCCCCGCCACCTTTGACGGGACAGAAGCAGTGCGCAAGGCGCTCTCGGCGATCCTGCGCACCGGCGAATATTTTGGCGCAGGCCACCTGATCGACGTTCTCACTGGTAAGGTCACGGACAAGGTCAGCGCGCGCGGCCATGACGCTCTGCCCACCTTTGGCGTCGGCCGCGACATCGCCCGCCCCATGTGGCAGGGCATATTCCGCCAGATGATGGGCCACGACCTGATCCGTCCCGACCCCGAACGCCACGGCGCCCTGCGCATGACCGACCCTGCGGTGCCGATCCTCAAGGGCGAGGCGCAAATCACCCTGCGACAGGACACGCTGACATCGAAAGCCCGCCGCCCGGCGGTCAAGGCATTGGTTTCCGACGAGGACGCGCCGCTGCTCTCTGCGCTCAAGGCCAAACGCCGCGCCTTTGCCGAGGCCGCGCGCGTACCGGCCTACGTAGTGTTCAATGACCGCACCCTGATCGAAATGGCCGAGGCGCGCCCCGAAAATCTGGACCAGATGGCACGCATCGGCGGTGTCGGCGCGAAAAAGCTGGATCAATACGGTGACGCCTTTCTCGCCGTGATCAACGGCGAAGCGGCCCAGATGCACCCCAGCCGCCGCAAGCTGGCCGGTCGCGACGCTGGCGACCTATATGATCGTCTGACAGAAGTCGGCTCGCAACTCTCGCGCGGGACCGACGGATTGGAAAAACCCCTCAGTTGCTCCGCCTCCCTGATCACCCGCATCGCCGAAACCCGCCCGCGTGATCCGGCACAGATGGCACGTATTCTGGGCGACAAGCGCGCCGAACGGTTCGGCGATGCATTTCTGGACGTTCTGCACGGTAACCCCTAAATCAGAGGGGCACCCATTAGTTAGGAAGACCACATGCTCGTCGTCGTCTCACCCGCCAAAAAGCTCGATATGAACCCGGCAGAGGGGATTACCGCCACCACGCCCGCGTTTCTGGACGAGGCAGAGGCACTGGTCGAACACGCCCGCCAGTTGACCGAGGCCGATCTGCAAAAGCTGATGAAGATCAGCGCGCCGCTGGCCAAGCTCAACGCCGACCGGTTCCGCGATTTCGGCACGATGGACAGCAAACCAGCAGCGCTCGCCTTTGCCGGGGACACCTATCAGGGGCTAGAGGCCAGCACCCTCAGCGAGGACGAAATGCGTTACGCGCAGGATCATCTGCGCATCCTTTCCGGCCTTTATGGTGCCCTGCGCCCACTCGATGCGATACAGCCTTACCGCCTTGAAATGGGTAGTCGGCTCAAGACCCCGCGCGGCGCATCGCTCTATGATTGGTGGGGCGCGAAAATCTCGCGGTCCCTGAATGCCCAGGCGGCAGAGACCGCCAGCGACGTGTTGGTGAATTGCGCCAGTCAGGAATATTTCGGCGCAGTGGACACCGACGCGCTCGACCTGCGCGTGATCACCCCCGTTTTCATGGAAGAGCGCGCCGGCACCCCAAAGATCATCAGCTTCTTTGCCAAGAAAGCCCGCGGTGCCATGGCGCGCTACATCGTGCAACACCGCCTGCGCGATGTCGGCGCGCTCCACGCATTCGATGTGGGCGGCTACGCATTCCAGCCGGATATGTCCGAGGTGGACCGCCCGGTGTTTGTCCGCAAAGAAGTAGCCGCCAAGGCGGCCTAGGCACTATCAATCTCTGCCAACGGCGCGCGCACCCCGTCAGGGCAAGCGTTGCGGATATGGTCGTGAATCAGCGCCTTGCGCAGCGGTTTGGTCATGTAGTGATCCAGCCCCGCAGCCAGAATACTTTCGTCATCGCCGTTCAATGCATGTGCTGTCATCGCGATGATCGGAACATGACCGCCCGATATTTTCTCCAGTTTTCGAATAGCCTGCGTCGCCTCCTTGCCATCCATACCGGGCATCGAAATATCCATGAACACGATATCCGGCGCAAAACTCTGATAGAGGTCGACAGCTTCGTGGCCATTGGCGGCGAACTCCAGAGTGATATCCAGCGCCTTGACCATCTTGCCAAAGACCAGCCGATTGGTCCGGTTATCCTCTGCGGCCAGCACGCGCATACTGCGCTGCGCGCTCGGCTGTGGGGTTCTTTGTCTCGGCGTCGATTCAGGCGACAATCCTGCAGCGCCGATATCCACGACCGGCGCCGCCGCTGTGCGCACGTCGCGCCGCAATACATCCTCCAACCCAGCCAGCGTCGCGAACAATTCTTGTCGAGCGACAGGCTTGTGCAGCACCGCGCATAGCTCGTTGCGCGCCGCATCACTTTCGATCTGCCCGGTGTTCGCGCTCTGGATGATGATTGGCACGTCATTGCCGGACTCGCGAATTGCCATTGTCAGGGCCAACCCATCCATATCGGGCATCATGTGATCGCTCAGCACCAGATCTATCCGCCCGTCCAGCTGCTCCAGCGCCTCGACTGCATTCGCGCAGCAGACGGTCTCAACCCCCAGCAGCGCCAACTGCTTTTGCACGATCATCCGACTGATTTCAGTGCCGTCCACCACCATCACACGCTGCAACATCCCCGAAAGCGCGGGCTTTGCAGGGGCGTCGCAGCCCGCCACCGGCATCGTAATCTGAAAGCCAAAGGTCGATCCCACGCCCTCGACTGAATCGGCCCAGATTTCACCACCCATCAGACGAATCAGTTTTTGTGAAATCGCCAATCCCAGCCCGGTGCCCTCGAACATGCGATTGCGCTCATCATCGACTTGGTTGAACTCCCCAAACACATGATCGATCTTGTCAGCCGGAATACCGATCCCGGTATCCTCGACCGCGACATGCACCGTTACATTCCCGGACTCAGCATCCGGCACGCCGGTCACGCGGACCACGACCTGCCCGACCTTGGTAAACTTGATCGCATTACCCATCAGATTGGTCAGGACCTGCCGCAACCGCCCCGGATCACCGATGAATTCGGTGGCAAGGAACAGGTCATAGTCCAGCACGACGTCCAAACCCTGATCACGCGCCTTGGGGTGCATCAACATGATCAATTCGTGAATACACCGTTCCAGATCAAACGGCTCGGGATGCAGAACCAGCTTCTCGGCCTCAATCTTGGAGTAATCGAGCACATCATTGATGATCACCAACAACGCCTCGCCCGAATTCTTGATCGTATTGGCGTAAAGCAACTGCTCGTCAGTCAGTCGGGTATCCTGCAACAACTCTGCCATGCCGACGACACCATTCATCGGCGTGCGAATCTCGTGGCTCATATTCGCGAGGAACGATGATTTCGCCCGGTTTGCCGCCTCGGCCTTGCGCCGCGCCTCTTTCAGTTGCTCTTCGTAGCGCACCGTATCAGAGATGTTCAGCGCCAGACTGACCACATCGCCGCCATGCCCGCGTCGGTCGATCAGTTTGATATACGCCCCAGTCCACAATCGGATGATGGCCTGCTCGGGTTCCGGGCTCTGCCAGCGATCCAGCATCGTTTCACGCCATGCGGCGGGCCTTTGATCGCCAATATCGACGATACCTTCTTCGGTCAGAAATTGCAGGATTTCCACATAGCTGACACCGGGCCGTATATCCTCCAGCCCTTCAAAAACGGCCATATACGCGGGATTTGCTGCCACCATGCGGCTGTTGTCATCAAAAAAGGCAAAGCCGTCCTGAATAGCCTCGATCGAATGCCACAGCCGCCGCTCGGCGATCTCGACCTTCTCATTGGCCACCGTCAGATCGGATTTCACGCGCTGGTTTTCGTCCTGAACCGTCTGCACCTTGGCGCGGGTGACGACGATCTCATCGGACAGCTTGCGGGCGTGATGCCCCAGTTTGCGATTGGCCTCGTGCAACTCAGCCTGTTTTTGCTCCAACAGCCGCTCCGCAGCCAGTCTGGAGCGCCGTTCCTGCGCCAATTTATTGGCAAGGCTCATTGCCGCCCTCCGCCGTGCCACAGTGTCATTCGACATGACATTCGACGATCAAGGTGAACAACTATTTAATAGTCGGTCTGGAATCATTGCCAGAAGGCCCAACTGCATGGCACCATGCCGCTGTCCATTTTCAGGAGGGTGCCCATGCTCCGCGCATTGTTTTCCGTAATCGCCTTGATCGTCTTTGCTGCCCAAGTGGCGGCGCAATCCGGATTTCCCGACCGACGCGCTGTCGTGACCAATGATATTGATTACTACGGCTCGGATTTGCAGGCAATTTTTGACACCAGCTATGTCACCTGCCGAAATGCCTGCCTGAACAATCCCGCGTGTCAGGCGTTCACTTTCAATTCCAAATCCAACGCCTGCTTCCCCAAGAGCGATGTCACCAAGGAAGTGGCCTATGAAGGCGCGTATTCCGCGCGTATTCTGCCCACCGATCAGGCAGTTATGGCCCAAGTGGACAGCCGCATCGCCGATCTGGAGTTCACTGGCAGCTACATGATCGAAAACGCCAATGATCTGGCGCGTCGCATCGGCGGCATGCACCCCGCCGGACAATGGTCGGCCGAGGCAATGCTCAAGGCGGCGCAGGATCGCCTGCAACAAAATGACTACCTCAACGCAATGCGCTGGACCGGGGCGGCCACATCCATCACCGATGCCGCCGATCAATGGACCGAATACGCCCGGCTGTCGCTACTGATTCAGAAAGACCAGAACAAGTATAAATATCAGGCGCTTCAGGCGTCCATCAATGGCTATCTGCGCGCCCGCAATGACGGCGCGCGCGTCAATGCGCTGATGGTGCTGGCCGACGCATTGGAAAAGGATCGCCGCGGGCGGGACATGGTTCAGGCCTTGCGTCTGGCCAGCGAAATTCAGCCGCGAGCGGATGTGACCGCCGCGCTGGATAGCGCCATCGCCAAATACGGCTTTCGCATCACCGAACACCGCGCCGATAACGAGGCAGCCGCACCACGCATCTGCGCCGAATTTTCCGAACCTCTGATCGAGGCCGGTACAGATTACACGCCCTTTGTGCAGCTTCCCGACGCCAATCTCGTGGTCCAGCCTGACGAACGTCAGATTTGCATCGACGGCGTCCAGCACGGGCAGCGTTACACCGTCACCTTCCGCAAGGGCCTGCCTGCGGCGAATGGCGAAAAGCTGATCAAGGATGTCGAACTGTCGCTGTATATCCGCGACCGCTCGCCCAATGTCAGCTTTCCAGGGCGCGCCTATGTGCTGCCCCGCGCCGTCGACGCGGCCCTGCCGATCGAGACCGTGAACCTCGACACGGTCAATCTGGTCCTGCGCCGCGTCAGTGACCGCAACCTGCTGCGCGCCATGCAGGACGATTATTTCGGCCGCCCGATCAGCGACTATCAGGCCAACACGTTCGAAGAGAACATCTCAGAGGAAGTCTGGACCGGCATCGGCGAGGTACAGAACACCCTCAACCAGAATATGACCACCCGCCTGCCACTGGGCGACGTGCTGGCCGACCAACCGCCGGGTATTTACACGCTGGGTGCGCGGATCGAAGGCGTTCCGCACTATGATGATCCCGGCGCGCTGCAATGGTTCGTCCTGACCGATCTGGGCCTCACCACGCTCAACGGCACCGACGGGCTGCATGTGTTTGCCCGCGGCCTGTCTGATGCGGACGCACTGGACGGGATCGAAATCACCCTGCTGTCGCGCGCTAACAGCGTACTGGGCACCGCCACCACCGATGCCCAAGGCCACGTACGCTTTGACCCCGGTCTGTCGCGCGGCACCGACGGCGCGGCACCGGCGCTGATCCTTGCCAAGGCCGGCGAACAGGACATGGCGTTCCTGTCGCTGACCGACCCGGCATTTGACCTGTCCGATCGTGGCGTCGAGGGACGCCCACCAGCCCCGCCGGTCGATGTGTTTCTTGCCACCGATCGCGGTGCCTATCGCGCGGGCGAGGTGATCCATGCCACGGCACTGGCCCGTGATGGCGTCGCCGAGGCCATCACCGGCCTGCCTTTGACCGCGATTCTGACCCGCCCCGACGGGGTGGAATACGCGCGCCACTTCTCTGCCGATGATGCGGCGGGCGGGCACGTCTTTGACATGCCTATCGCGGGCACCGCCCCGCGCGGCACATGGCAGTTGGAAATCAAGGCTGACGTTGACGCCCCCGCGCTGGCAACACAGTCACTGCTGGTCGAGGATTTCCTGCCCGAACGGATCGACTTTGACCTGACTCTGCCGGAGGGCCTGATGCAGGCCAGCGATCTGCCCGACTTGCAGGTTGCCGCCAAATACCTCTTTGGCGCACCCGGCGCGGGCCTGAAATCCGAGGGCGAATTGCTGTTGCGCCCCCGCCGCAGCGTCGACGAATTCCCCGGCTACGTCTTTGGCCGCTACGACGCGCAGGCCTCCAGCCGTGCGTCCTATATGGACAGCTATACCACTGACGCCGCAGGCAACCTGTCCGTGCCGCTGGAACTGCCCGAAATGGACGCCAACGATCGTCCGTTCGAGGCCACCATCGCCCTGCGCCTGCGCGAAGGCTCTGGCCGCCCGGTAGAGCGCCAGATTAAACGCATGGTCGCCCCCCAAGGGTCGATGATCGGCATCAAGCCAGAATTCGACGGCGTCGTGCCCGAAGGCGGCGAAGCACGCTTTAGCGTCATTGGCCTCGGATCTGATCTGAACCGCGAACCGATGCAGGTCAACTGGACTCTGAACCGCGTCAGCACCCGCTATCAATGGTATCAGCAATGGGGCAATTGGGAGTGGGAACCAGTTACGACCCGCAAGCGGGTTGCCTCTGGCAGCGGCGCATTGGGCGATACCCCGCTGACGATCTCCGGCGATGTGGAATGGGGCCGCTACGAGCTGGTCGTGGAACGCACCGATGGGGCTTATGTTGCCGCATCTGACGATTTCTACGCAGGCTGGTACGCCCCTGCCGATACCAGCCAGACGCCCGATACGCTGGAACTGTCACTTGATGCCGAGGGCTATCGCTCTGGCGATACCGCACAACTTCGGATCGTACCGCGTTATGCGGGCACCGCGCTGATCACCGTGATGTCCAATCGCGTGATCGACATGCAGGCGGTCGAAGTTGCCGAGGGCGAAAACACCATCCCTCTGACGGTCACGGATGACTGGGGCGCCGGTGCCTATGTCACGGCGCAGGTGATCCGCCCGATGGATGTGGCCGCCGGTCAGAACCCGGCGCGTGCGCTGGGCCTGAGCTATGCCAAGATTGATCCGGGTGCCAAATCTCTGAACGTCAGCATTGACGCCCCCGAGGCGATGACACCACGCGGATCAATGACCGCGACCGTTAATGTGGACGGACTGGCAGAGGGCAGCACTGGCTATGTGACCCTCGCTGCCGTGGATGTGGGCATTCTGAACCTTACCGGGTTCGACAGCCCCAACCCGTCCGAACACTACTTTGGCCAACGCCGCCTTGGCGTGGAAATTCGCGATATCTATGGCCGTCTCATCGACGGAATGAATGGCGCGCAGGGGCAGGTCCGTTCGGGCGGTGACGCAGGCAACGGGATGCAGATGCAATCGCCGCCCCCGACGGACGAGTTGGTGGCCTATTTCACCGGCCCGATAGCCGTGAATGCCGATGGCACCGCAGAGGCGCAGTTTGACATCCCCGATTTCAACGGCACCGTACGCCTAATGGCAATCGCGTGGTCAGGCAGCGCAGTCGGCGAGGCCGCAGCCGATGTGCTGGTGCGTGACCCGGTCGTTGTGACCGCGTCACTGCCCCGGTTCCTCGCTCCGGGCGACCAAAGCCGCCTGTTGCTGGAAATCGTACATGCCACCGGCCCCACAGGCCGCATGGGCCTTGATGTCAGTGCTCCGGGCGTCACGCTTGCGGGCAATATCCCGTCAGGTTTCGATCTGGACACCAACGCCAAGGCATCCTTCAGCCTGCCTATCACCGCTGGCGATGTTGGCGATTACGAGGTGCAGATCGCGCTGACCACACCCGATGGCAAGCAGTTGACCAAATCGCTGACCTTACCCGTACGGTCCAATGATCCGGCCGTATCTGAAACCCGCCGGTTCGAACTGGCGGCAGGCGATACGTTCACACTGGATGACGCTGTCTTTGCCGCGATGAAGCCCGGCAGCGGACAGGCGGTGATTTCCGCCGGACCGCTGGCGCGGCTCAATGCGCCCGCGCTCTTGCAGGCGCTTGACCGCTACCCCTATGGCTGTACCGAGCAGGTGACGTCGCGCGCCATGCCCCTGCTTTACTATAACCAAGTGGCAAAGGCGCTGAACCTCGGCAATGACGCGCAGATCGCCCTGCGCATCGAGCAGAGCATCGAACGTGTCCTGACCCGTCAGACCTCGGGTGGGGCGTTTGGCCTGTGGCGCGCGGAATCGGGTGACTTCTGGCTTGATTCCTACGTCGCCGACTTCCTCAGCCGCGCCCGCGCCGAAGGGCACGACGTCCCCGACCGCGCGTTCACGATGGCGATGGATAACCTGCGCAACCGGCTGAACTATGCACCCGACTTCGACAATGGTGGTCAGGATGTCGCCTATGCGCTGATGGTGTTGGCCCGCGAAGGTGCCGCCCGCATGGGTGACCTGCGCTACTACGCCGACGTCAAGGCAGGCGATTTCGCCACGCCGCTGGCACTGGCACAGCTGGGTGCGGCACTCGCGTCATACGGAGATCAAACCCGCGCCGACCGGATGTTCCGCGCGGCGGTCGACCGCATGTCGAAGACCGCCACGGACGAAGGCCAGCTCTGGCGCGCCGATTACGGCACGCAATACCGTGATCGGGCCGGCGTTCTGGCGCTGATCGTCGAGGCGGGCAGTCAGGCCGCCGATACCACCCAACTGGCCAGCGAACTGGGCCGCACCGGTCCGCATATGTCCACGCAGGAACAGGCATGGACCCTGCTGGCGGCGCGCGCGCTGATCGACGATCCGTCCGCGAACGGACTGACCCTGAACGGCGAGGCCGTTGCCGGTCCTTTCGTGCGCATGGTCGAGGCCGAAACGCTGACACCTCAGGCGATCCGCAACACCGGTGGTACAGCGACCGACATCACGCTGACCACCCTCGGCGTGCCGCAGATACCTGAGGCAGCTGGCGGATACGGCTACCGGATCGAACGCAGCTACTACGATCTGGACGGCAACGCGGCAACGCTGGACAATGTCAGCAGCGGCGCGCGTCTGGTCGCAGTGATCAAGGTGCTGCCCGCCGGCAAGGGCGAGGCCCGGTTGATCATCAACGATCCGCTGCCCGCAGGGCTGGAGATCGACAACCCGAACCTGCTGCGCTCGGGCGATGTGCGCTCGCTTGATTGGCTAAAAACCGCCAATGCCGAGCATTCCGAGTTCCGCTCGGACCGCTTTATTGCCGCTGTCGACTGGCGCAGTAATGATCCGCTCACACTGGCCTACATCGTACGCGCCATATCACCGGGCAGCTACCATCACCCGGCGGCAACGGTCGAGGATATGTATCGCCCCCGATACCGGGCCCATACCGACACCGGCGCAATGACTGTCGCCGAATAACCTCCAGAGGCCCGTCCCTTCGCGACGGGCCTCGCTCTTGTCAAAGGCGGATCGCATGGTGCGGCTTGACCGTCTCCTTTTGGTTCTGGCACTGATGCTGACGGTCACGGGCTACGCTCGTGATCGCCTCGACCTATGGGTTGATGCTACTCGGCTGCCACCGCTCCTTAGCGAAACATCAACCGAAATACGCGACCGCGAGGACCGTCTGCTGCGCGTCTACACCGTCGCCGACGGACGCTGGCGGCTGGCCGTTACGTTGGGGCAGGTCGACCCGAACTTCATCGACATGCTGATCGGGTATGAGGATAAACGCTTTGCCACCCATGCCGGGATAGACCCGCACGCCATGCTCCGCGCCGCGTGGCAAGCCACATGGAATGGCGAAATCATATCCGGCGGCTCGACCCTGACCATGCAGGTCGCCCGTCTGCTTGAGGACAGCGGCACAGGACAATGGACCGGCAAATTGCGCCAGATGCGCGTCGCCCTCGCACTGGAACGACAACTGACCAAGGATCAGATCCTCACCCTCTACCTGACCCACGCCCCCTATGGCGGCAACCTCGAGGGCATCCGCGCCGCCACGCTGGCGTGGTTCGGCAAGGAACCGAACCGCCTGACCCCCGCCGAGGCGGCGCTGCTGGTCGCCCTGCCGCAATCGCCCGAGGCCCGCCGCCCCGACCGCGCCCACGCTGCAGCATGGGCCGCACGCGACCGCGTGCTGGACCGGCTCGTTCTCGCTGGCAGACTGACGACCGAGGCCGCCGAGGCCGCGCTGACAGAACCCGTCCCAACCACGCGCCGCGCCTTCCCTGCCATCGCGCCACATATGGCCGACCGGGCACGCAACGCGGCACCGGGGCAAACCCGTCATCACCTGACGCTGGATGCCCTGCTCCAGACCAAGCTGGAAACACTGGCTGCCAAGGCCCTGCGCGGCCTGCCCCGCAACCTGTCCGTCGCGATTGTGCTGGCCGATCACCGCAACGGAGAAATCCTCGCCTCTGTCGGGTCTGCCGGATTGACCGGCGCAGATGCGCGGCAGGGTTTCATTGACATGACGCAGGCTCTGCGCTCGCCCGGATCAACGCTCAAACCGCTGGTTTACGGCATGGCTTTTGACCGTGGGTTGGCACATCCGCAAACCCTGATTGATGACCGCCCGGTTGCCTTTGGCCGCTACGCACCGCAGAATTTTGATGGCCAGTTCCGGGGTGAACTGACGGTGACAGAGGCACTGCGCCAATCGCTGAACATTCCCGTGATCCTGCTGATGAACGAAATCGGCCCGGCGCATCTGATGGACGCCCTGCGTCGCACTGGCGCGCAGACTGCCATGTCCGGCGACCGCGCCGGACTGGCCGTGGCATTGGGGGGCGTCGGGATCAGCCTGACGGATCTGGTGCAGGTCTATGCCGCCATCGCTCAGGGCGGTCAGGCGACCCCGCTCTATTGGCGCGATCCGGCACCGACAGGGGCACGCCAACGTATCCTCAGCCGCTCTGCTGCATGGCAGGTTGGTGATATCCTCGCGGGCCTCTCGCCGCCACCAAACGCCCCGCGCCGCACACTCGCGTACAAGACCGGCACCTCCTACGGGCACCGCGATGCCTGGGCCATCGGCTATGACCGCGCGCATGTGGCCGGTGTCTGGATCGGACGACCGGATGGGACACCCGTTCCCGGCGCCTTTGGCGGTGATCTGGCAGCGCCGGTGCTGTTCGAAGCCTTCCAGCGGCTAAAAGAAACACGCGACCCCCTGCCCGCGCCACCACCCGAAACACTGATCTTGTCCACCGCTGAACTGCCACAACCCCTGCGCCGCTTCACCCCACGCGATGCGGTCTTTACCGCCGCACCGGACGCACCAAAGCTGATCTTTCCCCCCGACGGCGCACGGCTCGCGTCCAGCGAATATGGGCTACCGGTCAAGGTTCGCGACGGCAAACCACCCTTTACATGGATGGCCAACGGCACACCCCTGCTGACTGGCGTGCACACCCGTCAGGCCCAGCTGATGGGACTCAGCACAGGGTTCTCTCAACTATCGGTGATCGACGCCAGCGGTCGCGCCTCAAGGGTCACGATCCGGCTGGATTAGAGTCTGCTGTTATCAGGCCCGCTCGATTGCCAGCGCGATACCCTGACCACCGCCGATACACATGGTAATCAGCGCCTTTGATCCCCCGGTGCGTTCCAGCTCGTACATCGCCTTGATCGTCAGGATGGCACCTGTTGCGCCGACCGGGTGACCCAGCGCAATCGCGCCGCCATTGGGATTGACCTTAGCCGGGTCCAGCCCCAGCCCCTTGTTCACCGCCAGCGCCTGCGCCGCGAATGCCTCGTTCGACTCGATCACGTCAAAATCATCCGCGCTCAAGCCTGTCCGCGCCAACAATGCCTCGACCGCAGGGACCGGACCGATGCCCATCACCTCGGGGCGCACGCCCGCATGGGCATAGCCCAATACCCGCGCGCGCGGTTTCAGACCTGCCTTTTGCGCGGCATCGCCACGCGCCATAACAATCGCCGCCGCACCATCATTGATGCCCGACGCATTGCCGGCCGTCACGGTGCCGTCTTTCTGGAACGCCGTGCGCAGCCCGGCCAGCGCCTCTGCCGTCGTCGCCTTGGGATGCTCGTCTGTATCAAACGCCACCATATCCCGGCGCACTTTCACGTCGATGGGCGCGATCTGATCCTTGAAATACCCGGCCTTGATCGCCGCCGCCGCGCGGTTCTGGCTCTCCAGCGCAAAGGCATCTTGCGCCTCGCGGCTGATTTCATGCTCTGCCGCGACATTCTCGGCCGTGATCCCCATATGTCCGGTCCCGAACGGACAGTTCAGTGCGCCCAACATCATGTCGAGCGTCCGAATATCGCCCATCTTGGCGCCCCAACGCTGATCGGGGTTGATAAAGGGCGAACGCGTCATGCTCTCGGCTCCGCCGGTCAGCGCATAATCGCAATCTCCCAGCATCAGCGATTGAATGCCCGACACAATGGCCTGCGCACCCGATCCGCACAAACGATTCACGTTCATCGCGGGCGTGCTCGCGGGGATACCCGCATCCATCGCGGCAACACGGCTCAGATACATGTCGCGCGGCTCAGTGTTGATCACGTGGCCAAAGACCACATGCCCGATCTGGCCCCCCTCGACCCCGGACCGTTCCAGCGCCGCACGCGCAACATGCGCACCTAATTCGGTTGGTTTTACACCGGCCAACGATCCGCCGAAGGTGCCGATGGCTGTCCGCGCGCCGCCCAGAATTACAATATCCGTCATGTCACGATCCCCTTGATTTGCTTTGTCGAACGTTATCGCGGATCACGGACCGCTGGCAAACATGACTTTCCGTCACAACGCGGATCACGGACGCAGCGGAACGCGCCCCGTTTCGGTCAATAACCAGCAATCATCCCCATCAAACACCGCCGGGTAAAGCGGCCTGCCCCAGCCCGCGCCGCCATCCAGATTGACGCGGTTGCCATGATGGCTGGGATAGTCCTGCGCCGTATGTCCATGCACCACCAGCCACGGCCATCGCCCCGTATAGCTGAGAAAGGGCTCGCGGATCCAGATCATGTCCTTTTCGCTCTGCCACTCCAGCGGTGCCTGCGGCAGGATTCCGGCATGGACGAACAACTTGTCATCTTGCAGGTGGTAATACGGCAACCCCTTCAGATAGCGCACATGCGCGTCTGGAACCGCCGCGCAAGCCGCCTGCCAGTTCGGCGCATCCTCGCTGCTGTCGACACCATAGGATGCCAGCGTTTGCGCCCCGCCTAGCCGCTCATTCAGCCAGCTGCGCCCCGATATAATATTGGCCGAATGTATCTGTCCGCGCTCGAGAAAATCCACAAACAGTTGATCGTGGTTTCCGCGCAGCACGGTCCAGTCGCGCCCGGCGGCCTGTCCCCGCATCAGCGTGTCGATCACGCCCCGGCTGTCTGGCCCACGGTCCACCAGATCACCCAACACGACCAGCGGCGCGTCGGCACCTCCATCCGCCTCGATCCGCGCCAGCGCGGTGTCGAGCATAGCCTTTTGCCCGTGAATATCGGGAATCACATAAATCACCATACCCCCCCAATATACTGATACGCGCCCGCGCGTCAGCCTTCGTCACACGCCGCGCACGGCCCCATTTTTCACGTACCAGAATCGGCGAGGCAACCGCGAAAAATCGGCTCGATTCTGGCCTTGCTGCCTATCTCGATTCTGGCCTTGCTGCCTATGTTGTGCTTTCTCGCCGTCGTAGTCGGCGCGCGTCAAAAGGGCTGATTGCTCAGCGGGCGCGCGCGGCCTCGGCAACATCCCGGATCGCCCGGATGTTCTGGCCATAGGGTGCCGGATTGCTGACACTGCCACCCGTAAACACAGCCGATCCCGCCACCAGCACATCCGCCCCCGCCGCCGCCATCAGTGGCGCGGTTTCGGTCGTGATGCCGCCGTCGATCTCGATATGAATAGGCCGGTCGCCGATCATCTCGCGTAGGGTCTTAACCTTGTCGACCTGACTGTGAATGAACTTCTGTCCGCCAAAACCGGGATTAACCGTCATCACGCAGATCAGATCAACCATATCCAACAGATGCGCGACATCACCGACCCCCGTACCGGGGTTCAGCGCCAGACCGGCCTTGCACCCGGCACCGCGAATGGCCTGCAACGTGCGGTGGATATGTGGCCCGGCCTCCAGATGCGCCGTCAGAACATCCGCGCCTGCATCGGCAAAGGCATCGATATAGGGATCGACCGGCGCGATCATCAGATGCACATCCATCACCGTCTTGATGTGTTTGCGGATCGCCTTGACCAGCGGCGGGCCAAAGGTGAGGTTCGGTACGAAATGCCCGTCCATCACATCCACATGCACCCAGTCACAGCCCTCGGCCTCGATCGCCTCGATCTCCTGGCCGAAATTGGCAAAATCCGCCGAAAGGATCGACGGAGCAATTTTGATGGAACGGTCCAAGGACATCTGCTTTCTCCTGCATGAGGGATTGCCTGCTACTTGCGGGTCTGGCGGTTCAACGTCAAGGGCCGGGTGCGGGAATTGATCACCAAACCGCTTTGTGCCACCGTGCGCGCGAACACGTAATCGCGAAAGGTGTCGGCAGATGAAGGGGATGATGATGCACCGGCCCCTGCGGATTATCGACATCCTGACCCATGCGGCAGAGGTCACACCACATGAGGGCATCGTATCCGCGACCCCGGACGGCATTCATCGATATACCTACCCCGACGCACTGGCCCGTGCGGCACAACTCGCCCATGCCCTGACTGCCCACGGCATACGCCAAGGCGACAGGATCGCGACCCTCGCATGGAACTCCCACCGCCACTTTGAACTATACTTCGCCATCTCCGGCATGGGCGCTGTCTGTCACACCATCAACCCGCGCCTCTCAGACGACCAACTGATCTATATCTTCAACCACGCGAGCGACCGGATACTGTTTCTCGAACCGGATTTTATCCCGCTGATTGACCGGCTGAGGGATCGTCTGCCCGCCGACTTGGCCTTCGTTACGCTCACGGAGAATGCGATTCAGGCCGAAACAGAGACTGTCTTTGCTTCATACGAACAGTTTCTCGCTGACCAGCCTACAGCCTATGATTGGCCCAATCTGCCCGAAGATACTGCCGCCGCGTTGTGCTATACATCCGGCACCACCGGCGATCCCAAGGGCGCGCTGTTCACCCACCGATCCACTGTTTTACATACGATGATGGTGCCACTCAGCCAGACCAGCAGCTTTCGCGCGGGCTATCGTGCCATGCCGGTCGTCCCGCTGTTTCACGCCAACGCATGGGGCCTGCCCTATGCCGCGCCGCTAATGGGTATGACGCTGGTCATGCCCGGTTCCGCGCTGGACGGGACCAGCCTGTGGTCCCTGATGGAGGCAGAGCAGGTTTATTCAGCATGGGGCGTCCCCACTGTCTGGGCCGGACTGCTGGCCGAGATTGAAAACCGCGGCCGCCCGCCTGCTGGGTTCCTTGATCTGGTTGTCGGCGGCTCTGCCATGCCCAATTCGCTGGCGCTGGCCTATGAGGAACGTGGCATACAGGTCAGCCGCTGCTGGGGCATGACCGAGATGAGCCCGGTCGGCGCACGCGGCACCCCCGGACCGGACATCGCCACGCTGGACACCGCCACCCGGATGGCGGCCCAGACCAACGCCGGACAGCGGTGCTTTGGCGTCGACTTCAAACTGGTCGGCGACAACGGTGCGCTGATCCCCCACGACGGGCACGGCACTGGCGAGTTGCACGTGCGCGGCAACAGCATCATTTCCGGCTACTTCGATAATACTGCCGCCAGCGCAGCCGCCATCGACGCCGATGGCTGGTTCGCCACCGGAGATATTGCCACTGTAGATTCCCAAGGGCGGCTAACCGTACACGACCGGGCCAAGGATCTGGTAAAATCCGGCGGCGAATGGATCAGCTCAATCGACCTCGAGAATGTCGCAACAGCCCACCCCGGTATCACCTGCTGCGCAGTGATCGCCATGCCGCACCCAAAATGGGACGAGCGGCCCATTCTCGTCGCCGTAGCCAGATCAGAGCCGCCGCCTGACCTGTCCTCTTTGCACGATCACATGGCCGCGCATTTCGCCGAATGGCAATTGCCGGATGACGTGATCTACGTCGATGCCCTGCCGCTCACTGCGACTGGCAAAGTGTCCAAGCTGACCCTGAGGCAACAATTTGCGGACTATGTTCTGCCCGATCTGCGCAGGGCACAGTAATGACCGATACCGAGACGTTTTCGCGCTGGTTCAAGGTTGATCAGAGCCGCATTGATGCCTTTGCCGATGTCACCGAAGATTGGCAATTCATCCATACCGATCCCGTTCAGGCGGCACAGACGCCCTTTGGCGGCACCGTCGCGCACGGATTTCTCAGTCTTTCCTTGTTGTCCGCGATGTATTGCGATGCTCTGCCGTTGCCGGCAGATGTGACCCGCAGCGTGAATTATGGTTTTGACAAGCTTCGCTTTCTGTCTCCGGTTCATGCAGGCGCGCAGGTGCGCGGCGCGTTCCGGCTGCTCCGGTCTGACGATACGATTCCGGGACAGGTGTCGAACACATGGTCCGTTCGGGTCGAGATTGAAGGCGGCGAAAAGCCCGCACTGATCGCCCGGTGGCTGACCCGCTATTATACCGAGAACAGCGCCTGAACATGGGAAATTAGGCTCTGGCACGCGGTCTGACCGCACGACCCGACACAATTCAGCCCGGTAGGGCCAAGCAGAACAAGAGGCAATCGACATGACAGACGCGTTGGACCCGAAACTGATTGAACCGAATTATCCGCTTCAGACGCATCTGGGCATGCGGATGACTGCGTGGCGGCAGGACTATGCCCGGATCGAGATCCCGATCGCCGATACGTTGATGAACAGGCAGGGCCTGCCTCATGGCGGTATTCACGCGACGCTGCTGGACAGCGCGATGGGATATGCCGGATGTTATACTGGCGATCCGGATCGTAAACAGATGGCACTGACCCTGTCGTTGACGGTGAATTATCTGGCACAGGCTGCCGGCGAAGTACTGATCGCCGAAGGCTGGCGCACCGGCGGCGGGCGCAAGACTTATTTTGCCGAAGGTCGCGTGACCGATCACACGGGTACAGTCATCGCCACGGCCACCGGGGTTTTCCGTTACCGCAACAGCGGGTAGGCCGGGCTTCAGCCAGGCACACGCCGGACCAACCACCGATACGATACCGATGTGATACCGACGTTATACCGATGTCGCATTTCCCTTACGCTACCCCTTGACCTTCCAGTTACTGGAAGCCTTATCTCTGCCATCGAAGGAGTGGCAGATGAACACCACAATGACTATCCAAATCGATGGAATGTCCTGCGCCGGATGCGTCGGCCGGGTCGAGAATGCGCTGAAGACACTGCCCGGGATTGATCTGGCGACAGTCAACTTCGCCACCCGCTCCGCAAGGATTAAACTAGGCACAGCGTCCCCGTCTGAGGTGTCGAACGCGTTGGCGCAGGCCGGGTATCCTGCCCAGCAATCGCAGGCAGAACTGGACGTGACCGGTCTCACTTGCGCGTCCTGCGTCGGACGAGCCGAGGCCGCGTTGCACGCCGCGCCGGGCGTTCTGAACGCTCGTGTAAATCTGGCAACGCGCCGGGCACAGGTCACCTATCTGGCCGGCGCGACCAGCCCAGATGATCTGGCGCGTACTCTGACCGAAGCAGGTTATGCATCAGAGCCGATTTCAGGTGAAACAGAGTCTGATTCAGATCGAAATCAAGACGAAATCACGCAATCAAGGCGTGCCGCGATCATCGCGGCTGTGCTGACATTGCCGGTGTTTCTGATCGAGATGGGCGGCCACCTGATTCCGTCGTTGCATGACGTCATTCATCACAGCATCGGAATGACCACGTCTTGGGCGCTACAGTTCGTTCTGATCACCCTCGTCCTGTTGTGGCCCGGCCGCGTATTTTACCAAAAGGGGCTGCCCGCCCTGTTGCGCGGCGCACCCGAGATGAACAGCCTCGTCGCACTCGGCACTCTTGCCGCGTGGGGCTACAGTAGTGTCGCACTCTTTGCGCCGGGCGTGCTCCCCGCGGGTGCCACGGCCGTTTACTTCGAGGCTGCGGGCGTCATCGTCACGCTCGTTCTGGTCGGCCGCTGGATGGAGGCCCGCGCACGCGGCCAAACCGGCGCCGCGATCCAGCACCTGATCGGTCTTCAGCCCGATACCGTCCGCGTTCTGCGCGATGGTAAACCAGAGTCTATTCCATTGAAATCGGTGCAGGTCGGGGACGTGATCGAGACGCGCCCCGGCGAGCGGATTGCCGTCGACGGCGAGGTGATAGAAGGCACCAGCCACATTGATGAAAGTATGATCACCGGCGAACCGATGCCCGTCGCCAAAGGCCCCGGACAACCTGTAATCGGTGGCACGACGAACACCTCTGGCGTGCTGCGCATTCGCGCAGCGGCCGTCGGACAAGCAACTATGCTGGCGCGCATTGTCGAGATGGTGCAGGAGGCCCAAGGTGCCCGTTTGCCGATACAGGCCGTGGCCGACCGAGTGGTGGGCATCTTTGTTCCCGTCGTTATGGTCATCGCGGCGATCACGGTTCTGATATGGCTTCTGTTTGGTCCTCAACCCACGCTTAGCCATGCGCTGGTTGCGGGTGTCGCGGTTCTGATCATCGCGTGCCCCTGCGCAATGGGTCTGGCAACGCCGACATCCATCATGGTCGGGACAGGGCGAGCAGCAGAACTGGGTGTGCTGTTTCGCCGGGGCGAGGCGCTGGAGCGTCTGGCAGGCGCCTCTGTCGTCGCCTTTGACAAGACCGGAACACTGACCGAAGGCCAGCCGCGCGTCGTGGATGTAACACTGGCTACTGGCATAGATCGCAATGAGGTGTTGCGCCTCGCGGCAGCAGTCGAGGCGCAATCAGAACATCCGCTGGCCCGCGCCATAGAATCGGCAGCAGAGGGACTGACCGTACCGCGCGCGATTCATGTTCAGGCACATGCCGGGCATGGGATCACCGCAGATGTTGACGGGCACGCGATGATCATCGGCAATCGAAAGATGATAGCGGATCACGGTATCGACATTACAGAACTGGATACTCCGGCATCAGGAATGGCATCAAAAGGTCAAACGCTGGTCTTCGTTTCGATTGATGGCAAAATAGCCGCCGTTATCGGCGTGTCTGATACGGTAAAGCCCACCAGCGCCCGCGCAATCGCCGCATTGCATCAGGCCGGGCTGCACACCGTTATGATCACCGGCGACAGCGCCGCTGCCGCCAATGTCATCGCCCAGGATCTGGGCATCGACGACGTGATCGCCGAGGTCCTGCCAGAGGGCAAGCGTGACGCGATACGTGCGTTACGTGCGGACCATGGCCCGGTCGCCTTTGTCGGGGACGGAATAAATGATGCGCCCGCGCTGGCAGAGGCTGATATCGGCATCGCGGTCGGCACCGGCACTGATATCGCCATTGAGGCCGCTGATGTGGTGCTGATCTCGGGCGATTTGGGTGGGGCGGTCACCGCGCGACATGTCTCGGAACGAACGATGCTCAATATCCGGCAGAACCTGTTCTGGGCGTTTGCCTATAATGCGGCATTGATCCCCGTCGCGGCCGGGGTCCTCTATCCGATCTCGGGGCTATTGCTATCACCGATGTTGGCGGCGGGGGCGATGGCCATGTCTTCAGTCTTTGTGGTCAGCAACGCACTGCGCCTGCGTGGGTTAAAGGCCCCGCTGCGCGATGGAGAAGCGCCATGAACATAGGAGACGCAGCCCGGCGTTCTGGATTGCCGCCAAAAACCATTCGCTACTACGAGGAAATCGGTCTGATCCAACCGGCAAGGAGCCAAAGCGGCTACCGCGATTTTTCCGAGGCCGACGCGCACAAGCTGACGTTTTTGGGCCGCGCCCGTGCACTGGGATTCTCGATAGAGGATTGCCGCACATTGCTGGGCCTCTACGAAGATGAAAGCCGATCGTCGAGTGACGTTAAGCAACTAGCGCGCGATCATCTGGTTCAGATTGAGGACAAGATTGCCGCCCTTCAGTCCATGCAGGCCACCCTGTCGCATCTGGTTGACGCCTGTGCAGGCGATGATCGTCCCGATTGTCCTATTCTTCGGGATCTGGCAGAGGGCTGAAACACCGGCATACCCTAGAACTCTTTTCCGGCCTTGTGTTCGCCCCACAACATCGTTGCATTCGCCCCGAGGTAGGTCAGCGGCCCCGGCGGCAAGCGGCGCGGCGCGGGTTGCGCCATGACGTCGTGCAACAGCGGCGTATGATGACCCGAGGCCAGATCCGCCGTCAACATCCCGTGCAACGTGCCCTTGGCAGTGCCCAGCCCGTTCTGACAGCAAGCCGAAAACAGCCCTTCATCCACTTCGCCCAGCGCCGGCACGTTGTTCCAGCTTAGGCACAACCGACCACCCCAGCGATATTGCATCGACACATCCCCCAGCATCGGAAATCGCGCGACAAAGGCCCGGTCGTGATCACGCCCCACCCGCGCGATACGTCTGCCCGACACTTCCATGGACGGATCCATCGTAAACCGGTTGCGAATGATGATCCGATCGCCGCCAGTCCCAGAAATACGCCGCACCGTGGTGCCCAGCGGATGCGCAGGCGTGATGCCCCAGCGCAGATCTCCTCCCAGCGTCGCGCATTCCTCTGACGTCAACGCGCGGGTCATCGAGGCGTAGGTAAAGACATGCAGCAATTGCTGCGCAAAATGCCCGAAACTGTTCACATGTCCGTTAACCGCCAGTATTGCGCGCGGCGCACTGATGGATCCACCCGGCGTCGTCGCCAGCCATGCACCGTCGCGCGACAGGCTGATCACCGGACTGCTCTCGAAAATTCGAACCCCCGATAAGCGCAAGCCATCCGCGACCCCGCGAACGAACATCGCCGGATGGATCATTACCGTTCCGGGGGTCAACAGACCGCTGCAATAGTAGCTCGAGCCGGTCATCTCCTGCATCTGGGACGCATCAAGCATCTCATGCGCCTCGTTCATCGCAGTCAGATGTGCCGCGTAATCCAGATTGTTCTGATGCCCCGCGTCAGAGGCCGCCCCATTCACCTTGCCCGTAGGCGCAAATGCCTCATCCCCCAGCGCGTATTCCGTTGCCATCTCTGCGGCAAAATTGATGCCCGCACGGTTGGCGCGGGTCTGGGCCGCGTCCCGCTCCAACGCACCGCCATAATCCTCGGATGCCAGATCGTGCGGCAGGTCGATCATAAACCCAGAGTTGCGCCCAGCAGGGCCAGCACCAACGCGGCTGGCCTCCAGCATCACGATCCGGTCGCCGGGATGCAACTGTGCCAGCCGCCGCGCGGCCGCCAATCCCGCAAAACCAGCCCCGATCACCAGCCAATCGGCGGTGATGGCGTCCTCCAACACCTCGGCAGAGGCAGCGATCGGTAAGAGCGCATTCCAGCCGGACACACCGGGATCACGCGGCAGCCTGGTTACCTTCATGGCAGGCTCAACTGCGCGGTACGTCCACCGTCGATAGTGTAAACCTGCCCGGTGACGAAACTGGCCGCATCCGAGGCCAACCAGCAGATCAGTTGCGCCACCTCGTCGGGCGCACCCGTACGGCGCATCGGATGAATGCCGCCAATCTGACGGCGAAACCCGACGGGATCGGGCTGGCTGCCGATGAAATCATCATTCAGTTCGGTATCAATCCAGCCCGGCGCAACCGCGTTGCAGCGCACCCCGTCAGGGCCGTGATCGACTGCCACGGCGCGAGTGAGGCCATGCAGCCCGGCCTTGGACGCACCATAGGCCGGGTGGCGTGGATTTGATCCCAACCCTTCGATTGAACCAACATTGACGATCGCGCCTTTGGACGCCCGCAGCAGCGGCATCGCGTGTCGGATAAATAGAAACGGCGCGGTCAGGTTCACCTGTAACTGTAGATGCCAGTCATCTAGCGAGGTTTCCTCTACCGTACCTTCGCGCATAGCGCCGGCGTTGTTGATCAGAATGTCCAGCCGCCCGGCTGCGTCGCTGATTGCCTTCACCACCTTCTCAGGCGCGTCAGGATCGACAAAGTCAGCTGAAACAGTCTCGAACTCTGATGTGCCGCGCTGTGCGGCAAAGACCCGCGCACCGCCCTTCGCCAGCAAACGCGCCGTGGCCAGACCCATGCCGCTGGACGCGCCTGTAACCAGCGCCACTTTTCCCGCAAAGACGCTCATACAACCGGTTTCCCGCCATTCACCGGCACCAAGGCCCCGCACATGTAGCGCGCCGCGTCGGACGCAAGGAAGAGGATCACATCGGCAATATCGTCAGGCTCTGCAATTCGGCCCAGGGGTACGGAGGCATTTAACGTTGCGATGGCCTGATCCGGATCCAGCCCGCGAACGGCAAAGCCGGTGCGCAGCATCGAGGTATTCACCTCATTCGGGCAGACCGCGTTCACGCGGATACCCTGATGCGCGTGGTCGCGACCCAGACATTCTGTCAGCGACGCAATCGCCGCCTTGGACATCACATACAGGGGATGGTTCGGACCCGGCTGTAACCCCCAACAAGAGGCGGTATTGACGATCGCCCCGCCCCCCGCCGCCGCCATTATCGGGATCGCCGCGCGAGCGATACGAAACGGTGCCTCGACATTCACCCCCATCGTTAGCGCATAATCCGCGTCGCTGGCAGTGGTGATATCGCCGCGCGTGATCACGCCGGCATTGTTGCACAATATGTCGACCCCACACAGCGCATCGGCCACACGACCCGGCAGCGCATCGCAAAACGCACCATCCAGCAAATCGCCATCGAAATGCGCCTCGGCCTCTATGCCGCCGGTATCACGATCCGTCACTGCGACACGCGCCCCTTCGGCGCGTAATCCGCGCACGATCGCCTGCCCGATCCCTCCCGCGGCACCTGTGACCAAGGCCGTCTTGCCCTCAAACCGCATGTCACAAATCCTGATTCAGCGCATCAGCCGCCGGGATTTCGCGTTCGCGCCGGGCTATGTAGTCGCGCAGCGCCTCATCCACGCCTGCGTCCAGCTTTGGCTCTTGATACGCATTCAGCAGATCACGGGTATAGTTGATCGCCCGCTCGGTTACCTCGACGCTGCCTTCGGCCTGCCATTGCTCGATCGAGTTGTTGTCAAAGAGGTCAGGCATGAAGAACGCCCGCTGGAAATTTTCCAGCGTATGCGCGTGGCCCAGATAATGCCCGCCGGGTCCAATATCGGCAACGGCAGCCAATGCCTCGTCGAAATCATCCCAGCGGATGCCCTCGGCCATCCGATACGCCATCGCGCATTGCTCTGCATCCACCACGAATTTGGCCATGGAACAATGCATGCCCGCCTCGTTCCAGCCAGCCGCGTGCCACATGTAGTTAGTGCCTGCCATTTGTAGCGCCATCAGCGTCGTTGCGCTCTCGTATCCGGCTTGTGCATCGAATGTTTTAGCCCCGCCCAGCGATGTCGAGGACCGCCAAGGAACACCGTAGAATCGCGCCATCTGGCCGATCATCAGATTCATCAGGCTGATTTCCGGTGTCCCCGCCATCGGCGCACCGGACTTCATGCTGACCGTGCTCAGATAGTGGCCATAGATCGCCGGACAGCCCTTGCGAACCACTTGGGTATAGGCCAGCGCGCTCAGCGCCTCTGCGTTCAGCTGTGCCACTGTAGGCGCGACGGATGCGGGTGTGTTCGCCCCGCCCAGCACAAAGGGCGAGCACAACACCGGCTGGTTGCGTTTGCAGAACGCACGCATCGCGCCCAGCATGGTTTCGTCCCAGACCAGAGGCGAGTTACCGTTGCAGTTTCCGGTGCAGACCGGGTGCGTTTCCAGATAGTCCTCGCCAAAGAGGATCGCGCACATCTCCATCACGTCTTCGGCATTCTTGGGCGACGTCGTCATGCCCATGAACGTCTTGTCCGAGTGTTTCATGCTTGAATAGGTGATGCGCAGATGGCGTTGGCTGATCGGGTGATCATAGGGCTCTACGATATGATGCGCCGAACTGTGCATCGCGGGCAGCATATGCGCCAGCTTATGAAAATTGCTGAGGTCCACCATCATCGGGTTGCGCCGGACATTGTCCAGATCACGCAGAAACGGCGCGCCGGTCATTGGCACGAATATCGCGTGATCGCGGCCGAAGGGCAGATTGTTGGCCGGATTTCGGGCGTGATAGGTGAATGTTTCGGGGATCGTCGAGATCAATTCACGCACAAGGCCGCGGTCAAGATAGACCCGATCACCTACCACCTTTGCCCCCGCGCGCCGCCAGTCATCCAGCGCGATGTCATCGCGAAACACGACGCCGACATTCTCAAGGATATCCATCGACGCCGCATCAATCCGTGCGATTTGATCCCCATCCATCGGCTCGGTCAGCGGCAGACCACGCTTTAGCGCCGGCAGCATGGTAAAATCGCGGGTCTGACGGATCGCCTTGCGTGCGCCACGTCCCCGGCGGGCGCGCTTTTCGATAACCGCGCTCATCGATGCGTCAGGTGAGTGCAACCCACCCGCCCTGCGTGATGGGTTATACCATCCCAAAGGTGTGCTTTCATCCCACGTTGTCTCCTTCTGCGGGATCGGTCAGATCGATCCAGATGGTTTTAATCTCGGTGAACTGGTCATGTGCGTGCACCCCGTTGTCGCGCCCGCCAAAACCCGATTGCTTGTACCCGCCAAAAGGCGTTGCGATGTCGCCCTCGCCGTAGCAATTGACCGTGACCGTGCCCGCGCGGATGTCGCGCGCAGCACGGATCGCCGTTCGTGCGTTGGCGGTAAACACGCTCGCCGCCAGCCCGTATGCCGTGTCATTGGCCACCGCGATGGCTTCTTCGGTGCTGGCAACCTCGATCACCGACAGGATAGGGCCAAAAATTTCGTCGCGGGCACGGGCGTCGTCCTTTGACACCTCATAGATTGTCGGCATCACAAAGTTGCCGTCCGCTGTGCCACCCACAATCGCACCATCCGAAAGATAGCCGCTGACCTTGCCACAATGCTCGGCGTCGATCATCGCGCCGAGGTGGTTCGCGGGGTCCAGCGGATCGCCGGTTTTCCAGTCACGGACACGGGCAAGGATACGCTCCATCAGGGGTTCTTTGACATCGCGATGCACGATCAGCCGCGATGCGGCGCTGCAATTTTCGCCCATGTTCCAGAACGCCGCATTCACGACATGCCCGGCAACGTGATCAAGGTTCTCAGCATCGGCAAGCACCACGCAGGGGTTCTTGCCACCGCATTCCAGTACCACCTTCTTCAGATTGCTGTCGGCGGCATAGCGCAAGAACCGTTTCCCGGTCTCGGTCGAGCCGGTAAAGCTGACCATGTCCACATCCATATGCAGGCCCAGCGGTTCGCCCACCGATGGGCCATCCCCGGGCAAAACCTGCAAAACACCGCGCGGCACGCCCGCCATATGCGCCAGTTCGGCAATGCGCAGGGCGGTCAACGTTGTCTGCTCGGCCGGTTTCACGATCACCGAATTGCCTACCGCCAAGGCCGGGCCAATCTTCCACGCCAGCATCATCATCGGAAAGTTCCACGGCAATACCGCGGCGACCACACCAATCGGCTCGCGTATGATCATGGAAATCGCGTCGTCGCCGGTGGGCGAGGTCTGGTCATACACCTTGTCGATCAGTTCGGCATGCCATTTGATCGTGTGGATCGTTTCCGGCACGTCGATTGACACGCAATCGCGGATCGGTTTGCCGCTATCGAGGCTCTCCATCACCGCCAGTTCATTTTTGCGGCGAGTGATCAACTTGCACAAGCGGATCAGCACATCCTTGCGCTCGGACGGGTGCAGCCGCGACCAGACCCCCTGATCAAACGCTTCGCGTGCCTTTTGCACCGCAAAATCCACATCATCAGGTCCGGCGCTGCCGATCCGGGTCAGCACGTCACCCGTCGCCGGGTTCACGGTCTCTATCATCGGCCCGGATCCTTTGCGGAACTTGCCGTCGATATAGGGCGCGGCGGGCAGGTCGATCTCGGCGGCGATGGCGGCATATTCCGTGCGGGTCAGAAACTCGGTCATTGCGCCTCTCCTTCGATACGCTTGATGGCGGCGTTCATGGTGCGGATCACCTCTTCCAGCGCGCGTTTGTCATCCTTGTTCAGCGGGTGCAGCGGGCGGCGTGGCGGCCCGGCAGGGATGCCGCGCACCGTCAGGCCATGCTTGATGCACTGGATAAACTTGCCACCCTGCTCCAGCACCCGCATCAGCGGCAGCATCGCCGACATGATCGCGCGACCTTTCGTGAAATCACCGTCGACGGCACAGGCCTTGTAGAGCGCGATATGCGCCTCTGGGGCAAAGTTAGAGCCAGCACAGACCCAGAACCGCGCGCCCCATGCAAAGAATTCCAACGCCTGATCATCCATGCCGCAACCCAGCCCGATATGCGGGTAGTCGCGCGCCAGAAGGTGCAGGCGATTGATGTCGCCACTGCTTTCCTTGATGCCGCAGAAATTGTGCGACCGGCCCAGCCGATCCAGACATTCCTCGTCCATGGTCACGCCCATGCGACCCGGATAGTTATATAGCATCACCGGCAGGTTCGCCGCCCGATCGATCGCCAGACAATGCAGCGCCAGTTCGCGACCGGTTGGGCATGAATAGGGCGGCGTGGCAATTAGCAACGCCTCGGCACCTATCTCCTTGGCCGCGCGTGCATATGCGATACTGTTCTCGGTTTGCATGTCCCCGGTGCCCGCGATCATCGGAACGCGGCCCGCGATCAATTGGTGAATCCGTTCGAACAACCACAGCCGCGTTTCGCTGGATTGCGCATAATATTCGCCCGTCGTTCCGGCGACGATGATGCCATGCACCCCAGCGCCGATCAGCAACTCGACCGTCTGGGCCAGTGCCTCTTCGTTAATGGTGAAATCATCGTGATAGGGTGTCACGATCGGAGTGTAGATGCCTTCAAACTGCACGGGCGTGTTCCTCATTCGGAGTCAGGGCGAGCGGTAGCGGATCAGGTGTCACAAACTGCTCCAGTCGATCGCGTGAAAGATCCCAATGTTCTAGTGTCAGGGCCACCGCACGATCCGGTTCCTGCGCTTCGATCGCCGCAATCATCTGATCGTGGTGCACGCACGCGGTCTGGACCCGGCGCTTCTCATCCGCAGATTTCGGTCGGTAGAACGTCTGGCTCAGCCGGGTGTGATCAATCAACATCCGGCGCAGAGCGGGCATCAGGTATGGATTATGCGCCATCTCGCCGACTTCTTCGTGGAACCTGTGGTTAAGCAGCGCCGCCTGACTGGCATCGCCAGCTACCGTGGCCGCACGAAATGCGTCCTGCGTCGACCGCAGTGGCGCAATCTGCTCGGTGCGGCGGTTCTCTGCCGCTAGCCGCGCGATGTTGGCGTAGACCAGCGGCGCGGTCTGAAAGAACATCCGCATCACGCCCAGATCCATCGACGCCACTTTCGGTCCGCGATTGGGTTCGGTGCGCAGATAACCTTCGCCGCTCAGGCGCTGGAACACTTCGCGCATCGGTGTCCGAGACATGCCATATGCATCGCACAGCGCCGCCTCGTCCAGATCGGCGCCAGGTGCAATTTGCTGCATCAGGATACGCATCCGCAGATCATCCAGGCAGGCTGTCTTCTTATCCTTGGGCAAAGCATTCCTCCATTTTGTACACATACTGTATACATAATGTATTTCACGTCCAGATGATTCGTGATCCATGCATGTCAGGGCGCCTGATCCGGCTTGACACTGGGCAGGCCTGCGGCCAACCCTGCCGCCCATGATGGATTTGCGCCCGGTGGGATATGTTATCGGCCTGACGGTCATGGCGCTGGGCCTGACCATGGTGCTTCCGCTGGTGCTTGATATCGCCGAAGGCCGCGGCGAATGGACCGTCTTTGCCCAGTCTTCGATCCTGACCGTCCTGACCGGCGGCCTTGTTGCATTGACCTGCCGCAACGGCGTGCAGGCCGGTCTGACCATTCAACAGACCTTCTTGCTGACCACGGGCGTCTGGGTGGTACTGCCGCTGTTTGGCGCATTACCCTTCATGCTGGGCGAGAGTGACCTGCGTTTTGTCGATGCGTTTTTCGAGGCTATGTCCGGACTGACCACCACCGGTGCCACCGTAATGAGCGGGCTGGACACGCTCCCGCAGGGCCTGTTGCTATGGCGCGGACTGATGCAGTGGCTGGGCGGGATCGGTATCATTATTGTGGCAATGGTGTTCCTGCCCGAACTGCGCGTCGGCGGCATGCAGATTTTCAAGGCCGAGGCCTTTGATACTTTTGGGAAAATCCTGCCGCGCGCCACCGAAATCGCGTCACGGATTTCGGTCATCTATCTGGCACTGACGATGATGTGCGTAGCGGCCTATCTGCTCACCGGGATGAACTCCTTTGATGCCACTGTGCACGCGTTGACCACTATTTCGACCGGAGGCATGGCAAACTACGACGCATCATTCAACGCTCTCGATCCATCTTCCGAGTATGTTGCGTCTGTCTTTATGGTGCTGGCCGCGTTGCCATTTGTGAGATTCGTACAGATGACAGCAGGCACTGCTCGCCCACTGCTGGTCGACCCGCAGGTGCGCGCTTTCCTGCTAACAATTCTGGTGATCGTCCTGTGCTTGACGCTCTGGCGTTTTGTGCAACAGGCCAGCCCCAGTGAACGAGTATTTCGCAGGGTGCTGTTCAACACGATCTCGATCATGACCGGCACCGGCTATGCCAGCGACAATTACATGACCTGGGGATCACTGCCCATTGCCGTGATGTTCTTTACCGGCCTGATTGGCGGATGCGCGGGATCCACCTCGTGTTCGATCAAGATTTTCCGCTACCAACTGCTCTTTGCCTCGATCCGGGTCCAGATGGGCCGTATTCGATCACCGCACGGCATTTTCATTCCACGTTATGCCGGACGCGCGGTAGATGACGACGTGCTGACGTCCGTGATGTCGTTCTTCGTGTTCTTTGTCGTTTCACTCGGGGTTCTGGCCGTGCTTCTGGCCTTTACCGGGCTGGATTTCATCACGTCGGTTTCTGGCGCTTCAGCGGCGCTGGCCAACATCGGGCCGGGGTTGGGCGACACCATCGGGCCCGCCGGGAACTATGCCCCTCTGAACGACACAGCCAAATGGCTATTGAGCGCCGGAATGCTGATCGGTCGCCTCGAACTCTTGGCGGTCTACGCCATTTTCACCATCAACTTCTGGAGGTCCTGATGGCTGCCAATGATCAAATCCGCCCATTGGGCGCGCAAATCTCTCATATGCTGAAATCACGTGGCGTCGATACAATCTTTGGCATTCCCGGTGTCCATAATCAGGAAATGTATCGCGGCATAGAAGAGGCTGGCATTCGCCATATCCTCGCCCGGCACGAACAGGGTGCCGGCTTTATGGCTGACGGTTATGCCCGCGCCAGCGGTAAACCCGGCGTGTGCTACGTGATCACAGGTCCGGGCCTATGCAACACGATGACACCTCTGGGGCAGGCCTATTCCGACAGTGTTGCCGTGCTGGCAATCTCGTCTTGTTTGGATGAAACGGCCGCCACGCGTGGTCAACTACACCAGATGCTGGATCAGGAGATCGCGGGCGGTACAGTCTGCGACTGGTCCGAAACCGCCCATACCGCCAGCGCCGCCTACACGCTGGTTGATCGGGCGTTCGCCGAATTTCAGAGCCAGCGCAAACGGTCCAAACATATTCAGGTGCCAATTGCCCAACTGGAAGAAAATGCGCCACCAGCACCCGCCCCGGCACCCGAACGGATCACCCTGTCCGAACAATCCCTACCGCAGAATATCGCGGCACAGATCGCTGCGGCCAAGCGGCCGCTATTTGTCCTCGGCGGTGGCGCTGTCGGAGCACCGGAAACGACCCGCAAAGTGCTGCGGCAACTGAATGCCGCCAGCTTCACCAGCTATGCTGGACGCGGCATTGCGGGTCTGGATGACCCACTGCATTTCGGTGCCTACCTCGGACGGCCAGAGAGCGCGAGCGTGATCGCCAGCGCCGATCTGGTGATCGCGGTCGGCACCGAACTGGCCTCTATCGACCTTTGGCGCGCCGAACTGGGCCATAAGGGCGATTTTATCCGGGTCGACATCGACCCGGAGATCCTCGCCCAGCAAAGCGGCGGAGGTAAACTGCTCATGAATGGCGTTTCGTTCTTTATGGGCCTCACCGCCGCACTAAAGGGACATACCGCCAATACCAGCTGGACCGCCAAAGAGGTCAAAGACGCCCGCGCGCGCTGGCGTGCAGAGTCAGATGCTGAACGCCCCGGCATCGCCCCGATCTGTGACGCGCTGCGAGAGGTGATGCCCGAGGATACGATGTATTATTCGGACATGACCCAGTTTGCCTATACCGGCAAAGAAGTGTGGGACATGCCCCGCCCCGGTCACTGGCACCATCCTTATGGCTTTGGCACTTTGGGATATGCGTTACCTGCTGGTATTGGCGGCGCGGCGGCGCGGCCGGGATTGCCCACAGTGGTGATCGCTGGCGATTACGGCTTCCAATACACCGTACAGGAACTGGGCACTGCGGTCGAACTGGGTCAGCCTCTACCGATCTTGTTGTGGGACAATGGCAAGTTGAAGGAGATCGAGGATAGCATGGTCCGCGCACAGATCGCGCCGAACTCGGTCATCGCGCACAACCCCGATTTCTGCGCACTTGCCAAGGCATACGGGGCCTATGCCGAGGCACCTAAATCCTATTCGGAACTGAAAAAGGCCGTGACGGATGCGTTCAGTGCCGATGGGCCAACACTGATTTACATGACAGCGGCTATGTCAGCGGACTGATAGTGACGGCTGGGTGTATTCTATGAAATTGGTTGCGCTCAGCCGATCTGCCCGCGCGGTCCGTCGCCCACTTGTCCGCGATGCAACAACAGATGGTCGAGGATGACACAAGCCATCATCGCTTCACCGACGGGCACCGCACGAATGCCAACACAGGGGTCATGGCGACCCTTGGTCACGACTTCTGTCGGGCTGCCATCCATCCGGATCGACTTGCGCGGGCTCAGGATCGACGACGTCGGCTTGACCGCGAACCGCACCACGACCTCCTGTCCGGTAGAGATACCGCCAAGGATACCTCCTGCGTGGTTTGAAGAATACTCCGGACCGTCCGCGCCCATGAAAATCTCATCGGCATTTTCGGTACCCGACAGCTCTGCCGCGGCCATGCCTTCGCCGATCTCCACGCCTTTGACCGCGTTGATCGACATCATCGCCGCCGCCAGATCAGTATCGAGCTTGGCATAGACCGGCGCACCTAACCCGGCGGGCACGCCCCGCGCGACCACCTCGACCACTGCCCCGACCGAGTTGTGATCCTTGCGCATTTTCTGCAAATACGCCTCCCATTCGGGTGCGGCACCGGCATCGGGCAGCCAGAAATCATTGCCATCAATCGCATCCCAATCAAATCGCGCACGATCCAGCACCATCGCACCCATACGCGTCATGTAACCCTTGATCGCTATCCCCGGCACCAGCGCCTCCAGCGCGGCGCGGGCGATGCCCCCCGCCGCGACCCGTGCCGCGGTTTCGCGCGCGCTGCTGCGACCGCCCCCACGCGGATCACGCAGCCCATATTTCTGGTGATAGGTAATATCCGCATGTCCGGGCCGGAACGTGTTGAGGATATCGCCATAATCCCGGCTGCGCTGATCGGTATTCTCGATCATCAGCTGGATCGGCGTGCCGGTCGTCTGCCCCTCGTAGACACCCGACAAGATGCGTACCGCGTCCGGCTCATTGCGTTGGGTCATGTTCTTGTTCTGGCCGGGGCGTCTCTTGTCCAACCACTGCTGTAGCATCGCCTCGTCGATCGTCACGCCCGGCGGACAGCCATCTACCGTCGCGCCCAAGGCGGGCCCGTGGCTCTCGCCCCATGTGGTCACGCGAAAAAGATGTCCGAAAGTATTGAGGCTCATGGCGCGGCTCCTTTGCCGCTTGGGTCTAGCGGTGTGACGCGCGCGCCTCAAGTGGAATTGGAAACGGCGCGCCGCTCATGGCGCGCCTTTCCGCGCTTATCCGTTCACCAGTTTTTGCGGCGATACCGTGTCGATACCCAACGCCTCGCCAACCGCAGCATAGGTCAGTTGCCCCGCATGGACGTTCAGCCCATTCAGCAAATGCGGATCGTCCGCACAGGCCTGTTTCCAGCCCTTGCCCGCCAACGCCAGCATGAACGGCATCGTCGCGTTGCCCAGTGCGATGGTTGATGTGCGCGCCACAGCGCCCGGCATGTTGGCCACACAGTAATGGATGATCCCGTCCACGTCATAGATTGGATCCTGATGTGTGGTTGCCTTTGACGTCTCAAAGCACCCGCCTTGGTCAATCGCCACATCCACCAACACCGAACCGGGCCGCATCGACCCCAGCTGTTCGCGGCTGATCAGCATAGGCGCGGCAGCGCCGGGGATCAGAACCGCACCGATCACCATGTCCATGCGATCCAGCAATTCCTCGATAGCGCCCTTGTCAGAATATTGCGTCGTGAGACGCCCCATGAACACATCATCCAGATACGATAGACGCGGCACCGATCGGTCCAGCACGGTAACATTTGCGCCCATCCCCACGGCAACGCGCGCAGCCGCCGTGCCGACGACCCCGCCGCCGATGATTGCCACATTCGCCGGACGCACGCCCGGCACGCCGCCCATCAACACACCGCTACCGCCATTGGCCTTTTGCAGCGCCCAGGCGCCACTCTGCGGTGCCAGCCGCCCGGCCACTTCGGACATCGGCGCCAGCAGCGGCAGCCCGCCGCGCGCGTCGGTTACGGTCTCATAGGCAATCGCAGTACAACCGCTGGCCAGCAGGTCATTGGTCTGTGCGGGATCGGGGGCGAGGTGCAGATAGGTAAACAGCAACTGGCCCTCGCGCAGCATCTTGCGCTCGCCGGGCTGCGGCTCCTTGACCTTTACGATCATGTCGGCCGTGGCGAAAATTTCGTCGGCAGTGTCGATGATGACCGCCCCGGCTGCAGTATAGTCCTCGTCAGCAAAACCCGCGCCAATACCGGCCCCGGCCTGAATGATCACTTCATGGTCACGACTGACTGCCTCGCGCGCCGCGTTCGGTGTCATGCCGACTCGGTATTCCTGCGGCTTAACCTCGGTTGGGCATCCGATCTTCATTGGTGTTCCTCCTCCTGATTATAGACAGATTGCCGCAGGAGACGCGCAAGGGGATGCCAAATACTTCTCGCCTTTGGGGAAGGGTTTCGAATATTATTCGCAAATCCGTCACTTTCTCGCAAGGAATTGCATCAATGCCCGTCGACTCGACCGATCGCCGTATCCTGACCGTATTGCAGCGACAGGGCCGCATCTCCAACGCTGACCTTGCCGAAAAGGTGAACTTGTCAGCCAGCGCCTGCCACCGCCGCGTGCATCGGCTAGAGGTCGAGGGCTATATCGACGGTTACGTCGCGCTGCTGGATGCGCGCAAGCTGGGCGTGCCCGCCACGATCTTTGTCGAGATCACGCTATCAACCCAGGCCGAGGACGTTCTGGAAGCGTTCGAGAAGGCCGTCGCTCGCATCCCCGACGTGTTGGAATGCCACCTGACAGCAGGCAGCGCCGATTACATCCTCAAGGTCGTTGCCGAAGACACCGAAGATTTCGCCCGCATCCACCGTCAATATCTGGCGCGGCTACCCGGCGTGGCCAAGATGCAGTCAAGCTTTGCCCTGCGGACTGTGTGCAAGACGACGGCACTGCCGGTTTAGCGGGGCATCCTCCGCGCACAATATCAATCGACGGTTTGAACGCATACATTGCCGGACGCCGCCCTGCGGCGGGCGCTGTCCGAACAATCAGATCTGTTTCGCGTAGTGCCGCGGCCAAAGGAAAGCAGTAACTGATGCGCGGCACAGTAAAACACAAGAAAAAAGCCCCGGCGTTTCCACCGGGGCCCTTGCTCACTCAACCAAGCGATCTGCTCAGTCGTCTTTCTTTTCCGGCGCAACTTCTTCGCCGGTTTCCTGATCGACTACTTTCATCGACAGGCGCACCTTGCCGCGATCGTCAAAGCCCAGCAGCTTGACCTTCACTTCCTGACCTTCTTTCAGAACATCTGACGGATGATTCAGGCGGCGGTTTTCGATCTGGCTGACATGCACCAGACCGTCGCGCTTGCCAAAGAAGTTCACGAATGCACCGAAATCGACGATCTTGACGACCGTACCAGTGTAAATCGCGCCTTCTTCCGGCTCTGCCACGATCGAGTGGATCATGTCATAGGCTTTCTTGATCGAATCGCCGTTGGGCGACGCGATCTTGATGATGCCTTCGTCGTTGATATCGACCTTGGCGCCCGACACTTCGACGATTTCGCGGATGACCTTGCCGCCCGAGCCGATGACCTCACGGATTTTGTCCGTGGGGATCTGCATCGTCTCGATACGCGGCGCGTGAACCGAGAATTCCTGCGCGCCGGTCAGGGCTTTGTTCATCTCACCCAGGATATGCATCCGGCCTTCCTTGGCTTGCGCCAGTGCCTTTTGCATGATTTCGGGCGTGATGCCCGCGACCTTGATATCCATCTGCAGCGAAGTGATGCCGTTTTCGGTACCCGCCACTTTGAAATCCATGTCGCCGAGGTGATCTTCGTCGCCAAGGATATCGGTCAGAACCGCATAGGATCCGTCTTCTTCCAGAATCAGGCCCATCGCCACACCGGCAACCGCCGTTTTCAGCGGCACGCCAGCGTCCATCATCGACAGCGATCCACCACAAATCGACGCCATCGAGGATGAGCCGTTGGATTCGGTGATCTCGCTAACCAGACGAATGGTGTAGGGGAAATCCGTCGCCGCAGGCAGAACCGCCTGAAGCGCGCGCCATGCCAGCTTGCCGTGGCCGATTTCGCGACGACCCGGAGGGCCCACGCGACCCGCTTCGCCAACCGAATAGGGGGGAAGTTGTAATGCAGCAGGAAGTTCGATTTAAAGTTGCCATGCAGCGCATCGATGAATTGCTCATCATCGCCGGTGCCCAGTGTGGTCACGACCAGACCCTGCGTTTCACCACGGGTGAACAGCGCCGAACCGTGGGTACGTGGCAGCAGACCGGTTTCGCAAACGATATCGCGCACCTTGTCCAATGCCCGGCCATCAATCCGCTTGCCGGTTTTCACAACGTCACCGCGCAGAACAGTCGCTTCCAGCTTCTTCAGGGCTGCGCTCAGATTGGCATCCTCTAGCTGTTCTTCGCTCAGCGATTCCTTGATCGCAGCCTTGGCGTCGGCAACTGCGGTCGTGCGTTCCTGCTTGTCAGTGATCGCATAGGCTGCGCGAACCTTGTCCTCGCCTGCTGCTTTCACAGCTGCAAAGAGTTCCGAGTAATCCGGTGGAGTAAAGTCGAACGGCTCTTTTGCCGCCGATTCCGCCAGATCAATGATCAGGTCGACCACTGGCTGAATTTGCTCATGCGCAAAGTTGACAGCGCCCAGCATCTCTTCTTCGGTCAGCTCATAGGCTTCGGACTCTACCATCATCACGGCGTCTTTGGTGCCGGCAACAACCAGATCAAGACGTTGATCGGGGTTGTTCTTCAGTTCGTGCATGTCATCCACGGTCGGATTCAGGATGTATTCGCCATCCTCATACCCCACGCGGCAACCGGCGATCGGCCCACGGAACGGCGCGCCGGAAATGGTCAGTGCGGCAGAGGCCGCGATCATCGCCACCATGTCCGGGTCATTGACGAGATCATGGCTCAGCACGGTGCACATCACCAGTGTTTCATGCTTGAAACCCGGGACAAACAGCGGGCGGATCGGGCGGTCGATCAGACGCGCGGTCAGCGTCTCTTTTTCCGTGGGACGCGCTTCGCGCTTAAAGAAACCACCGGGCACTTTGCCGGCTGCATAATATTTCTCTTGGTAGTGAACCGTTAGCGGGAAGAAATCCAATCCCGGTTTCGGCTGCTTGGCAAAGGTCACGTTGGCCATGACACTGGTTTCACCCAGCGTGGCAATCACGGAACCGTCTGCCTGACGGGCGACCTTGCCCGTTTCGAGAGTCAGGGTTTCTTCGCCCCACTCGATTGATTTTTTAACTTCGTTGAACATCTATCGTTTCCTGTCTGGAGGCACTCCGGGCCCCTGCCCGGTCCTCCGTTTCAATGGCGGCCCCATTGCCGCCGACCCCAATCTCATTTCATGCGCCCGGAGTCAGGGGCATCACGTCTCAGATGCCGGGGCCATACAGGAATTTCAGACGTTTGGAAAGCAGCGAAGGAAAGCGGTAGGATCGCGCCTGTTGAACCACACTGGCATTCGTCAGTCGATCCGGCGTATTCAGGGCCATGACCAGCAGACGTATCCTCTTGATCCACACCGGCGGCACGATCGGCATGGTGCGTACCGATCACGGCTTTGCCCCGCAGGATGGCGTGGTCGAGGACGAGATTGCCCGCCTGCTGGCCGGTCCGCACGCGGGGCTCAGCATCAAGATGGTGCGCCTTGATCCACTGATCGACAGCGCCAACGCCACGCCGAGCGACTGGAACCGGATCGCAACGGCGATAGCGGACCATCATGCCAAATATGACGGCTTCCTCGTCACCCACGGCACCGACACGTTGGCCTTTTGCGCGGCCGCGCTGACATTCGCATTAGAGGGGCTGGAACGGCCCGTGATCCTGACCGGCGCAATGCTGCCCCTGACAGAACCGGGCAGTGACGGACAGCGCAACCTCAGCGATGCACTAAGCGCGCTAGATCACACAGCACCGGGCGTTCACGTCCAGTTTGCCGGGCGGCTGATGCATGGCGCACGCCTGCGCAAGACACACTCGCATTCCTTTGACGCATTTGCGGCCGAACCGACCAACGCGCCGCCGCTGCGTATCGGGCCTACACTGGTACAGCACAACTACCCCGGAGCACAGGTTGCAGTCCTGCCCGTGGCACCAGGGGGCGCAGGCGCGGTTCTGGAATACGCCGCTCAGCAATGCGACGGCATTGTGTTGCGCTGCTTTGGGTCGGGCACGGTGCCCAACACCCAAGAAATGCAAAATGCCCTGCGCACGGCAGAAACCCGCGCGATTCCCATCATCGCCGTCAGCCAATGCCCCGAAGGTGGCATTGCGCTGGGCACCTATGCGGCAGGGGCCATCCTGTCGCGGCATGGCGTCGTGGATGGGCATGACATGACGGTCGAAGCAGCCTACGCAAAGCTGCTGCTGGCCCTCGCCCAAGAGCGCAATCTGGCGGGGCAGCGTACCTTTCTCGCGACTCCGCTCTGCGGCGAATTCAGTGCACCGCGCGCCTGACCACCAGAAGCGTGCCAAACCCGGACGCGGCGATCACACACAACCCCGCCAGCGCCACCGCATCGGGCCATTCACCAAACACAAGCACACCCACAGTCGTTGCGGCGATCAACTGAGAGTAAATTAGTGGCGCGATCACCGTCGCGCTGGCGACGCGGTTGGCGATGACAAGGATGTAATTGCCCATCGCCGATCCCACCGCGCTGAGCAGGATCAGACCCAGCACAGGCAATTCAGCGTCGGGCCAATGCGCAGTTGCGCCAAACGGCGTCAGCACCACCGCGCCGATGATCAGTTGCGACACCAACAGGAACCGAGGGCGATACTGCCCCGCTACGGCCCGCGTCATCATCAGATAGGCACCGTAAAAACACCCTGCCAGAAGCGCCAGCGCAATTCCCGGTGTTGCGCCAAAGCCCGGCTTCACCACCAGCATTACGCCCGCAAACCCCATCAACAGCAGCAGTGTGCGCAGGGGCGATATCCGCTCGCCCAGAAAAACCGCCGCCAGAAGATACGACACCACTGGCCCGACAAAGAACGCGCCGAACACATCCGCGATCGGCTCGGTCCGCAGCGCAGTCAGGATGCAACTGATGCCGCCGACGATGAACAGCGCCCGCAGCACCAGCTTCGGATGGCGGAAATATGCCAGCTCGGCGCGGTTCAACCCGCTGAAGGGCGACAACAGCAACGCGCCCAGCACGAAACGTGACCACGCAACAAAGACCGGACTGGCTCCACCCCCGGTCAGCAGCTTGCCCGCCGTATCGCCGAACACCACAAGGCTGGTCGCGGCAAAGACCATGGCGGCCACCTGAAAGAGCGAGGCGAGGGGCATAGATCCGGTTCCGGGACTGGTACCACGCCGAACTGTCATGCACCCGGACCAAAGACAATACCAAAGCGCACGGAACCCGACCGTCACCCGCCGCGTTTTCCCGGTAACATCTGATACGTACCGGAGGATTGGCTTGCGGCGAGACCACATCAACTTATCTCGGGACTGCCGGGAGCCTTGGCTGCTGATCGTGCTTGGGGTGGGTGGTATCGCTGGCTGCGCGGCGCTCATTTTCGGCACGCTGATCGGGCCCTATTACGTTCCAGATCACGACTGGATCGCCGACACGATCAGCGATCTGGCGGCGGGAGACTCGGAAATTATCATGGATGTCGCGCTTTATGGTTTCGCCGCCGGGCTGTTTGCTGCGGCACTGGCAGCAGCGCATGCGCATCCCGGCGGGGCAGCATGGTCCGCAGGGATCGTGGCACTGGCGATCCTAGCGGCCATCGTGATCGTCGTCGGCGCGCGTAATGAATACGGCGACAACGACAGCGAGGGGATCGTGATCCACAGTTATCTGGTATACGGGCTGGGGTTTTTCTTTCTCGTCGCGCCCCTTTGCATGGCTGCCGGAGCGGGAACGCGGAGCCACGGCATCAAATGGGCGCTATTGGGACTGGCCGCAGTCTGGGCGCTCGCAGCACCGGTGTTCTTCCTGCTGCCCACCGGGATCGACGGCCTCTATGAACGCGGTCTGGGCCTGATTGCTTGCGCGATGACCGCCGTACTCTGCCTGCATTTTATCGCCATCGGACACAGTGGCCTGCGCAGGCGGGACGCCCGATGATGGCACTGCAGACAATTGGCCAGACCGTGCTGGCCGTGGTGGTCGTGATCGCCTTGGTGCGGCTGAGCGGATTGCGATCCTTTTCCAAAATGTCGAGCTTTGATTTCGCCCTGACTGTCGCTGCCGGGTCCGTGCTGGCCACGATGATGACTACTCCCGACCCGCCGTGGCCCGCGCTAATCGCGCTGGCGACCCTGTTCGCATCGCGGTTCGTAATTTCGCTGGCGCGGGCGCATTTCCCGTCGATGCAGCGCGCCACAGACAATAGCCCCCTGATGCTGATGTATGACGGGCAGTTATTCGAAGCCAACTTGACCCGCGCCCGCGTCACTCTGCCCGAATTGCGCTCGAAACTGCGAGAGGCTGATGCAACGCGCCTTTCGGGTGTCCGTGCAGTGGTATTCGAGGCGACCGGCGATGTCAGCGTGCTGACCGGCGATCATGTAGATGATGAATTGCTTGCCGACGTCTCTTGGGGTGACGCCCCCAGACCAGACCGCAGAACGGATCAGAATCAGTCCTGAAACGCAAAACGCCCGCGCGTCTCCGTGCGGGCGTCGTATCTGATAACTGACCCGGCGCGCTTAGCGGCGGATACCGAGCTTGCCAATCAGGTCACGATAACGTGCCTCTTCTTTGCCCTTGAGATAATCCAGCAGCTTGCGGCGCTGGGCAACCATTTTCAGAAGGCCACGACGACCGTGGTTGTCCTTCTTGTGGGTTTTGAAATGCTCGGTCAGGGTCGTGATGCGCGAGGTCAAAATGGCAACCTGAACTTCGGGCGAACCTGTATCGCCTTCTTTGGTTGCGAATTCTTTCATTACGCGTTCTTTGTCTCCAGCAGTGATCGACATCGGGATCTCCTCGTATAAAGGGTTCTGGGCACAAGCCGGGATGTCGTCCAGCAGGGTCCATGGAGTGTGCGCCGCAGCAAAAGCCCGACGACCGGGCGCGTATAGGCCAGTTAGTGATCAAAGAAAAGCAAAATCAGATCAGGCCGCCGCTCCGGGCCAGTCCAACACGCTCTGCCCCATCAACGTCACATGGTTCAGCGCCAGACCCGGCGCATCATGCACCGCTGCAATGGGCGTCCCGTTCAGCAGAACATGCTGCAATCCGACCGTGTCGGCATCGGATTCAATCGTTACGTCGGGATCGGGATCGGCCAAATCGTCAAAGACGATCATCAGCGTATCCTCGGCCAATGAGAAATCCAGAATTTCCGGCTGATGCTCTGCTGTTGCCCACGGACCAATGGCAACCGTGTCGGCCCCGTCACCGGTCGTCACAATGTCGTCCGCGCCTGCGGCGATCATGTCATTACCGGCTCCGCCGTTGAGGTAGTCGATTCCATCTGAATCGTCCCATCCGACAGAATCAGGATCATCTGCCAGCCCGCTGATGGTATCGTCACCCCAGCCCCCAAAGAGCGAGTCCTGCCCTGCCCCGCCGGTCAGCACATCGTCGCCCAACCCGCCATGAAGCGCATCATCACCCGCGCCGCCGTCCAAAGCGTCATCACCCGCGCCTCCAAACAGCGTATCGTCGCCTTCGTCACCCGTCAGCGTATCGTCACCGCCATGTCCATAGAGCGAATCGTCGCCCGCGCCGCCGTCCAGCTGATCCTGCCCGTCACCGCCATGCAGGCTGTCATCGCCCGCATCGCCGCTCAGGTTGTCGTCGCCTGACCCGCTAAAGAGCGCGTCATCACCCCCCGCACCACCGATCACGTCGTTTCCGGCATAACCATTCTGCCAATCGACACCCTCGGTGCCCGGCATCACGTCGTTTTCGGCGCTGCCTGTCGTGATCCGCTCGCCCGATGGCACATCCTGCCCGCTGGTCTGCTCAGGATCAGTGCTGTCCATCCCCTCTGGGTCACTGTCTGAAACGGTATCATCCGGATTGGATACAGTTGTCTCTTCCGTGTCGTTCTTGGCGGGGCTTTCGCCCAAGGCTTGGTCGGCATCTGCTGCTTCGCTGGACTGTATGTCCGCTTCAGGCTCTGTTGCCGCATCATCCGCTGTGGCGAAATCAATGATCCTCTGCCCACTGCTTTCCGATGCATCATCCGTCTCGGACGGCGCGTTGGTTTCGACGTCGGCGGTATCCTCTGACTCAATGTCATCGTCACCAGACATCCCGACAAAAGCCATCGACCCGATCGCCATCATGCCCATAAGACCTGCCAATAACAGCATATCAACCACTCACACTTACCCAAGGCAAGTGTGCCGCCAGACCCCCTGAACGGTCAATTACGATCAGAATGATTGGTTAATTGCCGGGCATCCAGACCTGCGGCTGTTCACTGTAACTGATATAAAGTGGATGCCGGGGATGGCCGCCTTTGGTCAGCCCCAGATGATGCACCCTCCTGCCGGAATCACGCAACAATGACGCGACATGCGGCCCGCGCTCCAAATGTGCGCCATGGGTGCCCCATGCGGCAATGATCAGATCGGCCCAGTCGCACGCTTCGGCAATGGCCGTGTCATTGCCCGGCCCCACCGGATCGGCGGCGGCACGCATCTGGCGCGGATCAGTATCACGCCAGGCAAAGATATTTGTGACCCGAAACGCGCCGAATCCCAGCGCGCGCGCACGCCGTTCACATCGCTCGACCGTGGGGTCGTTCTGCACCTCGGTCGCCGTTGACGGATTCAACATGACAAAGGCAACGCGCCGTCCTTCCGGCTGCCAGATTCGGGTCAGTTGATAACGATACCGCTCGCAGGGCGAATAAGTCGCCGTGGACTGCGCATCGTCCTTGAGGTGTGCTCGCTCGATCATCCCCCGCTTGTGCCGCCCCTCGCGCCCCGATGCAAGCAGCCCGAATCGCGGACATGATTACGCGCAGACCCGCGTCAATTACCGACAGACTGGCGCATTGTTTCCAACCAAAGGACAACAGCGCCGAAAACTTGACAGAAACGTATATCAAACAGACGCTTATACGACTGTCAGTTGGTGAGGGGGCACCAAAATGGGATTTTTGTTACTGGTGGCGCTGGGCACCGCGCTGAACGTTTGGTGGATTTCCGAAGCCGTCGACGCTTGGGATGACGATGATGATGACAGCACACAGGTCCGCAATCCCGATCCTGACGCGGACCCCGATTCAGATATCGAGGTCAAAGGTACTGACGGCACAAACGAGGTTCTGGCCAGTGGCGACGGCAACGACACCATAATCGGCGGGCCAGACGACGCTGACACACTTCAGGGCAATGACGGGGATGATCGCATCGTGCTGAACGGCGGCGCGGTGGCCACGGGCGGCGCTGGTGCGGATGCTTTTGTCGCCAATAGCCCCGATGCAGTTATCACCGATTTCACTCCCGGCGAGGATCAGCTGCGCTTTACCTACACCAACCCCGGACCGCTGGAGGATAGCATCTATGATCCAGTCTACGATTGGCAGCCCGACGATGATGGGTTGCAGCTCCAAGAGGTCGACGTCGAAGGCAACCGCACCACAATTGCCACGTTGCAGGGGCTGACGGACCCACCCCCGGCAGGTGATCTGGTGCAGACGGAATACTCCGAACGCGCGGGACAGACCGTCGACCGCATCAATGGTGAGGAGTTGCTGTTCATCCAGCGTATTACCGGCGACGACGAAGATGACACTGTCAACATCGACAACCTCAGCGCAATGGTCGAGGCCGATCTGGGTGCCGGCGACGATACTGCGACTGTATTGGCCCAACGCGCAGCCTTTGATCTGGGGGCGGGCGATGACACCTATACCTCGAACACCGAAAATAACGGCCTCGGCGCGGACAACTATACGCCGACCGGCAGCTATGAAACCGTGACCGGAGGCGCGGGAAATGACACGATCATCGGCGGCGGCGGTGAAATCAGGGCATTGGGCGGCACGGGCGACGATCTGATCGACTTCTCCGCTTCGGGCACAGGCCTCGCGAATGGCGGCGACGGCAACGACACCATTCTCGGTGTCAACGTGTCCAATGTGGCGCTAGAGGGCGCAGGGCTGACCCTCAATGGCGGGGACGGAGACGACAGCATCAACGCGGACCGGTTACCCGGCGGTGAATTCAGCGCCGATACCGTAGATGGCGGCACAGGCGCAGATACGATCATCTTCGGAGCATTGGATCAGATCACCAGCGGGGCAGGCGCAGATGCCTTAACCCTCAATGTGGACCTGTTTGACGAAACGAACGTGCCGACATTGATCGATTTTGACATGGACGAGGATATGCTGATGATCGCTCTGCCTGGCGGCTACGCCGGGGCGGGGACCGTTACGATCGTCCCGCGCATGGGCGATACCGGCAGTGATATTCTGGTAGATGGTCAACGGGTGGCCACCTCAGAAATACCGCTGAGCGACAGCAGCGCAATCAGTGTTGTAACCTGACACCTTTGCGGCCGTACGGCGAGGGCGGTAACAACGCTATTGCGATCCCTCGCCCTGCGGCGCGACGAAGACCCGGCTGGGATGCAACATACCGGCCTTGTATATACCCACAGCCACAGCACGCCCATCCAGCGACGCCCAGCATTCATCACCGTATTCTGCATCTCCCGGATGAACCATGCCAGGATTGCCGTTGCGCAACTTTGCCGCCCCATCAGGCGTAGAACGCAACTCCGGCAGTTCACTCAGCCCGACCTCCAATGGCAGCAAATGCGCATCCAGCGCCGGATCCTGCGCCAATGCCTCGACCTGCTCCAGCGTGACACCATCCTCGACGTCGAATGGTCCGGACCAGAGCCGCCGCAACCATGTCACATGCCCATGACACCCCAGCGCCGCACCCAGATCGCGCGCAATGGCGCGCACATAGCCGCCCTTGCCACAGGTCATCTCTAACACGGCGGTACCTGCGTCAGGCCGATCCGTCAGAACCAGCTCTTCCACCCATAGCGGGCGCGCAGCGATCTCTACATCTTCGCCATCACGCGCCAATTTGTAGGCGCGTTGACCGTCAATCTTTACGGCCGAGAACTTGGGCGGCACTTGCATGATATCACCGATAAAGGAACCCAAAGCTTCCTTGATCTCTTCATCCGATGGGCGCGCATCGCTCTGCGCGATGACCTCGCCCTCGGCGTCATCTGTATTGGTGGCCTGTCCGAACCGTACGGCGAATCGATAGGCCTTTAGCGCATCCGTCACAAACGGCACGGTTTTGGTCGCCTCGCCCAGCGCAACGGCCAACACTCCGGTCGCCTCGGGATCTAGCGTGCCGGCATGGCCTGCTTTTTTGGCCTGCAATGCCCAACGCACCTTGTTCACCATAGCAGTCGACGTCGGGCCGGCGGGCTTGTCCACCACCAACCAGCCGGAAATGTCGCGCCCCTTGCGTTTGCGTGCCATCATGCCGCCCTTTCGCCGTGTGCCAGAGGCTGGCGGGCTATCCCACGCCATGAACCCTGTCAATCGCATCACTCACCGGGCACAACTGTCCCCACGATTGGCCCCATCGGAAACCCGATGTCGTGACGGCCCAGATCCGGCGCATAGAGCCGCGAAATGTTGCCGTCGAAATACAGCGCCTGAGGCAGTTTCAGGTGATCACGAAACAGCCGCCCAAAGGCATGAAAATTCACCGGAGCCTGCGATATGGCAAAAACCGCTCGCGTTCCGTCCGCCGATGTTCCAACCCCGTTCCGCACATATAGACTGTCACTCTCTTTCAGGAATCGCGGGTGCAGTTGCCCGTCAATCACCAGCATCGGACCCGATTGACTGGCATGTGTACAGTCCGGCGCCTCGCGGACATAGCGGCGCGTTTCGATCACGTCAGCCCGGCCTTGCCGTACACAAAACACCCCATTCGGCAGCAGGCCAAAATTACCCGGCCCGTCACGGGTGACCACCTTCGCGCGCTCTGCGCCATCCTCGATATACAATCCTACAGGGCTGCGATCCGAATGATACATGCCCGCATTCATCGCGAACCCCAGTTGCGCACCGGCCGGTGCCAGCAACGCATCGACATTATCGAAACTGCCCAGCGGCGCGCCTGCCATATCGGTCAGAAAAAGCTGTAACCGCTCTGTCGTCATATCGACTTCGCAGATCGCATATTCCACACCATCGAAATTCACATGACGGCAATCAGCGGCCACCAACGGCACTGGAAACAGCACCGCAGCCGCCAAAATCCAGCGCAGGATGTTCACTCGTCCAGATCGCGCCGCACAGCGTCTTGTGCAAACAGGCGTCGCGCCTCGTCCATCTGATCAAAGGTGGTATCCAGACGAAACCGCAGGTCAGGCGCGTATTTCAACGCCAGCTTCTTGCCGATCATCCGCCGCAGCTCGCCCTTGTTGCGCGCCAGCAGTTCCACGATCTCGTCCTGCCCCCTGCCGCCGAGCGGCAGCACATAGGCGGTCGCGATTTTCAGGTCAGGCGACGTGCGGACCTCGCCCACGGTTACCGACAATCGGTTCAGCTCAGGGTCGTGAACATCGCCGCGCGCCAACACCTCGGACAACGTCCGGCGGATCAGTTCACCCACACGCAGCTGCCGTTGCGACGGTCCGGGCCCATCATGAAACTTGTTCTTTGCCATGCCCCTGCATCTAAGGGCTCCGGGCTGATTTGCCAAGTAATCTTCACCAGACACCACCGACCTCTACAATTAACCCCGGTGCTTCTTCTTGCCGAAAATATCCCGGGGTGTTTGAGGGGCAGCGCCCCTCATCCTTTCTCTCAATCTGCGCGACGCACCCGCACCACCGGGCGCTCCTACTGAACTCAGCGATTGTCGGCCCGCCCCCTGCCGCGTTAAGGATACCGCTAAACCAAAGGAGACCGCATCATGCCTCAGGGACCAGGAATTGTCGTGACCGGTGCATCGGGCCGGATGGGCCAGATGCTGATCTCGCACGATCAACGACAGCCCGCGCGCGCACCTTACAGCCGCTCTGGAACGTCCCGGTCACGACTGGGTCGGTCAGGACGTAGGTCGCGCCATGGGCGGGGCCGAAACCGGCGTGATGGTCACCGACGACCCGCTAGAGGCTTTCGCCCGCGCACAGGCTATCGTCGATTTTACCGCGCCTGCCGCCACGGTGGGGTTTGCCGATCTCGCGGCACAGGCCCGCGCGGTGCATGTCATCGGCACCACCGGGCTCGATACCGCAGATCTGACCCGGATCAAGGCCGCCGCGCGTCATGCGGTGATCGTGCGGGCTGGCAACATGAGCCTTGGCGTGAACCTGCTGACCCAGCTGACACGGCAGGTCGCGGCCGCATTGGACGACGATTACGACATCGAAATCATCGAAGCGCATCATAATCAGAAGGTCGACGCCCCCTCCGGCACTGCCTTGATGCTGGGCGAGGCCGCCGCCGAGGGGCGAGGTGTATCACTCGACACCACGTCGGACCGCGCCCGTGACGGAATCACTGGCAAGCGCCGCCGTGGCGATATCGGGTTTTCCGCCATTCGCGGCGGTGACATCATCGGTGAACATGACGTGATGTTTGCCGCGACTGGCGAACGTATCATCCTGCGCCACGTCGCCTCTGATCGCGCGGTGTTCGCGCGCGGCGCGCTCAAGGCCGCGCTCTGGGGTCAGGGCCGCCAGCCCGGCGAATACGACATGCTGGACGTGTTGGGTTTGAATGGCGGTTAGTTCACCATTCAGGATGGTCACAATGGCCCGGATTTTTCGCATTGTCGGTTCTACCATCTTCGCCCTGCTCGCGCTTTTCGGCACGGCATGGGCCGGCACGGCACTCTGGCTGCATCTGACCGGCGCGCTGCGGCTGGCCGCCCTCGCGGCACTCGTCATGGCGCTCGTGGTCGCCGTCTTGGCACGAAGGCGTGCCCGACCCCTCGGCTGGGCAGCGCTCGCTATTGCCGCGCTGGCAGTGGCCGGGTGGTATCAGACAATCGTCCCGCGCCATGATCGCGACTGGGCACCCGACGTGGCGCGCGGCGTGCGCGCCGACGTGTCAGGCGACCACCTGACCCTGCATGACGTGCGTGATTTCGACTGGATCACCCGCGACACCGCACGGGAACGCTGGATCACGACCCGGTATGACCTTGAACAGTTGCAGACCGTCGACATGCTGACGTCGGTCTGGGACAATCCAGACATCGCGCATCTATTGGTCAGCTTCGGCTTCTCAGATGGTCAGCACGTCGTCTTTTCCGTCGAGATCCGCCGCGAGGCAGACGAAGTGTTCAGCGAAATCGGCGGGTTTTTCCACCAGTTTGAACTGGTCCTGATTGCAGCCACCGAGCGCGATATCGTCAAGCTGCGTACCAACCACCGGAAGGAACAGGTCAGCCTGTATCCCATCGACCTGACACCGCAGCAACGGCGCGATTTCTTCATGGCTTACGTAACGCTCGCCCAACGGCTAGAGGCGCGCCCCGAATTCTACAACACCCTCACCGCGAATTGCACCACAGTGGTCTACGCGTTGGCAAAAACGGTCAATCCCGACCTGCCAATGGACCGGCGCATCGTGCTGTCCGGCCGTCTGCCCGCATTCATCGATGAGCTGGGCCTATTGGCAGGTGACGGCCCCCTAGAGGACCGACAACGCGACGCCCTGATCACCCCTCGCGCACAGAACGCGGAAGAAGGGGATAAATTTTCGGACGTGATACGAAACATTGATTAGTTTCATGCGCGCCATACGGAAAACGGGCCTCTGTTCGGCGACAGCCCGTAATAGGCCGCGCCTAGCGGTACGATCCGATGCAATAGGTCCCGCCACCATAAATGACCGGCGCATTCTTTGGGCATTTCCCGCCTGATCCCTGTCCGGGCTGCGCCCCCACCGGCGCGCTGCTGCGGCCCAGTTTCTCGTCGGCGCACGCATTGATCCATGCGGCATCTGCCGAACTTACATTCCGGTCAGGCAGGATACGAAACACGCTGTCACCGCCCCATGGGGACGCGACATAGACCACTTCCATCTTGGCCCGACCGGGCGAGCCAAGCTGATACTTGCAATCAACGATCGCCCGATGCTGATCTTGCGCTGAAACATAGCCTTTCTTTCTTGGCAAACCCTCTGCGTGAACCATCTGTACCAAAAGAAGAGTTGCACAGGTCGCAATTACGGATTTGACTAAGTAAGACATACAAATTTCCTTTAACGCCAACAGATTATACTCTGTACAGTGTATTCATTTTTCCAAACGGATTAGCATCCATAGGTTGAAGCCATATCTAATCTCGCATCTGAAAAGAAGATCATTTAGCAGAAAAATGACTACAAAATATGCAGTCGTGCGCTGGCCGCCAGACGCGCCGTGGCCGCGCTACTGTCGGTTCCGCTTTATATGCGCCTCCAGCGCCGCCAGTCCGTCGTCCAGCCCGGTCCGGCCGAACCCGATGCGGAAACGATCATCTGGCGTCGCGCCCAAGTCAGAGCGGTAGATCGTGCTGGGTAACACCAGAACACCGCTATCTTCGACCAATGATCGCGCAAATGCCTCGACCCCGTCGGCCCCCAGATAGCGCGGATATCCCATGCAGGACCCGTCCGGGCGGGTAAACTCGAACAGATCCGGATAGCGGGCAAAGAACGCCTCCCACTTTGGCAGGTTCTCGTCCACGATGGCGCAGTTGCGCGCCAGTAACTGGTCGCGAACCGTTAACGCGATGCGCGCCAATCGTTCACTTGGACCCGAATTACAGATCGACAGATAGTGCTTTAGCCGCTCCATCCGCGCCAGAACTTCGTGGTCCTGACAGGCGATCCAGCCAATGCGCAGCCCCGGCAACCCGTAGGACTTCGACATCACCCCCAGCGACAGACCGCGCTCATACTCATCCGCAACAAACGGCAGATGTGTCGCCCCGCTCGGCCCCAGCCCATGAAAAATCTCATCATGCAGGATCCAGATGCCATGTTTGCGACACAGCTCAATCAGCGCCCGATAGCGGTCCAACGGCAGGATCGCCCCTGTGGGATTATGCGGAAAATTGATCGTAACCAGCCGGGTATTGGGTCGGATCGCATCGCGCACGCGGTCAATATCCAGCGACCAGTTGTCGGCGGGGTCCAGCGGCACACCTGTCGCGTCACAAATCGCCAGCGGCATCGTCTCGTGCGACTGATAGTTCGGCGTGACCACGATGGCGTGATCATCCTTTTCCAGCAGGACCGTATTAGCCGCAAAAATCCCCTCACTCGCCCCAGCGAAACACAGGATGTCATCCGCATTGCGCCCGGCAAATGTACCCGCAATTTCGGCCCGCAAATCGGGCGCGCCCCAAGTTTCGGTGTAACCGAGCCACATATTTTCGAAATCAGCGCGATCTTCAGGCTCTGCCATCGCCAGTAGTTCGCTCAGCGTGATGCTCTCGGCGTCCGAGGCGGTCAGATGATAGCGGGCATTGAACTCCCACTTGGCAAAATGCGTTTCCAGCCGAAAATCGGGCAATGTCGTCATGGGTCTGTCCTCTATATTCGCCCGCTACGTGCACAACGTCGATGAACACAGGCCAGAAGTAAACCGGCCTCGCTGCGGGCTGATCGTATTAGTCCGGTTCGTTCCACGACGCCGTAAAATGCAGCGTCGGCCCGTGCCCATTTCCCACCCGGCGGATCGGTTCGTGCGAGACGATGGGGATTATACCTGCCTCCATGCTGCCACCAGCGACCCTGCAGCGTCGGCCATGCTCGGCGCACGAGAGATGGCCGATACAACCGCCATACCACATGCACCTGCGCCCCTTACGACCGCAGCGTCATCAGCAACCAAACCGCCGATCGCCACCACCGGCAGGTCTGTTTGCGCCACCGCAGCACGCAATCCCTCGAACCCGATCGGGGCCGCATGGTCGGCCTTGCTGGCTGATGCGCGGATCGGCCCGACACCCAGATAATCGACGCATCCCGCTGGAATAGAGTCTAGTTGACTCGCATCTTCGACAGACAGACCCAGAATCATATCCGGCCCGATCTGTGCTCGCGCCGCCTGCGGATCACCATCGCTCTGACCGATATGCAGCCCGTCCGCCCGCGCCGCTACAGCGACCTCAATGCGATCATTGACGATCAGCCGTGTTCCAAGAGGCCGCAGCACACGGCGCAGGTCACGCGCCAGCGCGATCATCGCCGCATTGTCGGCGGTTTTGTCCCGTAGCTGAATCCAGCGCACCCCGGCACGCGCAGCGGCCAGCGCCTGCGCGTGAACCGGTTCTGTCGCGTCCGCATCCGTGACGAAATAGATGCCATTCATCATGCCCGTGTCACCCTGGCACCCGCTGTCAGGGTCTCTGGCGTCATTGCCGCCAGCGCATCGAGAAAGGCAGGCTGAAAGCTGCCCGGCCCTGTGCTTAGCCCGACAGCCTGCTCTCCGGCCAGCCCGTAATAGGCCAGCGCCGCAACCGTCGCGGCCAGCGCAGGCTGATCCACGGCAAAGGCGGCCACGATCCCGGTCAGCGAACAGCCCAGCGCCGTGACTTGCGGCATGACTGGCGCACCATTGGCTATGCGCCAACCCTCAGAACCGTCAGTCACGTAATCAACCGGACCTGTCACAGCCGCCACGCCCCCTGTACGTCCAGCCAGATCGCGCGCCGCGGCCTCTGCCGCGCTGACTGCATCGGCTGCATCCGCGCCGCGACCGGCAGCATCTGCCCCTGCCAGCGCCATAATCTCGGACGCGTTGCCGCGAATGACTGTTGGCTTCAGCGCCAGAAGCCGCGCACCCGCGTCCTGGCGCAACGTCGTCGCCCCGATTGCGACCGGGTCCAGAACCCAGGGTTTGCCCGCAGCCGCCATGACGCCTGCAGCCTCTTCCATGGCGCTGACCCATTCGGGGTCGAGCGTGCCGATATTCACGCTCAGCGCCTGTGCAATCGCCGCAAATTCTCCGGCCTCTTCGCGCGCATGCACCATGGCGGGTGAGGCACCCGCCGCCAGCATGACATTCGCCATAATGTTCATCGCCACATAATTCGTAATATTCTGCACCAATGGTGCCGTGCTGCGCATTTTTGTCAGATACGTGCCGATGTCGTCCATTGTCGCCTCCGAGTGGCGAAGGTGTGGCAGGGACCGTTCCGGCAAACACGGGTAAGATGCCCCACGACTTCCTCCGCCAGTATGATCCGGGTCAGGTTCAAAGGGTACTTCTCAGCCCGCGAAACGCGTGCGCCCCTGTCGTGGCGGCAAGTTGCGCCAGCATGGCAGGCGCGTCAAGGTCCGGCTGTGGCGTCAGAAATCGACGGCGATGCCCTTGCGCTCCCAATCGCCATAGCGCACCGGCTCTGGTCCCTTGCGCCCGCCCAGCTCCTTGGGCAATTCCGACGCTCCTGCGGCCTTGCGGCGTGCCTCCGCTTCGGCCAGCGCGCGCTGCGCCTCGGGCGGCAGATCAGGTTTATCTTGGGTCATGGTGGGCCTTTCGCTGCTCTCGCCCCCTTGATATACGCGCCCGATACCTCTCGGCAAGGACACGCAATGCCCCCCGGACCACGCCCCCGACGCAATGACAGCCCGCCATCGGCACGCGCCAATGCCGTTTATCTGCTTGATCAGATCATGGGCGAGGGGCGCCTGATGCCGGAATTGCTGGCCAGCGGCGCTCTGGACCGGCTGGAACCGGGCGATCGCGCGCGCGCCCAACGGCTCGCGACAGATACCCTCCGCGGGTTGGAACGTGCCGACAGGCTGCTGAAAAAGCACCTGAGAAAGCCGCCGCCGCTGCACGTATCCAACATCCTGCGGCTCGGCACGGTTGAACTGTGCATGGGGGGGGATGCCCATGGTGTCGTGAATGACGCGGTGAACCTGATCGCGGGGCATAAACGCTATGGCAAACTGAAGGGGCTGATTAACGCGGTCCTGCGCAAGATTGCGGCTGATGGCCCGGCCGCATGGGCCGCATTGCGTGTCCCGCACCTGCCCAAATGGCTGCGCGCACCTCTGGCCGAGGCCTATGGCAGCACCGCTGTGGCTGGCTTTGAGGTCGCGCATTATGCCGGTGCCCCACTCGACCTGACTGCCCGCACTAACGCGCAGTCGGTGGCCGATGCAACGGGCGGCACGATGCTGCCCACGGGTTCAGTTCGTCTGACACAGCCCGGACAGGTTAGCACCCTGCCCGGTTTCGACACCGGCGACTGGTGGGTACAGGATGCCGCCGCCGCCCTGCCAGCGCAAATTCTGAGCGCACAACCCAATGAGGCCGTGCTGGACCTCTGTGCCGCACCGGGAGGCAAGACACTGCAACTCTCGGCGGCGGGCGCTACCGTGACCGCTCTCGACCTGTCAGAGCAGCGCATGACCCGCGTGGAACAGAACCTGATGCGCACCGGCCTCAACGCCACCTGCATCACCGGCGACGCGCTAGAGCATCAAGGCGGGCCGTATGATGCGATCCTGCTGGATGCGCCCTGTTCGGCGACAGGCACCATCCGCAGACATGCCGATCTGCCACATGCCCGTGACGGCGCCGAAATCGGTGATCTCATCGCGCTGCAAGAGGCGATGCTTGACCACGCCATCACCCTGCTGAAACCCGGCGGGCGGTTGATGTTCTGCACCTGCTCTTTGCTGCCGGACGAAGGCGAATGTCAGGTTGAAAACGCGCTGGCACGGCATCCGCACCTGCGCGCCGACCGCGCTGCGCTGAACCGTCCGGGCATTGACCCCGCATGGATCACCGAAGAAGGCGGGCTGCGGCTGCGCCCGGATTACTGGGCGGATCTGGGTGGCATGGATGGATTTTACATGGCCCTGCTGCGCGGCTGACCGCCCGACCTTCAATTGGTCGGTGACTTGGCGGCGGCTGCGCGGTATATTGCCGACAGTGGCGCCGCCAAGAGCGTCCCCAGAGGCGAGGCAATGGCAGCATCCGAAACACTCGGCGCAAAGTGGACACGTCTGATGAATCGCGTGCAGGCACGGCGTGCCACATGGGCGCGTCCTGCGACTGCATTCATCTCATCGCCGGAACCACGCACCATCGGCAGCTTTGCCCGCGGGCGGCAGCTTTGCGCCGGTAACTTCCTTTTTGCCGGGCATCTGCTGCAAGAACCTCAGGCGCTGATCTGGGATCTGGACAGCCCCGACCATGCGTTTGCGTCCGAGCTTCAGGGGTTCGCATGGCTCGACGATCTGGCCGCCGTGGGCGATCTGGCCGCACGACAGACGGCACAAGCGTGGGTCTGGGGCTGGATCGACCGTTATGGCACCGGGCGCGGTCCCGGCTGGACACCTGATCTGACCGGACGTCGGCTGATTCGCTGGATCAATCACGCGCTTTTCCTGCTGATGGGGCAGGATAAACCTGCCTCGGATGCATTTTACCGCTCACTCGGGCAGCAAACGCTCTTTCTCGGCAAACGCTGGGAGGCGGCACAGCCGGGGCTGCCGCGATTCGAGGCGCTGACCGGCCTGATCTATGCCGGGCTGGCGCTAGAAGGAATGCAGGACAATGTCGGTCATGCAACCCGCGCGCTATCACGCGAATGCGACGCGCGCATCTCTGGCGACGGGCTACTACCAACCCGCAACCCCGAAGAGTTGCTCGAAGTTTTCACCCTACTCACTTGGGCCGCGACCGCCCTCAGCGAAGCCGGACGCAGCCCCGGTGATTCGCACTGGCTGGCGATCGAGCGCATCGCGCCGACGCTGCGCACGCTGCGCCACGCCGATGGCGGGCTGGCCCGGTTTCACGGCGGCGGTCGGGGGCTAGAGGGACGGCTGGACAATGCACTGGCCAACAGTGGCATCAAAGGGCGCGCGCCGGATGGTCTTTCGATGGGGTATGCGCGCCTCAGCGCGGGGCGAACGTCTGTCATCATCGACGCGAGCCCGCCACCCAGCGGTGCCGCCTCCCCCAATGCCCACGCCTCTACCCTCGCGTTCGAACTGACATCGGGGCGGCGGCCGTTAATCGTCAACTGCGGTTCTGGCGAAACATTTGGCGCTGACTGGCGCCGCGCCGGGCGCGCCACACCATCGCATTCCACATTGGTAATTGCCGCCGAATCCAGCGCGCGGCTGGGTCCCGCTGGCGCACAGGAAGAATGGCTTGTGGGCGGTCCGAAAAACGTGCCGATCCAGCTCAGTCATGCCTCCGACGGCTTGCGGTTTGAGGGGGGGCATGATGGCTACCTCTCACGCTTTGGTCTGATGCACGCGCGTACCATCGAGATGACGTTCGACGGGCGCGGAATCGCAGGCGAGGAAATGCTGCTGTCACTCGAAGACGCAGACAAGCGCCGCTTTGACAAAGCGCTGGATGCCACCCGGCTGGCGGGGATCAAGTACCAGATACATTTTCATCTGCACCCCGATGCTGACGCCGCGCTGGACATGGGCGGTCAAGCCGTGTCGATCGCGTTGCGTTCGGGGGAAATCTGGGTCTTTCGCCATGATGCGCGCGCCCAGATCACGCTGGAACCCAGCGTTTATCTGGAAAAAGGCCGGTTAAAGCCACGTGCGACCAAACAGATCGTTCTATCTGGTCACGCGATGGAGTATGCGACACGCATCCGCTGGTCTCTGGCCAAGGCACAAGACACCCCAATCAGCATCCGCGACCTCGCGGACGGGGCATCCTATGCCGAAGACGAGGACTGAGGCGGCGCAATGTAACGAGCCTGAGGACCTGCTACCCCATGACCCAAACCACCGCTATCCGCCGCGCCCTGCTGTCCGTCTCTGACAAAACCGGCCTTATTGATCTGGGCCGCGCACTTGCGGGCCAAGGCGTCGAATTGCTCAGCACCGGCGGCAGCGCCAAGGCATTGCGCGATGCAGGGCTGGACGTACGCGACGTGGCAGATGTGACCGGGTTCCCCGAGATGATGGATGGCCGGGTAAAGACCCTGCATCCGATGGTGCACGGTGGCCTGCTGGCACTGCGTGACAATGATGCGCATGTGGCCGCGATGGATGAGCACGGCATTGGCGCGATTGATCTGCTGGTGGTCAACCTCTACCCGTTCGAGGCGACCGTCGCAGCCGGTGCAGATTATGACACCTGTATAGAAAATATCGACATCGGCGGCCCGGCGATGATCTCGCGCCGCTGCCAAGAACCACGGCTTTGTCACCACCATCGTGGATGTCGAGGATTACGACGCCCTGCTGGAAGAGATGGCCGCAAACGATGGCGCAACGACGCTGGAATTCCGGCAGCGCATGGCGATGACTGCCTATTCGCGCACCGGTGCCTATGATGCCGCCGTGTCGGGCTGGATGGCGGCACAACAGGGTGACAATGCCCCGCGTCGTCGCGCCGTTGCCGGTACGCTGGCACAAGCATTGCGTTATGGCGAGAACCCGCACCAACAGGCCGCGTTCTATACAGACGGCTCTGCCCGCCCCGGTGTCGCAACCGCCCAACAGTTGCAGGGCAAGGAACTAAGCTACAATAACATCAACGACACCGATGCAGCGTTTGAATTGGCCAGCGAGTTTGCCGCCGCTGACGGCCCGGCCTGCGCGATCATCAAACACGCGAACCCTTGCGGTGTTGCCCGCGCCAGGACGCTGAAAGAAGCGTACCAGCGCGCCTTTGACTGTGACCGTACGTCGGCCTTTGGCGGGATCATCGCGCTTAATCAACCGCTCGACGGGGCCACTGCCGAGGAAATCGCTGGGATTTTCACCGAAGTTGTCATCGCGCCCGGAGCAGACGAAGACGCAAAGAGTATTTTTGCAAAAAAGAAGAATCTCAGACTGCTCGTCACAGAAGCGATGGCCGATCCCCGCGCGGCAGCCCAAACGATTCGGCAGGTTTCAGGCGGCTATCTCTTTCAGGACAAGGACAACGGTCATGTCACGGCAGATGAACTGCGCGTTGTGACCAAACGCGCGCCCTCGGATGCCGAAATGGCCGATATGCTGTTCGCATGGCGTGTCGCCAAACACGTCAAATCCAACGCGATCGTCTACGTCAAGGACGGCGCCACCGTTGGTGTCGGCGCAGGCCAGATGAGCCGGGTAGACAGCTGCCGCATTGCCGCGCGCAAATCGCAGGACATGGCCGAAGCAATGGGATTACCAGCGCCACTCACTCAAGGGTCTGTTGTGGCGTCGGACGCGTTTTTTCCCTTCTCTGACGGGCTGTTGACGGCCGCCGAAGCCGGAGCCACCGCAGTGATTCAACCCGGCGGCTCGATGCGCGACGACGATGTAATCGCTGCCGCAGACGAGGCTGGACTGGCAATGGTGCTGACCGGAATGCGGCATTTCCGACATTAACCGGGCGGTTTTGCTTCTGTGTCCCGCACGTTCGTGCCACAAGGCCAAAAAAAGCGCCCCGGTGGCGCACGCATGAGGTGCAGGCGATGAAATTGGTATTCTGGGTCGGTTTCTGGACCTTCCTGATTGATCAGATCACAAAATACATCGTGGTACATGCCATGAGTCTGCGGACCTTGGGCACGATTGACGTCTGGCCGCCATTCGTCAATCTGCGGATGGCATGGAATTATGGTATCAATTTCGGCCTGCTCGCAGGTGATACCGCTATCGTCCGCTGGGCCCTCGTCGCGGTGGCGCTGGTGATTTCTGGCGCTGTTTTGTGGTGGGTCCACCATGAGCCGGGCGGCAAGTGGCAAAAAATCGCCGCCGGGCTTCTGGTGGGCGGTGCGCTCGGCAATGTAATCGACCGGATACTTTATGGCGCGGTCGCGGATTTTCTCAACCTCAGCTGCTGTGGCTTCAACAACCCTTATGCGTTCAATGTCGCCGATATCGCGGTTTTCGCCGGTGCCGTGGGCATGGTCCTGTTCTCGCCCACGAAAAAGCCGCCAGAGAAAAAGCCCTCGTGACGTTTACCCGGCTTTACGGTAAACCACTGACAAATTGTTCGGGAGAGGCACGATGATCCTATCGCGCAGCGTGATCTTAGTAGTGGCCGTAGCACTGGCTTTGTCAGCCTGTGGTCGGGGTGGCCGTGATGTCCAACTGACCAAGATCAAGAAGACCGGGAATGGCCCGGACGAATTCACTGTGCTGCCGACCAAGCCGCTGCAAGCGCCAGACAGTTACAATACTCTGCCCGCGCCTACACCCGGCACCAGCAACCTTGTTGATACCAACCCAGAGGCCGAAGGCATCGCCGCACTGGGTGGCAACCCCAATGCGCTGGTTGTCACAGGTGTCGGTGCCGCTGACGGCGCGCTGCTGAATCGTGCACGTCGCTACGGCGTGACCGGCGATATCCGTCAAACTCTGGCAAGCGAGGATTTGGATGTGCGCCGTCGGCACGGCAGGGTAAACATCCTGAATATCGGCCCCAACGACGACTATACCGACGCCTACAAACGCCAGTGGCTCGACAGTCAGGCCGAACAACGCCGCTTGCGCAGCATGGGTGTTGCCGTGCCCTCTGCACCGCCGCCCAGTTAACCCGCGTCACAGTGCTACATTTCTCGACACCCGATCTGCCCGCCTGATCCGGTCACAGAAGCGTTAGCGCGCTTGAATGCCCACGCCATGCGCGTATCTATGGCACGACCCCGCGAGCCAACCGCATGGAGACACACACAATGCACATCGCCCCAATGTCACGTCTGATGGCTCTGCTGTCTCTGGTTTGCGCACCGTTCGCGGCACAGGCTGATGATCAGGTTACCAACTTCACCCTCGACAACGGCATGGACGTAGTCGTGATCGAGGATCACCGCGCCCCGGTAGTCGTCAACATGGTATGGTATCGTGCCGGGTCCGCCGACGAGCCACCGGGCAGCTCTGGTGTGGCGCATTTCCTCGAACACCTGCTGTTCAAGGGCACCAAGACACTCGAACCCGGTGAATTCTCAGCAACGGTGTCTCGCAATGGCGGCAATGACAACGCCTTTACCAGCTACGATTTCACCGCTTACTATCAGCGCGTCGCCGCTGACCGGCTGGAGCTGATGATGCGGATGGAAAGCGACCGCATGGTTAATCTGCAAATCGGCCCAGAGGACATCGCAACAGAACGCGACGTGATCATCGAGGAACGCAACCAGCGCATCGAAAACAACGCCAGCGCATTGTTTCGTGAACAGCGCAACGCAGCCCAATACCTGAATCACCGCTACGGCGTGCCAATCATCGGCTGGCAGCACGAAATGCGCGCACTTGACCTCAAGAAAGCCAAGGATTTCTATAACCTCTACTATTCTCCCAATAATGCGATCCTCGTGGTCGCCGGCGATGTATATCCGGACGACGTAAAGGCCTTGGCCGAGAAGTACTACGGCGTGATCCCCGCCAATCCCGATCTGCCCGAACGTATCCGCCCACAGGAGCCACGCCAGATGGCGGAACGCCGTCTGATTTTCGAGGATCCGCGCGTCGCCCAGCCCTATGTCTCGCGCTCCTACCTCGCACCTGAACGCGACAGCGGCGCTCAGGATGAAGCTGCTGCGTTGTCGCTTCTGGCCGAAATCCTCGGGGGTGGCATCACCTCGGTTATGACTGAAAAGCTGCAATTTGACGCACAGATCGCCGTTCAATCCCAAGCGTGGTACGACGCGACATCGCTCGACGATACCACCTTCGATCTGATCGTCGTGCCCGTTGCTGGCGTCACTCTGGCCGAGGCCGAGGACGCAATGGACCGCGTCATTGCCGAGTTTCTGGAAACCGGCATCGACGAGGAACAGCTGGATCGGATTAAGATGGGCCTGCGCGCGTCTCAGATCTATGCGCGCGACGATGTGAACGCATTGGCCAACCGCTATGGCAGCGCCCTGACCCAAGGGCTGACCATAGCAGATGTGCAAGAGTGGCCCGATATTTTACAGGCCACAACGTCCGAGCAAATCATGGCCGCTGCCCGCAATGTTTTTCAACGCAAGAATGCCGTGACCGGCTACCTGACTGCCCCGGAGGTGACCCAATGATCCGCCTTGCCCTTGCTGCGATGCTGACCTGTCTGGCTGCGCTGCCATTGCGCGCGGAAATCGAGGTACAGGAACTGATAACACCCGGCGGCACCGATGTGTGGCTGGTCGAGGAACACGCCATCCCCTTTGTCGCGATCGAGATCCGCTTTCGTGGTGGGGCATCATTGGATGCACCCGGCAAACGTGGCGCCACCAGTCTGATGGTCGCCCTGCTAGAGGAAGGCACCGGCGACATCGACAGCCGGGAATTCGCCCGTCGTTCTGAATCCCTCGCAGCGTCATTCAGCTACGATACCTATGACGACAGCATTGCCATCTCGGCCCGTATCCTGACCGAAAACCGGGCCGAGGCGATTGCATTGCTGCGTCAAAGCATCGTGCAGCCCCGCTTTGACCAGCCGTCCATCGACCGGGTTCGGGGACAGGTCACGTCGATCATCCAATCCGATCAAAAAGACCCACGCGCCATCGCAGGTCGAACCTTTGATGCGCTGGTCTATGGCGATCACCCCTATGGCAGCTCGAAGAACGGCACAATCGACAGCGTTACATCGCTGACCCGCGACGACATTATCGCCGCCCATCGGGCCGCCATGACCCGCGACAGGCTCTATGTCAGCGCAGTGGGTGACATCACAGCAGAGGAGTTGAGCACTCTGGTCGATACGTTGCTGGAGGGCCTGCCAGACAGCGGTGCCGCCCTGCCCGGACCGGCGACGGCCAACCTGCCCGGCGGTATCCAAGTGGTAGAGTATGACACACCGCAATCCGTCGCCACTTTCGCCCAGCCCGGCATTGACCGTGACCATCCTGATTTCTTCGCCGCTTACCTGCTGAACGAAATCCTCGGCGGAGGCGGATTTGAAAGCCGCCTAATGACCGAAGTGCGCGAAAAACGTGGCCTGACCTACGGTGTCTATTCCTATCTGGTGGATAAGGACGGCGCGCAGGTCTGGATGGGCAGTGTCGCCTCGGCCAATGATCGTATCAGCGACGCCATCACAGTGATTCGCGCCGAATGGGCCCGTCTCGCCAAGGATGGTGTCACCGCCGAGGAACTTCAGGATGCCAAAACGTTTATGACCGGCGCCTACCCCCTGCGCTTTGATGGCAATGCCCCCATCGCCAACATCGCCGTGATGATGCAGATGGAGGGCCTGCCGGCGGATTACATTGCCACGCGCAACGATCAGGTGAATGCCGTGACACTGGAGCAGATCAATCGCGTGGCACGCGAATGGCTGAAACCCGATCAGCTCACCTTTGTCGTCGTCGGCAAACCAGAAGGGCTCAGCACCACACTGAACTGATCCCCGCCTGTTATCGTTCTAAGAATGCTCAAAACCCTCGGTGCAGCGCCCCTGCGCGTCGAGGGTTTAAGCAACGGTCATCCCGCACGCCAATCCACTGACCGGCATGCGCCGTCAGGCGCATTCCTTGGGATCAACCCTATTCGCCATAGGGTACCCAGATGTTCTTTACCTCTGTCGCCGCCTCCAGAAACGCGTGCCCCTCGCCTTCGACACCCATCCAATCGCGGTCTACAGCGTTGTTCACCCATGTCCGTTTCAGGTTCCCGGCACTCGCCCGCTCGATCTCGCTCGACACGCCGCTCGACGAGAAACTCCAAACCGAATCGACCTCTCCATGGGCCGCCAGATGCGGTGCCAACTCTGCGTGACTGCCGGTCAGGACATTGACCACCCCAGCAGGGACATCCGATGTCTCCAGCACCTGCACGAACTCCAGCGCCGCCAGCGGGTAGGGTGCGCTTGCCACGACTACACAGCGATTGCCCATCGCCATCGCCGGACCGATAACCGAGATCAGGCCCAAGAGCGGCGCATCATCCGCACAGAGCGCGCCAATGATACCGACCGGCTGATGCATTGCCATTGCCACACCCCGGATCGGCACGCCATGCACCCGCCCATCATATTTGTCGGCCCAGGCCGCATAGGTAAAGAGCCGCGAAATGCTGCTTTCCACCTCCTTCTTGCCCTGTCGCTTACCGGTCATCGCATTGATCCGGTCCGCGAACTCCTCAGCCCGCGCTGACAAGTTCTCGGCCATGTAATACAGGATCTGCGCCCGTCCGTGCCCGCTTGATCTGGCCCAACCTGCCGCACCGCGCGCGGCCTCGACAGCATTGCGCACATCCTTGCGGTTGGCCACCGGGACCTGCCCGAGCAACTTGCCACTCTTGCCGTAGACACTTCGCGAATACCCGCCATCAGGCCGGGTCTGCTTGCCCCCGATATAAAGCTTGCCCGTCCGATCTATCCCCGGCACACCGCCGCCCGCGCCACCAAAGGCCTCGATCGGTTCCAACGCCTTTGCCTTGCCAATAGGGCGTGTATAGGCACGCAGCCCTTCCCAACCGCCTTCGCGTCCGAAGCCACTCTCGCGCACACCGCCAAAACCCGCAGCAGCGTCGAACATGTTGGAGCCATTCACCCAAACCACACCTGCCGCCAGCTTGGGCGCAATATCCAACGCCAAATTCACATTCTCTGACCAAACACTCGCCGCCAGCCCGTAGCGCGTGTTGTTTGCCACCTCGATCGCCTCAGCAGGTGTGCGGAACGTCGTACCGACCAGAACAGGGCCAAATATCTCTTCCTGCATCAGCGGATCAGAGGGCGCCAACCCGGTGATTAGCGTCGGCGGATAAAACGCTCCACCGTCTGGCAAAACCACATCTGCCACCCGCCGCTGTCCTACAGTATTGCGATCTACCATTTCGGAAATACGGGCGACCTGCTCGGCGTCCACCATCGCACCGACATCTATTGTCTTGTCCAGCGGATTGCCTATGCGCAGTTTATCCATCCGCACTGTCAACTTGGCATAGAACCGGTCCGCAATGCCCTCTTGCACCAACAGGCGCGATCCGGCGCAACAGACCTGTCCCTGATTGAACCAGATCGCATCGACCAGCCCCTCTACCGCGCTATCCAGATCCGCGTCGTCAAAGACGATATAGGCACTCTTCCCGCCCAACTCGAGCGTTAGCGCCTTGCCACTGCCCGCTGTCACCTCCCGGATACGCCGCCCTACGGCTGTCGATCCGGTAAAGGCAATCTTGTCGATACCCTCATGTGCGGTGATCATTTCACCCACGGCCCCATCACCAGTGACAATGTTGACCACACCATTCGGCAATCCCGCCATCCGGCAAATGTCCGCGAACAATAGCGCCGTCAGCGAAGTATACTCGGCAGGCTTCAGAACCACGGTGTTGCCCATCGCCAGCGCAGGTGCCACCTTCCACGCCAACATCAGCAGTGGAAAGTTCCACGGCACGATTTGCCCGCAAACACCCAGCGCCGCCTGATCGGGCAGTTCTGCCTCCATCAATTGCGCCATGCCCGCGTGATAATAGAAATGCCGATGCACCAGCGGAATATCAATATCGCGGCTCTCGCGGATGGGCTTGCCATTATCCAGCGTCTCTAACACGGCAAACAGTCGCGCATTTTTCTGGATCAACCGCGCCAAGGCATAGAGATGCCGCGCCCGTCGATGCCCCCCTAGCCGCGCCCAGCCGGGTTGCGCCTTGCGCGCGGCAGCCACGGCAGCATCCACATCCGCCTGTGTGGCTTGGGTCAGCGTCGCAAGAACCTCTCCCGTGGCCGGATTGCACGAGGTGAACCCGTCGCCCGCATCCGTAAAGACGCCATTTATGAAATGTCCGAACCTGTCGCCCTGATCGACCAGCCACGCCAGCGCCTCGGCGGCACTTTCCGGCGCAGGGCCATAGTCCATGCTTTCATAGATTTCACGCACGCTCATGTCTTCTTCTCGGTCCATATACGCATCTGTCGCCCCTTCCGGCACAGCTTATCCCATCGCATGTCGCCACCCTGCCGAGTATGCTCCACTTACGTGATGCTCTAATTGCCGCTCAATATCGCCCAGCAGTGACGAGGCCCCAAACCGGAACAGCGCAGCGTCGAGCCAATCATCGCCCAACTCTTCCTTGATCAGGCTCAGATAGATCAGCACGTCCTTGGCCTTGGATATTCCCCCCGCAGGTTTGTACCCAACTTTGACGCCTGTTTGGCTGTAATAGTCTCTGATCGCGCGCAACATGACCAATGTCACAGGCAAAGTAGCATTCACCGGCTCCTTGCCTGTCGATGTCTTGATGAAATCCGCCCCCGCCATCATGCAAACCAAGCTGGCGCGCGCCACATTGCGCAAACTTCCCAGTTCTCCGGTGGCAAGGATCGCTTTGACATGCGCCGGGCCGCAGGCTGCGCGAAAGGCCGCCATTTCGTCGTATAGCGCGCCCCAGTTGCCGGTCAGCACATGACGACGCGAGATTACGATATCAATCTCTGCGGCACCCATTGCGACGCTGGCCTCGATCTCGGCCAGCCGCAGTGCAAAAGGTGACAAACCCGCTGGGAACCCCGTCGAAACGGCTGCGACCGGGATGCCGCTGCCCGCCAGCGCCTCTACCGCTGTGTCGACCATGTCGTGATAGACGCAGACCGCACCGACATGCAGCCCCTCCATCCCCAGCGCACCCAGCAGATCGGCACGCACCGGTTGGCGCGCCTTGGCGCACAGGCGCCGCACCCGGCCTGCGGTGTCATCTCCGGCCAGCGTCGTCAGATCGATACAGCTGATCGCACGACAGAGCCACGCGGCCTGATACTGCTTCTTAACGCTGCGCCGTCCGGGTAAGGTCGCGACACGGCGTTCAATAGATGAGGTATTCGCTTGCACGCTGCGGACCCATGCAAGGTCCAGCGCAATGCCATCATTCCGAGCCGCCAAAGCTTGGGGCAGCTGCGCTTGATCTGTTGGCTTTCGGGTCTGCATCGCGTTCTTCCTGCCGCCGATCTTTGCAATCAGCGTGTCATGCAGCCACAAAATAGGCAAGCGATGGCATGCGCGGCGCGTGTCGGGGGTCTGAGTATTTCTGGAACGAGGAAATGCTGTGATCAGTCCAGATAGCCCGCGGCATCAGCAAACGCTGCAAGCCCACGAACCAGCATGTCCTGCGGCATAGCCTCGTCGACTGACGTACCTTGATACTGCAACGTCTGGACGAGCGCCGATCTCTCGGCAACGACAATGACCTCTTGCCCCAGCCAATACGGTTTCGCCGCGGCAATTTCGGCCCCGATCAGGTGGCCTGTCAGGGCCCGCATATCCCCACCAAGTGAGGCAGTATGCAGGTGAGCGGCAAGCTTTTCAGGCCGTGATAGAGTCTGTTCTACTGCATCAGGCGCCGCCTCGGCATTACCACCCAATGCCGACACCAGACGACCTGTAGCAAACCCCTGCAAGCTCACGATTTCGCCGGCACTGACATGCACCCAATGTGTGATCTGATCTCGCACATCCACCACCACACCGTCCCAGTTCGGGCGCGACGACAATACACCTGCGATCCGCAGCCGCGCCCAACCGCCCAACGCGTCGGGTGGCGCCTCTTGCGTCGCTATGGGCACACCATCTGTCGAGGTCGGCATCACAGCAACCGGCACAGCCTGCGGTGTGGTCCCGCCGATGCGCACCTTGGTTCGGTCTTGGTCCACGACTGCGGCCAGCGCGTCGTCGGTATCTGGATGCAGGCTCTGACCTTGCAGAGCTTTGCCCTCCATCAGACACACACGCACCCCGACATCATCAGGTCCGTAGGCCAGCCACAGCGCCATCTGCCTAGCCTCGGGTCATCTGCGCCACGAGGCCAGACATGTCATACCCTGCCTCCGCCGCCGCCGCGACGATCTCTGCGGGTTCCATATGATCCATCTGTGCGATGCTCCACAGCATCGTACAACGTGTTCCGGTTCGGCAGTATGCCAAGATCGGTGCAGGCATTTCATCTAGCGCCGCACGAAAATCGGCCAAATCTGTCTGGCTGACCTGACCTGACGTGATCGGCACTGCGCGGTAGGCCAATCCGGCAGCCTTTGCCGCCGTCTCAATCGCATCGCAACCGCATTGTCCGATTTCCTCGTTATCCGGGCGGTTGCACAGAATCGATCGATAGCCTGCGTCGGCAATTGCAGAAATATCCTCGACCTCGATCTGTGGCGAAACAGTAAAACTGTCGGTGATCTTGCGCGGGTCCATCATGGGGGAGTTCCTTTGATTCCGGTGTGGGCACACGTTCTCTATGCAGCCAATGGCCCGGTGATTTCAATGCCTGTCACCGGGACGGGTGGGCGGGCAAACGGCAGCAGCGCGACAGTTTCATGGCCGGAGTCCCATAGCCGGGCTGAACCGTCGTGCAGACAGGGCTTCCCGTTTGGCGACATGGGATAAGCCGTTTAAACGGCCTGATTAACCCGTCCTTAACCAACCGCGCGCCACATTCGGATCATGGCCCGTTTCTCGCATTTTGCCGAATCCCCTCTGCCACTCTTTGGCGGTGATGAGGTGGTACAGACTTGCAAGCCCGCGATATCAAAACAACCCTCATACATCCGCGACCACCGGGCGCGCCTACGTGAACGATTCCGACTCGGTGGAGCGCAGGCAATACCGGACTACGAACTTCTGGAACTGGTCCTGTTCCGCGCAATCCCGCGGAGAGATGTGAAACCTTTGGCGCGATCCCTGCTCGATACCTTCGGCGACTTCAACGGTGTCATATCGGCAAGCCCGGTGCGCCTGTGCGAAGTGTCCGGCGTCGGCGATGCTGTGGTGACCGAACTCAAGATCGTAGAGGCCGCCAGCCAACGATTGGCGCGCGCCCGGATCATGCGGCGGCAGGTGATATCCAGTTGGGACGCATTGCTGGATTACTGCCACACCAAGATGGCGCACCGTGGAACGGAACAGTTTCGCCTGTTTTTCCTTGATACGAAAAACACGCTTATCGCGGACGAGGAACAGGCCAATGGCACGGTCGACCATGTACCCGTCTACCCCCGCGAAGTGGTCAAGCGCGCGCTCGAACTGAACGCCTCGGCACTGATTCTGGTGCATAATCACCCGTCGGGCGACCCCACCCCGTCGCAAAGCGATATCGACATGACCAGACAGATCGCAGATGCGGCGCAGGTCATGGGCATCACCCTGCACGACCACCTGATTATCGGGAAGTCATGCGAACTCAGCTTTCGCAGCGAGGGGTATCTGTGACCACCCTCAGCCTTAGTTGGCACCTACACAATACCGACAGGATACCGACGTGATACCGACACCTCGAAATCGCGCTGTCAGCGCACCCAGATTTCGACCCGGCGGTTGGCGCGACGACCCCATTCGCTATCGTCACAGGCCATCGGCATCGCTTCGCCAAAGGCCTTTATCTCTACCTGCAACCGCGCCGGATTCAGTGTCTCTGCCCGGCGCAGCACGGCATCCCGCACGGCCGTGGCCCGTCGCTCGGCGATCTGCTGATTGATCCGGGCCGATCCTTCACCGTCGCTGAAGCCGACAAAGACCATGCGACGCCCGTCATAGAATCCGCTCTCCAACGCGCGAGCCAGCTGTGCCACATTCGAACGCGATTGCGCATCCAGCCGGATCGACCCCGGTTCGAACCGAAAGGTTGTGCTTAGCCGTTTAAGTGGCGCAAGGGTGCGTACCATGTCCTGCAATTCTGCCAGCGTCACCTCGTCCCCTGCCTGCATCACCGCATTGGCAAATCGATCGCCTTGGGCGTCTATCTCGATCTCTTCGGGCAGCTGATCGACGAACCCGGCACGCCTCACCACAAGCTGCGCCGCCGGATCACGGGTAAATGCCAAAAATTCGCGCACCAGTTTGGGAAAACGGCGCGCCGGCAGGTAAAGGAACATTGGCGCAGACAGCGGATAATCCTCGGTTTTGACCGCGCGGCGCGTGGCCCGCATGGAAAAGCCGCAGGCACCCTTCAGTGCCAGCTCGAATGTCAGCCCCTTTTCCGATCTGCTGCCAACGCCAAGCGCGAAAGGATCACGCGCAACGGCCGCGGCCAACGCCACACCATCTCCGTGCCGGACTGCACCCGGCAACAGGCCTGCCGCCCGTCCTCCGGTCATCTGATCCTCTGTTGCCTGTCCTAAACCACTGCGCGAATCATGCAGATGCACAGCAATCGGGGCATCTGGGCCGCCAAGGTCCGCCCAGTTGTCGATTTCCCCGGTCAGTACCTTGGCCAGCTGCGGTGCGGTTATCGCGGTCACATCGTTTTCGGCCGCGACCAGCGGCACCAACGCATCAAGCGCCAGAACCCGGCTGCGCCGCGCATCGGTCAGATCGCCCAGCCCCGCATCTATGCCCAGCCGCACCTCGGCAGGTCGCACCTCTCGCAGGGACATCACGATATCGGCCTCATCCGCCAGCAGATCGGCAAAGCCTTCGTCTGGATTGGTAAGGTGAAAGTAGAAACGCCCGCGCGGCACATCGCTGTCGCGATCCGACAGTGTATAGACCGCCCGCCGGTCGTCTTCGGTATGGCGCGCCAGCTCTAGCCCGCTTTTCAGCGCAAACGCCTCTATCAGCGCAGGCATCAGGACCTGACCAATCGTCGGCGCACCCGACACGCGCAACTCGGCCACGTAATCCGATAGGCTGGGACAGCCCGGCCCGGCACACAGCACACCAGAGCCATCAACCGTCAGTTCACCATAAATCGTATCGACGCGATAAAACTCGCCGTCAAAACCCAGCAAATTGCCAGAAATCTCAACAGCCCCATCGCGCGACGTCAAAGTGACGTCCTGCGCCAATGCAGAAAACGCGGCCCCAAACAGAAAAAGTGCGGCGAAAATCGCCGCACGCACCCAAGTCATTTATGTACCCCGGTCGCTGCGAATTAGTTCTGCGCGATCTTCAGGTCATTCAGCAAGTTTTTCAACACCAGAAAGTCACCAACCGCATTACATTCTGGCATCGCCAGTGTCAGGGTCTGCACCTTGAATACACCATCGGGCTGAACCTGAATGGATTGGGCCTCGACATCACGACCACAATTGTCGCGTGTGACCTGCGCTTCGACTTGCAAATGCACGTCACCACCCCGTGCTGCCAGGCTGCTGGGGAAGGTATAGATCTCGGCCTGATAGGCGTTTGGCAAATCACCTGCGCCCAAACGGGTCAGGAATCCGCCCTGCCCACCGACCGCTTGGCTCAGATCATGCGGGGCATCAGCCCAGACATGACCCGCATCACCGTATTCGGCACCATATTCCATTGCATGCACTTGCAGGCCGCTGTCGCCTTCCCACTGCAACGCGACGCGATCGTAATATTCAAGCGAGTCAACTGTCGCGTTGGCAACGGCCCCTTCACCATTAGGAAAGGCCACGATAAAGGTCGCTGCTGCGCTAAGTGCGGGCACCGTCATCTTGATCGTGCCATCCTCGCCCGTCACTTCGGTAATCATCAAGCCGTTGTGATGCAGGGTAAACCGTTCGTTCGGCATACACGGCACATCCAGCTTCAGTGCTACCATCGCTCCGGCAGCGGCTTCAGCACTCAGCACATAGTCACAGCCAAAAGCCGGAGTCGGCTCTTCGAGCGGCATTTTGGTGATCGGTTCCACTTCGGCAGAGGCCAGCGTGACTGGCTCACTCGGCAGGGCTGCCACATCAAGAATCGCATCAGGCGCTGTCGGCAGGGCCGAAGTATGGGTGATCGCATTGATATCAAGCGCACTCGCTGCCTCTGCCAGATCGGCGACCGAAATCATTTCTTGTGCTTTTACATCTACTGGCGCTTCGGCGACCTTGGGCGCCTGCGGCACAGAGTGCGCCATGATCCGAGCTGAATTACCGTTGTTCTGAATGAAATGCCCAACCACCAGCGCGACTGCCAGTGTTCCGCATCCGATTGCCATCAGTTTGATCTTTGACATGCTCTGCACTCCCACACCGAGAATTTCGGTTACGGAAGAATACCTAGACACACAAAACGGCAGCCTTATGACCCCGGAGCGGAGTCATTTAGGCCAGAATACGGCGTTTACGGCTGATTTTAGTCAGATTGGATCGGCAGACGTTATGCCAGCCGACCATGACAATGTTTGAATTTTTTACCCGACCCACAGGGGCACATGGCGTTTCGACCGGGGTTGCCCCATGTCGTGGGATCGTTTTCATCAAACCCCGGCGCGGCGTCTTCCGACACTTGCTGGGCTTCCTCGGATGTCTCTGCGGCATCGGTCTGGGCCTCTAGCGCAGCCTGCTGCTGGGCCATCTGGTCCATGATCGCCTTGCGGTCCTCTTCGGACATGGGGCGCACCTGCGACAGTTGCTGAGTCACCGTCTGGCGCAAGCTGTCGAGCATCGTCTCGAACAACTGGAACGCCTCGTTCTTGTATTCGTTCAGAGGATCGCGTTGCGCATACCCACGAAAGCCAACGACGCTGCGCAAATGCTCTAGCGTCAGCAGATGCTCACGCCAGTTGCTGTCGATGGTTTGCAGCAGGATCTGTTTTTCTACCAGCCGCATGTTGGTCGGGCCGAACTGAGATGCCTTTTGCGCCATCATCTCGTTCGCGGCCTTCTCAATCCGCTCAGATATGTCTTCGTCGTCGACACCTTCTTCGTCGGCCCAGGCCTGCACCGGCAGATCCATATTCAGCTGTTCAACCAATGCGGCATGCAGCCCGGTCATATCCCACTGCTCGGCATAGGACTTTGGCGGCATGTACTGATCTACCAGATCATCGATCACCTCGCCGCGCATGTCCTTTACGATGTCGGACAGGTCGGCAGCGCGCATGATATCGAGCCGTTGCTTAAAGATCACCTTGCGCTGCTCATTCATCACATCGTCGAATTTCAACAGCTGCTTGCGGATGTCAAAGTTGCGGCCCTCGACTTTGGCCTGTGCGCGTTCCAGTGATTTGTTCACCCAAGGGTGAATGATCGCCTCATCCTCTTTCATACCCAGACCCGACAGCACCTTTTCCAGCCGTTCGGAACCGAAAATGCGCATCAGATCGTCGTCGAGCGACAAGAAGAACGCCGATTTACCCGGATCACCCTGACGGCCTGACCGGCCGCGCAGCTGGTTATCGATCCTGCGGCTTTCGTGCCGTTCGGTGGCCAGCACAAACAGCCCGCCCGCTTCGATCACGGCTTGCTCATCAGCAGTATGCCCGGCCTCAATTTTGGCACGGATTGCGTCTGCATCACCGTCCGGATCGGCAGCAATCGCTTCCAGCACCTTCATTTCGAAGTTACCGCCCAGTTTGATATCGGTGCCGCGCCCGGCCATGTTGGTCGCAATGGTCACTGCGCCCAGCTTGCCTGCATCACCGACGATCTGCGCCTCTTGTTCGTGTTGGCGCGCATTCAGGACGTTGTGCGGCACATTCGCTTCCGTCAACATCTGGCTGAGCAATTCGGATTTCTCGATGGATGTGGTGCCGACCAAGGTCGGCTGGCCTTTTTCCTGCGCCTTCTCGATTGCCTTGATCACCGCTTTGTACTTCTCCGCAGTGGTCCGGTAGACGGCATCATCCTTGTCGATACGCGCGATGGGCTTGTTTGTGGGCACTTCGACAACGCCAAGGCCATAAATCTCGGCAAATTCCTCGGCCTCTGTCGCGGCGGTCCCGGTCATGCCGGCCAGCTTGTCATAAAGGCGGAAATAGTTCTGGAACGTCACCTGTGCCAGCGTCACGTTCTCAGGCTTGATATCGCAGCCCTCTTTGGCCTCGATCGCCTGATGCAACCCATCAGACAGACGCCGCCCGGACATCATCCGCCCGGTAAATTCGTCGATCAGCACCACTTCGTTGTCTCGAACGATATAGTCCTTGTCCTTGGTGAACATTTTGTGCGCACGCAGGCCCTGATTGACGTGGTGCACGATGGTCGTGCTCTCGGGATCATAGAGCGATTGATCCTCGGGCAGAATTTCGCGTTCGACGAGCAGCTTTTCCAGATACTCGTTACCCTCGTCGGTGAATGTCACGTTGCGCGATTTTTCGTCCAGCGAAAAATGCGAGTCATCCAGTTCGGGGATCAGCGCATCAACCGCGATATATAGCGTGCTGCGATCCTGCGCCGGTCCCGAAATGATCAGGGGTGTGCGCGCCTCGTCAATCAGGATCGAGTCCACTTCGTCCACGATGGCAAAGTTGTGGCCGCGCTGGCTCATGTCATCCAGATCGGACTTCATGTTGTCGCGCAGGTAATCGAATCCCAGTTCATTGTTGGTGGCATAGGTCACGTCACAGGCATAGGCCGCCGTTTTGTCAGCATTGGCCTGATCGGGATGGACGACACCGGTGGTCATACCCAACGCACCAAAAACGTTGCTCATCCATTCGGCGTCACGCTTGGCCAGATAATCGTTGACCGTAACGATATGCACGCCCTTGCCAGTCAACGCATTCAGATAGGCTGGGAATGTCGCCACAAGGGTCTTGCCCTCGCCGGTCTTCATCTCGGAAATGTTGCCTTGGTGCAGGAAAATGCCGCCCATCAACTGCACATCAAACGCCCGCAGCCCCAACGCGCGCCGCGCCGCCTCTCGGCAGTTCGCAAACGCCTCGGGTAGCAACGCCTCCAGCGTCTCGCCACCCAGCGCCCGTTTGCGCAGTTCTGCAGTTTTCTCGATCAGCCCGTCATCGCTCAGCTGTTCAATCTCGGGTTCCAGCGCGTTGATCTTCTCGACCAGCGGGCGCGTCGCCTTAACCTTGCGGTCATTCGGCGTTCCGAAAACCTTGCGCGCAACCGTTCCTAAACCCAGCATATTCTATCCGTTCGGCTGTTTTAACATCTTGTGAATGGCAATGACTTGCCCCGTTTCCAATGCGGCCCTACAACGTGGCCAATAGCAGCGGGAATGCCTTGAACATAAGGCGATGTAAGGGCCTGCTGGCAGAGTGTCAACGTCGCGTGCCCATGCGACCCAAGTGCCATACACGGCAAAGGAATACCCGTAATGTTCAACCGCCTCCAAGCAACCGTCGTCGCAACCCTGTTGGCTGCCGTATCTCTGGCACCACCCGCGTGGGCCGATGACGCGGCAGAGGGCGCACCGACAGCCGATACCGTGGTTGCGACCGTCGACGGAACCGAGATCACGCTGGGGCATATGATCGCCCTGCGCGCAGGCCTGCCAGAGCAGTTTTCGCAGCTTCCAGCCGAAGTTCTGTACAAGGGAATTCTGGATCAACTGGTACAACAGACACTGTTACAGCAGAATATGACCGCCAATATGTCCAAGGCGGGCCAACTTGCGTTGGAAAACGAGACGCGCGCCGTCGCGGCGAGCGAAGAGATCGCGCGCATCACTGGCGTCGCGCTGACCGACGCCGCGCTCAAGGCCGCCTTTGATGAAAAATATCTGAACATGCCGGAAGAGACCGAATACAAGGCCGCGCATATCCTCGTCGAGACCGAAGAAGAAGCCAAGGCGCTGGTGACTGAATTGAATGATGGCGGTGACTTTGCCGCATTGGCAAAGGAACATTCCACCGGCCCATCTGGCCCCAGCGGCGGAGAGCTGGGCTGGTTTGCTCCCGGCATGATGGTCGAGCCGTTTCAGGATGCGGTCGAGCAATTGGAAGCAGGTGGCATTTCCGACCCGGTACAGACCCAATTCGGCTGGCATGTGATCCTGCTGTCCGAGACCCGGACCAAAGCCCGCCCCGACATGGAAGAAGTCCGCCCAGAGCTGGAAGAAGAACTGCGTCAGGCGGCGATGACAGCCCATATCGAACAACTGCTCACGAGCGCAAAGATTGACCGCACGACGGGCGATGCGCTGGACCCCGCCACATTGAATCAATTTGACCTGCTGGAAGAGTAACGACTTTGGCCAAGATTACATCTGTCTCACCGCTGGCCCCTGCGGGCTTTCCTGATCTGCCTGTGATTGATGGCGTCCGTTTCTCGACGGTGGCCGCTGGGGTCCGCTATGCCGGGCGGACAGATGTCATGCTGGCCGACCTCGCCCCCGGCACCACGGTTGCCGGGGCGTTTACCCGGTCGGCCACGCGCGCGGCTCCTGTGCTGGATTGTCAGGCCAAGATCGGCACACATAGCGACGCTGGCGCCGCGATCATCGTGAATTCGGGTAACGCCAATGCGTTTACCGGACGCAACGGGATTGATGCCACCCGCGCCGTCACCACCGCCGTTGCCGCTGCTCTGGACCTGCCTGAAACGCGTGTTTTCTCCTCTTCGACCGGAGTGATCGGTGAGCCGCTGCCACACGGACGCATCACCGCCAAACTCGAAGAACTGAAGGACACGCTGGCCTCCGACGGGATTGAGGCCGCAGCTAAGGCGATTATGACAACCGATACCTTTCCCAAGGGGTCAGCGACCGATGTAACAATCAACGGGAAAACGATCCGTATCGCTGGCATTGCCAAGGGGTCAGGCATGATCGCGCCCGATATGGCGACAATGCTGGTCTATATATTTACGGACGCCAAGGCCGATCTGTCGGTTTTGCAATCGATGGTATCCGCGCTGAACGCCAAAACCTTCAACTGCATCACCGTCGACAGCGATACATCGACTTCTGATACGCTGCTGGTGGCGGCGACAGGTGCATCGGGCATCGAAGTCACGGAGGATTCAGTCGGTTTCATGGAAGGGCTGCGGCGTGTCATGCTTGATCTGGCGCATCAGGTCGTGCGCGATGGTGAGGGTGCCACGAAATTCGTCGAGGTGTCTGTGACAGGCGCGCACAGTGATGATGAGGCGCATGTCCACGCCAAGTCCATCGCCAATTCGCCCTTGGTCAAAACCGCCATCGCGGGCGAAGATCCGAACTGGGGTCGTGTCGTCATGGCCATCGGCAAGTCGGGTGCCCGCGCAGACCGCGATGCCCTGTCCATTTGGTTTGGTCCCATTCTGGTGGCTGACAAGGGCTGGGTCAGTCCCGACTATTCCGAAGAAGAAGCCGCGAAATACATGAAGAATCAGAACTTGGTGATTCATGTCGATCTCGGGCTTGGCGGAGGCACTGCGCGGGTTTGGACCTGCGATCTGACCCACGCGTATATCGAAATCAATGCCGATTACCGATCATGATGCCGGTGCTGATGGCCTGCCCATGAAAACTGTCCTAGTCTCTGCCGTCGCTCTGATTGATGTCGATGGGCGTGTTCTTTTGGCGCAACGCCCCAAAGGAAAGTCCATGGCCGGACTGTGGGAGTTTCCGGGCGGCAAGGTCGAGTCCGGTGAAACGCCAGAGGTCGCCCTCATCCGCGAATTGCAAGAGGAGCTGGGCATAGACACTTGGGCCAGCTGTCTGGCCCCGCTGACCTTTGCAAGCCACAGCTATGATGATTTTCACCTGTTGATGCCGCTCTTTGCCTGTCGAAAGTGGCAAGGCATACCTCAAAGCCGAGAAGATCAGGCATTGAAATGGGTTCGTGCGAGCGAATTGCGGAACTATCCGATGCCGCCCGCGGACATACCTCTGGTACCGATTCTACGCGATTGGCTCTAATTTCATGCATAAATCGGCACCGCACCGCCGAAGTCGCTTGTTTGCTATCGCTTAATTTTACTTTCTGTTTGGTCAGATTAAGCTATAATTAACATTGGGTCTGTTAGAACTATGCCATCGGGCGTAGTTGTTTAAAATTTTATACGTCGCGTCAATATCTGGGGGGATATGACATGCTGCAAACAATTAGACTTGGTAGTTGCGTTCTGGTGCAGGGTATTTTTGTGCGTCTACTGCCCGACGGTCGCGTTCAGGTTCGCGATGGCGATCGGCTCTTTGCCGGACAACCCGTGTCCAAGGTCGCTGCCTGAAACATTAACCATTCCACAACACGTAAAAGGGGCAGACCATTGGTCATGTCCCTTTTTTGTGTTTGCCGTCCTGTACCGGCCAAGAAATACAGCACGCTTAAAAACAATGGGGCGCAGCCATCAGCCACGCCCCATATGCTATTTTCCGTTCCAGCGAACCGGCAGATCGCCTTAGTCGAGTGAACGCTCCACCTCTTCGCGCTCGAAAATCTCGATCACGTCATTCGGGCGGATATCTTCATAGTTCTCAAAGGCCATGCCGCATTCCTGACCCGATTGCACTTCGGCAACTTCGTCTTTGAAACGCTTCAGTGTCTTTAGCGTACCTTCGTGGATCACCACGTCGTCGCGCAACAGACGCACACCGGCGGACCGGCGCGCAACGCCCTCTGTCACCAGACAGCCTGCAACACGGCCAACACCGGTGACCTTGAACACTTCTTTGATCTGCGCATATCCGATGAACTTCTCGCGGATCTCTGCACCAAGCAGACCGGATGCGGCCGCCTTCACATCGTCGACCAGATCGTAGATCACCGAGTAATAGCGGATTTCAACGCCTTTTTGGTTCGCGCTCTGGCGTGCCGGCGCATTGGCCCGCACGTTGAAACCAAAGACCGGCGCGCCCGAGGCTTCGGCCAGACCGATATCGCTTTCGGTGATGGCGCCGACGCCCGAATGCAGCACGCGCACGCGGACCTCTTCGTTACCGATCTTCTCCATCGCCTGAACGATAGCCTCGGCAGAGCCCTGTACGTCAGCCTTCACCAGAATTGGCATCTCTGCCATATTCTCGCTGTCCTTGGCCTGTGACATCAGTTGTTCCAGTGTCACGGCCGCGCCAGCAGCGGCACGTTTTTCCTTGGCTGCCTTCTCGCGATACTCCGCGATTTCGCGCGCCTGTGCTTCGGATTTGACGACGTTCAGAACATCGCCCGCCTCTGGTGTACCATTCAGGCCCAGAACTTCGACCGGTACAGAAGGACCCGCCTCTTGCACGCGCGCACCATGATCGTCGATCAGCGCACGAACCTTGCCGTACTGTTCGCCAACGACAAAGATATCACCCTGACGCAGCGTGCCCTTTTGCACCAGAACGGTTGCAACAGGACCGCGACCCACATCAAGTTGTGCCTCGATCACCGCGCCTTCGGCAGCACGATTCGGGTTTGCCTTCAGTTCGAGGATCTCGGACTGAAGCGCAATCGCCTCGAGCAGTTCATCCAGCCCCTGACCCGTGGTCGCGCTGACTTCGACATCCTGCACATCGCCTGACATCGCCTCGACGACGACCTCGTGCTGCAACAGATCGGTGCGGACCTTCTGCGCGTTCGCAGCAGGCTTGTCGATCTTGTTGATCGCCACGATCATCGGCACTTTGGCGGCCTTGGCGTGGTTGATCGCCTCGACTGTCTGCGGCATGACCGCATCATCTGCGGCCACAACCAGCACGACAATATCCGTCACCTGCGCACCGCGGGCCCGCATCGACGTGAACGCCGCGTGGCCGGGTGTATCTAGAAACGACAGAATTGCGCCGCTGTCAGTTTTGACCTGATAGGCACCAATATGCTGCGTGATGCCGCCTGCCTCGCCTGCGACTACCTTGGCGTCGCGGATAGCGTCCAGAAGCGACGTCTTGCCGTGGTCGACGTGACCCATGATGGTGATCACCGGCGGACGCGGCAGCAGGTCTTCTTCTTTGTCCTCAACGGTGGCGATCACATCCTCGACGTCCGCATCCGAGACGCGCACGACGCGGTGGCCGAATTCCTCGATGATCAGTTCAGCGGTATCGGCATCAATCGCTTCGTTCTGCGTGACCATCATGCCGTTGTTCATCAACGACTTGACCACATCACCGACGCGCTCGGCCATCCGCACGGCCAGTTCTGACACGGCGATGGTTTCGGGCAGTTGCACGTCACGAACAATCTTTTCACGCTCTTGCGTACCGCCCATGGCCTTCTGACGCGCGCGCTCTTGCTTGCGCTTCATCGCTGCCATTGATTTCTGGCGACCACCTTCGCCACCAGACAGCGCCTGATTCAGCGTCAGTTTGCCCGATCGGCGGTTGTCGCCTCCCATGCCTTTGCCCTTTGCGGGGCGCTGGTCACGGTCACGGTCCTGCTGTTTACGCGCTGGCGTAGCGGCAGGACGGTTCTGCGGGGCACCGCGGCCTGTCGGGGCGTCTTCGCTCGGGGGCGTCGGCGCAGGGGCAGCGGCAGCCTGCTTGGCCTGCTCCGCTTCGCGCTTAACGCGCTCCTCTTCCTCTGCCTTGGCTTTCAGCGCCTCTTCACGTTCCTGCTCGGCACGTTCTTTGGCCTCAGCCTCTTCGCGGCGGCGCTCGCGCTCTTCGGCACGGGCTTTTTCCTCGGCTTCACGCTTGGCTGCCTCATCGGATTCGCGTGCCTTGGCGGCAGCCAATGCCTTCATCCGGCGATCAAGCTCGGCATCCGAAATGCCTGCGGGACGTTTTGATGGATCACCCGCGGGCGCGGGTTTGGCCGTACCGGTTGCGCCGGGCGCGGCACCAGGTTTGGGCACCACAACGCGCTTGCGCTTGGTTTCCACCACGACGTTCTTGGTCCGGCCATGGCTGAAGCTCTGCTTCACGTTCCCCGCACGGGGACCGCCACGCACACCCAAAGTTTTCTTTCCGTCGTTGTCGCTCATCTGGTCTTCTTTCCTTTCCGATGGCCGCTGCCATCGTCCGAGACGCGCAGGCCTTTCAGCCTTGCCGCCTCCTCTACAACACGTTGCGACAAACCACCAGCATGCAGTGCCGCATGAATCGTGGTTTGGCGCCCAAAGGCCTGACCCAGCTCGTCCGCCGTCAGCCAGCCAATGAAAGAGCCGCCATAAGGCGTGCTCAGCTTTGATTTTCCGCGCTCGGACCCGTCGCTGGCCTGAATCAGCACTTCGGCCTCATCCTTGGCCAGCCAATCCTTGACTTTTTCATAGCCTGAAACCGCATGACCGCCCTTGCGCGCCAAGCTAATCAGGTCAATCACACGCCGCGCCAGCATCCCTTCGACCAACGCTGGCAGACCGTCGGGTACAGTAACCGCAGAACGCGCCGCACGGGCAAAGAGACCCTTGGTCGCCGCTTTTTCCAGCGCCGCAGGATCGGACGCGACCCAGATACCACGACCCGGCAGCTTGTGTGCCAGATCAGGCACAATGCCGCCGTTAGGGTCAACGACAAAACGCAAAAGCCCATGCTTTGGCTGCACCTCACCCGTGGCGATGCATTTACGCTCTGGACCTTCACTTCGGTCTTTGGGTTGCCCGGCGCGCCCCATCAGGTTCAATCGAGGCCTGAGATCAGGCCTCGCTCTCCTCAGTATCAGCGCCGTCTTCCGCTTCGGCCTCTTCGGCCTCCAGATCGGCAGGATCAACCCAGCCTAGCAAAATGCGCGCGGTCATCACCATGTCTTGCGCTTCTTCCAGAGAGACGTCGAAAGGCTCCAGAATGCCGTCGTCCTTGGTCCGCTCGCCATCGGTGATGGTCCAGCCGCCGGCTAATTCCCAGTCGGCACAGGTCGCGAAATCCTCCAGCGTCTTCACATCGTCCTTGGCCAACGCCAAAATCATCCGAGGCGTCAGACCCTCGAATTCCACCAGACTGTCCTCGACACCCAGCGCGCGCGCCTCATCCAATGCCGCTTTGGCTTGTGCCTCCAGAATATCGCGGGCGCGTGCCTGCAATTCCTGCGCGGTATCCTCGTCAACACCGTCGATCACCAGCAATTCATCCTGCTCGACATAGGCGACTTCTTCGAGGCTCGTGAACCCTTCGGAAACCAGAAGCTGGGCAAAGAACTCGTCCAGATCGAGCGTTTCCATAAAGAGACCCGTACGCTCTTCGAATTCCTTCTGGCGACGTTCGCTATCCTCGGCTTCGGTCATGATGTCGATATCCAGACCGGTCAGCTGGCTGGCCAGACGCACGTTCTGGCCGCGACGACCAATGGCAAGGCTCAGCTGCTCTTCGGGAACGACAACATCTATCTTGCCCGCTTCCTCATCCAGAACAACCTTGCTGACCTCTGCGGGCTGCAACGCGTTCACCAGGAATGTCGGCTGGTCTTCGTTCCATGGGATGATGTCGATCTTTTCACCCTGAAGCTCGTTCACCACGGCCTGCACCCGGCTGCCACGCATACCGACGCAGGCGCCGACGGGATCGATAGACCCATCATAGCTGATCACGGCAATCTTGGCACGGCTACCCGGATCGCGGGCCACGGCCTTGATCTCAATGATACCATCGTAGATTTCGGGCACTTCCATCTTGAACAGCTCTGCCATGAACTCGGGCGCGGTACGGCTGAGGAAAATTTGCGGCCCACGGGCCTCGCGGCGCACATCCTTGATATAGCAGCGAATGCGGTCGTTCGGACGATAGGCTTCGCGGCCGATCTTCTCGTTGCGGCGCAGGATTGCCTCGCCCCGGCCCACATCGACGATAACGTTGCCGTATTCTTCGCGTTTGACCTGACCGTTGATGATCGTACCGGCGCGGTCCTTGAATTCCTCGAACTGGCGGTCACGCTCGGCTTCACGAACTTTTTGCAGGATCACTTGCTTGGCGCTTTGCGCAGCGATCCGGCCCATCTCGACGGGCGGCACTTCTTCGATCAGCTGTTGGCCAATCTCGGGGTTTTCCATGTACTGCTTGGCCTGCTCGACGGTGAACTCAGCCTGATAATTCTCCAGCTCATCATCGGCAACAACGGTACGCACACGGGTAAAAGTGGCGCGACCGGTTTTGCGGTCGATGCTCACGCGAATGTCCATCTCGGCGCCGTAGCGCGATTTGGCAGCCCGTGCGAGGCTCTCTTCCATCGCTTCGACCACCAGAACGGGGTCGATCATCTTTTCGCGGGCCACGGCCTCGGCGGTTTGCAGCAGCTCCAGCTGGTTTGCGGAAGTAATTGCCATGGTCTCAGTCCTCCTCGGAACCGGTGTCGGTGTCGCCGCCCTCAAGGGGCGCATCTTCTAGAATGTCGTCAAACTTGTCTTCGTCGATGATGCCCGCCGCCTTGCGCTGGCGCAGCATTTCCTTGATCAGCTCATCCGTCAGCACCAGCTTGGCGTCTGCCAGCCAATCGAACTCCAGCCCGATTGTGCCCTCTTCAACGTTGATCAGCACTTCGGTGCCCTCTACGCCTGCCAACATACCCTTGAACCGCTTGCGGCCATCGATCAGCTCTGTCGTCTCGATCTTGGCCTCATAGCCCTCATATGCTTCGAAATGCTTGAGCATGGTCAGGGGCCGGTCAATGCCGGGGCTGCTGACCTCCAGTGTATAAGGGTCCACCAGCGGATCCTCGACATCCAGCGCAGCACTGACAGCAGTCGAAATCTTTGCGCACTCATCTACTTCGATGCCACCCTCGGGCCGCTCTGCCATGATTTGCAGCGTATGATACTTGCCACCCATCAGCCGCACGCGCACCAGATCGAACCCCATGTCCTGTATGACAGGGGTGATGATCTCGGCCATGCGGCGGTCTATCGCGGCTTTTGCAATCAGGTCGTTGGTCATTGGGTCTGTGGCAGTCTCTCAGATAACATTGGATAGGGCACAAAAAAACGGGCGCGCGGCCCGTCAAAATTTCCGGTGGAGCGTTTCGGTGTGGACCCGTACGCGCCGCTGTTAAGGGGGATATAGCGAGAGGACGCCGAGTCTGCAAGGGGCTCTTTACCCAACCCCCATCCCGTTCATCACCCGAACCAGTTCCGCGCTGATCCCCGGCTCACTTAGCGCATGGCCAGCCAGAGGTATCATCCGCAGCGTCGCAGCAGGCCAAACCTGTGCCAGCGCATAGGCCATTTCCGGCGGGCAGATCATGTCGTAGCGACCCTGAACGATGGTACCGGGAACATCTGCCAGACGGTGCATATTGGCCAGAATCCAGCCGTCATGCTCCAAAAAACCGCCATTGATGAAATAGTGATTCTCCAACCGCGCGAACGCCCGCGCGTATTCCGCCGGGCTGTCGCTGCGTTGTCCTGTCGAATGCACCGACGCCAGAGAATTTTCCCACGATGACCACGCTTTGGCATGGGTCGTCTCGATCCGGGGATCGCCGGAAAACAGCCGCCGATGGTAGGCCGCGATCAGATCATCATGCTCGCTCTCGGGGATCAGCCCCTTGAACCGTGCCCAGGGTTCGGGCCAGAATCGGCCCGCGCCGCCGCCATAGAACCAATCCAGTTCAGCCTGCGTCATGGTGAAGACACCACGCAGCACCAGATGCACACAGGTATCGGGATGCGTGATACCATAGATCAGCGCCAGAGTGGCGCCCCAGCTACCGCCAAACACCGTCCAGCGGTCAATGCCCAGCGCGGCGCGGATACGTTCGATATCCGCCACCAGATGCCATGTCGTGTTCGCCTCAACACTTGCATGGGGCTTTGATCGCCCACAACCGCGCTGGTCAAACAGGATAACCCGGTAACGCGTCGGATCAAAATAGCGTCGCATCGCCGGGCTGCATCCACCCCCCGGTCCCCCATGCAACACCACCACAGGTATGCCGTCCGGTCGTCCGGATTGCTCCATATAGACCTGATGGCCATCACCCACATCCAGCATCCGCCGGTCGAATGGCTCGATCGGTGGATACAGATATTGCACTGCGCTTTTTTGGCCCGAGATTTTATCCATTGTCTTCCTATATAAGACGGCAGAGACAATTGAGCACATGGAGACCAGAATGCAAGCCGCGCCATCCACGATTGACGAGGGCGAAGTTGCCAAGTTCGAAGCGATGGCCGCCGAATGGTGGGATCCGAACGGCAAGTTCAAGCCGCTGCATATGCTCAACCCCTGCCGTCTGGACTACATCACGTCCCAGATCGCAGCAGAGTTCGACCGTGACCTGCGACAGAATCAGCCGTTCACGGGCCTGCGCATTCTCGATATCGGTTGCGGTGGCGGATTGTTGTCTGAACCAATGGCCCGCCTTGGAGCGGATGTCGTGGGCGCGGATGCGGCAGAGGGTAACATCCCCGTGGCGCGTGTGCATGCCGAACAATCCGACCTCGACATCGACTATCGCCACACCACCGCCGAAGCACTGGCCGCCGCAGGCGAGCAATTCGATGTCGTGCTCAATATGGAAGTGGTCGAACATGTCGCCTCTCCCATTCATTATCTGACCGCCTGCCGCGAACTGCTGAAGCCCGACGGATTGCACCTCTGCTCTACCCTCAACCGCAACGCCAAAAGCTATGTCGTGGCGATCATCGGCGCCGAACAGGTTATGCGCTGGTTGCCCAAGGGCACGCACGAATGGTCGAAATTCATCACCCCGGACGAACTGTTCGAATTACTACGTGAGGCCGGACTTGATCCGGTGGACCGCAAGGGGTTCGTGTTCAACCCGATCACATGGGGCTGGTCACTGTCGGATCGTGACCTGAGCGTGAATTACGTCACGGCGAGCGTGAAGCGGTAGAGTAAGTGAAACTCAGGTGTCGCGGCTCGGTATGGCTAGGAAAGGTATGCAACTAAGCAGTGTGGAAGTCGGCTTATAGCTTTCTTTGACGGATGCTGCGCGGCATCCCAATGGCCACTTCCTCAAGATTGGCAGAGTGTTCCGCAATCTATCTATCGGGTTCGGACCACTCGGACGGTGGGACATCACGGCGCAGCATCCGCAACGCCAGACCCAATGCCACACCTGTTCCGATTGCGACGGTCAGATCAGCCAGAACTGTCAGAATCAGAGTTAGCATCAAAAGAAACACATCAGATTTGCGCTCCGCCGCATAGTTTTTCCACTTGTTCGGCTCACTCATGTTCCAAGCGGTCAAGATCAGCAGCCCTGCCAAGGCTGGCATGGCCATGTATCCAACGAGCCTTGATGCAAAATGCATGATGATCAGAATAGTCAGGGCATGAATCAATCCAGCCACCGGGGTCTTGCCACCAGCTCGGACGTTGGTAGCCGTTCGGGCAATCGCCCCCGTTGCGGGTATTCCGCCGAAAAATGATGATCCGATATTTGCGGCACCTTGTGCCAATAGCTCGGCATTTGGGCGGTGGCTGCCTTTGATCATTCGGTCAGCCACCATGGCAGACAGCAAAGATTCGACACCAGCAAGAAACGCGATAATCATCGCGGACGGCAGCAATTCAACGATCCTGTCGAAACCTATTTCAGGCATCGCAGGCCAAGGCAGGGTGTTGGGAAGATCGCCAAACCGAGATTGAATCGTATCAACCGGCAGATCGGCCAATGACACGATGGCTGACGTGATGGCGACCGCAACGATAAGTCCCGGAAGTTTTGGCGCAGCGCGGCGGAACAGCACGATCAAGAACATTGTAGCAAGGCCGATCAGCGCCGACGCTGGCGATAAGGTCGGTCGCGCCGCCCACAGCGCTCCAATTTTTGCGATAAATTCCGCTGGGATCGCTTCGACCGTAAGCCCAAAAAGGTCACTGAGCTGACTTGTCGCGATGATGACGGCAATCCCGATCGTAAAACCATTTATGACCGGCTCTGGTATCAGACGAATGAGATTCCCGGCACGAAAATAGCCTGCGACAAGCAGAATGAGACCCGCCATGAACGTGGCAAGGACCAAGCCATCGTATCCATGTTCCGCAACCACGCCGAACACAACAACAATAAAGGCTCCTGTCGGGCCTCCGATCTGCACGCGACTTCCGCCTAGAAGGGAGATCAGGAAACCCGCAACAATTGCCGTTATCAGACCTTTTGACGGGTCAGCGCCCGATGCTATGGCAATAGCAAGACTGAGCGGCAACGCCACCATGGCTACCGTCACGCCGGCAACCGCATCTTGGACCAACTGGGCCCGCGTGTATCCGGGTAGGGTTGTGAGAATTTTGGGTTTCATACTCAAACGTTAGAATGATGTTAGATCGTGGTCATATCAAAAGCAGTCAGTCGAATTGGTGGCGCAAACGGTCGAAAAGTCCCGCAAAACCGACCTCCGGCCCGTGCGCCATGACAACCCTCGTTACCCCTCCGGCTCCAGCCGCGCCCGCAATCCGCGCAATACCGGCAGGATCGCGCGCACACGCTCTTCGCCCAGCTCTTCGACCACATCGCTGATCAGCGGGGCGATGGCGGTCAGCGCCTCTTCGCGGGCCTTGCGCCCGGCAGGACTGATCGCGACCTGCTTGCGCCGTGCATCGTCCCAATCGGGGCGGATATGCACATAGCCAGCCCATTCCAGCTTGCTCAGCGTGTTGGTCATCGCCCCACGCGTCACGTGAAAGCTTTTGGCCAGTTGCGCCGGACTGCGCTCGCTTCCGGCACGCGCCAGATGGTTCAGCACCGAAAAGTGCGACACTTCCATACCCTTTGGCAGGACACGGGTCAGCTGATTTCGAATCAGCTGATCATTGGTCAGCACCTCGCTAAAGAGCGCCACGGCGAGCGATGTACTGCTCCGGTCCGTCATGCCGGGCCCTGAAAATCACGGTCATGAGTCAGGGCTGGTATGCGTTGCCGGGCATTGGCGACCATGTCCATATCAAGATCGGCGATGATATAGCCGGGGTCTGTTCCGGCCTCTGCGATCACCTCCCCCCACGGGGCGATAGCCATTGCATGACCGTAGGTCTGGCGCGGCTTGCCCTGTGTTGCCGCGTGGGTGCCGGTCTGCGCCGGGGCCAACACATAGCACCCCGTCTCAATCGCGCGCGCGCGCAGCAATGCCTCCCAATGTGCCGCACCGGTGACGGGCGAAAACGCTGATGGGACGGTCAAAACCTGCGCGCCCGCAAGTGCCAACTGCCGGTACAGATGCGGAAACCGCAGGTCGTAGCAGATCGTCATCCCCAGACCGCCAAACGGCATTGGCGCCAATACTGCCGTCTCTCCGGGGCGATAGCCGGCTGATTCGCGATACGATTCGGTTTCCGAGATCGTGACATCAAACATGTGGATTTTGTCATATCGCGCCGCGATCTCGCCCTTCGGCGTGATCAGGAACGACCGGTTGGCGAAACGCCCATCTGCATCCCCGGTCTTTAACGCCAAAGAGCCTATAAGCAGCCAGATTTCACACGCGCGCGCGACATCACGCAACGTGGCCAACGTTTGATCGTCTGTTTCGTGTTGCAACACTTCGTCCTGCCGCGCACGGCTGGCCGATACGCAGTTCGTCACCTCCGGCGTCAGGACAAATTTGGCACCCTCCTTCACCGCATTGCGGATCAATGCGACAGTCTCCGGCAGATTGGCTGCCGGGTCATCACCGCTATTGAGCTGAAGGAGCGCCGCTTTCACGTCGCCAGCAACGCGTCTAGCTTGCCAGCGCGGTCCAACGCATAAAGCTCATCACAGCCGCCGACATGGGTTTCGCCGACGAAAATCTGCGGCACGGTCCGCCCACCATTTGCGCGCTGCATCATCTCTGCGCGCTTGGCGGGTTGGGCCGCGATGTTGATCTCTGAGAAATTGACGCCTTTCTGGCTCAACAACCGTTTGGCGGCATGACAAAAACCGCAGAGCGGAGAGGTATAGATTTCGACAGGTTTCATTCGGGATCTCACATTTGCAAGGGTTCCCTTCATATCTAAGGTGCCTTGCCCGCCCGCGCCAGTACCAGTATCCGCACCTCCCGCGCGCCAGCGGTCAGGCATGCCTCGCTCGCGGCCGCTAGTGTTGCGCCCGATGTCATCACGTCGTCGACCAACAGCACATGCCGACCCGCCAATCGGTGCCGCCGTCGTTTGTGCACGGCGATCGCGTCGCGCATGGCAGCAAATCGTGCCTCCCGCCCCAACCCGCCCAAACTGGGTGTGGCGCGCGGGCGCACCAACAGATCGGGACAATAGGCCAGGCCCAGCTCCTGCGCGACGGCCTGCGCCAGTAGGGCCGACTGGTTGTACCGGCGTTTCAACATGCGCAGCCAATGCAACGGAACAGGTGCCACCAGCATGCGTTCGCAGATCAGCGGCCCCGCCGCCCGCGCCATCCACAATGCCGCCGGACGCACGACATCCTGGCGATCGCCATGCTTTAACGCCAGAGTCAGCTTGCGCCCATTGCCCTCATATTGCAGTGCCGCCCGGCCCTGTGCCCATGGGCGGGCCAGAACCATGCATTCATCACACCGCACAACATCCTCGGTATCGCCGCCTGCCATCAACGGAATGCCGCAGTCATCACAGACCATCCCCGCGACAAAGGGCGTATCGCGCCAGCAGGGACCGCAGAGCCCAAAATCGCTGTCCACCTGACAGCCGCACACAGTGCAACGCGGTGGATAGATCAGCCGCAGCGCAGATTGTAATGGCGCGCCCATATCGTTATGTGCCCCCCATGACTGCACCACCGCCCCTGACTGACCGCGCCGCCCTTATACGCAACCGCACCCGTGCGGCCCGCGCGCCTGCAGATTTCCTGCATTTGGCGGCCGTGGACGAAATCAATGATCGGCTGGCAATGGTTAACAAGTCCTTTACCGCGCCTGCGATCGTCAGTGGATTTCCGACCTTCTGGCAGGCGGCCTTTCCCGACGCCCTATGCATGACGGATGATGAAACGCTCGACCTCACGCCCGGCGCGCATGATCTGGTGATCCATGCAATGTCGCTGCATTGGGCCAACGATCCAGTCGGGCAAATCATCCAGTGCCGTCGCGCCTTGCGCCCCGATGGACTGCTGCTGGTAGCCCTCTTTGGTGGCGAAACCCTGCACCAACTGCGCGCGGCGCTGGCACAGGCTGAATCCGACATCACCGGCGGTCTGTCACCCCGTGTCGCCCCGATGGGCGAGATCCGTGACCTCGGTGCCCTACTGCAACGCGGCGGGCTGGCTCTGCCGGTGGCCGATACGGTGCCGTTTACCGTCTCGTACGCAAACACCAGCGCGCTGATGCACGATCTGCGCGCGATGGGTGAAACCAGCGCACTATCTGCCCGCCCGCGCCACTTTACCCGTCGGACAGTGCTGGAGCGCGCCGAACACTACTACCGACAGAGCTTTGGTACCGCCGACGGGCGCATACCGGCAACGTTCGACATGGTGTTTCTGACCGGGTGGGCACCCGATGCCTCGCAACCCAAGCCGTTGCGCCCCGGATCAGCCGCCGCGCGGCTTGCCGAGGCGCTTGGGACACAAGAGACCGACCTCAGTGATTGACGCCCTGCGCAAACCGCTTATGTCGTGGCCCAAACAGTCGGCAAATTGACAAAGACAGGACCCCAGATGCGCGATTCCAGCCCGACAGCCAGATGCCCCTCCCATGCTCCCTCGGGCCATCCAGCTGTGCCGCCAGCCAAAACTGGTATCCTGTTGGCCAATCTGGGGACACCGGACAATTACGATTACTGGTCGATGCGGCGCTATCTGAGTGAATTCCTCTCGGACCGACGCGTGATCGACTATGCCCCATGGAAATGGCAACCGCTGCTGCAGCTGATCATCCTTAGCAAGCGCCCCTTCACAAGCGGTGCCGCCTATAAATCAATCTGGAACGTGGAGAAGGACGAAAGTCCCCTAATGACCATCACCCGCGACCAGACATCGGCCATCGCGGACGTCCTGCATGCCGATTATGGCGATCAGGTGATGGTTGATTTCTGCATGCGGTATGGCAACCCGTCGACCAAATCCAAACTGCGCGCTATGGTTCAGGCCGGGTGCACCCGCATCCTGTTCTTCCCCCTCTATCCGCAATACGCCGGTGCGACGTCTGCCACTGCCAACGACGCATTCTTTCGCGCGCTGATGGATGAAACGCAGCAACCAGCGGCACGCACAGTCGAGGCATATTTCGAGCAGCCCGACTATATCGAAGCACTAGCCCAGTCAATCGAGACAGCCTATGCCAACGCGGACGAGCTGCCAGAAATGTTGGTGGTGTCCTATCACGGCATGCCCAAGCGGTATCTGATGCAGGGTGATCCGTATCATTGTCAGTGCCAGAAAACGACGCGGTTGCTGCGTGAAAGGCTGGGCTGGGACAAGGGTCGCATCACCACGACTTTCCAATCCGTATTTGGCCCCGAAGAATGGCTGAAACCCTACACTGTCGAAGAGGTCGCGCGCCTTGCTCGCGAAGACGGCAAGAAACGTATCGCGGTCATTGCGCCTGCATTCTCTGCCGACTGCATCGAGACGCTCGAAGAGATCAACGAGGAAATCCGCGAAAGCTTTGAAGAGGCAGGCGGCGAGGCGTTTACCTACATACCCTGCCTCAATGATGCCCCGTCACATATCTCGGCCCTCTGTTCCGTGATCCGCACGAACCTCAAAGGCTGGGTAGACTGACCAGTACGGCGCAGACCACGGATGCGCGCCAGATCAGGTAAGCACTTGCTTTAATACAGAAAAAGGCGGTGGAAACCCACCGCCTTTTTCCTTGTAGTATCGTAGACTGACTTAGTCAGCTGCAACAACAGCAGCAACAATCGCCAGCAGGATCAGGGGAACCCAGATGCCCGCAGCCGAAGAGCTTGCTTGTGTTTCTTCAACGATGACTGGCGCTTCCATAACGGGCTCTTCGTAGTTGCCGGCGAAACCGGTCGAAGCAGCAGCGGACAGAGCAGCAGCGAGAACGAGTTTTTTCATAGTATCCTCCAGATATTGGCTCGACGTCGCATTTTGCGACGACAAGCACCCAAGACTTAACCTCGTAGTATTTTTCTAATCAGCAATCTTGGGTGAATGCAAACCCAACTTGCGGCGCTCACACTACAAATCGCCTCGTTTTCGTCAAATAAGCAACACCTGAGTCCCAACTTTGGCCATTCCAAAGAGTTCGGCGATGTGTTGGTTATAAAGTCCGATACACCCGTTCGATGACCGCCGCCCGATCTTGCGCGTATCGTGGGTGCCGTGGATGCGATAGTACGTCCAGCTAAGGTAAAGCGCATGGGTCCCCAACGGGTTATCCGGGCCAGCAGGGACAAACTTTGGCCAGTCGGGATTGCGCTTTAGCATATTAGGCGTTGGGCGCCATTCGGGGCCTTCGACCTTGCGCACCACTTGGGTCCGCCCGCGGCGGGTCAGGTCTTCTGACAGCGGCACTGAGGATGGGTACAACTTGTAGGTACTACCGTCTTCACCCCAATAGTGCAGTGCCCGGCTATCGACATCGACCAGAATCGCCCCTTTGTTCAGACTCGAGAAGTATGGTTGCCAGTCCAGTGCACGGAAACTCGAAATATTGCGCCGCACGGTTTCTGTCACGTCACGTTCGATCTCGACCGTGCCTGCGCCGTCTACGCTCTGGGCCAATGCCGGTGCACCGATCATGGCGGCAGTACCTGCCAGAAAATTGCGCCTATTCAATTTGTTGGAGAATTTCATCGGCATACTTGCCTCCCAGAGGTCACGGATCTAACTCTTGGCCGGAATATATGGCGCGAATGTCGCAGTCGCAATTCAAACCATCATGTGTCGGCAAAGTTCCGACCATGTGGGTTTGAAACGCAACGACGGGCATTGTAGAGCTTCTCGAAACAATCCAACGGGGTGGATCCACCATATGGCGCGTATTCTCGTACTTCTTCTGTCGGCTGTTCTGGCACTCGGGGCCTGCGCGGCACCGCCGCCACAGCAACCGACACTCGGCGCTGATGGCAAACCGCTACCGAAACTTTACCGCATCCGGGCTGGTGATTCGTCGCGCATTCAGTTTCGGATGCTCGATTCAGTCAACGCCCTGCGCGAGGCCGCCGGACAACCAGCGGTTCAGCTGAATGCGCAGTTGAATGCGGCCGCCGCTACCCATTCGCGGGATATGTCGGTACAAAACCGCCCGTGGCATTTCGGATCTGACGGGTCTTCGCCCATCGACCGTGTGCGTCGCGTCGGTTATGCGGGCAATCTTGTTGGCGAGAATATCTCGGAAACCTACGAGACTGAGCTAGAAACACTCGCCGCATGGATGGACCAGCAAAACACCCGCAACGTGATTCTGTCGCCGGACGCCCGCAACATGGGCTTTTCCTGGCTTCAGGAGGATAACGGGAAAATTTGGTGGACGATGGTGATGGGCAACTAAGGCTGTTCGCCAGAAACGCCCACCTAGAACCAAACCACACAGAACATATTGTCAAAGCGCCGCGCGAGCTTCAGATCGCGCGGCTTGCATATCCGACGCTAGGGATTGATCGTAATCGGCGTCCCGTTGCGCACCATGGCATAGACCCATTCAATCTCGCGATTCTTCACCGAAATGCACCCGGCGGTCCAGTCCGGGCCTGTGCCTGTTTTCTTGTTCGGCTGCCCGTGGATGAAAATGTCGCCACCCGGGCTTTTCCCGCGCGCACGGGCCTGCATGCGATCCGCCTGATTGGGGTAGGAAATACCGATCGACAGGTGGAAGTCACTGTTAGGATTGCGCCGGTCAATGACGTAGGTTCCTTCCGGCGTCTTGCCATCGCCGCGCTGGGTCTTGTGTCCCACGGGCGCGAAACCCAATTCCACCTTATAGCTCTCCAGCACCTTTTCATGGTGCAACAGATACATCTTGCGCGCACCTTTGTTCACAACGACATGGGTCACTTCGGGCCCGTTATACGTCTTGAACTTTGAAGAGCAGCCGGACAGGCCGATCACGATCAGCGCAATCGCGATGAATTTAAAAATTCGCATGGCTTACTACCTGTTTTTTGCCTCATCCGCAGCATAGCTTGGATGCAGGGCGCGCAGATAGGGGATTTTTACCTTTTCACGCGGAATTCAGCCTGAAATCTGCCACCAGTTCGATATGCGCGGACCAGCGGAACTGATCGACCACCCGGATCTGACCCAGCCCATACCCGGCCGCTACCAGCGTCGCCGCATCCCGTGCGAATGTCACAGGGTTGCACGAAACATAGGCGATCCGCGGCACCTGTGCACGGGTCAGTTCGGCCACCTGTGCCTCGGCACCCGCACGCGGCGGGTCAAGCACGGCAGCATCAAAACGAGCCAATTCATCTGGCAACAACGGACGACGAAAAAGGTCGCGCGCCTCGCTCGACACCTGTTTCAGGCCCGACGTTTTACGCCATCCCGCTTCGATCGCGGCGATCATGGCTGCGTCGCCTTCGACAGCATGGACCTGCGCACCGGTCGCGAGCGGCAGAGAGAATGTACCGCATCCGGCAAAAAGATCGACGATGCGCTGCGCGCCTGCTGTCGCGGCGATAACGTCAGCCAACAATGCCGCCTCGCCTTCTGCGGTGGCTTGTAGAAACGCGCCGGGCGGCGGCGTCACACGCGCCGCACCGAACACCTGTTCTGGTGCCTGTCGCTGCGTCACGGTTTCATCCTCCCAGCTAAGGCGTGCCAGATCATGTGCCTCGGCCAGTTGCGCCAACTGGATGCGCAAAGGGCCGTCCAGCGGCTTGCCACCTGTCACATGCAGATCCAGACCGCCGGTCGACAGACACGCGGCAACGCTTAGCGTACCCTTGCGACTGGCACTGTGCAGCGCCAGCGCCTCGGCCACGGGGATCGCCCGCATCAGATCAGGGTGCAAGAGTTGGCAATCGGGGATTTCCACGATCACGTCCGACCCTTTGGCATGAAATCCTGCCATCGCGCCCTTTTTCGTCCGCCGGGCTGTCAGCGTTGCACGACGACGCGCATGCGCAGGAGATGTGGCGATGGGCGCAAATTCGGCGTTCAGGTCATGGGCCGCCAAAGCACTGCCCACAATTTCGGTTTTCCATTTTGCCAGAAATACATCCGACGCATGTTGAAGCTGACAACCACCACAGGACTTAAAGTGGCGACAGGGTGGTTTAACCCGTGTATCCGACGGCTCCTCGATCCGAACATCGGTCAGCCGCGTCCCGTTCAGAACCCCCGTAACCACCTCGCCCGGCAATGTCAGCGGCGCATAGACCGGCCCATCGGCAATGCCGTCACCCTGATGGCCAAGGCGTTGGATTATGTAATGGCTCATCTTTGCACGTCCTTCAGCAGGTCGTTCTTGCTTAATGTGAAGCCCGAGGCGACCCATCGGCTTTCCAGTTCTTTCAGTTCGGCGCCCAGCGCGGGGCCGTTGAATGTCGGCATCAAATCTGCGGCCTTGATCGGAAAGCTGGCTTCTGCTCCCTCTTTTGCCGCTGCCAGCGCCCCGTCGGGCACAGGTGTCTCTAGCAATGCCGCCCGCAAGAGCAAAACATCACGCGCCATATCATAGCCATGCCTGTAACCGAAAACGCCCGGCCCGCCCTCGCCACTCACTGCATCACGCAGCATGGCCAGTCGCGCCGCCTCGGCATTGCTCAGGCGCAGTTGGTCCGGCACAGATGTGCCGCCCAATGTCGCAAGTCGCCGCATCGCGCAGGGGGGCACATCGTATTCCCCTTCAAGATGCACAAGCAGGCCCAGCGCGCTATTGTCGCTGCCCGGCAAAATGCGGGCCAGAATACCACTGCTCTGCATAGCAGCGATGGCGGGCGTGGGATCGGATGCCAACAGCAATTTGCGCATTTCCTGCCCGACCCTCTCGCGGGCGATGCCGTCCAACCCATCCTGATGCCGTGCCGCGGCTGCCAGCCCTTCGGCATCGATTCCGTCCTGCCCACCGAACCACGCATAGAATCGGAAAAACCGCAGGATGCGCAAATAATCCTCGCAAATCCGGCGTTCGGCGTCCTCTACGAACCGCACCCGGCCCGCCAATGCGTCCGCTAACCCACCCAGAGGGTCGATCACTGTACCATCGGCACCGGCATAAAGCGCGTTCATCGTGAAATCGCGGCGGCGTGCATCCTCGGCTATGTCATCGGTAAACGCGACCCGCGCGTGCCGCCCATCTGTTTCTACATCACGGCGAAAGCTGGTAATTTCGTGCGGAACACCCTGCACCACCAGTGTCACAGTTCCATGATCCAGCCCCGTCGGCACACAGCGCACATCTGCGGCCTTGGCCAAAGCGATCACCTGATCCGGGCGCGCATCCGTGGCCAGATCCAGATCACCCACAGACCGGCCCAACACCGCGTCACGCACGGAACCGCCGACCAGATAGGCAGAAAATCCGCCTGCAGCGATCAATTTGAACACCGATTGCAGGTGCGGCGCATGTAGCCAGTCGCCAGTGATCTTCATGGCTGGTCCGCCACCTCGGCAATGCCGCGCAAAATGCGGGCAGTTGCGCCCCATATATAATAGGGACCGAAAGGCACGGTGTAGTAACGCCGCAAACTGCCACGCCAATACCGCGCCTCGACCCTATAATTGGAACGTTGGGTCAAATACGCCAGCGGCACATCAAAAACCTCATCAACCTCGCCCAGCTCGGGGGTCGGCGTGAACGGGTGCGTTACATAACCAATCACCGGCGTAACAGAGAAACCGGTCACCGTCTCGTGCATCGACATCGTGCCCATCACCTCGACCGAGGCGGGATCTAGGCCGATTTCCTCATGCGCTTCACGCAACGCCGCAGCGATCACATCGGCATCACCTGGATCCTGCTTGCCCCCCGGAAAGGCGATCTGCCCTGGATGATGTTTTAGCGCCGATGATCGCTTTGTCAGGATCACGCGCGGCCCGGAGGCATCCAACAGGATCGGCACCAGAACCCCGGCGGGGCGCAGACGACGCCCCTCGGGCAGCACAGTTTCGGGATTCAGATCGAAATCTGACGATGCCCCCGGCGGATTCTTCAGTGCCGCCCGAACCCGGTCCAGCGGGTCATTTGCCATCGCCCGTACCGCTCTGCGCCTCAAACCCCAGCGTCGTCGGATCCAGATCGTAGTGCGCACCGCAGAACTGGCAATCGGCTGTCACGCGCCCCTCATCCGTGGTCATTTTCTCGATGTCGCTGGCCGAATATATCGACAGGCTTTGGCGCACACGATCCTCCGAACAGGTACAACCGAATCGCACCGGCTGCGCGTCAAACACGCGCGGCCCTTCTTCGTGGAACAATCGCACCAGCAGGTCCGTGGGCGGTACTGACGGCCCGATCAGCTCCAGCTCTTCCACAGTGTCGAGCAGGATATTCGCCCGGTTCCAGTTTTCACCCTCATCGTTGTTCAGGATGTCGCTGGCATCCAGCAGGCCCCCCTCGCCCGAGCCGCCATCCGTCGCAAACGGCGACGCCGGTGGCATATGCTGCAACATCACGCCACCTGCACGCCAATGTTCGGCTCCTCCCACCTCGGTCGAGCGGCCAAAGCTGAGCGAGAACCGCGTCGGCAACTGTTCGGATTGGGCAAAATACGCCTCGGCACAGGCACGCAGGCTGCCCCCCGCCAACGGTGTTATCCCCTTATAGGGTTCAGTGCCCTTGCCCTGATCCAGCATGATCGCGAAATACCCCTCGCCCACTTGATCAAAGGGCGCACCATCGGTCAGGCGCTCAGCGTCATAGCTGGCGTAGGCACGGATGCGCGCAGATTCACCTTCTGCCGTCGGTCCGTAGTAATCGGTGGTGATCATCCGTACCGGTCCGTTGGACTGCACCTGCAACTGTAGTTTCCAGCGCAGGTCGATCGCCTGCCCGATCAGCGCCGTCAACAGCGCCATCTCTGCCACCAGCGCCTCGACCTGAGGTGGATAATCGTGTTGGCGTAAAATGCCCTCGAGCACACCGTCGAGCCGCGCAACGCGACCTCGAATATCCGATTTATCCAGTTGGAACGGCAATACCGTATCGTCCCAGGCGAGTTTTTCCGCAAAAGTCATGGGGTTTCCTTCTTTGCCAAGGCTTGGCATATCGCGAAGATATAGGCAGGTTCAAGCCACGGTCCAAGGGGGGCGGAAAACCATGATAAGACGCGTCGGCCCATCACCCGATCCAAACATCCGTTATCGTCTGCGTCCGGGGGTTTATGCGATCTTACCAATGCGGGGCGGGCTGCTGGTTACCCTCCAGACAGATCCGGGGCCAGAACTGCAACTGCCCGGCGGTGGCATTGATCCCGGCGAATCGCCCCTGCGCGCGCTACATCGCGAAGTTTTCGAAGAAACCGGCTGGCATATCTCAGCACCGCGGCGGTTGGGCGCGTTCCGGCGGTTCATCTATATGCCCGAATACGATATGTGGGCCGAAAAAATCTGCACCATCTATCGTGCACGTCCCGTCAGGCAGATCGGCCCCCCATCCGAGCCGGATCATACACCGATGGTGATCAGTGCGGCGCATGCCGCTACCGAACTGGGCAATTCCGGCGATAGGCTCTTTGTGACAAAGCATTGCCTCTAGCGTGATCGTCCAAGCCTATTTCCCCGATGGCGGCGCCTTGATTTCCAGCAGAACGGCAGACACATCGTCTTTAAAACTGTCGCTATCAGCGAACCCTGTCAGCTTCCATACCAACGACTCCAGCATAGCCATGCCGCGCGTCTGACGTAACTCACCCATCAACCGGGCCAGCCCCTCGTCATCCAGCAGCGCACCCTGTGGATCATGGCACTCGGACACACCATCGGAATAGATCATCAATCGGTCGCCACCATTCAGCTGGGCCTCGAAACAGGAATATTCTGCACCCACAATCAGTCCTACGGGCAACCCGCCATCGCCGACAAACTCCACCTTGCCATCAGCGCGTTGGATCACCGGGCAGGGATGCCCGGCCTGACACATCCTCGCCCGCCCCGTACCAAGATCAACGTCAGCCAAAAGCAGGGTAAAATAATGTTCCGTTTCCATCTCGCTCAGGATCAGATGATTTAGGGCGGCAACTGTCTCGCTCGGCGGTCGCGGCTCATACTCTCCTTTGGCGTTGCGACGCAGGGCGATATTCTGTGACGGGTTGGTGGCGGACAAGTACCCCGCCAAACGCGCCGTCATCAGCGCAGAACTGATGCCATGACCCGACACGTCGATCCCGTATAGCCCAACCCGCATTTCGTTGATCGGAAACATGCCGACCAGATCGCCGCCCACATGCCCGCTGGACCGCAGCAGCAAAGACACCTCGGCAGCGCCAAAATCACGATGTCGCTCGGCTACCAGCGATTGTTGCAGTTTCTTGGCCTCGATCAGATCGCTGTCCAGCAGGTCATAAACGCCCTGCAATTCCAGCAGCGTTGACTCGACCAGACGGTTTTTTTCCACCAGCTCACGCTCTATTCTCAGGATACGTTCGCCCGCAGCAATACGCGCGCGCAACTCGCCCGCATTGACGGGTTTTGTCAGAAAATCATCGGCACCGGCATCCAGTCCATAGGCAACCTCGCCCTTTTCGGATTTCGACGTGAGAAGGATAAAATAACCATAGGAATCGCGCGTCATCGCGCGGAATTCCCGACAGAATTCCAGACCGGTCATTCCCGGCATCATCCAGTCACTTAGGACCAGATCAGGCGGGTTCGCCTGGCAAATACCCAGCGCCTCGCGCCCCGATGCAGCCTCCGAAATCTCGAATCCCCATTTGCGCAGGGATGCTGTCAGAATTCGGCGTTGTAATCGACTGTCATCGACAACAAGCACATGCCGGATCGCGGGGCGGTCCGATGCGGGTTCGTCAGAAAATGGTAGCGCACATGACACCTTTCACCCCTTATTCTGCCCCCGCACGAATAGATATCCCAACGCGCGTTAACGAGGTGTGAATGCTAAAATTCGCTGCAATCCGGGCCCCTTGCCACATGAATCGTAACATCATGTTAACGCCGACCCCCGCAGACTAACGTTTTGGTAAGCGTTCGGGTGCGCCATGATTGACTGGTCAAGGGTTGCGGAATTGCACGACGAAATCGGCGCAGAGGATTTCGGCGATGTGGTCGAGCTGTTCCTCGAAGAGGTTCAAGAAGAAATCGGAAAACTACGCGCCAGTGAGCCACCCAAAGAATGGGAAGCAATGCTTCACTTTCTCAAGGGCAGTGCGCTGAACCTAGGATTTCTACATTTCTCAGACTTGTGCCAGACAGGTGAAACTGCCGCAGCCCATGCTGAGTTTGAACAAATCAACATCGCCAATATCCTAGAGTCCTTCGATGCGTCCTGTGTCGAATTTCTCGCTGGGCTGGACCGTCTGCACTCTACCTGACGGGTGCCGTCAAATCAGGAATTCTGCCAGCACTTCGTCGTTGGTTATATCACGAAATTCGAAATCCTGCGCGCGCAGGGTGGCCTGCAAACGTGCGAAATTCTCCTCATGCGCAGTTTCGATCCCGATTAAAACCGATCCAAAATTGCGTGCGGACTTCTTGAGATACTCAAACCGGGCAATATCGTCATCGGGTCCCAGCAGTGACAGAAAATCCTTTAGCGCTCCGGGCCGCTGCGGCATCCGTAAAATAAAATATTTCTTAACGCCGGAGTATCGCTGAGCGCGTTCCTTTACCTCGGGCAGCCGCTCGAAATCGAAATTGCCGCCCGACGTGACGCACACGACCGTCTTGCCCTTGATACGGTTGCGCATATCCTTCAAAGCGTCCACCGCCAGCGCCCCGGCAGGTTCCAGCACAATCCCTTCGATGTTCAACATCTCGATCATGGTTGTGCATAGCCGATCCTCGGCAATCGTGATTGCCTGTCCCGGATCAAGGTGCTGCAATCGGGCGAATGTCCGCGCGCCCACCTGCGCCACCGCCGCGCCGTCGGCAAAACTATTCACGTGGTTCAGTCGGACCGGCGTACCCGCCCGCAAGGCAGCGTTTAGACATGCGCCACCCTCTGGTTCGACCAGCGTTACATCCGAGCCATCACCGACATAGCTGCAAACCCCCGCCGACAGACCGCCACCGCCCACCGGCATGACAATATGATCGGGCAACCCGCCCAATTCGCGCTCGATCTCGACCGCTACCGAGGCTTGGCCCTCGATCACGTCTTCATCGTCAAAAGGCGATAGAAAATGCCCACCAATTTTAGCGCAATAGGCTTGTGCAGCGGTGAGCGTAATGTCGAAATAGTCCCCCGTCAGTTCGATCCGGATCGCGTCCCCGCCAAATGTCTGGGTCTTGCCAATTTTCTGCTGTGGTGTGGTCACGGGCATGTAAATCACACCTTCGACACCAAAATGACGGCACATAAAGGCAACGCCCTGCGCATGATTTCCCGCACTGGCGCAGACAAAAATCGGCGCAGCACCTCCTTCGGGAACTGCATCCAGCACCTTGCGCATCGCATTGAATGCGCCGCGCAGCTTGTAGGATCGAACCGGGGTCAGGTCCTCGCGCTTCAACAGGATGTTGGCGTCATACCGCTCGCTCAGATGTTCATTGCGCTGCAACGGTGTCGCATCGAAAACCGGTCGCATCGCTGCCTCGGCAGTGCGGGCTCTGTCTTGAAAATCGCTCATGCGCCCTGCCTGCCCGATCCCTCGCAACCACGCAAGTGGGGACGTGCAAAGCATACCCAAGAATACCGTTAGTCGAGCGGCCGCCCCTCGACCCAATGACCATAGATTGTGGTCAGAATACTAACGTTGATCAGGCTCAGAACGAAGGTCAGTACTCCGAAAACGATCAGCCCCAGCGCACCATTAATATCCGCCGCACCGGCGACGGTGGCATCCAGCACGCGGCTGGCCGCATAGCGAAACACCATCACCATGAGGATCGTCAGGCTCGCCCCTTGCGTGGCCACCAGAACCTCGGAAAATCCCATCTTTCTCCCCACCGCCGCGGCAGGCAGGATCGGGCTGATCCGGTAAATCACAAATGCCAGCAAGGCGACGCCGAGTACGAAGATGTTGAACATAACCTCGCCCAGAATCGCCGTCACGAAAACCATCACAAACAGGGCAACTATCCCTATGCCGAACAGCCACGTCGCCGCGCGCAGATATGCGATGGACTCTTCGCGGTGCAGTGGTGGCAGCCAGCCTTTGGGATACTCCTCCAACAGAATGAACCGATGCCAGCTCACAAAGAACCAGATTGTGGCAAATACCCAGAGCAGCATCAGCAAGAACGCCTCTTCACTGGCAAAGGCATTCAGCACCACCTGCTCGAATGATAGGGCATGCGCCATCGACCAGATCGGTCCATCATGTATCCGCAGAATCACCGTCGCGACAATCATCAGCATCACAGGGGCCAGTCCGATCTGCACAGCCTCGCGCCGATTGCCCCAAACCATGCGCAGCGCATGAATGATCACTTTCAGTCCTGTCATTCTCGCCATGTCTCCGCGCAGATATTTCTCATATCTCGACCATAGATGCCCACACAGGGCAAGTATGGCTTCCCTTGCCCCTATGTAAAAAAACAGCTAACTCCCAGCGCGACCCTGACAAAGGAAAGACTGATGTCCGCGCCCAAGAAAGTTGTGCTGGCCTATTCCGGCGGCCTCGATACCTCGATCATCCTCAAATGGCTTCAGACCGAATATGGTTGCGAGGTGGTGACGTTCACTGCCGATCTCGGTCAAGGCGAAGAACTGGAACCCGCTCGCGAAAAGGCGGTGATGCTGGGGATCAACCCCGACAACATCTATATTGAGGACGTGCGCGAGGAATTCGTGCGCGATTTCGTCTTTCCGATGTTCCGCGCCAACGCACTGTACGAGGGGCTGTATCTGCTCGGCACCTCCATCGCCCGACCGCTGATTTCCAAACGGTTGGTTGAGATCGCCGCAATGACCGGTGCCGATGCGGTCGCCCACGGCGCCACCGGCAAGGGCAACGATCAGGTTCGGTTCGAATTGGCCGCCTATGCCCTGAACCCCGATATCAAGGTGATCGCACCATGGCGGGAATGGGACCTGACCTCTCGCACACGCCTGCTGGATTTTGCCGAGAAAAACCAGATCCCGATCGCCAAGGACAAACGCGGCGAAGCACCATTCAGCGTCGATGCCAACCTGTTGCACACCTCGTCAGAGGGCAAAGTGCTGGAAGATCCGGCAGAGGCCGCACCCGATTACGTGTATCAGCGTACCGTCGCGCCAGAAGATGCACCAGATACACCCGAATTCATCGAAGTCGGCTTTGAACGCGGCGATGCGGTCAGCATCAATGGCGAGACGCTCAGCCCCGCGACAATCCTGACACGTCTGAACGAGTTGGGTGGCAAACACGGTATCGGACGTCTGGATTTCGTCGAAAACCGCTTTGTCGGGATGAAGTCACGCGGCATCTACGAAACCCCCGGCGGCACAGTCCTGCTAGAGGCGCATCGCGGCATCGAGCAGATCACGCTGGATAGCGGCGCAGGTCACTTAAAGGACAGCCTGATGCCTCGCTATGCCGAGTTGATCTATAACGGCTTTTGGTTCAGCCCAGAACGCGAGATGCTACAAGCCGCCATCGACAAGAGTCAGGAGCATGTGACCGGTACCGTGCGACTGAAACTCTACAAAGGTGCTGCCACCTGCGTCGGTCGCTGGTCGGATCATTCGCTCTATTCCGAGGCGCATGTGACGTTCGAGGATGACGCCGGTGCTTACGATCAGAAAGATGCGGCGGGCTTCATTCAGCTGAACGCTCTGCGACTAAAGCTTCTGGCGGCTCGGAATCGTCGTTTGAAAGGCTGAGGTCTTCGGCAGGCACCTCATCCACATCTTGCGCGCTGTCTTCGGGGTTATCCTCAACCGGCAGCGCGCGGCGCTGCTGCGACGTGTTAGACTGATCCAGCGCCCGGACCAGCGTATCCTGCACTGATCCACGCACAACCGCAGTGCCGCCCGGACCCATGACCATCTCTTGCGAGGTGATCCGCAATAGTGGGGCCGACAGCCGTGCCATGCCCGTGGCATTTGGCGTCTCAACCACACCGCGTCGGATCAACTGAGCAAATAGCCGCCGTGCCGTGTGATTCCGCACACCGACCTGATCCGCGATCATATCTACCGATATGCCCGTTCTCGCATGTGCCAGCGCCACGGCAAATATGTAGCGGCTACGTGCAACCGGTACTGCCGCCTTGCCCAGCGCCGGTAACGGAGCGACAGCGGCCACGCCAGAACCAAAGAGAGCTTGGGTAAATTCGCGTCTGTTCATGAGTTCGATGTGGAAAGGACATCGTGACTATTCACGGGGAATTTTGGTCCGAGTGGTTCAGATTACGACCAATTCACGCGAAAAAGGCGACCCGAACAGATGGGTCGCCTTCACTCATATTGGCAGCACTCGTAACTGTACTCGTACGCTCGCCCTCAACTGGGGCGATCTCTTCACGCGCGCGTTACTGCGCGGTGATGACCTGCATGACCAGTTTGCCGTCTGGTTTGACTGGTCCATCTTCCTTGGCGCCCAAGGTGTATTCAAAGATGCCGGTTTTCATGCCGCCTGCTTCGGAATGCACCATCAGCATCAACATATCGCCCGACTTGACCTCTTCGGTCAGGATCGCGGCAACGTCCATGTTTTCACCCGCACGCAATGGCGCGTACCCGACCACCGGACCCGGCTTCATGTCTTCGCCGGTGCGGTGCACAACCAGCCAACCATTCTCGGCTGCGGCGACACTTTCTGCGCTGACAACCCCGTTCGACACATCCTGATCAGATGCCTCAACCTTTGGCGCCATTGCATGCGCCGCGGCATTAGCGATACCGGCGCTCAGGGTAAGGGCAGCGATACTGTAAAAAACTTTCATTTCGATCTCCTCCATTGCTTCACAGCGCATGGATGGGATCACCCGATATTGCGCCGCGATTACCAACAGTCACGTAGATCAGGCATGCAGAGTTTCAGTTCCATAAGATTAAATTTCATATTTTTTATAAGATATTGATTTTTCGTAATTATAATTGATCGAAACTAGAGATCAATCAACACTCCCCACTGCGATTGTTACAGATCGTGGCCCTATTTTGGCTACATTCCCTCTACCCGGTAAACTGCAGTCACCTGCGCGTGACATCGTGTTTCGCCGTATTGGCGGCGCCGTCCACTTCGGTCATGCTGAGCCCAAGTCAAGGAGGATCAGCACCATGACGCGTGCAATGACAAAATTGAAAACACTACTTCTGGGCGGGTTGATCGTGGTCGGCTTTTTCGCCCAAGGCAAACACGTCCATGCAGCAGGCACCGAGGTGCTGACCGTTGCAGGCGGGTGTTTCTGGTGCGTCGAGGCAGATTTCGAAGCTGTCCCCGGCGTCAGCGAAGCAGTGTCGGGTTATACAGGCGGCACGACCAAAAACCCCAGCTACAAGGATGTCACCCGCGGCGGCACCGGCCACTATGAGGCGGTGCAAATCATGTATGATCCGGCCCGTGTCAGTCGTGATACTCTGCTGTCAATGTTTCTGCGCTCGGTCGACCCCACCGATGCGGGCGGCCAGTTCTGTGACCGTGGGGACAGCTATCGTACAGCGATCTTTGTGAATGGTGCAGCGGAAAAAGCCGGCGCAAATGCCGCCATTGCCAACGCCCAAGACGCACTGGGCCAAAAGATCGTAACGCCGGTGCTCCCCCTCCAGACTTTCTACAAGGCCGAAGATTATCACCAGGATTACTACAAGAGTCGTAGCCTCGTCGTGACCCGGTTCGGGCCCAAGCGCCAGTCAGAAGCCTATAAACGCTATCGAAGCGCGTGTGGTCGTGACGAGCGGGTAAAAGCGCTCTGGGGCAGTGCCGCGCCCTTTGTCAAAGGTCACTGACCAAGAAACCGATGGACCTCTGGCAGAGTGGGGATCGCTTCGGCGGTTCCTTTTCTCTGTACCATCAGCGCCGCAGCAGCAGATGCCTGACGCAACGCCTGGGGCACGTCCATCCCCTGAGCAAGCGCCGCGACGGTATAGCCAGCAAACGTATCCCCCGCGCCCGTCGTATCGACAACAGGAACCGCAAAGGCAGGCACCTCTACCGGCGCTTTGCCCTGCTCCAGAAAAACAGCGCCTGCTGCCCCTTTGGTGATGATGGTTCGTAGCGTCGACATGCCCTGCGCACCTGTTTCCAATTGCGCCGCTTCAACCTCGTTGAGGATCAGCAAATCAATCAAGGGGGTAACCGCGCGCACAGCCTCGGGATCAAACGGCGCGGCCGAATAGGCCACTTTTGCCCCTCTTTCTCGCGCCGACAATGCCGCTTCGACCTGACAATTTGTCTCGTTCTGCATCATCAGCCAGTCACCCCGCCCAGCCTCTGCCAATGCCTTTGTGACCTGCTCCTCTTCTACCGTCCGGTTGGCACCCGGATAGAGCACAATGGCATTTTCGCCTTGATCGTCCACAGTGATGATCGCATGCCCCGATGGCGCGGGTTTGACTGCGATATGCCGTGTTCCCACGCCATACCCATTCAACAGGTCAACCATCCAGCCGCCATCGGCACCGACCGCACCGATATGCACCACTTCTGCTCCCGCCAGTGCTGCCGCGACGGACTGGTTGGCCCCCTTACCGCCCAGACCGGAAAAATGCGCAGCGGCGGCCAGCGTCTCTCCCGGTTGCGGTAAATGCGGTACCCGGTAAAACCGGTCCGCATTTATCGAGCCAAGGTTATAGACTGTCATCCGACCTTGCACGCGGCCAGTACAGCCATGTTCAGAATGTCGTTCGCAGTCGACGAGGTAGAACAGATCTGAATCGATTGATCGACGCCCGACAGGATCGGCCCGATCACCGTTGCGCCCGCCATTTCCTGCATCAGCTTGACCGAGATAGATGCAGAATGCCGCGCAGGCACGACCAGAATGTTCGCTGGACCGGTTAGCCGTTGGAACGGGTAATTTTCCTGTGCGGCAGTGTTCAGCGCCACATCGACTGTCATCTCACCTTCGAATTCGAAATCGACACCACGTGCCTCCAGTACCTGAGGGGCCAGATGCATCTTTTCCGCGCGCTCAGAGCGGGGGTACCCAAATGTTGAAAAGCTGACAAAAGCCACCCGTGGTTCCAGCCCCAGATGCCGCGCGACGCGCACTGATCCCTCTGCAATATTGGCCAAATCGTTCTCGTCCGGCCATTCGTGCACCAGCGTATCCGCCACCAGCACGATCCGTCCTTTTAGCATCAGCGCCGTGACACCAACCGCCCCATTGTCAGCGTCGGCGTCAAACACATGGTTGACCAATTCCAGAACATGCGCCGATTTCCGGGTGGCACCCGTCACGAGACCATCCCCATGACCATGCGCCAGCATCAATGCACCGAACACATGCCGGTCCCGAGCAGCCAGCAGGTGGGCATCCTGCCGATCGTGTCCTTTACGCTGCAAGCGGGTATACAAAAATGACCGATAGTCATCCAGATATTCAGTGTTGGCGGCGTTCACAATTTTCAGTTCAGTAAATGCATCGCCCAGACCAGCCGCTTCCAGCTTAGCCTGAACATCGGACTCGCGCCCGACGACCAGCGCCTGACCCATGCCCGCACGCTGATATTGTACAGCGGCGCGCAACACACGCGGGTCGTCACCCTCGGCAAAGATCATGCGTGCCTGCGCATTACGCGCCCGCGCATTGATCGACCGCATGATCGCAGCGGTCGGATCCATCCGCGTCTTGAGCGTAACCTCATACGCTTCCATATCCACGATCGGACGCCGTGCAGCGCCGGTATTCATACAGGCGCGCGCCACGGCCGGCGGGATCGTGTGGATCAGACGCGGGTCAAACGGCGCTGGAATGATGTAGTCGCGCCCAAAGGCCAACTTGCGACCATATGCCATGCCAACTTCGTCGGGGACATCCTCGCGCGCCAGCTTGGCCAATGCTTCGGCGCAGGCGATTTTCATCTCGTCATTGATCGCACGGGCATGCACGTCCAACGCCCCGCGAAAGAGGTAGGGGAAACCCAGAACATTGTTCACCTGATTGGGGTAATCGCTTCGGCCCGTTGCCACAATGGCATCCTCGCGCACGGCATGCGCTTCTTCTGGCGTGATCTCGGGGTCCGGGTTTGCCATGGCAAAAATAACCGGATCGGGGGCCATTGATGCCACCATGTCCTGTGTCACCGCGCCCTTGGCCGACACGCCGAGAAAAACATCACAGTCTTTCATCGCCTCTTCCAGCGTGCGTAATTCTGTTCGCACCGCGTGGGCCGATTTCCACTGGTTCATTCCTTCGGAGCGGCCCTGATAGATCACGCCCTTGGTGTCGCACATGATGCAGTTTTCATTGCGCGCGCCCATGGATTTCAGCAACTCCAGACAGGCGATCCCTGCGGCCCCCGCGCCGTTCAAAACGATCCGCACATCCTCGATCTTCTTGCCGGACAGATGCAGCGCATTGATCAGCCCCGCTGCACAGATCACCGCCGTTCCATGCTGATCATCGTGGAAAACCGGGATGTCCATCTCTTCTTTGAGCCGCTGCTCGATGATGAAACACTCCGGTGCCTTGATGTCCTCTAGGTTGATTCCGCCAAATGTCGGCCCCATCAGCCGCACGGCGTTACAGAACGCATCCGGATCTTCGGTATCCAGTTCGATATCGATGCTGTTTACATCTGCGAACCTTTTAAACAGGACCGCCTTGCCCTCCATCACCGGTTTTGACCCCAGTGCGCCAAGGTTTCCCAACCCCAGAACTGCCGTCCCATTCGAGATGACAGCCACCAGATTACCCTTGTTGGTATAGTCATACACCGTCTCGGGATTCTCGGCGATCGCGAGGCACGGCACAGCCACACCCGGTGAATAGGCTAGGCTCAGATCGCGCTGCGTGGTCATCGGGACCGTTGCGCTAATCTCGAATTTTCCGGGTGTCGGCTCCAAATGAAAAGCCAGCGCCTCTTCATCGGTGAATTTTGGTTTGGCCATTGGCGATGTTCATCCTTGCAAAACGGTTGCACATCCATAACCGCCCTTTTGCACAGCCTCAACTGGAACGCGCTTTTGGCTTTCGCAGCGCCGCGTCGCTTTGTAGGGTCCGGCAAACGCGATTGGGGGATTTCGTGACTGCTGCAGGACCAACCGCAACGCCCATGATGGCACAATACCTTGAGATAAAGGCAGAGTATCCCAATGCACTGCTGTTTTATCGGATGGGCGACTTTTACGAATTGTTCTTTGACGATGCGGCGCTTGCTGCCGAGGCGCTGGATATCGCGCTAACCAAAAGGGGCAAGCATCTGGGAGAGGACATTGCGATGTGCGGCGTTCCTTTCCATGCAGCCGAAGGGTATCTGTTGACGCTCATCCGCAAGGGCTTTCGCGTGGCGGTATGCGAGCAACTGGAAAGCCCGGCAGAGGCCAAGAAGCGTGGCGGAAAGTCCGTGGTCAAACGCGGTGTTGTGCGGCTGGTCACGCCCGGTACGCTGACCGAAGAAAGCCTGCTGGAAGCGCGGCGGCACAATTACCTCGCGGCGATCGCCGAAGTACGCGGCGATCACGCGCTGGCATGGACCGATATTTCGACGGGTGCGTTTCATGTGATGCCTCTTACAGCAGCGCACATCCCCCCCGAATTGGCACAGTTGCGGCCCAGCGAAGTGATTGCGGTAGATCAAGCAAACCTTGATTGGGCTGAAACAGTCTCTGAAATCGGCGCGTCTCTGACCCCACTTGGACGCGCAGCATTTGACAGCACGGGTGCTGAAAAACGTCTCTGTTCGCTTTTCGGTGTCAGCACGCTTGATGCTTTTGGCAGTTTCACCCGACCTGAGATGGCCGCAATGGGCGCGCTTGTCGAATATCTCGACCTGACGCAAAAGGGCAAACTTCCCCTGCTGCGCGCACCGCAGCGAGAAGACCGTGCAGGCGCGATGCAGATAGATGCAGCAACGCGGCGCAATCTGGAGCTAACTCAAGCGCTATCCGGCGGCAGAGCTGGCTCGCTCCTCGCCACGATTGACAGAACCGTAACGGCCGGGGGCGGACGCCTGCTTGAGCGGCGATTATCCAGCCCATCCCGCAATCTGAACGTTATCCGTGATCGTCTGGAGACACTTGCGTTTGCGCAGGAACAGGGTCGATTATCGGCTGATCTGCGCGCCACGTTGCGCAAGGTCCCCGATCTCGACCGGGCTTTGTCCCGGCTCGGCCTGGATCGGGGTGGTCCGCGTGATCTGGCCGCAATTCGGAATGCTCTGGTACAAGCCAAAGCCATCGCTGGCATGTTTGCGGGTGGCACTTTGCCTAAATTGACCGCAGACGCGGCCACCGCGTTGACCGGACATGACGAAATCATTGCATTACTGGAACAGGCTCTGGTTGCTGAACCGCCTCTGCTGGCGCGTGACGGTGGATTCATTGCGTCTGGTCACGATCCTGAATTGGATGAAGCCCGCCAGTTGCGTGACGAGGGGCGCAGCGTGATTGCAGGGATGCAGGCAGATTATGCCAAGCAAACCGGTATCGCAGCACTAAAGATCAAACATAACAACGTTCTGGGATACTTCGTCGAAGTCACCGCAACCCACGCCGAAAAAATGCTTTCAGAGCCTTTGAGCGAGGTGTTCAAACATCGGCAGACAACAGCCAATCAGGTCCGGTTCACAACCGTCCCATTGTCAGAGATGGAAACGCGCATACTGAACGCGGGCGGGCGCGCGTTAGAGATAGAAAAGCGGCTCTATCACAGCCTGACTCGTGTCGTTTTGGACAACTCCGCACAAATTTCCCAGACCGCTCGTGCGCTGTCTGAACTGGACCTGACCACTGCCTTGGCCGATCTTGCCACCGAACAGGATTGGTGCAGTCCGCACGTCGACGATAGTCGCGCATTGGTGATTGAGGGCGGACGGCATCCCGTAGTGGAGGCCGCTCTGCGTAGTCAGGGCGGTGGACCGTTTATCGCCAACGGGTGCGATCTGGGCGAAGATAATGATATCTGGTTGCTGACTGGTCCCAACATGGCAGGTAAATCGACTTTCCTGCGTCAGAACGCCCTCATCGCGCTGCTCGCTCAGATGGGTAGTTACGTTCCGGCCAAGTCGGCCCATATCGGTATTGTCAGCCAATTGTTCAGCCGCGTGGGTGCATCCGATGATCTGGCACGCGGACGATCCACGTTCATGGTCGAAATGGTCGAGACTGCCGCGATTCTTAATCAAGCGGACGATGCAGCACTGGTGATTCTGGATGAGATCGGGCGCGGCACAGCTACGTATGATGGGCTTTCCATCGCTTGGGCCACCTTGGAACATTTGCATGATGTAAACGCCTGTCGCGCGCTCTTTGCGACGCATTACCACGAATTGACCAATCTGACTGACAAACTGGATCGTGTCGAAAACGCTACGGTAAACGTCAAGGAACACGATGGCGACGTCATCTTTCTGCATGAAGTACGGCGGGGTGCTGCGGATCGATCCTATGGTGTTCAGGTTGCCAAACTGGCCGGGTTGCCAGCGGCTGTGGTTGATCGCGCCCGTATCGTGCTGGACGCGTTGGAACGCGGTGAACGCGAGGGCGGTGCGACCCGATCGACACTGATTGACGATCTGCCGCTGTTTTCTGCACGCCCTGCCACGCCGGCACCTGCGCAGACCTCAGCGTCTGAAGTCGAATCGCGCTTGGCCGATGTATTGCCAGATACATTAACCCCGCGTGAGGCCTTGGATCTGGTCTATGATCTTAAGACGTTGTTGGAGAGTCGTAATGGTGACAAACGCGCCAAATAGGAACGTTGAAATTCAACCCGATATGGGTATTCCGCTGCCGGACGGCACACGACTATCTGCCAAAGTCTGGATGCCCGTAGATGCCCTAAAATCACCGCTTCCCGCAATCGTCGAGTACCTGCCATATCGGAAATCGGACGGCACTGCCGCCCGCGACCACGGAATGCATCTGCATTTTGCCAAGGCGGGTTATGTCTGCTTGCGCGTGGACCGGCGGGGCTGCGGCGACAGCAATAGCCTGTTCGACGATGAATATTCCGAGCAGGAATTACAGGACGGCGTCGATCTGCTGCACTGGATTGCCGAACAACAGTGGTGCAACGGCCGGATCGGGATGCAGGGTATATCATGGGGTGGCTTCAACGCTGTGCAGATCGCCGCGCGCGCGCCCGAACCGCTCAAGGCGGTGATCAGCATCGGTACAACCGTTGATCGGTATTCGGACGACATTCATTACAAAGGCGGTATACAACTGGGCGAAAACATCGGATGGGCCGCAACTGTCCTTTCATGGTTCTCGACTCCGCCTGACCCCCAGATCGTCGGTGACGCGTGGCGTGAAACCTGGTTGGAGCGGTTAAACTCCGCGCCGTTCCTAGCCCAAACATGGATGGATCACCCAGATCGTGATTCCTACTGGCAGCATGGCTCTATTTGCGAGGATTATGCGGCGATCAAAGCCCCTGTGCTGGTCATGGGCGGGCAACATGACGGATACCGCAACGCAATGGCCCACATGGCCGCGAACCTGTCCTCTCCGGTCAAAGCCATTTTTGGACCTTGGGATCATAAATACCCCAATATCAGTAATATAGCCCCTGCGATCGACTATCTGGCAGAGGCGTTGCGTTGGTGGGATCACTGGCTGAAGGACACAGACACCGGTGTGGCCCATGATCCTGCGATGCGCGCCTACATCATGGACAGCGTCGCGCCCGATCCCGCGCTAAACCACCGGCCCGGTCGTTGGGTTAGCGTGGCGGAGTGGCCCAGTTCTGCAATAACAGAGACTGTTTTTCATTTTGGCGACGGGACATTAGGTCAAGCTGCGCCGTTTTCCGCACAGATCGAGACTGATCTTATGTGCGGTGTGGCATGTGGTGAGTATTTTCCCTTTGGCACCGGGACGCGCGAGCTACCGGATGATCAAACGTTGGATGACAACGCTTCCACCTGCTTTGACTCCGCGCCTTTGTCGGCAGACATGACGCTGCTCGGGGGGCCACAGGTTACACTACGGGTCGTATCCGATCAGCCACGCGCACAAATGATCGTGCGGCTCTGTGATTTGCGTCCCGATGGTACGTCTGCCTTGATCTCCCTCGGCATGTTGAACCTGCGCCATCGTGATGGTTTTGACGAGGGCCGCGATCTGGTGGTCGATCAAGTCTATGACATTCACGTACCACTGGATCAATCTGCTTATCGTCTCCCCGCTGGCCATCGGCTTCGGCTGGCAATTTCGAACAGCTATTGGCCGTATTGCTGGCCTGAAGCTGTGCCATTCACCCTAACCGTTACAGGAGGCTCGCTTAGCCTGCCGGAACTGCGTGGTGCCGTTTCCAACGCAGAGTTTGACCCGCCAAGCCCTATGGAGGTGCGCCCATATCGCGTCCTGCGAGAACGACATGGATCAAAAACCACCGACACAGACGCAGGATCGCGTGTGCAGATTTCCGTCGACCACGGGTTAGTCGAGGATGTCGAAACCGGGCTAATCACAGGAAGCAGTATCTTGGAGACTTGGCAGATCCTTCGCGACGACCCGGCTTCTGCCGAGGTAGATATACTGTGGTGCCGCAGCTTTGGTCGAGCGGAGTGGATGGTGCGCACCGAGGTCGAAACACACATGCGCGGTCATTGTGACCGATTCGAATTCGGTCACACCCTGCGCGCTTATGAAGACGACCTGCTGATTTTTGAACGCGAGATGCGTGGGTCCGCGCCGCGTTAAGCGGCGCGCCCGAACTATCCCTGCATTGACGAGACACCGACCTGCGCCGGACGCAAGATACGGTCATGCAGCATGAAACCTTCGGCAGAAACCTGAATAATTTCACCTGCCTTGGTTCCGGGCAACGGCGCCTCGAACATCGCCTCGTGTTGCTGCGGATCGAACCGATCGCCAATCTCGGGCGAGACGATCTGCATACCGTGACGACGAAAAACATTCAGCAATTCGCGCATGGTCAGCTCAATACCCTCGATCAGACCGGGGGCCGCAGCCTTTTGATCCTCTTTAACAGTTTCCAGCGCGCGCTTCATGTTGTCGTATACCGGCAACAGATCGCGAGCCAGCTTTGACCCGCCATAATTTTCGGCCTCGCGCCGGTCGCGATCGGCACGTTTGCGCACGTTCTCGGCATCCGCCAGCGCGCGCATAAATTTGTCCTGAAACGAATCCCGCTCTGCACGCAATGTGTCCAGCTCGACATCAGCATCTGAAATTTCCGCGTTGGCGGCCTCGTATTCCTCGGCTTCCACCTGCTCTAGATCGTCGAGAAAGTCGTCGTTTTTTGGCTCGGCCATCATTTCTGCCCTCTAACTTCTGTCGGCGATCAGCTTGCCTACCAGCTGCGCCGTGTAATCCACAATCGGAACGATCCGCCCATAGTTGAGCCGCGTGGGTCCGATGACCCCAACCGCACCGACAATCTTTCGATCAGCGTTCATATAAGGAGAGACGACCAAAGAGGAACCCGAAAGTGAGAAAAGTTTGTTCTCTGAGCCGATAAAAATGCGCACACCTTCGCCCTCATCCGCCAGCTCTAGGAAATTTGCAATATCACGTTTGCGTTCCAGATCGTCAAAGAGCGTTTTAATGCGGCTCAGGTTGTCCTCTGACTCGTCACCAGCCAGCAAATTTGACCGCCCACGAACGATGAGCCGATCAGGGCCATCGCCTTCGCCTTCTCCCGACCATACGGCCAGTCCGCTTTCGACCATCGCATGCGCGAGCTGATCAATTTCCTGCCGCCGGTCCGTGATCTGTCGGGAGATGACCGTCTGAAGGTCAGACAGGGTGCGCCCCTCGATCAGCGCATTTAGAAAATTTGCTGCTTCGCGCATAGAACTGGGCGTCTGCCCCGGAGGCGGCGTAAAAATCCGGTTCTCGACATGGCCATCGCCAAACACCAGCACCACCAGCGCCCGGTCGTGGCCGAGGCTGACAAACTCTATATGTTTGATCGGTGCTTCGTGTTTTGGGGCCAGCACCAGCGATGCACCTTGGGTAACGCCCGACAACGCTGCGCCGATACGGTCCAACACACCGCTGACATCCTGACTATTGCTGGACATGGTCGCATCCATCAGCTGCCGATCCGATGTTTGCAGATCGCCTACCTCTAACAGGCCGTCAACAAACATGCGTAGGCCGCCCTCGGTCGGCACGCGGCCTGAACTGACATGCGTGCTGCCCAACAGACCCATATATTCAAGATCCTGCATCACGTTACGGATCGTTGCCGCACTGACCTTCTCGCTCATGTCGCGAGTCAATGTCCGCGACCCAACCGGCGTCCCCGTGGCGAGATAGCCCTCGACAACGCGACGGAACACCTCGCGCGAGCGTTCATTCATTTCTTCCAGCAGTTGTTTGCCGTCGATCATCTGGGCACCGGTCCTTTGCTGGTCTGCCATTAAATCCGTAGGGTTGGAAAGGTCAATCGGGGTTGGCACTTGGACGCGCCCGCGCTATCCCCTGCGCAAAGCGAGAAAGGACAACGCAATGCGGCCTTCGGGAAGAAATCTAGGTGAAATGCGCAGCGTTTCAATCGAAACCGGTGTTACGAAACATGCTGAAGGATCCTGTATGATCCGGATCGGCGATACTCATGTGCTGTGTACAGCCACGATTGAGGATCGCGTTCCGCCGTTTATCAAAGGTTCGGGTCTGGGTTGGGTCACTGCCGAATACGGCATGCTGCCACGTTCTACTACCTCACGTATGCGTCGCGAGGCGTCAGCCGGCAAACAGGGCGGGCGCACCGTTGAAATCCAGCGTCTTATTGGCCGCTCATTGCGCGCCGGTGTTGATCGTGTCGCATTGGGCGAGCGCCAGATCACCATCGACTGCGATGTGATTCAGGCCGATGGCGGTACGCGCTGTGCGTCAATCACGGGTGGCTGGGTTGCGCTTAAACTGGCCGTGCAAAAACTGATGAAGGCCGGCGAAGTGATCAGTGATCCCCTGACCGATCCTGTGGCCGCGGTATCCTGCGGTATCTACGCCGGGCAGCCTGTTCTTGACCTTGATTACCCCGAGGACAGCGAGGCCGGTGTTGATGGTAACTTCATCATGACAGGTTCCAAACGTCTGATCGAAGTACAGATGTCTGCAGAAGGCTCTACATACTCGCGCGACCAGATGAACCAATTGCTTGATCTGGCAGAGGCCGGCGTGGCTCAGTTGGTGGCTGCGCAACTGGCGGCCGTTAATGCGTAAGTTTTCGGGCGATACTCTGCTGGTTGCCACGCATAACGCGGGCAAGCTCGAAGAGATTGCACATTTGCTAGAGCCTTACGCTGTGTCGGTGATTGGCGCGGCGGCCAAAAACCTGCCAGAGCCGGACGAGACTGAAACCACCTTTGTCGGGAATGCCCGAATCAAGGCACACGCCGCAGCCAAGGCCACTGGCCTACCCGCGCTATCCGATGATTCAGGGCTAGAGATCGACGGGCTTGATGGCGCACCCGGAGTGTACACCGCCGATTGGTCTGAGACGCCAAATGGCCGCAACTTTGTTTTGGCCATGACCAAGACGCATGATTTGCTGTTGGCGCGGAACGCTCCGAAGCCTTGGGAAGCCCGGTTTTGCTGTACGCTGGTTCTTGCATGGCCGGACGGTCACGACGAAGTGTTCCCCGGCACAGTAGAAGGTCAGATCGTCTGGCCAATGCGCGGGGCACAGGGACACGGGTATGATCCCATTTTTCAACCCAACGGCCATGACATCACATTCGGTGAAATGGATCGCTGGGAGAAAAACCAGATGAGCCACCGAGCGGATGCGTTCGCCAAACTGGTGCAAGGCTGCTTTGACTGAAGATTGGCAACAGGGTGGCTTCGGCCTCTACATCCATTGGCCCTTTTGCGAGGCCAAGTGTCCCTACTGCGATTTCAACAGCCACGTTGCGCGGAAAATCGACCAATCAAGGTGGTGCAGAGCCTATTTATCCGAACTTGACCGGATCGCGGCGCTGACATCCGGGCGGGTCATGCGGTCCGTATTCTTTGGCGGCGGAACGCCCAGCCTGATGGCCCCCGAAACTGTCGCAGCAATTCTTGAACGGGTCGCGCAACTCTGGACTCCTGCAAACGATATCGAAATCACACTAGAGGCAAACCCCGGCTCGGTCGAAGCGGATCGATTCCGAGCCTATGCGCAGGCTGGGGTGAACCGCGTTTCTATGGGGATTCAGGCGCTGAATGACGCCGATCTTCGGCGGCTTGGACGCACCCACACTGTTTCCGAGGCGCGCGCGGCCTTTGACATCGCGCGAAATTGCTTCGATCGGGTCAGCTTTGATCTGATCTATGCCCGACAGGATCAGACACTCGAGGCTTGGAAAGGTGAGTTGAACGAAGCGCTGTCGATGGCGATTGATCACCTCTCGCTCTATCAACTGACCATCGAACCCGGAACCGCATTCGGTGATCGGTTCGCCCGTGGGACATTGCGCGGGCTACCTATCGAGGACACTGCGGCAGATATGTTCGAGGCGACGCAAGATATCTGCAACGCCGCTGGAATGCTCGCCTATGAAGTCTCTAATCATGCCAAACCGGGATCAGAATCTCGGCATAACCTGATCTATTGGCAGGCCGGAGATTACGCCGGCATCGGACCAGGTGCGCATGGCAGACTTACTTTGGATGGCCACCGACATGCTACTGCTGCGTTCTCACAACCGGACAAGTGGCTACAACAAGTGGAGACCGGCACACCGGACAAGGTGAACTCACTTCTCGGTTCTGATGAACAGGCCGATGAATACCTTATGATGGGTCTTCGCCTGACAGACGGAATCGATCTGGACCGATATGCCGCTTTGCGGGGTGTGCCAGTTTGCAAAGAAACTATCTCAGAGCTGTTTGAGATGGGTCTGGTAGAGGCCTCTTCCTCTCGACTGCGCACGACGCTTCGTGGCCGGATGGTTCTGAACGCGGTTATCGAGCGGTTGTTGACGGGCTAGTGCCACTCATCCATTGCTAAGAATGCGGCAGATGGTATCCAGATCGTCAAGCGATCCGTAACTGATAGAGACGCGACCACCCTCTTCTCCCGTGGTATGGTCAACCACGACCTTCATACCCATCGCCGCCGACAGATCCGCTTCCAGCGCACGGGTGTCGGCGTCTTTTTCGTTCGACGCTTTGCCTCGCTTGGTTTTGCCTGTTGGGCTGAAGACATTGTCGATACCGGTTTTGGCCAGTTTTTCGGTTTCGCGCACAGACAGGGCTTTCTTGACGACCCGCTGCGCCAATGCGACGGGATCATCTGACGTAATCAACGCCCGCGCGTGGCCGGCCGTTAGCTGACCGTTGCGGACATATGCCTGAACAGGTTCCGGTAACTGCATGAGCCGCATTGTGTTGGCGATATGACTACGGCTTTTGCCTAGAGCTTCAGCCAGTTTTTCCTGCGTGTGCCCAAACTTCTGCATCAACTGCTGATAACCTGCCGCCTCTTCGACAGGGTTCAGGTCTGCACGCTGGATGTTTTCAATGATCGCGATTTCCAGAACTTCGGTATCGTCAAATTCACGGATCAGGACAGGAATGCGATGCAACTGCGCCTGTTGCGCGGCCCGCCAACGTCTCTCGCCAGCTACGATCTGGTAATCACCTGCTTTTCCCGGCATCGGACGCACGATGAGCGGCTGAATGATGCCTTTTTCGCGGATGGAGGCCGTCAGATCATCCAGCAGATCCTTGTCAAACTGCCGCCGTGGCTGATCTGGATTGGCACTGATCCGTTCGATCGGCACCATCATATCTGGTACTTTCGGCGCGCTATCGCTGCTGGTTTGTTGATCGGTAACGTCAGACATCAGCGCCGACAGACCTCGACCCAATCCACGTTGCTTGGCTTTTTTATCTGACATCACACCGCCCCCTTATGCCGCTACTGCGGTCTGTTTGTGCATTAACTCTTCGGCCAGAGCCTTGTACGCCTGTGCCCCGCGCGAATTTGGATCATAGTCCAGCACGGATACTGCATAGGATGGCGCTTCGCTGACGCGCACATTGCGCGGAATCAGCGTACGAAACACCAGATCACCCAAATTTTCCCGCGCATCTTTCTCGACCTGACCAGACAGATTATTGCGCGCATCAAACATGGTCAGCACGACTCCTTCGATCCGCAAGTTCGGGTTTGCGGTTTGGCGTACTTCGCGGATTGTCAGCATGAGCTGAGACAGCCCTTCCAGCGCGAAAAATTCGCTTTGAAGCGGAACAAGTACGGAATGCGCCGCCACCATAGCATTAACTGTCAACAAGTTGAGCGATGGCGGGCAATCAATCAGGATATAGTCCAGCGCATACCCATCCATCGCGGTTTGGCGCAATGCATCATGCAGAAGGAAGCTGCGCTTTTCATTTGAAATCAGTTCGATATCGGCAGAGCTAAGATCAACCGTCGCAGGGATGATCATTAGATTCTCATCACTTGTTGGCTGAATGACATCGCCAAGTGCGATCTCCTCCAACAACAACTCATATGTGGTGAACTCGCGGTCTTCGGCCTCAATGCCCAGACCAGTCGATGCGTTTCCCTGAGGATCAAGATCGACGATAAGAACACGCATACCTGCCTGCGCCAAGGCCGCGCCAAGGTTAATCGTAGTGGTGGTTTTTCCAACACCACCCTTTTGGTTTGCAATAGCTATAATCCGCGGGCCACGCGGGCGGGTCGGGTCAGACACGGGACACTCCTGAAATCTTCAAAATCGCGGCAGCGGGGTCAGTCAAACTAGTAGCAACTTCCAGATCGAAATGCCACTTCGATTGCGCTTCCTTTACCTCCTCTTTCCACGTCGTTCCCTTTGGAAACAGAGCGACACCATCGGAACTCAGATGGTGGTCAGCATAGCCCAATAACGATGAAAGGTCAGCCAACGCGCGCGCTGACAGCACGTCGGCGCTCAGGGGCGGCAGCTTTTCGATTCGCTCCGCGATAACCGTTCCCACGCATTCTGTTTCGCGAAGCACCGTGCGAAGGAACGCACATTTTCGCTGATCGCTTTCGACTAGGGTAATCTGCGCCGTAGGGCGCGTTTCCTGCAAGAGAATCGCCGCCACGATTCCAGGAAACCCGCCACCAGAACCGAGATCGGCCCAATGCTCTACCCTCTCCGGCGCTAATTGCGCTATCTGGGCTGAATCGACAATATGGCGCGCCCAAAGATCGTGCAGACTGGCTCTTGAAACCAGGTTGATTTTTGAATTCCACTTGCGCAACAGTTCAGCATAAACTTGCAGGCGTTCATTTGTTTCACGTGAAACATCTGGCAAAGTCTGATCGGTCATGCAGATTTTTCGCGAGTGTGCTGGCGAAGACGAGTTAAAAGAAGCGTCAGCGCCGCAGGTGTCATTCCGTCGATCCGTGCCGCATGGGCGAGCGTCGCGGGGCGAACCTGCCCAAGCTTCGATTTTAGCTCATTGGAAAGCCCGTTGAGCGCCAGATAATCAAAATCAGCAGGAATAACATATGCTTCATCGCGTTTAACCAGCGCGACGTCCTTATTCTGCCGTTCGATATAGTTAGCGTATAACGCATCCTTCTCCAATTGCGAGCGCGATTGAAGGTCAATATCCTCCCACGCCGGTTCCAGTTCAATCAGGTTCTCAAAGTCGATATTTGGAAACGACAACAACTGAAAGCCGCTGCGCCGCGCGCCATCCTGATTGGCCTCGATACCACAAGAAATCAAATCTTTGGGGGTGAAAAATTGATCCTCAATGCGCATGCGCGCATCCTCAAGACGCTCCATCTTGCGCTCAAACACCTCTTTCCGTTTTGACCCCACACATCCGATTTCGATACCAAGTGGGGTCAGTCGCTGATCTGCGTTATCGGCGCGCAAAGACAGTCGAAACTCCGCGCGAGAAGTGAACATTCTATAGGGCTCGGAGACACCGCGCGTAATCAGATCATCTATCATTACCCCGATATAGCATTCTGCCCGGCTAAATGTGATCGGCTCCCGGCCAAGCGCGGCATTTGCGGCATTCAACCCGGCAACAAGACCTTGGGCCGCCGCCTCTTCGTATCCGGTTGTGCCATTGATCTGCCCGGCCAGGTACAGCCCGGGCACATTTTTCACTTCAAGACTGGCATTCAGGGCGCGGGGATCAACGTAGTCATATTCGATCGCATAACCCGGTTGCAGAATTTCAGCGTTTTCAAGACCACGAATAGAGCGAACATAATCAATCTGTACGTCGCGTGGCAAAGACGTAGAAATCCCATTCGGGTAGATCACATTGTCGGATAAGCTCTCGGGTTCCAGAAATATCTGATGCGATGTCTTGTCGGCAAACCTCACGATCTTGTCCTCTATCGACGGACAATACCGGGGCCCAACCCCGTCAATATGACCCCCATACATGGCGGATCGTTCTAAATTTTGTCGAATGACATCATGTGTTTGTTCATTCGTATGTGTGATTCCACACGCCACCTGCCGTGCACTCGGCGTCTTTGACAGGAATGAGAACATAACCGGATCATCATCGCCCGGCTGCTGTTCGAGAATGGGCCAGTCGATGGTTTTCCCGTTCAGGCGTGGCGGTGTCCCGGTTTTGAGCCGACCAAGATCGAGGCTAAACCCATCCATGCGCTCGGCAAGTTTAATCGACGGCGCATCCCCCATGCGCCCTCCGGGTCGGGAGACGTCACCGATATGAATGACGCCGCGTAGAAACGTCCCAGTGGTCAAAACGACCGCAGCTGATCGAATTTCTGAACCATCAGCCAGAACCACACCACGCACCCGCCGATCATCCATGATATAGTCACAGACCTCACCCTCAATCACGTCAAGGTTCGGTTGTTGATCCACCTCACGCTGCATTGCCTCGCGGTATATCTTTCGATCTGCTTGTGCCCGTGGGCCTTGTACTGCAGGTCCTTTACGACGATTCAGCAGTCGAAACTGGATACCGGCCTGATCTGCAACCCGACCCATGACGCCATCCAGTGCATCTATCTCGCGCACCAGATGCCCTTTACCAAGGCCGCCAATAGCCGGATTACAGGACATTACACCAATTCCGGCGCGCGTAAGTGTGACCAGCGCAGTGCGGGCACCCATTCTGGCAGCGGCATGCGCCGCGTCAGCGCCAGCATGGCCACCGCCAATCACAATAACATCAAAGTCTAGATGTTTCACGTGAAACACTCCTCACTTGCCGAGGCAAAAACTTGCAAAGATCTCGTCTAGCACGTTCTCGATATCGACCCGACCGACCAGACTATCAAGGGCTCGAATCGCTGCACGCAGCTCTTCAGCGGCTAAATCAGCAGATTCCTCTCCATCAGGCAGAAAACCCTGTGCTGCGGCTAGCGCTCTGTCCCCGCGCTGCATCGCATCGCGATGCCGTTCTCGCGTCGCAATTCCTGCCCGCGCGGATTGCTGAGACAAGATTGCTGTCATCCGAGCAATCAGTTCCGGGATCCCCTGCCCGGTTTTACCCGAAACGGAAGCACAAGCATTCGTTGTTTCGTCACCCTTGGCCCGCAGAACGATATCATCATCTTTCGGAGATATTAGCGGCGCCTCATCGGATTCAATCAAAAAAACTCTTAAATCTGCACGCTCGGCGCGATCCATCGCCCGGCTGACGCCGATCGCCTCGATCGTATCATCGGTCTCGCGCAACCCTGCGGTGTCCAGCATAGTCACAGGCAAACCGCCAAGGTCCATGCGCACTTCGATCACATCCCGCGTTGTACCAGCGATCTCTGATGTAATTGCGGCATCACGCCCTGCCAGCGCATTCAGCAACGTGGACTTTCCAACATTTGGCGCGCCGACAATCGCGACCTCGAAACCAGAGCGAATTCGCTCTGCGACACCAACACCGTCTATTTCCTTCTCTAGCGCGACGCGAACCCGCTCGACTAGCTCCGTAACTTCGGGAGAGACATCAACTGGCACCTCCTCATCGGCGAAATCTATCGTCGCCTCCAGTAGAGCAGCGGCACGGATCAAATCAATGCGCCACGATTCTGCTCGGCGGCCAAGATCACCTGACAGCACACGCAACGCCTGTTTTCGCTGTGCTTCTGTTTCTGCATCGATCAGATCCGCCAGGCCCTCGACCTGCGCCGCGTCCAGTTGTCCGTTTTCCAATGCCCGCCGTGTAAACTCCCCCGGCAAAGCAAGGCGCAACCCTTCAACATCGGACAGCGCAGCGAGAACAGCAGAGATCACCGCAACGCTGCCATGAACCTGAAATTCTACACTTTTTTCCCCGGTAAAGCTTTTGCTCGCGTCAAAACACAGGACAATGGCCTGATCCAAACGCATCCCATATTGATCACGCAGCACGCGCAGCGTAGCCATACGCGCGACAGGCACATCCCCACAAAGCGCAAGGCACGCATCAAACGCGCGGTCACCGGATACCCGGATGACAGCAACGCCAGCCTTGCCGGTCGCAGTGGATACCGCATAGATCGTGTCCATCACGAGGCCCCCATCGCGGGTCTCAGGTATTCATTGAATCGAAGAATTCCGAATTTGTCTTGGTCTGTTTCAGCTTTGAAATCAGGAACTCGATCGCATCCGTCGTGCCCATAGGATTTAGAATCCGACGCAGAACAAATGTCTTTTGCAGATCAATCTTGTCTACCAACAGCTCTTCTTTCCGGGTTCCGGATTTCAGAATGTCGATGGCCGGGAATACGCGTTTATCTGCAATCTTGCGATCCAGAACCAGTTCAGAGTTGCCGGTACCTTTGAATTCTTCAAAGATCACCTCGTCCATCCGGCTACCTGTGTCAATAAGAGCGGTCGAAATGATCGTCAGCGATCCACCCTCTTCGATATTGCGCGCAGCACCAAAGAACCGCTTGGGCCGTTGCAACGCATTCGCATCCACACCGCCGGTCAAAACCTTACCTGATGATGGCACGACTGTATTGTAAGCTCTACCAAGTCTTGTGATCGAATCGAGTAGGATCACAACATCTCGTTTATGCTCAACCAATCTCTTGGCTTTCTCGATCACCATCTCAGCAACTGCAACGTGGCGCGTGGCGGGCTCATCAAAGGTCGAGCTAACGACCTCACCTTTAACCGAACGCTGCATGTCAGTCACTTCTTCGGGACGTTCATCAATCAGCAAGACGATCAGGTAGCACTCAGGATGGTTTTTCTCGATGCTGTTCGCAATGTTTTGCAGGATTACGGTCTTACCTGTCCGCGGCGGTGCCACGATCAGCGACCGCTGCCCCTTACCTATGGGTGCAACCAGATCAATAATCCGCGCCGAGCGGTCCTTGATCGTAGGATCCTCGATCTCCAGCTTAAAACGCTCGTCAGGATATAGCGGTGTCAGGTTATCGAATGCGACCTTGTGATTGGCCTTTTCCGGGTCTTCAAAGTTGATCTGGCTTACGCTGGTAACAGCGAAATACCGTTCCTGTTCTTCCGGCTGTTTGATTTCACCTTCGACCGTATCCCCGGTCCGCAGAGAAAACCGGCGGATGACTTCGGGCGATACATAGATATCATCTGGCCCCGGCAGATAGTTTGCCTCGGGGGAACGTAGAAAGCCAAACCCATCTTGCAACACTTCCAGAACGCCATCACCGAACACGGTCCAGCCTTCTTCGGCGCGTTCCTTGAGGATCGAGAACATCATCTCGCCCTTGCGCATGGTCGAGGCGTTTTCGATCTCCAGCTCTTCGGCCATCGCCAAAAGGTCTTTGGCACTGTGTGCCTTGAGATCGGATAGGTTCAGACGGTCGTCGGACATGGGATCACCTGTAGCCCGCACATGATGTGGCGGGAAAATCATATATAGATGGAAAGTGCTGTTCCCGGACGGGAGGCTGCGGCGGGAAATACCCCGCTTGCCGGTCAAAGTCAACGTGGCTCAGAACCGGACGACGACAGATAGAACAATCACGATCATCAGGACTGTTGGGACTTCATTCATCATACGGAACTGACGCCCGCTCACAGGCCTGTCAGACGTGGTCAATTCCCTTCGGCGCTGTCCCAGCCAGCCATGGAACCATGACATGCCCAGAACGGCCGCTGCTTTGGTCCAAGGCCACACCGAACCCCAGTCGACGATCCCCGGCGTCGCCACGAGGCACAGACCAAACACCCATGTCGCGATCATTGCCGGTGACATGATGACGCCCAGAAGTTTGCGCTCCATTTCCTGAAACACCAGATCCTTACTATCACCCGGTTCCGACTGTTCCACATGATAGACAAAGAGCCGTGGCAGATAGAACAGCCCGGCCATCCACGATATCACTGCCATGATATGCAGTGACTTGATCCAAGGGTAGGCGTGGGTCAGGAGATCGGTCATTCATTGCCTCTTATCACAGGCCTGCCCTTTTAAATAATAAAGAAAGATAAGAAAGGATGATGATTAAGTAGGAAGCACCCATGACTGTGGATTATCGAGTTATTCGGTCATCTATCCACAGATCATCGTATTGTGGGTAAAATCGTGATTCTTTGCATCGAAGAAAATCAGCGCCAATTTACTCTTTCGATAACAAATAGATAGATGTGCCCTATCGTAATCTCTTCTGGGGATAAAATAGGGATAATTCTCAGCGTTACGGTTTGCGCACACTAGCAGATTTATCCCATCCACAACTGTATGGAATTTGGACATCGACGTAGAAATCGCTGATACATGCACGAGCCGCGCCCGATTAGCGGTTTTTGGGGTTTTCTACCCAGTGTCGTTCGCAATTCACTCACCCGGTTGTCCACATGCATCCTCGTATCATCCTCGCCTCGAAGTCTGAGATTCGCCAAAAGCTGTTGTCGAACGCAGGCGTCGAACACACTGCAAATCCTGCGAATGTCGATGAGGATGGTATCCGCGACGCGCTCTTGGCGGAAGGGGTGTCCGCCCGCGATATTGCCGATGCACTTGCAGACGCCAAAGCAAGGAAACTGAGCGCCAAGAACCCGCAGGCGTTGGTGATAGGCTGCGATCAGGTGCTGGCCCATCGCGCCCAGCTGTTATCAAAACCAGCGACGCCGGATGATGCATTGGAACAATTGAGGGCCATGCGCGGGGACACCCATCATCTGTTTTCGGCAGTCGTCATTTATGAAGCTGGAGAGCCGCAGTGGCGCCACGTCGGACAAGTCAGAATGACGATGCATGATCTGTCTGACGACTATCTAACCGGATACGTTGCCCGGAACTGGGACAGCATCCGCCACTCTGTCGGGTGCTACAAACTAGAAGAAGAGGGCGCGCGGTTGTTTTCTCGGGTTGATGGGGATTACTTCACCGTGCTTGGTCTGCCATTATTGGACCTGTTATCATATCTATCACTGCGCGGAGAGTTGGAGACATGAGCGAGCAAAACATTCCCCTCGCGGGCGTCATCGGGTCGCCTGTCGCACATTCCAAATCACCTCAGATCCATCGTCACTGGCTGAGCACGATGGGGCTGAAAGGCCATTACGTCCCGATGAACGTGAGCCAAGACGATCTGAAAACGGTTCTGCAAACCCTACCAAAGGCTGGCTTTGTCGGGGTTAATATTACGATACCGCACAAGGTCGCGGTTCTGGAACTTGCTGATCTTGTCACCGACCGGGCGATCCTGATCGGCGCTGCCAACACGCTGATTTTCCGTCAGGATGGCAAGATTCATGCAGACAATACCGACGGTTATGGATTCATTAAAAACCTGCAAAATGCGCCGGGTGGATGGGATGCTCAGGCCGGTCCGGCGGCTCTGTTTGGTGCGGGCGGTGCTGCACGCGCAGTGATCGCAGCACTGCTCGACGCGGGTGTGCCGGAAGTTCTGATTGCCAACCGTACCCGCGTGCGGGCGGAGGCGCTGCGCTCGGATTTCGGTAAAAGGCTACGGGTTTTTGACTGGGTGCAGGCCGGGAACATGCTCGACCATGCGGCAACGGTCGTGAACACGACGTCGCTGGGAATGATCGGGCAGCCGCCATTGCGCGTGCCGCTTGATGGTTTGCAAAAGGGTGCGATGGTAACGGACATTGTTTATGCGCCGCTCAAGACAAAGTTGCTGGAGGTGGCGGAAGAGGCCGGATGTCGCACCGTTGATGGGCTTGGCATGTTACTACATCAGGCGGTGCCGGGTTTCGAACGGTGGTTCGGTGCACGCCCGACCGTGGACAGCGCGACCCGCGCCGCTGCCCTCAGATGACATTTCGCCTAGGGCTGACCGGATCGATCGGAATGGGCAAGTCCACGACTGCGCGCATGTTTGTCGATGAAGGTTGTGCGCTGTGGGATGCCGATGCGGCCGTGCATCGCCTCTATGCTGTGGGCGGCGCGGCTGTTCCAGCGATGACCGCCGCGTTTCCGGGGGTGGTAGTCAACGGTGCTGTTTCTCGGGCTGCAATAAAGGATTTAATTGCCGCCGATCCGCTGGTTCTGAGCCGGATCGAGCAGATCGTACATCCGCTTGTTGCAGCGGATCGCAAAGCGTTTTCAGCCGAAACAGTCTCTGATATAGCAGTCTATGACATTCCCCTGTTGTTCGAAAACCGAGGAGAGTCACAGATGGATGCAACGGTATGTGTGACTGCCACGCCAGACATACAGCGCGATCGGGTGATGGCGCGGGGCACTATGTCTGAGGAACAATTTCAAATGATTCTTGCCAAACAGATGCCGGATGCGGAAAAACGCGCCCGTTCTGATTATGTGATCGAAACCGACACGCTGGAACATGCCCGTGCGCAAGTACAGGATGTGGTCCGGGACATCAGGGAAAACCGTCTCAATGCGTGAAATCGTTCTGGATACTGAAACCACCGGGTTTGAACCTGAACAAGGTGACCGCATCGTTGAAATCGGTGCGGTTGAATTGATGGGTCATGTGCCCACCGGTCGGACATATCACCAGTACATCAATCCCGAGCGCGCGATGCCCGACGAGGCGTTTCAGGTTCATGGGCTGGGAGACGAGTTTCTGCGGGACAAACCGGTGTTTGCCGATATCGCGCAGGCGTTTGTGGATTTTATCGGTGATTCCAAGCTTGTGATACACAACGCATCATTCGATATGAAATTCTTGAATGCAGAGCTGAAATGGCTAAACCGCCCCGGGCTGCCCATGGATCAGGCGATCGACACCCTCGCCATCGCGCGCAAGAAATTTCCGGGCTCGCCTGCCTCTCTTGATGCGCTGTGTCGACGGTTCGGTATCGATAACGCAGCGCGCACCTTGCATGGGGCGCTCCTCGACTCGGAAATTCTGGCAGAAGTTTATCTAGAGCTGATCGGCGGCCGCCAGCCAGATTTCGCACTGAGCAGGCAGAGCGATAACACCGGTTCAGGGGATACCACATCGGCGTGGCGCCCTACCCCGCGCCCGACGCCTCTGCCGTCTAGATTGACCGCAGAGGAACGCGCCGCACACGAGGCGTTTGTCGGCCAGTTGGGCGATGGTGCCCTCTGGCGCAAGTTCAACTGATCACGAGACGTTCTTGGGCGCAGTTTCGGCCTGACGGCGCATGATCTCTTGACGGTAAATCTGCATGAAATCAATGTTTTCCATGTTCAATGCAGGGAAACCACCGTCGCGCGTTACGTCATGGACGATGCGGCGCAGGAACGGAAACAACATGCGCGGACATTCAATCAGCAGGAAGGGATGTATCTGATCTTCTGGTACACCTTCGACATGGAAAACACCTGTGTATTCCATTTCCAGAACGAACAGCGTGGCAGCATCTGCCTTGTTCTTAGATTCAACCTTCAGATTGATTGTCACCTCGAACTGGTGCTCGGGTTTGCGCTTTTTTGCGTCAAGGTTCACATTGATGGTGATGTCGGGTGTCACCTCGCCACCGACACCGCGCTGTGCCAGCACGTTTTCGAACGACAGATCACGAACGAACTGTGTCAGAACGTTCATTTTTACCTGTGGTGCAGCCTCGGCGCCCGCGGCTTCATCCACGGCACCATTTTCCTGATCTTGCATCTCTATCTCCGAGTGAATCTGACATTTGCGCGCAGCACTAGCATTTCAGCCCGGCTGCCTCAATGCTTTGTCCAGCCGGACGGTTTGTCGCTTTTGTGATGTGGGTCTGTATCGACCTCCTGAAAATCACCTTCGATTGTACCGGGATCGTGCGGATAGTGGCGATGCGGTTCCTGACCGCCGCCCATATCAAAGCGTGCCACTTTGACCCGCTTGCGCAGATATTGGAATGCGGCCCGGCGAAATGGCGGCATCAGCAGCGCAAATCCGACCGCATCGGTAAAAAATCCCGGTGTCAGCAGCAACACCCCTGCAATCAGGATCATTGCGCCATGTGCCAGTGGTTCGGTCGGGTCGCGCTGTGTCGAGAATGAGCCACGCAGATCGTTCATTGCCATCGCACCCTGCGTCCGCACCAACCATGTGCCAAGAACAGCGGTGATGATAACGATGGCCAGCGTTGGCCATAGTCCGATCAATCCGCCGACCTGAATGAACAGGCCAATCTCGATCAGTGGTACAGTCAAAAATGCCAACAGCAGCCACATGGGCTATTCTCCTTTGTTTTGCGGGGCGCAAGGTGGACTTGGGCGCGCCTGTCACCTACATAAGAGCGAACATTCGTGCTTTCCACGTTTTGCCTGAAAGAGGTGCCCATGAATTCGCCCATCATACAGCTTCTGGTTCTTGCCGGTATCGCTGTTTTCCTGATCCTGCGGCTTAAAAATGTGCTGGGCACCCGCGATGGATTCGAGCCAACAGAACGCCCGCAATCATTGCCGGGGGATGCCTCTCGGCGCCGTGGTTTCGAGGTGATCGATGGTGGCCCGGATCATGACATTATCGACCACGTCCCCGAGGACAGCGAAGCTGCCGCCGCGCTGGCGGAAATGAAGCGTGCCGAGCCGTCCTTTGAGGTCGGTCCCTTTCTGCAAGGTGCGCGCGGCGCCTATGAAATGATCCTGATGGGATTTGAGCGAGGGCAATTGGACGATCTGGTGCCATTTCTGGACGAGGATGTTTACAACACGTTCTCTGAGGTTGTGGATATGCGTCAGGAAAAAGGCCTGACCATCGAGGCGGAGTTTGTCGGGGTGCGCGAGATAGAACTCGTAGATGCCAGCTATGATGCCACCACGAAAAAGGGCGATGTGACTGTTCGTTTCGTTGGAGAGCTGATTTCTGTCGTTCGTGGCAAGGATGGCGAAATCGTCGAAGGCGAAGTCGGCAAGGCCAAACGTCAAAAGGATGTCTGGACCTTTGAACGCACTATGGGCGCAGACGATCCCAATTGGCGGCTCGTCGCCACGGGCGAATGATCCGGGGAATCATAGCTGCACTATTTCTGGTGCTGCCGCTGCCCATGGTCGCGGTGGCCGAAGAGACGACCTATACTGTCCTTAGTTTCGACGAATTGAACGGATGGGAGCGGGACAATCATCAACAGGCGCTTGATGCGTTTTTGGTGACCTGCCCCGATATGAAAGATCCAGATTGGCAATCGCTGTGCGCGTTGGCGCAACAAAAGCCGAACGCCAAGGGATTTTTCGAACTATTTTTTCGCCCCATCCTGATCAGCGAGGGCAAACCTGCCCTCTTTACAGGTTACTTCGAGCCAGAGTTGCACGGCGCGTTGCGTCCGGGTGGGCCGTACAAGTACCCGATCTACCGTGAGCCGCCCGAGGCAAAGATCAGCAACCCTTGGCTGACCCGTCGCGAGATCGAGACCGGAACCATCATGCACGGGCGCGGGTTAGAAATCGCTTGGGTCGATGATCCGGTTGAGCTGTTTTTTCTGCAAATCCAAGGGTCTGGCCGTATCAAGCTGCCCAATGGAAAAATGATCCGCGTGGGGTATGGCGGTTCAAACGGGCATAACTATCGCTCTATTGGAGCAGAACTGGTGCGGCGTGGTGTCTACTCGGTACATCAGGTTTCTGCTCAGGTGATCAAAAACTGGGTGCGCCGCAATCCGGTGGATGGGTTGGAGTTGCTCCGTCATAATCCGTCATACGTCTTTTTTCGCAAGCTTTCAGGCCATTCTGACGACTTGGGACCACTGGGTGCGATGAACCGTCCTGTGACGGACGGGCGCTCGATCGCCGTCGACCCGTCCTTCGTACGGCTGGGATCGCCAGTTTGGATCGAAAAGGGCGGTGGCGGCCCCATCCGACGATTGATGATCGCTCAGGATACCGGCTCGGCGATCAAGGGGGCGCAACGGGCTGACATATTTTTCGGGACCGGGGACAAGGCAGGTCGTGCCGCCGGGCGGTTGCGTGATCCGGGGCGGATGGTCGTTCTGATGCCGATCCAACGGGCGTTCGCGATGGCTACCGAGACATTGCAATGAGCCGCCGAAAACTACGCGCGGAGGAACTGGCGCTCTGGCGGCAGGTTGCCGGTACGACTGATCCGCTGCATCCCAATCGTACTACACCAGTCAGATCCTTGTTAACGCCCGCGCCCTCCAAGGATAAACCGACAGCGCAGCCTGTCGAGCCCTTTGAAATCGGGCAGAAAGCCCGCGCTAACACACCGGGACATGATGTGCTGCCTGGTCTGACCGACAGGATGAAGGCGCTGCCGGTCACGATGGACAAACGCTCTCATGCGAAATTGAAACGCGGTAAGATACGGCCCGAGGCGCGGATCGATTTGCATGGGATGACCGTGGACCGCGCGCATGGGGCGCTGACGGGTTTTATTCTGCGGGCGCATTCCCAAGGCAAACGTCTGGTTCTGGTGATCACTGGCAAGGGTAAGCGCGCCGATGACGACGGGCCAATCCCCGTGCGACAGGGGGTATTGCGCCATAACGTGCCTCATTGGCTATCGATTCCGCCACTGGCGCAAAGCGTGATGCAGGTGAGCGAGGCGCATGGTCGACACGGTGGCGGTGGCGCCTATTACGTCTATTTACGCCGCACGCGGGGGTAGCAATGGTCGCGCCCGAGCGATGCCGATGGCCATCATCACGGTGGTAAAGACGAAATAGAGCGCGACGCCGACATACTGTGTCTCTATTCCCACGCCGAGATCAATCCCGAGCCCTGTCACGCCGGGACCGATGGCAGAACCAAGGACCATAACCGCTGCTGCCATCGCCTTGATCGAGCCGATAAAGCGTGTGCCGTAGAATTCGGCCCAAAACGCCGCGGGTAGGGTGGTGTTGACGCCCGTATTCAAACCGAGAAAGAGAAACCCCAACCAAAGGCCAAGTGGCCCGTCTGCATAGGCAAAGATCATAAAAGCCACGACCATTGGCAGCTGCATGAACGGGATCAGACGGGCGGTCCCAACCTTATCCAGTGCCCAGCCGCTGGCCACCATCGCAAGGATACTGATGCCAGTGTAGAACGGAAAGAATGCGACCAGTTCAATATGGCTGACGGACTTGACGTCTGCGAAATGGACCTGATGGAAAAAGAACGCGGTGTTAAAGGCCGACGGCCCCAGCAACGCGGGTACCATGAACCAGAACAGCCAGTGCTGGATTGTCTGATTCCGGGTCCAGGACCGCGCCTCCATTCCTGTACCTTGGTCAGATTTGGCCAGCGATTGCGGCGTGCGTTCCTGACGGAGCAGCATCAGCAGGATTGGTATGCCAGCAATGGCGATAAGCCCGGACACTATCCACAGGATGCGCCAGTCCACGGTCAACATCAGGGTGACAAAGATCAACGGCAGAACTGCCTCGCCCGCTGCAAAGCCCAGTGTCGCGATCGACAACGCCTTGCCACGCGTGGCAATGAACCAACGCGACATGGCGACTACGGCGATATGGCTGGTCATGCCCTGACCAGTGAACCGCAGCGCAAAAATGACCAGCGGCAGCAACCACCAAACTGGATTCAATGCCATCGAAAGACAGGCCAGCATGAGCATTGCAAGGATGATCGCGCCCAACGCCCGAACGCGAAACCGATCCGTCAGCCCCCCAGCCCAAACCATGACAGCGGCAGAGGCAGTCGTGCCCAATGTATAGATGCCGCCCCATTCCCCGTGGCTAAGCTGGAAGGTCTCGCGAATCTCGCCCGCAAAAATAGAGATGAAAAACGTCTGCCCAAAGCTGCTGAGAAAGGTCAGCAACATACCAGCCGTCAACCAACGAGCGTTCTGTCGTAGAAAGGTGAGCGTGTTCATGCCCTTTCGTCGCCTGAAACAGCAACAAAGGGAAGTGGCAAAAGCAGGCTTGATATGATGGTGCGCCTTCGGCGCGCAGTTTCATCATTTGCGCTCGGGCCGCGCGGGCCGTGCAGCACCACACTGGCGACGGTTCAGGAGGTCGACGGACGATTGAGTATCTTTACAAAAACGAAGGGGTTGCGCCGCGCCTAGAGAACGTACCGGCTGAGATCGGTCGATTTCATCAACTCGCCCAAGTTGGCATCAACAAACGCCTTGTCCACTGTCACCGATTCGCCATCCCGGTCCGGTGCGTTAAAGCTGAGCTCTTCGAACACGCGCTCCATCACCGTATAGAGCCGTCGGGCACCGATATTCTCGACGCTTTGGTTCACTTCGGCGGCAATATGGGCCAGCGCCGCGATGCCGTCCTCGGTAAATTCGACGGTCACGTTCTCTGTGCCCATAAGCGCGGTGTATTGCCGGGTCAGGGCGTTGTCGGTTTCGGTCAGGATGCGGATGAAATCGGCCTCTGTCAGCGCGCGCAGTTCAACCCGGATGGGCAAACGGCCCTGAAGCTCCGGCAAGAGGTCAGATGGTTTGGCGATGTGGAACGCGCCAGAGGCGATAAAGAGGATATGGTCAGTTTTCACCGTGCCGTGCTTGGTGCTGACGGTTGTACCCTCGATCAAAGGGAGCAGATCACGTTGCACGCCCTCTCGGCTAACCTCGCCGCCGCGCGCGTCATTGCGGGCTGCGACCTTGTCGATCTCGTCGAGGAACACGATACCGTTCTGTTCCACGGCTTCCAGCGCGGCGCGGTTGACGGTTTCATCGTCCAGCAGCTTGTCGGCCTCTTCGCCGATCAGGATTTCATAGCTTTCGGCGACAGTCATGCGGACGCGCTTGGTTCGGCCACTGAACGCTTTGCCAAAAAGATCACCGAGATTCATCATACCCATCTGGCCACCGGGCTGACCGGGAATGTCCATCATGCCCATCGGGTTCGTGTTGTCAGCGATCTCCAGTTCAATTTCTGTTTGGTCCAGTTCGCCAGTCTTCAGCTTCTTGCGGAACATGTCGCGGGTACCTTCGCGGGCATCCTCGCCTGCAATGGCGGAGACCACACGTTCTTCGGCGGCGGCATGGGCGTTTGCCTTGACTTCATCGCGCATCTGCTCGCGGATCATCGCAATGGCGCTGTCCACCAGATCACGGATGATCTGTTCGACATCACGTCCGACGTAACCGACTTCGGTGAATTTGGTTGCCTCTACCTTGATGAATGGCGCGCGCGCCAGCTTGGCCAGTCGGCGGCTTATCTCGGTTTTACCGACGCCGGTGGGCCCGATCATCAGGATGTTCTTGGGAAAAACCTCGTCGCGCAGGTCATCACTGAGATGCTTGCGCCGCCAACGACTGCGCAGCGCGACAGCGACGGCGCGTTTGGCGTCCTTCTGGCCGATGATAAAACGGTCCAATTCGCTGACGATTTCGCGCGGGGTCAGGTCGGTCATTCAGTCACTCCTGAGGTCGGGTTTGGCCGGAACCTAAGCATGGATGCGGAAAACACAAGTCAAAGCCCGGCGGCTATTCGTCGATCGCATAGGGTGGCAGGCGGTGTTTTCCCGGAAAATTGGGCAGCGCCTGCATCAGGACGACGCGTAACTGCGTCCAGAACGTCCCCAAGGTCGTGACAATTACGCCCAGCACCAGCAACAGCAGCGGCCATGACAGTTCAGCCTCGCCCAATTGCATCGCCCAGGCTACGACAAAGGCCAGATACCCTAAGCCAGCAGTCAGGAAAGACCGGCGGTCGATAATCAGCGCCAGCATGGTGATCAACACGAGAGCGATGAGGGTCAGAACCATCCCTTGCGTGCCGCCAGTGTTGTAGGCTGTCAGCGCCACGGTATTGACCAGCGCAGGTGCGGCCAGCAGATGCAGCCAGAACGCCGAGCGCGCCATGCGTCCGATCCGGTGCGGGTCGCGCATATCGAACCACAACCCCACTGCCAGCGATAGCAGGCCAAAGATCAGCGTGCCAATCGCCAGACCGCCACCGCGCCGCAGGTCAAAAAGGTTGTTCCAGTCCTTGAACGGCTGGTCGATATCGGCCAGCACACCGGTGGTTCCGAATACCACCATGAGGCCAAACAACCCGGCGATGAACATCGAAAAGGGGACTTTGAAAACGCGGTAATGCAGCGCCATAGCGGCAATTCCCAGCAGGCCAAAGATGACGACCACGGATGTGTCCCCACTCAGGATGCCGGTTTTGTCCAGCAGCCAGCCGAGGACCGTTCCGGCGGCACAGGCGTATCCGATCGTTAACACGATAGACGGTAACGCCATGCGGCGTTTCTTGGTGAAATAGAGCGAGAAGAGCCAGCACAACCCGCCGAAAACAACTGCGATAACCAACGCACTGCCCACTACTACGACCAGCGCCATCGCACCGCTGAGCAATAGGATCAGGCCGAGTGATACGAAGATTTCTGCAAAACCACGAAAGAGTTCAAATGGTTCGTCATCGGGCAAAGCTCGTGCGACCCGACCGGCACGTTCGTGCGCTAGGTGCGTCAGGCGCGCAGCTTGTGCTTCGGTGATGATACCGGCGGCGGCGGCGGCGCGTAGATCGTCTTCGGTCACGCTTATTATCTCTTTCTTGTGGTTGACTGGGCTGCGTGTATCAACGAACGGCTTTGGGTTTAGCTGGATAGCTCAGAATAGGCTACATGGTTCGTTGGCAATTTGTTTGAGCGATGCACTAAACAAAGAATTAATCGTTTCTTTCCGTTGTTCGATGGCGACTATCCGCTCTCGGGCAACCCGAAGGTCATCCGTACGAAAGCACGTTTTTTTTAAATTTCTATACGCACCCAACTCCGCATCGTAACCATTGAGGGCTCTGACAATAGAACGATGAACGTTAGTCCAAGCGGTGCAATAGCTCTCCAGTGATTTTTCGGGATCTCCCATCATTGCGGATTCATTATCGCTGAGGGCATTTCTTAATTGTCGATCGTAAATTTCCGAGGCTTCGTTCGTCCGGATCGCGTCGTTTACATAACGCTGACATTCCGGGTCGCGGGACTGCGAAATGGCAGCGCTGGTGGTTAGAGTTAATAAAAGGAAAATTGCTATTTTTAGGAATGTCATTTCAGCCCTCGATGGTTTCGACTGTCAGATTGCCGTTGGTGTAGACGCAGATATCAGAGGCGATGGCCATCGCCGCGCGGGCGATCTCTTGGGCGCTGCGGTCGGTGTCCATCATGCCGCGCGCGGCGGCCAGCGCATAGTTGCCGCCCGATCCGATTGCAGCGACATTGTGCTCGGGTTCCAGCACGTCACCCGCACCGGTGATGACCAACAGATCACTGCCATCAGTGACAATCAGCATCGCCTCCAGCTTTTGCAGATATTTGTCAGTGCGCCAGTCCTTGGCCAGATCGACGCTGGCGCGTTGTAACTGACCGGGATGCGCTTCAAGTTTGGCCTCGAGCCGTTCCAGCAGCGTGAAGGCATCGGCGGTCGATCCGGCAAAGCCCGCGACCACGTCAAACCCTCCGGGGTTGAGCCGCCGAACCTTGCGCGCGGTGCCCTTGATCACGGTCTGGCCCAGACTGACCTGACCATCACCGGCGATCACAACCTTGCCGTCTTTTTTCACCCCGATAATCGTGGTGCCGTGCCAACCGGGAAACTGCTCTTTGGCCATTGTGCGTCCTCCGTTTTGTTGCAGCTTATATGCAATCCGCACGGGCATGTCACAAGGGCAGCAACCATTAAGCACGAAAAAGGGCACCACGCGGGGTGCCCTGATCCGTCTTGTCGTCTGGAGGGACGATTCAGATAGCGTCGTTGATCCAGCTTTGCAGCGCAGCCTTGGGCGCAGCACCAGAACGGTTCGAGACCACTTCACCGTTCTTGAAGATGAAGAGTGCGGGAATACCGCGAACGCCCATTGCAACGGCCGAATTCGGGTTGCTGTCTACATCGACCTTGGCGATTTTCACCTTGCCGCCCATTTCCGCTGCGATCTCTTCCAGTGCTGGACCGATCTGTTTGCAGGGGCCGCACCACTCTGCCCAGAAATCCACCACAACGGGGATGTCTGAATTCTTTACTTCGGCGTCGAAGGTATCGTCGGTGACGGCAACGGTGGCCATGGGATGTCTCCTTTGGGGGATCTTGGGTTCGGACAGAACGTAGGTATCGCCATGGCGAAGGTCAAGGTATTGAAGTGGTCGTGACGGCTTCTGTTACTAGATCGTGTGGGAGCATCATCATCTGTGCTGTGCGCGTCCACAATAATGCGGTATCGACGGGCTTACCGGGATAGATCTGCCGTACCGCTGCGGCATAGGCCCCCATTTGCCGCAGCAGACCAATGGGGCAGGCCGCCGGGCTGTCAGGCACAACGCGGTTTGTTTTGAAATCGACGATCAGAATGCGATCGGTGCCCAGAATCATCCGGTCAATAATACCATGCAGCCTTCTGCCGCCCAACTCCGGCAGCGATGCGGTAATCGGCACTTCGACCAGCGCGGCAGGCTGAAATAGCACGGTCAAATCCGTGGCTGTCAGCACGTTTTCCACTTCCGACAGGAGGGCCGCTTGCGTGGTGGCATCAGCCCGGTCCGGTCCGGTGCTCAGCATTTGCGCCACAATTGCGGGCCATATATCATGCGGCACGTCTGGCAGAACCTCTAGCAACAGATGTACCTGGCGGCCCCAGCGTTTGGCGGCGTCCTCGTCCAGCCCAGCCTCGCCGGGCAGAGCTTTGGCCCCGCCCAGATCAGATGGGCTAAGGGCGGTGGGTCGCGACGGAATCTCGGAAACAGGATCGCCGAAAAATGCAGACAACTCGGCGGTGACAATTATCGTTTCAGGTTCAACAACAGTCTCTGTTGCAGCCCAATTCCCTGTTTCCATCCGCAATCCATCCGCATCATCAAAGCTGTAGGTAAACGCTCCGCTTGCGGTCATTCCAGCGGCAATCTTCTCGTACCAGCTCTTGCCGTTCTTGCCCGGTGGCTTGGCGCAGGCGACAATCAGCCAGGTTTCTGCCCGTGTCATGGCCACATAGAGCAGGCGATCACGCTCGGCTTCTTCTGCTGATTTTGCCAGATCAACAGCGTCGCGTATCCGGGCGGGGACGTTATCGGCTGTCATACGCCAGAGGGGGATGTCGTCAGATACCGTGATCTGGCCGCGCATCGGCGTGTTGCGTTCGCCCGTATCCGGCAGGATAACAATCGGTGACTCCAGCCCTTTTGCGCCATGGACCGTCATCACCCGAATGCGGTTTCCTGCGCTGTCCATCTGACGTTTTATTTCAAGATCATCGGTTTCCAGCCAGACCAGAAAGCCCGTCAAGCTGTCCACCGCCTTTTGTTCGTAGGCGAGTGCCTGACTGAGCAGCGCGTCGATGCCATCCTCGGCCTCGGGTCCGAGGCGTGACAACAGCCTGCGTCGGCCCGAATGGCGTGTCAGGATACGTTCGATCAGGTCATAGGGGCGCAGATAATCCACTTGGGCGCGCAGATCATTGAGGATTGTCATCGTTTCGGGGAATTCATCTGCGCGCAGGCGCAATGCTGGCCATAAATAGGGCTGTGTGCGCGGCTGCGCCAATGCGTGCAATTGCGTCTCGCTCCAGCCAAAGAGTGGCGAGCGCAATGCGGTGGCGAGCGCCAGACTGTCCTCGGGTGTAGCAAGAAACGATAGCAATGCCGCCAAATCGCGTACGGCCAGTTCACCCGCTACCCGCAGTCTGTCCGCGCCGGCGATGGGCAGGTTGCGGGCCTTGCAGGCGCGAATAATCTCGTGAAATAGCTGTGAACGTCCCTGAACAAGGATCAGCACATCACCTGCCCGGACCGGGCGCATCGTCGTGCCCTCGCCGGTCGGGATGGGCTGCCCCGTGTCGATCATATCTGAAATGCTTTGTGCTATTTGGGCCGCCAGAGATACAGCCGGATCGTTGCCAGCGACCACATCGACCGGATCATGCCATGCAGGATCGTCGATGGCCTGTTCTGGTTCGGGCACGGGCCATAGATCAACGCGACCGGGCAAATCGGTCTTGAACGCCAGATGGTGTGCATCAAGCGATAATCCTTCGGGTTGAACGACCTTTGCGAATACCTGATCAACCAGATCGAGGATCACCTGTGAAGAGCGGAATGAATGTTCCAGCCGATGCGATTGCAGCGGATCCGGCGTGGCCCCCAACCGTTCGGCAAACTCGGCTTGCATCCGGTCAAACTCGCGCGGGTCGGCCCCCTGAAAGGAATAGATCGACTGTTTCTTGTCCCCTACGACAAAGATCGTTCGCCGGTCGTTAGGGCGCGATCCGATGCCGCTGGTAAACTCCTGCGCCAGACGCGCAATGACTTGCCATTGTTCCGGGCTGGTATCCTGTGCCTCATCCAGCAGGATATGGTCTATGCCTCCATCCAAACGGAATAATACCCATGCGGTGACATCTCGACGTGTCAGCAGGTTGACCGCCTTCAGGATCAGATCATCAAAATCTAGCCAACTGCGTCGCTGTTTGGCCTCCGCATAGGCGGCCAGAAACACATGAGCAAAATCGTGCAGCGCGTGGGCTGCGTCGAGCGCGTCGAGCGCGACGCGCGTCTCCCTTGCTGTTTCGACCCGGCGCATCCACTCATGTAGTGGTGCAGCAGTATCGCCAAGCGCCTGTGTGGTTTTCTTGGTCGGGAAGTCCTGACGCGTGCCAATCTTGGCGGCAAAGGGCGGGTCGGTTCCCTTGCCTGACAGAAAAACCCCCTCGAGGGTCGACAGTGCCGCCAAATCAAGCGTGTTGATCGCCGCCAGTTTTTCGGCATTTTTCTGATCGGTAGACGTACCGGCCCGCAATGCAGGCAGCAGAGTGGCCAGAATTTCCTGTTCGCCACCCAGATAGACAGAATCGCGCAGCCAGTCTCGGGTTTGGTGGTCGCGCAAACCCAGAACACGACGAAGCCCCGCGTCGGTCCATTCATGCTGGATCAGGCTCTGTTTTCCAGCAATCTCTTGTGCCAGATCGGCGATACTATCACCGCTATAGTGTCGCGCCACGGCTGCCAGCTTGTCGGCCTCCGGCCCGGCGGCGATCCCTTCAACGATTTCCGCCCGCAACAAGGCTGCCGCGCGATCTTCCATCTCGGAGAAATTCGGGCTGACACCGGCCTCCAGTGGAAAACGACGCAAAAGACCCGCACAGAACGAGTGGATGGTCTGGATTTTCAACCCGCCCGGCGTTTCGACTGCCATGGCGAACAGACGCCGCGCATTGCGCAGCGCCTCGTCTGGCAGTGGCCCGTCCAACCCGAGGTCATTCAGCTCTGTGGTCAGCTGGGCATCCCCCAGCATCGCCCATTTCCCCAAACGCCGAAACAGTCGGTTTTGCATCTCGCTTGCGGCGGCCTTGGTGTAGGTCAGACACAGAATATGCTGCGGATCGACACCATCCAGCAATAGCCGCGCCACGCGGTCGGTCAGTACCTTGGTTTTGCCCGATCCAGCGTTGGCCGCCAACCAAGTAGATCGGTCGGGCCGGGCGGCAGCGATCTGGCGCTGTGTAGCGGCGTCGCGTGTCATTTTCCCACCTTTGTCGGCTGTGCCTCGTCGGTAATGTCCCATTCGCCAAACCGGGCGAGCTGATCATAATCGCCGGGATCGCGGGTGCGCTGCATTGCCCGCCGCGAGGTATATCCCATATCCACATTCTGGTAGGCTGCGATCAGCGCGGTCAGCTCTGCCCATACTTCGCTCGTCGGGGTGTCGTCCAATGGCGCGGGTTCGATCCTGCCACCACTGCCGAGCCCGATATAGGCCGCATTGGTGACCCGAGCAGGCGCAATTTTGCCAAATCCGGCAATTTCGGCCATCGCCGCTTCGAGCAGAAGTTGTTTGTCGAAAAATTTCTGCTCTTTTGGCCCCGGCGGTGCGCCGGTCTTGTAATCATAGATATGCAGGTTGCCAGATGGGTCGATGTCGATCCGGTCTGCTGCCGCCACCAGAGAAAAATCCAATACTTCAATGCGCGCCTCGCTGCGCTCTTCGAACGCGGCCGGGTATGCGGATTTACGACGATCAAGCTCCGACTGAACAAACCAATGTGCAACCCGCCCCAATCGCGCCAGCCACATCGCGCGTGCCTCGGCCCACGGCACGTTTTCGATCAGATGCGCTTCGGCGATCTGCATCAGGCGGGCAGCGGTGCACAGGTGGTCATCATCGCGGGTTTCACGAATGAAATCCTCCAGCACTTTGTGCAGGACAATCCCGCGCAACAATGCATCGGGCACCTTCATCAGCGGATCCAAGGGCCGAAGCCGAAGTACGTGGCGCGCATAGATCGCATAGGGGTCGCGTATCAGGCGCTTTATCTCGGTCACTGACAGGCGGTTTGGCCGCTGAGCCAAGGGCGGGCAGGGCGCGGGGCGCGGGGCTGACTCGGTTTTGGGTGCGTCTTCCAACATCGCGGCACGTCGTAGCCAGATCGCACCGCGCTCGCGCATGCCGGCAAGGGCCGCTTGCCCCCCTTGATCCGGCAACCCGTTCAGCAAGTTCTGAAGCCGGTTCATCCAACGCGATACAACGGTTTCAGCCTCGGCGCTGCGCACGGATCGTGTCAGCCAGACTTCGCGTGCGGCAACGGCCTGCTGAAAATCATGTGCGGCCAGCCCGATGCGCCGTTCGGGCAGCAACAGACCCGCCTGATTGCGTAACGCGCGGTTCAGCCAAGGATCAGGTTTGGGTGCTTCAGGCCAGCTGCCTTCGTTCAGGCCCGCGAGGATCAGCAGCTCTGCCCCTTGAACGCGTGCCTCCAACGTGCCCCAGATCAGAATATCTGGATGCGCATTGTCAGGATTACGCACCTCCTCGCGCGATAGAAGCGCCTGCACCAATGCGGCATAATCAGTGGCGCGCATGTTGCCGCCATGTTCCGCCTCGTCACGCAGTTCGTGCATCGTCTCACGTGCCTTGCGCCCATCTTCTTCTGACCAGAGCGCACCGGGTGGTGCGTTACGACATCCCCCGGCGATCGCCTCGGCGGTCGACAAATGCTCCGCAATATGGCTGGTCAGGGGGCTTTCTGCTGCGGCGCTGTCTCTGCCACACAGATGCGTGGCCAGCCAGTTGCCCCATTCCGGCGCCATCTCGTGATCTTGCGTCGCGGCCCACGCCATGACGTCTTCGGCCTCTGGGTAGGGCGGCCCATGACGGCGTAGACGCAGTTCGAGTTCGCGAGTCAGAAGCAGATGCGCCCCGCGATCACTGCCCGAATGTGTCATCGGGTGCTTGAGGATCGTCAGCAGCGCCTCGGCGGTTAGCCGGGTCTCAAAGAGCGCCGCCACATGCCGCAAAAGCCGTCCCGGTGGTGTTCGATGTAATGGCAGGCCGGCGCTGTCATCCGGCAGGATGCCCCATCGATCCATCGCTGCCGTGACCTGCCGTGTCAGCGTCCGGTCCGGCGTGATCAGCGCCGCAGTTTGCCCGTCCTCGGCAGCCTGTCGCAACCGCATCGCAATCGCCAGCGCCTCTTGTCGCTGCGATGGGGCCTCAACAAGTGTCACGTCCTGCATTGCTCCGGCCAGATCGCGCAGTTCTGGCCCATCCTCGCGCCACGCATCTGTCATCGGGGCAGGACGTAAAGCCAGTGATATGGCACGATTGCGGGCAATGTTGGCCGGAGGCGTGTCAGTCCATCGGGCCACTTGATCCGGCTGCAAGCCCAAGGCGCTGCGCAGCGCGTGATAACGATACTGGGGATGGTCTTCGGACAGCAACGGATCCGTCAATCCACCCCACGCCGCATCGGGCATATCGTAATCATACCCCGGCAGGATCAACGCCCCTTGTGGTAGATGCGCCACCGCCTGCATCAATAGTTGCGTGGTGCCGCGCGACCCGGTGGAGCCCGCGACCAACACAGGATGCGCGGGCGGGTTCATCTGCCATTGTGCGATTACCGTCTCGACGGCGCGTCGCTGGCGCGAGGCGGCATCGGGCTGCGCGTCCGCACCGGTAAACTCGCGCACGATATTAAGAAAGCTGCGGATACGTTCCCAATGACCGGACTGGTCGCTGACATCGAGCGCATCAATCACCTCGGGCGCGACACCTTCGCCCTGCATCTCGTCCATCAGCGCAGCGAGGCTGTCAGCCAGATCATAGAGCGCACTCCGTGGCGCCAGATCGGGCTGTTGGTCCAACAGTCGAGCGATCAACTGGATCAGTTCTAGCCGTCGGCGTAGGTCAGGGACCGGCGGCGGCAGGTCGGTCAGCGCCGCGTTCATCCCAATATCGGTGACAAGCGATATACGCGGCAGCAGACGTGGCGGCCCGGCGTCCCAGATTGCACGAACGCGTCGTGCCATGCGCCGTGTGTTCACGATCAGCAGAACTTGCGCCAACGCTTCGGGCGGCTGGCCCGCCAACCGCTGATCGATCCCTTTGATCAGCTCGGTTGGAAAATCGACGCCGGGCGGCAGCGCATAGAGGCGCGGATGAGACTGCGGCTCAAACATCTGCATTGCGTAGCATATCTTCGGCCAGCGCGATGCCCGCCGGGTGACCCACGTCACACCAGTGTCCATCATATGGCAGGCCATAAAGGCGGCCAGCTTTGATCATCCGATCCCATAGCAGGTTCAGCGAGAACACGTCATCTGGGATGTGTGCCAACAGATCGGATTTAAGGATTTGCGCGCCAGTATAAACCAGACCCGGCCCACGGGTCGCGCGGCCCTGATTATCCAGTTCGAAATCACCCGCTCCTGCGTGGCCGATGGCGCGGGTCGGAGACACACACAGCAGAAGGGCATCCATCCTGTCAGGGTCCCACTTTGACGCCAATGCAACGAGCGGATTAGGTCCAGCCCAGACGGCATCTGTGTTCATGGTAAAGAGCGGCCCCGGTCCGGTCAGCGGCAACGCCGCGCGCAGGCCGCCGCCAGTGTCCAACAGATCGGGCGATTCGTGCGATACCAGAATGTCAGACTCTGCGACATGCGCGCGGATCTGATCCGCTTTGTAATGGGCATTCACCACGATCCGATCCAGATCGGCTGCCCGCACTTGGGCCAGCGCATGATCGATCAACGCCTTGCCTGCCACCTTGATCAGTGGTTTGGGCAGGTCATGGGTAAGCGCCCCCATTCGCGTACCAAAGCCCGCAGCAAATAGCATTACAGTGTCGGGACGCTGGCGCATTTTTCTCTCAGAAGGCTAAGGATTTCGGGGGTAAGAGCGGGCAACGCAGCCCGTACTAAGGGTGCGATTTCGGTCAGGGCAGGGTGTTCGAGGTCGTGCATCAGATGGTCCCATACGCGCGGCATGAGATCCAGATAATGTGGTTTTCCATCCCGCAGACACAGTCGTGCAAATACGCCGAGTATCCGCAAATTCCGTTGTGCGCCGAGAACGTGATAGGCGCGATCAAATGCAGTCGGGTCCGCCTCTGCATAGTCAATGTAGCGCCGGATCATCTGCGCGGCGATCCTGCGTGGGACGTCGCGGCGCGCGTCTTGTAACAAGGACACCAGATCATAGGCCGGATGGCCACACATGGCGTCTTGAAAATCCAACAGGCCGACCCGCGCAAGTCCGGTCCGCTCCGGCAGCCAGAGCAGATTCTCGGCGTGATAATCGCGCTGGATCAACACGTTTGTTTCGCCGACCTCAGTGCGCAGCGTGCGCATAATCGCGTCGTGAAAGGCGGCCCGCGCGGCGGCATCTGCATTGCCTGCGTGGCCGAGATACCAATCATAGGCAAGAGCGGCCATATCAGCCATCAGCCGTGCATCGTATGTCGCCAACGTCATAGGTGGGGGGTGTTGATGCAGTGCGATCAGCACGTCTGTTGCAGCTGCGTATAGCGTTGGCTCCAGCGTTGGTTCCGTGCGGACAATACGCGCGAATAACGCATCGCCCAGATCTTCGATCAGCAAGAACCCCGTGTCTGAATCGATATTCAATATACGCGGTGCGCTAAGCCCTAGATCGGTCAGATACCGTGCAATCGCAACAAAGGGGCCAGTGTCCTCTCCGCGTTCGGGTGGAGCATCCATCAGCACCGCGGTATCGCCCGTCGCGGCATGCGTCAGTCGCAGGTAGCGCCGGTTCGATGCATCACCGGCCAGCGGTGCTATCCGCGCGTCAGCCCAATCTGTTTGTGCGATAAAACTGCGCGCCGCCGCGTCGCGATCAGTCATCACAAAGTCCCGCCGTCAGAGCGGCCCAGCGCGGATCGGACCATGAAAAACTCAGAGATCGCTCTTGTGGCGCGCCGGGTGCGGACAATGTCAGGTGCAATGCGGACTCCGGCGCAAGATCGGCCAACCGGTCCGGCCATTCGATCAGGCAGATTGCCTCTTCCATTGCCTGCGTCAAACCCAGTTCGATGACTTCGCCCGCAGAGCTCAAACGATAGAGATCAGCGTGCCAGATTTCCGCCTGTTTGCCGGGATAGGTCTGTACCAGCGTATAGGTCGGGGACGGTACGTCTTCGGGCTGGTCAAGCAGCGACAGGATCATGCTGCGTGCAAAATGCGTCTTGCCTGCGCCGACATCGCCGGACAGCAGGATCACATCACCCGCACCCAGACGCGGGCCCAGACGCCTGGCGATGGCGCTGGTCACATCAGGGTCGTTTGCGTGGCAGATCAGGTTGGTCGAATGCATGTGCCGACACTACACGCGCCGCCGCGCCCTGCAACCGGGATCAGCCCGCTACAGCCCGAACAGGTGCTTCTTTGGCTGGTGACGTCAGGTTCAGGATCAACATACGCGCGCCGGCGGGCAACAATTCGACGCGATAAGATAGCATGCCTCGATCTGAAAGATCGGCAGACTTGCGCAATGGGGCATCCAGCGTTCTTTGCCGTAATGCGCGTTCGACCTTTGACCAAATCACAGGATCAGGCAAGGTTACCTCACACACCGCGATCAGATCGCGTACGCTCATGTCAGAAAAGCAGCTGTCAGGGTCGATTTTCAGTAGCTGACTACACGCCCTATTGCAGAATGACAGAACGTTGTTCGGGCCGATGATCATCACAGCCTCTGGCAGGCTATCGAGGGCAGACTGCCGCAGGTCCAGCTGAGATCGATAGCGACGGGCCAGCATGACCTCGGCGGTGATGTCTTCAAACAGAAACGCCACTGCGCCATCGGGGTGTGGTCGTCCTGTCACGCGGTAGGTCACATCGTTCGGCAGAGACCATGTTTCCTGATAGAGACCGCCCTGTGCGGATTCAATGATCGCGGTGATCTGTGCCCGCCAGGATGCGTAGCTGCGCGGTTCGGGCATAACCTGCCGGTTGCGCAGATTATCAAAGAATCCCATCAGCTCTGGCTGTCCACTGAGAAAGTCGACCGGCAGCGAGGTTAAATCGACCAGCGCGGGATTAAACAGTGCCAGTTGGCGGTTTTTATCGAATACGGCGAGGCCGATCGTCAGGTAGGCGAATGTCTTGGTCAGGGTTTGCACGAAATCGCGCTGCACAGTTTCGGCGCGGACCACTTTGGTGATCTCAGTGGCGTGGTGCATGACGTGGCTTTCATGCGCCGTCGAATGGACCTCGAACCATAGCGGCCCACTGGGTGGTCCGGCAGGCACAGAGAATCGCGTGCTGCTGCTGTGGCCCGGATCGGGCAACGGTACATTCATGCGCAACGCGCGCGGCTCGAACGTTTCGGCGCAGGCGGTGTTCCGCCACAGGATCACCCCATCCAGAGTGGTTTTCCAAGCAGGGTAGGGGGCTGCTTCCAGTGCTTCACGTAGCTCGCTCAGCCGGGCGTGTTCGGCGAGGATTGCATGCCGCCCGGCGGGGCAGACATGGGGCGGGTCACTGAGTGTGACCCGACTTGTCACGCCATCACGACAAATTTCCAATTGGGCGGTGTCATGGCTGTCTCGGCTAAGGGCAATCACTGGCACGCCGTCCTTTAGATCGTCCAGACGTGCGGGCAGATTGGCAAACCGACCCATCAGCCAGCGCCGCAGGTCTCCCCATTCGGGCAGGTCAGTTTCACTGCTCGGCAGGTGTCCGGCATCATGATCTATCATCAGTTCGCCTTCGAACAGATAATGCGCGCGGTTGAAACCGACGTCAGATCGTGATTGGTCGTGCGCGGGTGGCGCAATCAGAGTACCGATGAGCCACAGCATCGCATAGGACAGCGCCACTGCCATCAGGGCAAACCCAAACCATTCGATCACGGTATTTGGAAACACGCCAGGTGCCCCTCTCCTCGTTGCAGCGGTAGGGTTAAGTTTCGTCAATTTTGGTTAACTGGCAGTTAACCGTCAGGGGGTTGTCGGCGTATCAATGCTCAGGATGTGAACGGGATATTTTCACCCGTACCGATATGTCCTGCGTCCGAGGGTGCCATCAGCTGCGCCCGCGGCCATGCAACCTCGACAAACGCGCCGGTTCGTGGGGCAAAGGCCGGATCGGTCCGAAACGAGTCAGAGCCGTTTGCAAAACTCAGGACCGCACCTGACCGCTCTAGCAAAGTCTTGGCGATAAAGAGGCCAAGGCCCATCCCCTCGTATTCTGGGCGACGGGGGTCAAACCCGCGACCCCGTCGACGCATCAAGGGATCGCCAATACGCCCCAGAAGATGCGGTGGATAACCCTTGCCGTTGTCCATGATGCGGATGGTGACAGTGTCCGCACTCCAGTCGCTCTCGATCCAGACCGTGTCTTGCGAAAAATCGACAGCGTTCTGGATCAGATTGCGCAGCCCGTGAATCATCTCGGGACGGCGCAGAATTATGGGCTGGTCAGACAATATGGCGCGGTTGGTCGCGCCGTGGTCAAAGAGTACTGTCTTGCCGCGCTCGGTATGAGGCTCTGCCGCCTCTTCGATCACGGCTGTCAAAGGTGCCGACCGCAGGTGCAAATCATCCTTGCCCGCACGCCCCATCGACCGCAGGATATCGCGGCATCGATCCGCTTGCTCGCGGATCAGCAAGGCATCTTCGCGCGCTTCGCTGCCCTCTGGCAACTCATCCGCCAATTCAGACGAGGTCAGCTTGATCGTGGCCAGCGGTGTGCCTAGCTCATGCGCAGCGGCGGCGACCACACCCCCCAGATCGGTCAGCTTTTGCTCCCGTGCCAGCGCCATCTGCGTTGCTTGCACGGCGTCTGACATTGCCTCCATTTCGGCCACCACCCAGCGTGAATACACCCCCAGAAAGATAACCGCGATCACGATTGCTGCCCAGTTGCCGAACAAAAAGAGGTCCGGCATGCTGATCACCACCTGTGACGCCGTGTGCAGTGGCAGATGATAGGTTGTCAGGACCGACACGATGGCGATTGCGGTGAGCCCTAGAAATATTGTCGACCGGGTGGACAAGGAAGAGGCCGACACGATCACTGGCCCGACAATCAGCATCGCGAACGGATTGTTCAGCCCCCCTGTGAGATACAGCATCAACCCCAATTGCAGCATGTCAAAGAGGACAACCAGAAGGTTTTCGGTTTCTGACAGACGCTTGGTGGCAGGAAAGACAAAAGCGGCGACCAGATTGGTAATCACCGACGCGCCGATCACCAGATAGCAAAGGCCGATCTCGAAATCGAGACCATAGAACCGCTGTGCGATCACCAGTGCCGCGACCTGACCGCAAACGGCCCACCAACGCAGGTAAATCAGGGTGCGAAGGCGAATCCAGTTACCACTGCTGCGGCCATGAATAGGTGGCGATGAAATGTTTGTCATCTGTGCTGTTTCGCCCTGTTGCCTGTCTGTGACAGCCTGATAGATGTCCCGCAACAGGGCAAGCCTGCTAAACCGACGAAAGGAAAGCATATGACCCGCACTTTTGCCATAGCATCCGCGTTGGCGGCGATCGGCCTGCTGGGCGCGATGTACTATCTGACGATCGGTCGCAGCGATGATCAGTTCGCGCAATGCCGCGCGTCGCAGGTTGCTGGCGGCGCTGGTGCTATTGGGGGTGATTTCACGCTGGTGGATGGAACGGGCCAGACCGTGACAGCGGCGCAGGTAATCGACCAGCCCGCGCTGATTTATTTCGGCTATACCTTTTGCCCCGATATCTGTCCCTTCGATGTGGCGCGCAACGCTGCTGCGGTTGAACTGCTCGAAGAGCAGGGGCATATCGTCAAGCCGGTTTTCATCACCGTTGACCCGCAGCGTGACACACCCGAGGTGGTCGCCGATTATACCGAAGCGATGCACCCCCCGGATGCTGGGTCTGACAGGCAGCCCCGAACAGGTCCGGGCGGCAAGCAAAGCGTACCGTACCTATTATCAGGCCCAAGAGCCGCTGGCAGGTGAAGAGGATTACTACCTCGTCGACCACACCACCCTGACGTATCTGACATTACCCGAAGTCGGATTTGTCGAGTTTTTCCGTCGCGAGCTTAGCGCCGAGGACATGGCGCGCAAAGTGGGTTGCTTCGTCGACGCCGCAGACTGACCCAAAACGCCGTTGCAGTGTTTGACGCGTCTGACAGTGCGTTCTAAAGTTCACTACCAAAGACATGAAATCAGGGAACGGGCCGAATGGCGGATAGCGCACAAGAGATCGGCGAAGACAGGTCGCTGTTGCTGGTGGATGACGATGAGCCGTTCCTGAGACGGTTGGCCAAAGCCATGGAAAAGCGCGGCTTTGAAGTGGAAACTGCCCTGTCCGTCGCCGCCGGTCGTGCCATCGCCACGGCCCGCCCGCCCGCCTATGCGGTCTGCGACTTGCGGCTCGAGGATGGCAATGGGCTAGACGTGGTCGAAGTGATCCGCGAAAAACGCCCTGACAGTCGGGTGGTTGTGCTGACCGGTTACGGTGCCATTGCCACGGCCGTGGCTGCGGTCAAAATCGGCGCTACGGATTATCTGTCGAAACCTGCCGATGCGCGTGACATAACCAATGCGCTGCTGGCCACTGGTGATGAACTGCCACCGCCGCCGGAAAACCCGATGAGTGCAGATCGTGTGCGTTGGGAGCATATCCAGCGGGTGTATGAACTGTGTGATCGAAACGTCAGTGAAACTGCCCGACGGCTGAATATGCATCGCAGAACGCTACAGCGGATACTGGCGAAACGCTCACCGCGATAGACGCCCTTGCGGGCGTGCCTGCGGCGCGGGTATTTTTACAAGGAAAAGGGTTTGAGCGCTCAAATATCGTAGCGTTTGAGCACTTTGTCGACGATCAGGCCCGAGCCGAGCTTGACGCGGTTGATCCGGCCATAATCGCGAAATCCCCGGCTTTGATAATAGATTACCCCGCCTTCATTATCGGCGCGAATTTCGGCGTTGATCCAGTCATATCTCAGCTCTTTGGCCGCCTCGGCGGTCGCATTGAACAGTGTGGACCCAATGCCAAGCCCGGTGCGCCCGATCCGAACAAATGTGGCGATACTGCAGGCTTCGGGCGGAAGGTTGTCCTGGGGTTCGATGAACTGAAAACCGCAAAGCGTGCCGCCCTCCAACGCGACGTGCCATGCGGATTGATCTGGTGCGTAATCCATCATTTCTCGGATATAGGCGGCAGTGACCGGAAGGGTCATCGCGGTGGTGCCACCGGCTGCGATGATGTCGTTCAGCAATTCGGCCAGCGGGCCTGCATCCAGCGTCGTCGCGCGGCGAATTGTGATCATCTAGTAACCTCAAGCAAGGCTTCAGTGCGGGCGGTATAGGCGGCGCGCGCTTCCAACGGGGGGCGCAGGAGGATTGTCAGCCCATCGATGAGGGCCGGGTTCGGTCGACCAAAGAAGCGGTCGGCCTCTACCATGTCAAATCCGGCGATTTGTGTGGCTTCCATCCATGCACTTATCTTGTCTGCTTTCTTGATCTGTTTCTTGACGGTGGCGGGTATGGCGGCAGGCAGTCCAAAGCGGATATGGATCGCTGCAGTCAATCTGGTGTCGAGGGCATCATATCCCGAACCTACTGCTGCCTTGACCGGTGAAATCATATCGCCGATCACATATTCCGGCGCGTCGTGTAGCAACGCGGCCAGCTGCCACTTGGCAGGGGTTCTGGGGTTGAGCCGGGTATAGAGCGTTTCGACGAGCAGCGAATGCTCGGCGACGGAATAGGCGTAGTCGCCCAGCGTCTGGCCATTCCAGCGCGCGACAAAGCTGAGGCCGTGGGCGATATCCTCGATCTCGATATCCACGGGCGTCGGGTCAAGCAGGTCGAGGCGGCGGCCAGAGAGCATCTTTTGCCAGGCGCGAGGTTGGGGCATGGTTGTCTCCTACAGGGTCGGGCCTGTCGTATCGGTGCGTTCATGCGATTGCAAAGCCTGCCGAAGTGCCGCCAAAAGCGAAGAGGCGTGATGTGCCGCGACAAAATTATAGCCCTTGTACCGGTCGGACTTGATGGCGCGGATTTGATCCAAATCCTTAACCTCGGTGAACCCGTCTTCCAGTGCAAATAGGCGCATGTCAGGATTGGACAGCAAATTCGCGCTGGGCGCGCAGGATATATCGCCGCCGTGATCCTCGTAGATCAGAACGGCACCATCGGCGATGGCACGCGCAGCGCCGGTCAGTGCGGCGATTTCTGCGCCTTCGACGTCCAGCTTGATCAGTGCTGGGGTGCCGGGTGGCACCAGATCGTCGATAGTCAGTGTTTTAACGCTTTCGGTCCGGTCCGCAGCGCTGGGTTTGTCATCGCGCAACAAGCGGGCGGAGGCGTGGCTGTTGTGCGTATTGAGAAAGGTCAGTGTCCGGCCGGAGCGGTCGTCGATGGCCGCGTGGTGCAGGGTAACGCCCGGCAGTTTGCCTGCGTTCTCCTTTAATCGGTCAAAGGTCTGTGCTGACGCTTCGACCGCGATCACGGCATCGAAATGTCCGGCGGCGCGCACAGTCCAATATCCACCATTGGCACCCAGATCACAAAAGAGCGGTGTATGCCCGCGCGCGGCGTGCATGATCACCGCGACTTCGGGTTCGTAATGGGTATGAAAGAGGCCGAAGCGCGTCCAGTAACCATCATTCAGATAAATCTTGTAGGGGGCACCGCCCGGAACAGTTAACCAAACGGCCCGCCGCGCGCCAAAAAGTCGGCCCAGACCCCGCGCAAATACACCGTATCCAGCACGCCAGCCCATTAGTTTTACCAACCGAAACAGGACCATCAGTAAGGTGAATTGCAGGCGTGCCAGCGGGTCGGAATAGCGCAGATTGCGATCATTGGGCATGGAAGGGCCTGAGTTGGTTAAGAACAGTTTTCCCTGCCTAATCTGTTTCTAGAACAAGTTGAAACACAACTTGGTTTCGATAGGTATCAGGGACGCGGTGTGCGCGGACCAACGTCCGGATAAAGAGGTAGAAACATCCCTGCATTGCCGAAACGCTGTCCGAGTGCTATTTGCGCTGCAAACCGACATTCAAGGAGTTGCCACATGGCAAAAGATTACGTCGTCAAGGACATTGCGCTTGCAGCATATGGTCGTAAGGAGCTGGATATCGCCGAAACCGAAATGCCGGGGCTGATGTCCCTGCGCGAGGAATTCGGTGAGAGCAAACCGCTCAAGGGCGCGCGCATCGTTGGCAGCCTGCACATGACCATCCAGACAGCAGTGCTGATCGAGACGCTGAACGCGTTGGGTGCCGATGTGCGCTGGGCATCGTGCAATATCTTCTCGACTCAGGACCATGCGGCTGCCGCCATCGCCGAAGGCGGAACGCCGGTCTTTGCGGTCAAGGGTCAGACGTTGGTCGAGCATTGGGATTACCTCGACAAGTCTTTCATGTTCCCTGAAGGCGCGAACATGATCCTCGACGACGGCGGCGATGCGACCCTCTATGTCCTACTGGGCGCGCGTGTTGAGGCCGGCGAGACAGGCCTGATTGAAACGCCCACATCCGAAGAAGAAGAAGCGATTTTCGCTCAGATCAAAAAGCGCATGGCCGAAACTCCCGGCTGGTTCACCAAGACCCGCGATGCGATCCAAGGCGTGTCGGAAGAAACCACCACTGGCGTTCACCGTCTTTATGATCTGCACAAGAAGGGCCAACTGCCGTTCCCTGCGATCAACGTGAACGATTCCGTGACCAAGTCGAAGTTCGATAATAAATACGGCTGCAAGGAGTCGCTGGTTGACGGTATTCGCCGTGCCACTGATACGATGATGGCGGGCAAGGTTGCCGTCGTCATGGGCTACGGCGATGTGGGCAAAGGGTCTGCTGCGTCGCTTCGTGGTGCTGGTGCCCGCGTGAAAGTCACCGAAGTCGATCCGATCTGTGCGCTTCAGGCGGCGATGGACGGGTTCGAGGTGGTGCTGCTCGAGGATGTGCTGTCAAGCGCAGACATCTTTATCACCACCACTGGCAACAAGGACGTGATCCGCATCGAGCACATGCGCGAGATGAAGGATATGGCCATCGTCGGCAACATTGGCCATTTCGACAACGAAATTCAGGTGGCCAGCCTGAAAAACCACAAATGGACCAACATCAAGGAACAGGTAGACATGATCGAAATGCCTTCGGGCAATCGTTTGATCCTGCTGTCCGAAGGTCGTTTGCTGAATCTCGGCAATGCCACGGGTCATCCGTCGTTTGTGATGTCTGCATCGTTCACAAACCAAGTTCTGGCCCAGATTGAGCTGTGGAAGAACGGCGATGACTATCAGCCCGGCGTCTATATCCTACCCAAGCATCTGGACGAAAAGGTTGCCCGGCTGCATCTGGATCGTATCGGCGTCAAGCTGACCGAAATGAGCAAAGAGCAGGCTGATTATATCGGCGTGCCCCAGAACGGGCCATTCAAGCCCGAGCATTACCGCTACTAAGACAAAAGACCCTGTTCCCGGTTCCGGGGGCAGGGTTCGATGCCCCGGCGCTGGTCAATCCCACCCGGCGTATTCCAGTCCTGCTTCGACGTCTTTATCGGCAATGAACAGAAACATGTCGCCGGTGCCCATGTGCCGCCAGAAGCTGGTCGGACACCATTGGCTTTGCCCGTCCGTCACGATGCGGCAGGCTGTGTCAGCCCCCGGATCGTTCCCATCTTCCCCCTCATCGGGCATTCCATCGCGCCAGTACTCGGCGTTTGCCCTTTCGAATGTATATTCCGGCTCCATATCCTGCGGCCAGCTACGGCCATATTCACCGGTCGCGGTCGCTGTGATCAAAACGCCGTTGCCGTTGTCGAATGTCGTGCGGGTCATGGAATTTAGCGCATCATCCGGCGCGACAGAAATGGTGCGGGCGCAGCGGAAATGCGTCGTCAACGCGCCATTTGAGACGACACCGCACAGCCCGTTATCATCTGATCTGTCCGGCGCACTCAACGCGGCGACTGATATCTTTTGTGGTGTTACATCGGACTTGCGCGCCAGTGTGCGCAATGGGGTGGAAGACGTGAACATCATCGCGCCATAGAGCGGGCGATACAGTTCGTCTCCATCCCCGCCTCCGAGGGCGAAACGGGCCGTGCCGATTGGTCCGGTGGGGAGGCTGTTTGCGCCACCAAAGCTAACATCGCATTCAGAGTTCAGACGGTTTAGCTTGATCGCAAGCTCACCGTACTGAGTCCCCGAGCCACTGGTGCTTAGTTTCGGCGTTTGCCGCTCGGGCCAATCGGGAGTGTGGAAATCCTCATCTGCAAATCGTAGCCTATCAATCAGCGGCGTGCTGGAATTAGTGCACGCATTGAGCACGGCCAGCGGGCTTAGCCGGTCCGGCATTACCGACGGGCCGATCCGGATTTGCCACAGCGCAGCCTCGCCCACCGTGTAAAGGGTACGGGGCACCGGCGTGTCTTCGATCATTGCGGCGATCACATCGCCATGCAGGTCGAGCGATGTTTGCAATTCCAGCAGCCGCCTGACCTGTCCGATGTTGAGTTGGGGTGTGTGAGCCTCGCCAAAGCGCAGAGTGCCCTTTGGATGTACGATCCGCCCCCCGTGATTGCTGTCCAATGTGCCGCCCGCGCCCTCGCGACCCGCCATGAACACCAGCGCACAAGGACCGGCGCAAGTGTCGTTGGCAGCAACGGCTGTGGAAAACTGCCCCCCAAGCTGTTCGATGATTTCAATGGCCGCCGCATACTCGCCACCCTCACTGTTCAGACAAATACGCGGAGAAGAGGGATAATCGCGCCGGTCGGTATTGCTGGCGAAATGCTCCAGCAAATTGCCTAACGCTGCCGCATCGCCGGTCTCGAGTGGTCCGTCGAGGCGCAGGTAGCATGACATTGCCGGGTCATCATATGAATTTACCTCTGCCGCGTGGCTGGTTCCGGCAAGCCCACCGCCAGTCAGAATAAGGATCCATGTGACGAAACGACGAGTGAGAACGCTGGAGGTCATTCAAGAAATCTCTATGTTTACAATACACTCGAACCCTAGGGAAAAGCCGCCGGTATTGTCAAATCCGCCGCTTCTGCTCACAGGGGAAATTCCCGGGGTTTTTCTCTTTGTGAAACCTCGTCAAATCAGTAACCTTTGGGACAAGCCACGAGGGCTATGGACTATTATTTGCGGGTTTAGCCGCCTTGAGGGAGAATGGACTAATGGGAAAGCGTGACGATCTGATTGCCAAGTATGCTGACGACCTGCGCAACAAATGCGGGATGCAGCCGGATATGGACCTGCTGACCAAAGTAACAATCGGATGCGGTCCGGCGATTTACAATGCCGATGCTTCAACAGTGGCTGGTGGTCAGGCTCATGAGCTAGAAACCGTCAAAGACAACTTTCTGGTCAAGAAGTTGGGCCTCGCCGATAGTCCTGCGTTGATGGACGCAATCAATCAGGTGATTGAGACATATGGTCGTTCGGAGCGTAACAAGTATCGTGCGGTGATTTACTACATGCTGACCAAACACTTCGGCAAGGAATCGGTTTACGGCTGATCACGCCTACCTCAATGAATGCCAGCGCCCGCCCTGATCCGGCGGGCGTTTGCAGTTTGGCGGGTGCGTTTGGCCCGCAATTCAGCTGATCTGAGCGCGGATGTGCCGCGTTCACACGGATATTTTCCAATGCTTTTCCGCTTTCGACGCATCCAGTGTCGTTATACATCCTGTCGCGTTCTGTGTGATCTATCATACCGTTTGTAAGAAGAGGCTGCTCAGCTAAAAGTGAGTGGTCTGCACCGAGGGCTGGTGTGATCTGAATTGGGTATTTCGACCCGGCCCAAGGCGAACATGGCAATTTTCGCCATAACCGACTATGTAGGAAGCTGGCAAACCCTCTGGGAAAGAACGGGTATGAACCACCTCAATTCTGATTTGCACACGACGCCAGAGCGCGAAGAAGCGGAAGATGCTCTTAGGCTGCTGCGCCGTTGGGCGGCGAGCGCAAGCCCCGAAGAGGTGGCTGATCTCGACCCCGCGATTGCAAGGTTGCTGCCTGCTGGCGCTGTGATGAATTACCCTGTCTTGTCACGAGACTATCCCGAAGGGTTCACAGCAGACGATACCTATCGTGCTACCTTGCCGGACCTTCAGAACGGGCCAACGTCGTTAATCCGGGGGGCCAGACAGCATCTTCAGCATGTCGGCATATCCAATTTCCGGCTGCCAATCCGCTTTCACACGCGCCATGGGGGTGATCTGTCGCTTGAAACCTCAGTGACTGGTACGGTCAGCCTTGAGGCCGGCAAGAAGGGCATCAACATGTCCCGGATCATGCGCAGCTTCTACAAACACGCCGAGAAAACCTTTAGCTTTGAGGTGATCGAAGCGGCACTGGACGACTACATCAGCGATCTGGGCAGTCTGGATGCGCGTATCCAGATGCGATTTTCCTATCCGATGAAGGTGACGTCGCTGCGTTCGGGGCTTGAGGGCTTTCAATACTATGATTTTGCCCTCGAGCTGGTCGAAAAGGACGGCGTGCGGCGCAAATTCATGCATCTTGACTATGTTTATTCCTCTACCTGCCCCTGCTCGCTGGAACTGAGCGAACATGCCCGCCAGATGCGCGGGCAACTGGCCACACCGCATTCGCAGCGATCTGTCGCACGTATATCGGTCGAAATGGCCTGCAAGGACTGCCTGTGGTTCGAGGATCTGATCGAACACGCCCGTGCCGCGGTGCCGACCGAAACGCAAGTAATGGTAAAACGCGAGGACGAGCAGGCCTTTGCAGAACTGAACGCCGCGAACCCGATCTTTGTCGAGGACGCGGCCCGCCTGTTTTGCGAACGACTGCTGAGCGATGCGCGCATTGGTGATTTTCGTGTCGTTGCCAGCCATCAGGAAAGTCTGCACAGCCATGACGCCGTCAGCATCCTGACTGAGGGCGGCACGTTTGCCGCCCAGAGCATTGACCCAAAGCTGTTCACCACGCTTTTTCATGTGGGCTGACGCCGCCCTGAGTTGATCAGAAACCGATCACTGCGCCCGAATGTTGGGCGTATTGCTGCCCCTCGCGCCTGCAAAGTGGCGATTGTCTGGCCGGGCATAGGTTCTGTCGGATACTTGTTACGGAGATGCGTTAAACCATCAACAAGCACAGCGAATGAGGAAAGCCCGATGATACCCATGCACACAGCCGCGCAGATGTCCGTCGCCAGCCTTCGAATGACGAGTTACATGGTCGAGAGCCAGTTACGTATGGCGCATGTGCTGGCGACCGCCGCGATCACATCAAATCCGTTTGCAGCACCCGCGAATCTGCGCAAACAAATCGTGAGGCCGGTGGAAACCTCCGCCTCGACACCAAAAGCCAAAGCTGACGCACCGTTGCGTGAGATTTCAAAACCTCAGCCGGCGGCGACGAACGCGGATGTCAGAACGGCACCCAAAGCAGGCACGCAACAACCCGAATCCAAAAGTAAAACAGCAGCGCCTGCATCGCGGTCGCGTGCCCCGTCAAAGCCACCCGCGATGCCCGCCCGTGCCAGTAAAGCGATTGGCAGTGGCACCGACCCTGTCAAACATACAGACGGCCAGATAACTTAACCCAGCAGATCGGCGAGGCGGGCACAGATTGTCCTTGCGCGTCCGTTCTGTCCGGCTTCGACATATTGCAGGGCTCGCCGTAATGCTTCGGCGTTGCAAATAGGATCGAATGATTGATCCAGTGCAGCTGTGTCGCGGGGTCGGATCGTCAGGTAATTCACTCGATTGTCTGTCGCGCCAAAGCTGTATTTGTATGCCTCGTTGCCATGACAGAAATCGTAGATCTCGTAGCCATTCTCGATCGCCCAACGGATCGAATGGGCGTGAAGCAGATGACCGACATACGGCGCATCGGCATCTTCGCTACGCCCTGCCACGATAAAATGCACCCGGCGCATCTGGGGGTCCAGAATATGCCCCAACACTCCGAGCGGAGTTTCACCCCGCCACAATATCGGCATGTAAAGCAACCCGAGCGACTGCGCAGCCCGGAGGATCTGGGCGTAATTGGCCGCCACTTTTTGTGCGGTTGCAGCCCCCTTTGACGGCACCCATTTGCTGACCCAGAACTCCAGCAGGTGGTGCAGCGCGTCTTCAAAATCGTCCGACCCGGCGTTGGTGATCTCTACCTCGCCCGTGTCGAGGTGATTGCGCATGAGGCGCCGCAGCTTCTGACGGGTGTTTCTGCTCAGCGATTCCTGCATGTAGGTTTCGAATTCCTGCGGCAAGGATACCTGCGGACATAGCAGGTTATCCGTCTCACCGCGATTGATGCGATATTCCGGCCACTGGACATCAAACAGATCAGTGCCGAACGCATCGGCAAAGCGCCGCGCACGCCTCATTGATGCCTCATAGCGCAGAGAAAGCCGCGACCACGGCATGCCTTGCAGTGTATGTGCGATCAACGCAATCGTCTGGGCTTCATGCGCCGGGTCACAAAGGAATCCGGTGTATTCGCTCCATAACAGTCGCCCGCCGGCTTCGATTTCCGAGTGTAACTCGTTGTTGGCCCTGCTCCAGTGCACGCGGTACTTCAGTGGGAAAAAACCGACGTAATTGCCGCTGGCTTTCACACCCAGCACACGCCAACGATCCGGGTTTGCCGCGAATGCCTGCCGCAGCCATGCCCATGACAGAAACACCGTGCCTTCAGGGTCAAGCACCTCTAGTGCGCGCCAATCACGCTCTAGCCGGTCAAATGCGGTGAGCGTGTCGATCACGTTGACCTGCATTTGAGCCACAGCAGAGATGGGCCGGAATGGCCCATCCGCGAGGGTTAGTTTAACGCGGCGATGTTTCATACGCGCAAGGGTTACGCGACAAATCCGGCAATTTTAGGCCGCGTCAAAGGCAGAGTCAGAGCACGGCGATCGTTTCGGCCAGCGGTTTTGCTGCGCTGGGGTCAGCAGGCAGGAGTGGAGGCCGCAGGTTCAGCCAGCGTGCATCACCAGTTTGCTGTGCCTTCAGCGATTTTAGGCCGGGGATCAACCCGCCTGCTTGCACCGCGGCGCGGTGGGCATCGATTTTTGGGGCCAAAGAGGCCGCTCCGGCCTCGTCACCGGCGCGGACGAGGTCGTAAAGCGCCCGAATGCCCGCCATGTTTGAATTGCAACTGGCCGAAATACAACCGCCACCGCCGACTGCCATGGCCCGCAACATCACGCTTTCGGAGCCGGGAAAGACAGAGATGCCCGGCGCGGATTCGATCACGCCAAGCGTGTTGTCCCAGTTGCCAGAGCTGTCCTTGTAGGCGACCACAACTTCGGGGAACGCCTTATTCAATCGAGCCGAAAGCGCAGGAGAGATGCCGATGCCAGTATTCTGCGGGATATTGTACAGGCAAATTTTCAGCGCGTCATTGCCGACCTTTTCGATCAGCGTGCTGAAATACCGATACATTCCTTCATCCGGTGCGGCGACGAAAAAGAATGGCGGCAGCGTCATAACCGCCTTGCAACCCAGATCAACGGCGTGACGGCTCAGCGCAACGGTTTCTTCCAGATTGCACAGCCCGGTGCCGGGCATCAGTTGATCGGCCTGCGCAGTACCGCTTTCTACCAATCGCTCCAGTACGTGCATGCGCTCGCTCACACCGTGGCTCAGGGCTTCGCTGGTGGTACCAAAGGGCGACAGGTAGTGCGCGCCTTTGGCCAGACATTCCGCCGCGTGGGCGAGATACAGATCATAGGCGATGCTGAAATCGTCGTTGTAGGGTGTGAGAAGCGGGGTAATGACCCCCGTGAACCGATCCGTCATGCTGGCTCCTTTGCCAAATGTATGTGTACTAATATCCGCGCTCTGGGCTGACCATATTGTGCAATGTCTCGCCTTTGCGCCAACGTTCCAGATTTTTCAGGAAGAGCTCGAACGACGCCTCGTTCCAGCCCTCATAGACAGCCGAACAATGCGGTGACACGATCACATTGTCCAATCCCCAGATTGGATGGTCAGCGGGCAACGGTTCCGGCTCGAATACATCAAGCGCGGCCGCAGCAATGGCGCCACCACGGATCGCGTTGACCAACGCATCGCCGTCTACCACCCCGCCGCGCGAAACATCGACCAGAATCGCACTGGGTTTCATCGCGGCAAAGGTTTGCGCGCCGATCAGGCCACGCGTTGCCGGTAGCAAAGGAACACAGACAATCACAAAGTCCGCACGCGGCATCAGATCCAGCAAGGCATCGCTCGGATGGACCTCGTCGACATTTTCCATGTCCGTGGGACGTGCGCGGGTGCCGATGACATGCATACCAAACGCTTTGGCGCGGGCTGCTACTGCCTGCCCGGTATGGCCCAAACCGACAATCAGCATCGTCTTGACGGCTAAAGGCTGCATCAGGCGGCTGCCATCCCATCGGCATGCGGCCTGATCGGCGGCAAGGCCGGGGATGTCCAGGGTGAAGTGCAAAATCGTGCCAAACACATATTCCGCCATCATCGCCGAGGCGACACCAGATGAGTTCGTGACCGTCACGCGGTTCGTATCCCAACTGCGCAAATGATCGACGCCAGACCCGCCAACGGCGATCCATTTTGGTCCGCCCGGTCCGGTCACGGCCTCTCGGGGGAAGCCCTGACGCCCGGCAAAGCAAATGCCGTAGACGATGTCGGGTCGGAAGTCCGAAATCATGGCGGGAAGCGCTTCGTAGCTCTCGCAAGTGGCAACCGTGGTATCCGGCGCCGCCTCAGCCAGACGTTTTGCCATCGTGGCGGTGGTGCTGTTGTGGATCAGGATGCGGGGTGTGTCGGTCATAGGTTTTCCGGTGCAGAATGTAACAGGTTTGTCAGGTCGCAAAACGGTACGTCTGGCTCCAGCAGACGGTCTCGCATCGCCCAGATCGCATGGCGGCGCGACGAATCGAGTGTGCCCGCCATACTGTGAAATTTCGCCTCAACTTCGGCATCTTCCATCCATGCCTCTGGTCCGCCACGCGCATGCACATCGCCGGATTGGATAACGCGCCCATCCTTGAGCGTGACATCAAGATCAGACCAACGCCCGAGAGGAAAGCGGTCGGAATGGCGTGGGTCTTCGACCACCGATATACGCGGCATCAGCGCGATCACATCAGGGTCGCTCAACCCCGCACCCGAGATATGTTCGGCCCCGACGCGCCCGTGCACCATCAGCGCGGCCAGATTGAACCGCAGACCATATTGCGCCTGTGACGTGGATCTGGGCACACCGTCGAACAGCCGCGCAGATTCAGCAAAGGTTCGCACGGTGACAGATTGCATGTTCTCGGCGGTGACGCCCTCGGTCTTGATCAGGTGGTTCAGTGCATCCATGGCGGCATGCGCCCAACGGCAGACCGGATAAGGTTTGATATAGTTCAGGCCCACCGTCCATGCCTCGCCCAGATCGGCCCAGTGTTGCGCTGCCTCCGGCGCCTCGACGGTAATCGCAGGCGCGCCGGTAAAGCCGCGCCGCGCCATCAGCGTGGCCGTTGATCCGACCAATGCCCCCATACCCGATCCATCATGCAACATCGTGGGATTGTCGATTTCGCGCATCATCTGGCTGCGTGGGCCATGATATTCTGCGATGCCCAGCGCCTGTCGCAATACCTCTGGGCGATCGCCCGACAGACGGCACCCCAATGCGGCCACCCCCAACGCATTCCATGCGCCCGAGGTATGATAGTCCGAGACGCTTGCATGCAGCGCGATGCCCGCACGCGCAGCCACTTCATAGGACATGGCCAGCGCGGTCAGCGCGTCACGCCCGGTCAGACCGGGCGCATGTTCGGCAAAGGCCAGCAGCGCAGGCACCACGGCACAACCGATATGCCCCTTGGTCGGGTTGTATCCGTCGTGACCATCCAGATTGTCGATCTGCGTCGCCAATGCCCAACCCGCGCCGGGAATACTGACCCGTCGTCCGTCGAACAGCATCGTCGCGGCATATTCGTCACGGCTGGCGGCATGGAAATCGACCGCGAAATCACGGGCGATGCGCCCGGCCTCCAACGGCACAGCGCCTGCCGCGACACCCAGCGTGTCGATCAGCAAAGTCGCGCAATGGTGCAGCGCGTCCTCTGGCACGACTAGGGTAGGTGACAGCACGAAATCCGCGATAGCGGCGAAACGCGCATCATTCGGCGCGGACATAGATTGAGGTCTTTCATTCATGGCAGGCCTTTCCGGCGGAGGCAAAGCAGCGCCTGCCTCTGACCCTGTGATAGGGTAGCGACCATTGCCTCGTCAAATACGACCTAAGCTGTCGCAGCCGGAACAGGTGTCACACGGCGTCGAGCGCCTGCATCACATCCGCGATCAGATCATCCGCGTCCTCGATCCCCAGTGAAAACCGTACGAGGCCGGGCGAAATTCCCAATGCCGCACGCTGTTCTTCGCTCAGTCTTTGATGCGTGGTCGTCGCGGGATGGGTGATGATGGATTTCGCATCACCCAGATTGTTCGAGATCAGCACGATATTGAGCGCGTTCAGAAACCGGAATGCCCCGGTCTGACCACCTGCGATCTCTAGCGAGACAACTGTACCACCCTTGCCCATCTGTTCGCGTACCAATGCCGCTTGGGGGTGGGTGGCATGGCCGGGATAGATCACGCGGCTCAGCTTGGCATGTCCTTGCAACGCGTCGGCCATGGCCAGTGCCGATGCCGCCTGAGCACGCACGCGCAGATCAATCGTCTCCAACCCCTTTAGCATCACCCAGGCGGTGAATGGTGACATCGAACCGCCGGTATGCTTCATGTACGGCTCTAGCGTCTTGCGAATGAAATCACGAGTGCCGAGAATCACACCGCCCAGCGCGCGACCCTGACCGTCGATATGCTTGGTCGCGGAATAGATGACGACATCCGCGCCCTGCTCTATCGCACGAGAAAACACCGGCGTGGCAAAAACATTATCCACCACCACCGTCGCACCGACCGCATGGGCCAACTCGGACACCGTTCGAATGTCGATGACTTCGAGAGTAGGATTGGCAACAGTTTCAAAAAATACGGCCGTCGTGCCTTCGCGAATTGCGGCGCGCCACTGTTCAGTATCGGTGCCGTCGACAAATGTGACCTCGACACCGAACCGCGTCAGAATTTCATCAAGCACATAGAGGCACGACCCAAAGAGCGCCCGCGCCGCAACCACATGATCGCCTGCGCGTAGCATCGAGATCAGCGCGCCGCTGACTGCGGCCATACCTGATGCAGTGGCAAAGGCATCTTCTGCGCCCTCTAGCGCGGCAATGCGTTTTTCGAACATTGCCACGGTCGGATTGCCGTAGCGGGCATAGATATACTCATCCGGTCCGGTCTCGATGAACCTCGCCTCGGCCGCCTCTGCGGTGTCATAGACAAACCCCTGAGTGAGAAAGATCGCTTCGCTCACCTCGCCCCATTGGCTGCGTTGGGTGCCGCCATGCACCAATTTGGTGCGTGTGTTCCATTCTTTTTCCATTTCGACCTCCGGGACTGTCGTCCACAAAAAAACCCCCGTGCCGGTCAAGCATCAGGGGGTCCCCGTTCCTGACCTTTTAGCAGAATATTTAACGTGGCCCGCAATCCGGTAACAAATCGCCACGAGGTCACCTTTAGCGCCCACCTCTCGGTGCGTCAATAAATCTGTGACCAAAGGGCACTGTCACGCAGGTGTAACCACAGCTTCATTTACATGTCGCATCATTCCATCACGCCCAGGACAACAGATGTAGTGTGAGAAACGCGATGCCGCTGATTCAGGTAAATGCCACACCGCAGGGCCCCTGTCTGGGCGGCACATCCTGGCCTCTGGTACCCGTATTGTGCAATGCTTTGCGACAGCCCGGCCCGGTCATGATTATGATACATGGATTCAAGTTCCAGCCCGATCATCCCACTTGCTGTCCACACCGGCATATTCTGTCACTTGATCCCCGCGTGCAGTGCCGCAAGGCAATCAGCTGGCCCCGTGCGCTGGGCATCGGGCAGGGTGCCAAGGATGAGGGGCTGGGGATAGCGTTCGGCTGGTCGGCGCGTGGAACAATCTGGCAAGCGTACAGCCAAGCCGCCCTTGCTGGGCGCGCGTTGGCTGACCTGCTGCAGGCAATTCATCGTATCGACCCGAATCGCCCTGTACATGTGTTGGCCCATTCACTGGGCGCGCGGGTCGTGTTACGGGCACTAGGGACACCGGGCCTGCCGCCGACAGCGGTTCAGCGAGTGATTCTGCTGTCAGCGGCCGAATTCAGCATCGAAGCTGACCGTGCGCTGAACAGCGATGCCGGACGCAAAACGGAATTCATTAGCATCACCAGTCGCGAAAACGATCTGTTCGATTTCTTGCTGGAACGGTTGATCAGAGCACCCCGACAAGGCGACCGCGCGCTGGGTTTCGGCCTGCCGCCGGGCGCAAACACACTGAACCTGCAACTGGATAATCTGCAAACGCGTGTTGCGTTACGCCGGGCGGGGATTCCCATTGGGGCAGCTCGGGCACGCATCTGTCATTGGTCGACCTATCTCCAACCCGGCGTGTTCGACTTCTACCGCGCCATTCTGCGCGAACCCCATGTGTGGCCGTTGATCCGGCTAAAGGGCTTGGCGCCTGACGAGGCAGAGCCTCGCTGGGCGCGATTGCGCCGGTGGGAGATGCCGGAAATGCCCTTGCCAATGGGACGAAAAGCATCATCCTGACGGTTGAAACCGTTCAGGAGTGCGCCCCTATGACCCGTCCGATTGACCTATACTTCTGGCCCACACCAAACGGCTGGAAAATATCCATTGCGTTGGAAGAGATGGGCCTGCCCTACACCACCCACCTGATAAACATCACAGAAGGTGCGCAGTTCGACCCCGCGTTTCTGGCCATATCACCCAACAACAAGATGCCCGCGATCACCGATCCGGATGGCCCGGATGGTGCGCCCATCAGCCTGTTCGAAAGTGGCGCGATCCTGCAATATCTGGCGCGCAAGACTGGCCAGTTCTGCGGTCAGACCGAAGCAGAGCGGATTGCGGTTGATCAGTGGTTGATGTGGCAGATGGGTGGGTTGGGGCCGATGGCGGGGCAGGCGCATCATTTCCTTAAATACGCCCCGGCAATGGATCCGCCGCAGGACCTGCCATACGCCAAGGATCGTTACCGCTCGGAAACCGCGCGGCTCTACCGGGTATTGAATACGCAACTGGGCCAGAACGAATTCGTCGCTGGCGGTTTCTATTCCATCGCGGACATGGCGATCTGGCCTTGGGCATCTCTGTGGGAAGGTCAGCAACAGACCCTAGAGGATAAGCCACATCTGGCGCGCTGGCTGGACACGGTCGGGGCACGCAGAGGGGTCAAGACTGGTCGCGCCTTGCATGCCGATCTGCGCGGCGACTTGCGTGACGACAAGGCCTCACATTCGGTGCTGTTCCGGCGTGACTGATGGCGCAGCCCCGCTCAGGCGCGGGGCGCGGTGTCGTCATCCTCATCAAGACCGTGATCTTTGAAAACCTTCCCTTGGGTGATGAAGAACACGAAAATCGCCGCTGTCAGGCCGAATGTCTTGAAATAGACCCATGTTTCTTCTGACTGAGTGCGCCAGATCGCCTCATTCAGCACGGCCAGCCCGAGAAAGAAGATCATCAACCGCCGGGTCAGGATCATCCAGCCTTCGTCCGTCAGGGGCATCAGGCCTTCCATCAACGATTGCAGGTAGGACTGTCCACGCATCAACCCCAGACCAAGCGTACCGCCGAACAGCAGATAAATGATGGTCGGTTTCATCTTAAAGAATGTCGGGTCGTTGAACCAAACGCTGAGCCCACCAAAGACCACGATCAGCACTGCCGTCACGATCTGCATCTTCGATATATGGCCGGTTAGCTTCCACAGTAATGCGATGGACAACAAGAAGACGGGAATGAACCCGGCAGTAACCACGACAAAGCCTGCATATTCAGTGCCTCCGATGTCAAAAACGCGGTCTTTGAGCCACAGGTATGCCAGGAAGAACCCCAGGATCGGGCCGAATTCCAGTGCGGATTTCATTCCGCCATTGATTTCTTTACCTGCCATTTCGCTCTCTTCCTTTGGGGCTTACCCGCCCATTTCAACAATTACCGCGCCAAGCGCAATCAAGGTCATCAACGCAATGCGCCGTGGTCCTACGGTTTCTTTCAGGACCAGCCAGCCAATCAGCGCGGCAAAGACAGTCGACGTTTCTCGCAACACTGCGGCCTCTCCGACCTTGTCCAACCGTGTCGCCAGCATGATCGACCCGAACGACATGAACGCGACCACACCACCGATCACCCCGCGCAACATCAGCGGCCCCGGTGCGGGGGGTGTATCCATCCTGCGCCAGCGTCGATAGGCATATATGGGGATCACCAGCCCGTCGAAAAAGAAGAACCACGCCAGAAAGGTGAACGGGTTCGCCGTGGCCCGGATCCCGTAGGCGTCATAGGTCGTATAGAGCGCGACCAGAAGCCCGGTAAGTACCGCCAAACCCAGTGCCACATGCAAAGTGTCGCGCGCGGCCACCAGAAAGATTAGGTTATAGACCGCCAGACCGAATATTCCCGCCAGCAGGACGGCGACACCCATCCATTGCACCGCCGTGAACACCTCGCCGAAAATCAGATAAGCCCCGATAACGGCAAAGAGCGGCCCGGTCCCGCGCACCACAGGATAGACGACCGTATAGGCACCCTTGGTATAGGCCTGTGCCTGAAGGATTTTGTAAACCGTGTGGATCGCCCACGCGACGGCAAAAATCCCCCACATATGCGGTTCGGGAAAGGGAACGACAAAAAATGCAAACGGCGCTGCCATAACCGCATAAGAGATGTCGACAGCACCCCGCGTCAGCCAAGGATCGTGCCGTCCTTTTTGCAACGCGCCAAAGATCGCGTGAAGCAACGCCGCCAAGAGCGCCAGATAGAGCGCAAGCTGATGCCCGGCCTCTGTACCCTCCAGTGATATCAGCCATTCACTCACTTGCTGACCCTCGCCGGGAACCGCGGACCGACTGTGCGCGTTGTGTTCCGGATGGCGGTGTTGGCGCGGTCGTTGAACAGGGGCCTGAATTGAATTCGATCATTGATGAATTATCTGGCGGCTTTGCAGCAGTCACACCGCTGATTGCAGCGACGCGCCTGATCGCGGCTGTTTTCCTCGGCGGAATGATTGGGATAGAGCGCGAGCATCGTGGCAAGCCCGCCGGTTTGCGCACGCATATGTTGATCTCGATGGCTGCGTGCCTGTTCATCATCGTTAGCCAGCAATTGGCCAGTATGCCGTTTGGGGCGAGCGACGCCCTTCGGGTCGATCCGCTGCGTCTGATCGAGGCGGTAACGGCTGGGGTCGCTTTCCTCGCTGCGGGGATCATCTTTACCTCGGGCAACAAGGTCCGCAACACCACTACGGGTGCGTCGATGTGGTTGGCCGGGGGGATCGGTCTGGCCTGTGGATCAGGGCAGATGCCTCTGGCGGCCATGGCGACGGGGATCGTGCTGGTCGTGCTTATGGTTTTACGGCAGGCAGAGCGTTGGATGGGCACACATGATGACAACTGATTACCGTTCTATCCCGGTTAACGCAGCAGCGAAATCCTCGGGATCGAATGGCGCCAGATCATCAATCTGCTCACCCACGCCGATGGCATGGATTGGCAGGCCAAACTTGTCTGCCAACGCGACCAAAACGCCGCCCTTGGCGGTCCCGTCCAGCTTGGTCATCACCAGACCGGATACATCGGCCAGCTTTTGAAACGTGGCCACCTGACTTAGCGCGTTCTGACCCGTCGTGGCATCCAGCACCAACAGCGTGTTGTGCGGCGCACTCGGATCTTTCTTGCGAATGACACGCACAATTTTGGATAGTTCTTCCATCAGATCGGCGCGGTTCTGCAATCGCCCGGCAGTGTCAATCATCAGCAAATCGGCTCCATCAGCCTGCGCCTGTCCCATCGCATCGAACGCCAGACTGGCGGGGTCGGACCCTTCGGGCGCGGTCAGAACGGGCACACCTGCGCGATCCCCCCAAACCTGCAATTGTTCGACCGCAGCGGCGCGGAACGTATCGCCTGCGGCGATCACCACTTTCTTGCCCGCCGCGCGGAACTGGCTGGCCAGCTTGCCGATTGTCGTTGTCTTGCCCGACCCGTTAACACCAACCACCAGCACGACCTGCGGCGTTTTGGAATACAACGGCAAGGGGCGCGCGACCGGCTCCATGATGCGGGCAATTTCCTGCGCCAGCAATTCCTTGATCTCTTGTGTGGACAGCCGTTTGCCCATGCGTCCCTCGGCAAGGTTCGCGGTGACGCGCAGGGCGGTATCCACACCCATGTCCGCCGTGATGAGCAGCTCTTCGAGCTGTTCCAGCATGTCGTCGTCCAGCGCGCGCCGCGTGACGCCCTTGCCATCACCGCGCCCTAGCAGACGCCCAAGCAGGCCGGTTTTGGTCGGTGCCTCTGCCTTGGGCAGGGTGTCGAGCGGGATCTCCACTGGTGTGGGCGCTGGCGCTGGGTCACCAGACGGAACGGGCGCCTCAGTCGGGGTAGCGGGCGGAACCTCTTGCGGAGGTTCAGGCACCTCGACCGGTGGTGCAGGCGCTGGTCGCGGACCGGGGGGCGTGGTCGGCTTTGGCACCGGGATGGTGTCCGGTTTCGGGTCAGGCACCCTTTCGGGTTCGGGGGCGGGGACAGTCGCTGGTTTCGGCGTGGGAACAGTGTCAGGTTTTGGCTCTGGCACGGTGGCAGGCTTGGGGACAGGAACAGTGTCCGGTTCCGGGGTGGGTTGCTCCTCCGGTTCCGGTTTCGCAGTATCATCTGCTGGCACTTCGGTCGCTGCCCCAGAGGCGATCAAGTGATCGACCGCTTGCTGTGCTTCACTTGCTGTGACGCCCTCCAGCGTTGTTGCGAGGGCTTCGGCTTTGGGATCGATCTCAGCCGGGGGGTCGGATGCGTCCTGCGTGCCGCCATCCTCGATGATGGCATCCAGCCCGTCCTCGATCTTGGACGACGATTTAAACAGCCGATCTTTGAGTTTCTTGAAAAACGCCATGCCGCGTCCTCGTGATTGGGTCCTTTATGACCTAAGCGGACGTGCAGGGATTGAAAAGGGGTAGGTGTCTTGGTTGTGTCCGAACGGCACAGCAGCAGAGCTGTTCAGGAGGGTAAATGCAACACGGACCGCGCGAAACGACGCGTCTCGCCAAGGATCTCTTCGGTCAGCGACAGCAATGTCGGCCAAGGCGTACCCAGCGTGGCCTCGACATCGCCATAGCTGAATTGCAACACCGCGCGGTGTTTGCGAGCCAGATGCTGCATGCGGGCGTTTTCGCGTAGACAAACCATGTGCAGTGTTCGGATAGACCGGTTTTGCGCGGCAGCAAGCAAACGGCTGAAGAGCGCATCACCGATACCCGCGTTCTGCCATTCACGTTCGACCGACAGCGCCGCTTCGGCGGTTGGGGGCCAATGCCCAAGAAATCCTCGCAGTTCAGCAACGCCGCGCAAGGTGTCACCAGCGAAAGCCCCGTAAACAACGGCATCCATTCCGACCACCCGTTCGGCATATCGCCGTAGCGCACAGTCCTTTAGCGCGACACCGAACCGCAACCGTCTGGTTTCTGGATCGAGTCGCAGGAAGTGATCAATGATGTCGGGCAGATCACTCTGTCCGAGACGACGGATGGTTGTGTTGGAAATAATGGTTTCGCACTGCATCGGACGAGACTCCGTTGCGGCAGGAACGAGGTATGCCGCAGTCTAATCCTCCCATTACCCAGATAGTGCTGCAACGCAGCATTTGCCAGAGAAATATCCGGGCAGCGGACAGAAGATGCCGACAATCAGCGCGCTGCCCAAATTTTCACCGTCTACCCAGCGCGAGGCCATTGAGGCTGCGTATCAGACCTCGTCAGGGAAATACTTGATCGCTGACCGGATGGGGTTTGGTGCCGCCTGACCCAAACCACAGATCGACGCATCGCCCATTGCGGCACACAATTCCTCCAGCAGGGGCTGATCCCAGCGGTCAGCCTGCATCAGTTTGACCGCCTTTTCACAGCCGACCCGGCATGGCGTACACTGACCACAGCTTTCATCCTCGAAAAACCGCAACATGTTGAGCGCGGCAGCGCGTGCCGAATCCTGATCCGACAGAACCACCACAGCGGCAGAACCGATAAATGTGCCATGCGGTTGCAACGTGTCGAAATCCAGCGGGATATCATCCATTGATGCTGGCAGCAGCCCGGACGATGGCCCGCCCGGCTGATACGCCTTGAACGTGTGGCCATCCAACATCCCGCCGCTGGCCTCGATAATATCAGTGATGGTTGATCCGGCGGGCAACAGGTGTACGCCGGGATTAGCCACGCGACCCGACACCGAATAGGACCGCAACCCTTTGCGCCCATTCTTCTCAATCGCAGACAGAATTGCGCCACCTTCGCGCAGAATACGCGTAACCCAGTGCAGCGTTTCGACATTGTTCACCAGCGTCGGGCGATCAAAAATGCCGACCTGCGCGACGAATGGCGGACGGTGGCGCGGCATTCCGCGCTTTCCCTCGATGCTTTCGATCATCGCGCTCTCTTCGCCACAGATATAGGCCCCGGCCCCGCGCCGCAGTTCGATATATCCGGGTTGCACGATACCGGCCGCCTCAAGTGCGGCGATCTCGGTGGCCAGAATGCCCAGTACGGCAGGATATTCATCGCGCATGTAGATGAAACAGGTGTCAGCCTCGACCGCCCATGCGGCGATCAGCATACCCTCAAGGAAAAGATGCGGCACACGTTCCAGATAATAGCGGTCCTTGAACGTGCCCGGCTCGCCCTCGTCGCCATTAACGGCCAGATATCGTGGTCCGGGGGCGGCGCGTACAAATCCCCATTTTTTACCTGACGGAAACCCGGCCCCGCCTAGTCCTCGCAGACCGGCATCCAGTAGCTCGGCTTGCACTGCCTCGAAATTACCGCCCTCGCGCAGCTCGCTCAGCTTGGCATAGCCACCCTCCGCACGGTAGGCGGCCAGTGTCTCGTACTCTGGCAGGTGCGCGTGTGTATCGTTCGCGGCGATGGCAGCGTGCACTTTCTCCGGCGTAGCGTGGTCGATGTGGTTATGCCCGATCTCCAGAACCGGCGCCGTGTCGCAGCGGCCCATGCACGGTGCGCGCAACACGCGCACTTCGGACGGGTCAAGCCCGTCCTCCAGTGCGGATTTAAGCGCCTGCGCGCCGGCCATCTCGCATGATAGCGAATCGCACACCCGGATCGTTAGCGCGGGCGGTGGTGTCTCGCCTTCCTTGACCACGTCGAAATGAGCATAGAACGTGGCAACCTCATAGATTTCGGCCATGGAGAGACGCATTTCCTCGGCCAGCGCGCGCAGATGCGCAGCAGACAGATGGCCGTATTCGTCTTGGATAAGATGCAGATATTCGATCAGCAGGTCATGGCGGCGGGGTGTATCACCCAATAGCGCCTTTACTTCTGCCCACGGTCCATCCTCCAGCTGCCGCCCTTTCGGGGTGTGGCGGCCCTTGCCCTTGCCGGATTTCCAGACGCCTTTGCGCTCATCCAATGCCATATCGGGTCCTCATGCATGTGTTCGCAGCAATTTTATCTATCCGGCACCGCGCTGGCGATGCTAAAAGCGACCCTCACCGCGTCAGAAGCGTTGGGATCGTGGTCAGATTGTTCATACTCTGGCGTTAGAATTTCTGCAGGTGTGTCCTATATTCGCGCCATTGATCGCGCCAGAAGGAGCCAACCAATATGCTGCTGTTCGCCATTGCGACACTGATGCCCGCTGTGTTGATCGCGCTGGGCGTGATTCATGGTGGTGCTGTGGCGGCGCTGGGTCTGATCTACATGACAGTGTTGGTGGCTTTTCTGGACCGACTGATGGCGCGCGAGACAGTCAACGCCGATCCAGAGGCCGAGTTTCCCGGCAGCACAGCATTGCTTGCGAGCTTGGGGGCGGTTCATTTTGTTCTTCTGGGCCTGTCGGTCTGGGCCGTTGCGGGGCACAGTGGGCTGGGCATCATGGAGCGGGTGCTGATCGGATTGGCGGCGGCACTGGTCTTTGGCCAGATATCGCACCCCGCCGCCCATGAACTGATCCACAAACCGGCGCGCGCGCTGCGCCTGATGGGGCGATTGATGTATACCAGCCTGCTGATCGGTCATCATGCCAGCGCGCATTTGCGGGTGCATCATGTACATGTGGGCAGTGATGGCGATCCCAACAGCGCGCCATTGGGGATGGGGTTCTATCGGTTTGCCCTGCGCGCTGGGCCGCGCAGCTTCCGCGCCGGGCTCACTGCCGAAACTGCGATGTTGACCCGTGCTGATCGCCCGATGTGGCGGCACCCTTATTTGCTCTATATCGGCGGTGCGGTTGCTGTCTTGTTGTTGACAGGAACGGGTCTTGGTCTGCCCGGCGTGCTGGCCTATCTGGCCATCAGCCTGTACGCGCAATTGCAAATCTACCTGTCAGATTATGTCCAGCACTACGGCTTGCGCCGTAAACGGCGCGACAATGGCTCGTTGGAGCCGGTCGGCCCGCAGCATTCATGGAACGCGCCGCACTGGTTCTCGTCGGCGGTTACGCTGAATGCCCCACGCCACTCGGATCATCATGTGACGCCATCGCGGCCCTATCCGGGCCTTCAGTTGAACCCCGACAGGATGCCATTTCTCCCGCGCCCGCTGCCGGTGATGGCCGCAATCGCGCTGGTGCCCCCGCTATGGCGACGGATCATGGATAAACGCGCTGCGCGTTGGGGGTGATCCGGACCAGAATGTGCCCGAGGTCTGCGAAAACATGTGGAAACCGACGAGGCGCTCTGCCAGACTTGGCCCATGCGTCACCTGTGTCTCAGTCTCGCTTTGATCTGCGCTGCCACGTCCGGCACCGCGCAAAATCTGATGAGCGCGAGCGAGTTCGATAGCTACACGCTGGGCAAGACATTCTACTACGGCAGCGTCGGTGCGCCATATGGGGCTGAGGAGTACCTAGATGACCGCCGCGTGCGCTGGTCGTTTCTGGATGGAAAATGTCAGGAAGGGGAATGGTACGAAGAGGACGGGCTGATATGTTTTGTCTACGACAACCAACCCGATCCGCAGTGCTGGAGTTTTCAGCAGGGCAATAATGGCCTGATCGCCCGGTTTGAAAACAACCCCGAGAATACGGAACTGTACGAGGTCGAAAAAAGCGTCGAGCCGCTTTTGTGTCTTGGCCCGGATGTCGGGGTCTGAGATCGCGGGTGATCGCGCCTGCAGTCAGTGCAGATGCCTCCGGCGGGGATATTTAGGGCAAGAAGATGAACAAAAGTGCATTCTGCTTTCAACGCTCCCAGAATACTCGTCAGCAACGCTGCCGCAGAGTCAAAGCTCTGCAGCCAGCCGCGTGCCCTGATTGATCGCCCGTTTTGCATCCAGTTCGGCGGCCACGTCCGCACCCCCGATTACATGTACGGACTGGCCAGCTGCCTCCAGCGCATCGGCAAGGCCGCGTTGAGGTAGCTGCCCCGCACACATCACGATCGTGTCCACCTCGATCAGGGTCGGTGTTTCGCGCGCCTCGCCGTGGCTGACATGCAGGCCGCTTGCGTCGATCGCATCGTAGTTGACGCCGCTTACCATCGTGACATTTTTCATCTTCAGGGTGGCGCGATGAATCCATCCCGTCGTTTTGCCCAGACGTTTTCCGGGCCGCTCTGCCTTGCGTTGCAGTAAGGTGACCTGTCGTGCGGCCGCTTCTGGCTGTGGTCCTTCGGGGGCTAGCCCGCCGCGTGCGGTGGCCGGGTCGGCGATACCCCATTCCGCCATCCATTCCGGCAGATTCTCGGTTGGGCTTTCACCCTTCTGGGTCAGATATTCGGCTACGTCGAATCCGATGCCACCGGCCCCGATGATCGCCGCGCGCGGACCAACTTTGGCCTTGCCGCGCAGCACGTCAATATAGCTCAGGACATTGGGGCCATCCTGACCGGGGATGGCCGGATCACGCGGGATCACGCCTGTGGCGATGATGATCTCGTCGAACCCGTTCAGATCATCCGCGCCGACCTCGGTGCCGAGTTTCAACGTCACACCAGAGGTATCCACCATCGCCGCGAACCAGTCGACCAGCCCGTGAAACTCTTCCTTGCCGGGAATGACCCGCGCCATGTTCAGCTGTCCGCCGATCTGCGTATCGCGATCAAACAGCGTGACCGCATGCCCGCGTTCTGCCGCTGTGATCGCCGCCGACAGGCCCGCAGGGCCCGCGCCGACGACGGCCACGGTTTTGTACGTCTCTGCGGGTTTGACCACCAGTTCTGTCTCATAGCAGGCGCGCGGGTTTACCAGGCACGTGCTGATCTTGCCCGAGAAGGTATGATCCAGACAGGCCTGATTACATGCGATGCATGGCGCGATCAGGTTGGCCTGACCCGCAGCTGCCTTGGCGATGAAATCGGCATCGGCCAGGAAAGGTCGCGCCATCGACACCATATCGGCGCAACCCGTGCTCAGCACCTCTTCTGCGACGTCGGGTGTGTTGATCCGGTTCGAGGTGATAACGGGAATGCCGACCTTGCCCATCAGCTTCTTCGTGACCCATGCAAAGGCAGCACGCGGCACGGATGTCGCGATGGTGGGAATGCGGGCCTCGTGCCAACCGATGCCAGTGTTGATGATCGTGGCTCCTGCTGCCTCAACGGCCTGCGCCAGTTGTACGACTTCTTCGTGGGTTGACCCTTCGGGCACGAGATCGATCATCGAAAGCCGGTAGATCAAAATGAAATCCGGGCCGACGGCCTCGCGCGCGCGCCGGACAATCTCGACGGGCAAACGCATCCGGTTCTCATAGCTGCCGCCCCAGCGATCGGTCCGCTTGTTGGTGTGCTTCACCAGAAACTGATTGATGAAATATCCCTCGGAACCCATGATTTCGGCACCATCATATCCGGCCTCGCGGGCGCGGGCACAGGCCGTGACGATATCGGCGATCTGTTTCTCGATGCCGTCTTCATCCAACTCTTTGGGGGGGAATGGCGAGATTGGCGATTTGATCGCCGAGGCGCTGACGCATTCCGGTCCGTAGGCATAGCGACCCGCATGCAGCACTTGCATCGCGATCAGCCCGCCCGCCTCGTGCACGGCATCGGTGATGACCCGGTGATTGGCGATATCCTGCTCGGTAAACAGGCCCGCCGCGCCGGGAAACACGCCGCCTTCGCGATTGGGGGCCATGCCGCCCGTCACCATCAGCGCCACACCGCCTCGGGCGCGCGCGGCATAGAATTCGGCCACGCGCGGCCAGTCCTTGGTTTCCTCCAGCCCGGTATGCATGGAGCCCATGAGCACGCGGTTCTTCAGCGTCACATGGCCCAGATCAAGCGGGGACAAAAGGTGGCTATATGTGGTCATGGCGGCCTCCGGACTGATTGCGGGTCACCATGGCGCGCGCGCCGTGTTTTGTCACCCCGCAACGCTGCGTTACCGGGCGTCACACCAAAGCGCGGGAATGAGGCACACCTGCCTATTTGCGTCGGATCAAAGACGACCTAACCTCGTTGGCACATCATAGATGCGAATCGATGGCGCGAAAGGGGGCAGGGATGCTCGAAATCAGCACATACAAGATTGCGCAGGTGGTCCTGATGTCCCGTGAACTGAACCGGGCCGAAGGCGAATTGCGCGCATTCATTGACCGGCTCAGCGAGGATGAACAAGCCAGCCTCGTGGCGGTCATGTGGATTGGCCGCGAAAGCTTTGACGCCGAAGATTTGGCCGAGGCGATCGAGACCGCGCGTAACGAGGCGACAGTGCCCACGGCTGACTATTTGCTCGGCTCGCCGCACCTGTCGGACCATCTCGAAAACGGGCTAGAGGCGCTGGGCCTGTCTGCCTATGACGACGAGGACGATCTGGTGCGGGGCGGTTAGGATCGTGCTGCGTCTGTGGCGGTGTCATCAACGGTACCGCACTTGGTCAGAACAACACCAAAGAGCGCACGCGCCTGATCAGCAGTGTAGCGACCCAACCGTACGTCATCCGCGACCAAAGCGGGTCGGCGTTTGAACGGATCGCCATAGCCGCCACCGCCCGGTGTCTTGACACGCACACGGTCGCCGGGCCTCAGCGGAATGTTCTGTTCTTTGGACAGGTGCAGCGGCGTGTACGGCGTGCCGTCCTGCCAGACCGTCACCTCATTGACAGCGCCATCGGCACCACCCAATGCGCCCAGCGGCCCGGTCCGCCCATGGTCCATGACAAAGCTAGCTGTTGCATTGCCACGCCGCAGTTCAACCTCGTAGTCGAGGCCAAAACCGCCGCGTTGTGTGCCGGCCCCCCCCGAGCCTTCGCGCAGGGCATAGCGACGGTAGAGGACCGGGAAAGCTTGCTCCATGATTTCCACCGGCGGGGCCTTGGAGATGCCGATGGTCGAACAACCGTTCGTCAGGCCGTCACCATCCGCATAGCCACCATAGCCCCCACCCGACAGCTGATACATCACGAAATCGCGTCCGCGTTGCGGATCGTGCCCACCTAACGCAAAGTTACCGCTGGTTCCGGCCGGTGCGGCGGTCACTCGATCCGGTAAAACAGACACTAACGCAGCAAAAACCGCCTCTGCAATGCGCTGGCTTACCTCTGCGGCACAGCCCGATACCGGGCGCGGATACTGCGCATCTAGGAACGAGCCCGCGATCCCGGTCACATGCAGCGGTTCGAATGCGCCGGCGCTGATCGGCACCTCGGGGAAAATATGCCGCATCGCCAGATAGACAGAGCTGAGCGTCGTGGCGCGAACCGAATTCATCGGCCCCATGCAGGGCGGGGCGCTGCCAGAGAAATCAAAGGTCAGATTGTCGTCGTTTCGGGTTATACAGAGCCGAATTTCCAGCGGTTCATTCACCACACCATCGCTGTCGATCCACGCAACACTCTGATGCGATCCTTCGGGTATCTGGCTGATGAAAACGCGCATTTGCTCTGCGGCGCGACGGCGCAGTTCTGCGATGGCCTCGGTCACAGTGTCGTCGCCGTATCGATCCATCAAGAGGCCCAGCCGTTCGGCACCAAGCTCCAGCGCGGCAGCTTGTGCGCGCACATCGCCGATACGCTGGTCCGCGACACGGATGTTAGAGCAGATGATGCTGTAAATTTCGGAATCCAGCACGCCCTGTTTGAACAGACGCACAGGCGGCAGGCGCAGCCCTTCCTGCTCGGCTGCGGTGGCGGAGGCGGAAAATCCACCGGGCACCGCACCCCCGGTGTCGGGCCAGTGGCCCGTGTTGCTGAGCCAGCAGAAAATCTCGCCATTGCGATAAAATGGCAGGGCGAACCGCACATCCATCAGATGTGTGCCGCCCAGATAGGGATCATTGACGATATAGATGTCACCCGGTTGCGGAGCAGCGACGCGTCCCTCTGCAATCATTTCGATCAGCGTGCGGGTGGAATACTGCATCGTGCCCACGAACACCGGCAAACCACCGACACCCTGCGCGATCAGGGACCCGTCGCGCGCGTCATAGATACCGTCGGAGCGATCATTCGCCTCCGCGATCACCGGCGAAAACGCAGCGCGAGAGAAACTCAGATCCATTTCGTCACAGACTTGCTGCAGCCCGGCCTGAATGACTGACAGCGTGATGGGATCGAGGGTCATGCAGCACCTCCAATGCCGATCAGGATATTGCCGCTGGCATCCCCGCGCGCCAGATCCCCGGGTTCGATCAGAATGGTTGTATCCATCTGTTCGATGATCGCGGGGCCCTCGATGGTCACGTCCAGCGGCAGGTGGTCGCGCCAGAAGATAGGCGTATCGTGGACAGTACCGCCAAAATGCACCGCGCGGGTACCGGTCCGTGCTGCCTCGGCCGTATCCTTGCGCCCTGCGGGATCAATCAACGTGCTAAGGTCGAGCGGCGCGCGCATGCCGATCACGGATGTGTTCACGTTCACCAGATTGGCGCGGATACGGTCCAGCTTGACCCGAAAGCGGGCAAAATATGCCTCCTCAAAAAGCGCCTGCAACGTGTCGAGGTCCACGTTCGGTTGTTCCAGTGGAACGCGCAGCAGATGGGTCTGACCGACGAACTGCATATCGACGCTATAGAGATGACGCAGGCCGGTCAGGTCGATGCGCTCCTTGGCGATCATCCGTTCACCCCGGTCGATCTGCGCATCGAAGACGTCGTCCAGCATCCCCGGATCAAGCGTGTCCAGTGGACGGTTTACCGTAGTTACGAAATCGTGCCGCAGATCTGCCACAACGCATCCCAGCGCATTGGTGATCCCGGGTCGGCAGGGCACCAGCACCCGAGGTATACCCAGTTCGCGGGCTAATGCGGCGGCATGTAATGGCCCGGCCCCGCCAAAGGCGAAAAGCGCGAAATCGCGCGGGTCCGCCCCGAGCGAGATCGACACCATGCGGATCGCCCCCGCCATGCGCGTGTTCGCGACCCGAATGACCGCCTCTGCGGCTTCGGATACTGACAAGCCGAGCGGACGGGCGAGCGATGTCTCGAAGGCCGCCTCGATATCGGCCAGCGCAACGCCACCCGTGACCGCCAGCTTGGCTGGGTCGAGCCGCCCCAATAGCAGGTTGGCGTCCGAGATTGTCGGGTCCGTCCCGCCGCGCCCGTAGCAGATCGGGCCGGGATCGGACCCGGCGCTATGCGGGCCGACCTGCAACAGGCCCGCTTCGGTTACACGGGCGATTGATCCGCCCCCAGCGCCCACGGTGCGCACATCGACCATCGGAACATGGATCGGCATCGCATATTCGATTTCAATCTCGTTCGACACCGCAGGTTCCGCATCGCGGATCAGCGCCACATCGGTCGAGGTGCCGCCCATGTCGTAGGTAATGAGGTTCGTCAAACCTGCTGCGCGGCCTGTATAGGCCGCCGCCATCACACCAGAGGCAGGACCGGACATCACGGTTTTGGCTGCCTCCTGCGCCACCAGACGGGCCGACACCATTCCGCCATTGCCATTCATCACCAGAACGTCACCGCGATAGCCGCCTTCGACCAGGTCTGCGGTGAGCCGATCCAAATAACGGGCCAGAATCGGCTGTACGCTGGCATTGACTGCCGCTGTAACGCCGCGTTCGTATTCGCGCGACTCAGACAGGATAGCGTGGCCCATGGTGATATGGGTGTTCGGCCAGATATCGCGTAACAGCGCCGCCGCCCGCAGCTCGTGTACGGGGTTGGCGTAGGCGTGCAGAAAATGCACGACAAGCGCCTCGCATCCCGCCGCCAGCAGGGCGTGACCCGCCGCCAGCACCGCATCCTCATCAAGCGGCGTGACCACCTCGCCAGCGGCATCCATACGCTCGGCGACCTCTATACGCAGATCGCGGGGGATGATCGGTGTGAACTGACCGGTCATGCCATAGGCCTGCGGACGTGTTCGGCGGCCCAGCTCCAGCACGTCGCGGAACCCCGAGGTCGTGATCAGCCCGGTACGGCTCAGCTTGCGTTCCAGCACCGCGTTGGTCGTGGTGGTGGTCCCATGCACGATCAGATCAAGCGCGGTCAGATCACTGCCCGCACTGCGCAGGGAATCTAGTACGCCAAAGGCCTGATTTTCCGGCGTGCTGGGGACCTTTGCCAGCCGAACGGCACCGCTGGTCTGATCAAGCTGCACCAGATCCGTGAACGTCCCGCCCACGTCGATCCCGGCCACAAGCCGCGCGTTTTCCGTCACTTTTCGCCCCCCTTGGGTCTGCTGATCAGAGAGTTGGCGAGCGGACGGCGAAAGTCAACGCGCGGCGCGTAGAGTGATCGGTGTGATGGGAGCATTGCCCCCCGAACCGCCAGAGTATTCTTAAAACGATGGACGGGGTTGGTTTCGCTTTTCTTGTCCTACAGGGCCGGTCATCATGGGACCATGAGAAGAGCAGTGCTCATAGCGTGGTTGGTTTGGGGGTCGAGCGCGTCGGTGGCGCTGGGCCATGCGGCGGAGCAAGGATTTATCCTGTTGCTGCCCACCGATGTGTATATCACAGCGGGGGTGGCGGTGGTGGCACTGACGGTTCTGGTGCTTGCGCTGGTGCCGGACCGGATGACGCACGGGGTTTTTCGCCCTGTGGTTTTGTGGCGGGTGCGTAAAAGTTCATTGACGCATGTAACCAGTTGCTTGTCGGCGGTGGTTTTGGTTTGGCTGGTTCTGGCTGGGCTTTATGGCTCTCGCGATCCGTTGGGCAATCCGCTACCGCTGACAGTCTGGACAGTATGGTGGATCGCGATGGTCAGCGTGCAGGGGTTGATCTGGAACCACTGGCGCTGGACCAACCCCTGGACCGGCCCGGCTGCATTGATGGCGCGGGCCGTGGGCGAGCGCGCGCCGCTGCGCTATCCGTCAGCACTGGGCCATGCGCCGGGCATTATCGGATTCATCGCGTTTTGCGGATTTCTGCTCGCCGATCCGGCACCATCTGATCCGGCGCGGCTGGCCGGGATTGTGGGTGGTTACTGGCTGATCATGTTGGCGGGGCTTGCGCTCTTTGGTCCGCGCTGGCTGTTGAGGGCAGAGGCCGCGACCATGCTGATGCGGCTATATGGTCGGATGGCGATGCTGGGCCGCCGCCGGGGACGGCTGGCGTTTGGCCTGCCCGGCTGGCAGATCGCCCGAGGGCCGCATCTGCCGCTCGGGGCTGGACTATTGGCTTTGCTGGCGCTGGGTGGGGGCAGTTTTGATGGTCTGAACGAGACATTCTGGTGGTTGGGTCAGCTTGGGGTCAACCCGCTGGAATTCCCAGGTCGCTCGGCGGTGATTTCGCCAACGTTGGCGGGACTGCTGGGCGCGAATCTGGTGCTGATCGTGATCTTTGGCTTGTGTACGTGGGCCGGGCTGCGGCTGGCGGGCGGTGAGGTTTATATGCGTATGGCATTTCGCGCCTTTGGCCCGGCCATTCTGCCAATCGCGCTGGGCTATCATATCGCGCATTACCTCGTATCGTTCTTGGTGGATGGTCAATATGTGCTGGCGTTCCTCAGTGATCCGCTGGGGCGTGGCTGGGATATTCTGGGGCTGGGCGCACACAGTGTCAGCACCGGATTCCTGAATACGACCGCCACGGTCAAGGTGATCTGGCTCAGTCAGGCAGGTGCGGTGGTGATCGGCCATGTGATAGCGATCTTGCTGGCTCATGCGCTGGCGATACGGTTGTTCCAGCAACGCAAGCAGGCCCTGCTGAGCCAGCTTCCTCTTGCGCTTTTCATGGTCGGTTACACGCTCTTTGGTCTCTGGTTGTTGGCCAGCCCGCGCGGGATGTGACGCGCAAATTGCTGGACAAGTGATCATTTGCTTCGCAGGATTGCAGGCAACGGGCGGGCCACTTCGCCCCAGCAAAGGAGAATTTGCCATGACCAAGACCCCCAAGAGCCTGACGCGCCGGGCCGCGATGACCACGCTCGCTGCCGGTGCGGGTGCCGCAAGCCTGCCACTATGGGCGCGCTACACCCATGCGCAGACGGCCGAGCCGATCAAAATCGGGTTTCAGGTCCACCGCACCGGCATCGGCGCGGCCTATGGGCGCTGGTACGGACGCACCACCGAGGCGGCAGTCAAGGTGATCAACGATGGCGGCGGCATCAATGGCCGCATGGTCGAGATCGTGGCAGAGGATGACGGCACCGACCCCAAGCGCGGCGCTGAAGTGGTCGAGAAATTCGCGACTCAGCATAATTGCGACGTCGGGTTCGGCACGCTGTTCAGCCACGTTGTGATCGGGTCGGCCCCGCGTGCGGGCGAATTGAAGCTGCCCTATTTCGTGGTCTCCGAGGGGCATCACGTGGCCAGCGGCATGCTGAACCGCTACACATTGCAGCCCGGTATTACCGATGTGAAATCACAGGTGCAGGCGATGGCCCCTTATGTGGCCGAGAACCTTGGGAAAAAGGTCACGATGGTGTTTCCTGATTTCGCGTTCGGCCATGATCACCGCGATTTCTTTACCGCCGCGATCGAGGCGCAGGGCGGTGAGGTGCTGGAACATATCGCGATCCCACCTTCTGAAACGTCGTTTACCAAGTATTTCCCCAAGATCCCGCGCGAGACCGAGGTGCTCTATCACGTCATGGTCGGTCCCGCCGTGCTGACGTTTGTGAAAGAACTGGGCGAATTCTTTGGCCCCAGCGGTCCGGCGCTGTTCGGGTTTATCGATTCGCTCGAAGCGGTCGATATATCCAGCCCCGGTCTGGAATTCCTCGAAGGCACCTATTTCTGGGAAGGCATGCCGCGTTACGCCCAAGAGGACCAGACCGAGCACGAGGCGTTCTACCGTGCCGCCGTGGGCGTCGATGCCAATGGCGCGTCGGTCAGCGATGCGTCGGACGTGTCGACCTACGCCCACATGTTCGGCTGTTGGGAAACGATGCACATCATCAAGGCGGGGATGGAGGCGTCTGGCTATGCCGGGCCGGATGATCGCGCCGCACTGATCGAGGCGGTCGAGGCGATGGGCGACATGCCCGAAAGCCAGGCGCATCCGCAGGGAGCAAAGCGGTTCAACGGCAAGACGCACCAAGTGTTTGGGCATCAGTACATCTCAAAGGTCGAAGGCGGCAAACTGGTGCGCGTGCATACCACCAGCATTGAGGACACGCTTTACCCGGATGAGGTGGATTACACGTCGCAGGCGTTCTAGAGGGTGCCGGGCTGAAGCCCGGCCTACTTTCATATCAGGGCAAGCCGCAACCCTTTCCAGCGGAGGGACGGTCAGCCGAACAGCGTTTGCCAGATCGCGTATCCCGGTAGTATCAGTGCGATGATCCAGTCGAACCATATGATGCCGGGCTCGGGCCACCATTCCATCCATCGCGAAAAGAGCATGAACCAGATTTGAGAGCCGGGAAAGATTGCGCCAACAATCGCAAACTTGGCGATCAGGGTCGGGATCACGAGAGCGTACCCGAGTATCTCTCCGACCCTCTCTGGTCTGCTTTTCCCCATTCCCTCCGATCTCTTGTCCGTGCCGCCTCAGTGACGCAGAGTATGCGGGCTGGCGCAAGACGCGCGGCGGACAGTTCTTGGCACTGTGCTGGCCGTAGGCCGGGCTTCAGCCCGGCACTGCCTCAAACCACCACCTCCAGCGCTTCCTGCTTCCCCACCCCAAACACCCGCTTGTAGCGCGCAATTTCTGCCTCCGGCCCCATCGCCTTGCGCGGATTGTCCGACAGCTTCACCGTGGGTCGCCCGTTGGCGGACACGGCTTTGCACACCAGTGAGAAGGGCGCCAAAGCATCATCCGGGGTCAGCCCGCGAAAATCGTTGGTCAGCAATGTCCCCCAACCGAACGACACCCGCGCGCGGCCTGAAAACTGCGCCTGCAATGACGCGATCTTGTCCACGTCCAGCCCGTCGGAAAAGATGATCAGTTTCTCGGTCGGGTCCTCGCCGCGCGACTTCCACCAGTTGATTGCGCGTTCCGCCCCTGTCGCGGGATCACCGGAATCGATGCGCATGCCCGTCCAGCCAGCCAGCCAGTCGGGCGCGTTTTTCAGGAACCCTTCGGTGCCGTAGGTGTCGGGCAGGATGATGCGCAGGTTACCGTCGTGTTCCTCGTGCCAATCGCTCAGCACATCATAGGGCGCGCGGGCCAACTCCGCATCACTGTCGGCCAGCGCGGCATAGACCATTGGCAACTCGTGCGCGTTGGTGCCGATGGCGGCCACATCGCGGTTCTTGGCGATCAGACAGTTTGACGTGCCGACGAATTTCTGCCCCAGCCCTTCGGTCATCGCCTGCACGCACCAGTCCTGCCACAGGAACGAATGCCGCCGTCGCGTGCCGAAATCCGCCACGCGCAGCCCGGGCACATCACGCAGGCGTTCGACCTTTTCCCACAGCTTCGTCATCGCGCGGGCATAGAGAACTTGTAGCTCGAATTTGCGCATTTTGTTCAGCACGGCGCGGCTGCGCAGTTCCATCAATACGGCAAGCGCGGGAATTTCCCAGAGCATGACCTCAGGCCATGAACCTTCAAAAGTCAGCTCGTACTGATCACCCACACGTTCCAGATGATAGGGCGGCAGGCGCAGGGCCTCGAACCATTCCATGAACTCGGATGTGAACATCTGCCGCTTGCCGTAGAAGGTATTCCCGCGCAGCCATGTGCTTTCGCCCCGGCTGAGGCTGAGCGAGCGGATATGATCCAGCTGTTCGCGTAATTCACCCTCGTCTACCAGATCGGCCAGCGGGACATGCGTGGATCGGTTGATCAGGCTAAAGGTCACCTGCGTGTCCGGTCGATTTCGAAAGATCGACTGGCACATCAATAGCTTATAGAAATCGGTATCGATCAGAGATCGAACAATCGGGTCGATCTTCCATTTGTGATTGTGAACACGAGTGGCGATATCGACCATGCTGCGGCCTCCGGTAAAATACCGGTCGGTTAAAGCAGGGGGGCGCAGTGGTGGCAAGAGGCGCAGGGTACTGGGAACTCGACGCGGGGCGTGCCAGAGTGGCCGCACCAATAGCAGTCAAAGGCCGCCCCATGCGCAACCCAATCTACGATGTCCTGTTCGAGCCGGTACAGATCGGCCCAGTTACCGCGCCGAACCGTTTCTATCAGGTGCCCCATTGTACCGGCATGGGCTACCGCTATCCCCAGAGCGAGGCGGCGCACCGTGGGGTCAAGGCGGCGGGTGGTTGGGGCGTGGTATCGACCCAAGAGACCGAAATACACGAAACTTCTGACCTGACCCCGTCGAACGAGGCCCGGCTGTGGGATGATCGTGATATTCCTGCGTTGCGTCTGATGACCGACGCGGTGCATGAATACGGTAGCTTGGCCGCGATACAGTTGGCCCATAACGGATTGCACTCGGCTAACCGGTATTCGCGGCGCATTCCGCTCGCACCGTCAGCGGTGGTGGTGGACAGCGACGACCCCGTTAACGCGCGTGCGATGGACAAATCTGACATTGCCTCGTTCCGTCGCTGGCATGTTGACGCTGCCCGTCGGGGCAAGGCGGCGGGATTCGATATCATCTATGTCTATGCGGGCCATGACATGACCCTCCTGCAACATTTTCTGTTGCAGCGGCATAATCACCGTACGGATGAATACGGCGGGTCGATGCAGAACCGCCTGCGGCTCTTTCGAGAAGTGATCGCGGACACTCGTGACGCTGTCGGCGATACATGCGCCATCGCTGTGCGCTTTGCTGTTGAGGAATTGCTGGGCGCCGAGGGCATCCGTCACGACGTCGAGGCGCGCGAAGTGATAGAGGCCCTCGCAGAAGAGCCTGACCTGTGGGATGTCAACATGTCGAACTGGTCGAACGACAGTCAGACCTCGCGCTTTGCCAAGGAAGGGTATCAGGAGCCCTATACCGAATTCGTCAAATCCGTCACTACTAAACCGGTGGTTGGTGTCGGTCGCTACACATCGCCCGACACGATGGTTCGGCTGATCAAGCAGGGCAAGCTGGACATGATCGGTGCAGCGCGCCCATCGATTGCGGATCCATACCTGCCCAAGAAAATCAGCGAGGGCAGGCTGGAGGAGATCCGCGAATGCATCGGTTGCAATATCTGCGTGTCGGGGGACAATACCAGCGTGCCGTTCCGGTGTACCCAGAATCCGACCGCAGGCGAAGAATGGCGGCGTGACTGGCATCCCGAAATCATAACAGCGCCGAAAAAGACCAAGCCGTATCTGATCATCGGTGGCGGACCTGCCGGGCTGGAGGCGGCGCGCACCTTGGTCAAGGCAGGCAATGATGTCATCATCGCCGAGGCCAGCAGCCAGTGGGGCGGGCGGGTGACCGTCGAAAGCCAGCTGCCGGGTCTGGCGGAATGGGCGCGCGTGCGCGACTGGCGCATGTGGCAGCTACAACAGGTGCAGAATGCAGAAATGTACCTCGACAGCTCGCTCAGCGCTGATGACATTCTGGAATACGGCATTGCCAACGTGGCGATAGCGACCGGTTCGCATTGGCGCAATGACGGAGCGGGGCGTGCGCATCGCAGACCGCTGCCTTTTTTGCAATCGGATCTGGTGATGTCCCCGGATGATGCCATGCACGGCGGGCTGAAACAAGACAGCGGAACCGGGCCAATCGTGATCTTTGACGATGATCGGTTCTACCTTGGCAGCGTTTTGGCCGAAATGGCGGCGACGACCGGGCGTGCGGTGGTTTTCGTAACACCGTCACCCATCGTCGCGCCGTGGTCGACCTTCACGCTGGAACAGCATCGCATCCAGAATCGGCTTATCGCTCTCGACGTTGAAATTGTGCCGAACACTCTGCTTGCAGACATGGATGGCACCCAACTGTCCCTTGCATGTGCCTATTCCGGCAAGACGCGGCAGATCGACTGCGGCACGTTCATACCCGTAACCTCGCGCTTGCCCAATGATCGGCTATGGACCGACCTCAACGCGCGCCGGACCGATTGGCAGGATGCCGGGCTGGAACGGGTCACACGGATTGGTGACTGTTACGCGCCGGGCCTGATCGCGGCGGCGGTCTATGCCGGGCATAAATACGCCCGAGAGGCGATTGGCGGCGGCGACACTGTTCTGCGCGAAGATATGAACGGGAATGTGTGAAAGCGAGGAGGAACACGGCGCCGATCACAGGCTGATGTGTCAGACCGCAATCTGCTAAATTCTCCTTAATCTCCGTATTTACGCCGCATTTACAAAGGTTACCGTTAACGGACTTGGGACATATTCCTCGGCGGGTGGGCGTGAGAGGGGAAAACATATGCCCGAGCTGCGCCTGAACGCTGCCGGTTCTGTCCAGACGGCAGTAGCTGAGGCTTTGATTGGCGTCACCGACGTCGCTGTGGTGACGGGCGCAAACGGTCCAATGCTGATCACCACAACGCGTGGCGATGGCTGGGTTACTGCGTTTGCCATCGGCGCGGGTGACGTGTCGGAAACGGACAGATGGCGGATCGACGAAGCGCGGCTGCAACTGGAATCCACCGATCTGGCCATGATGACCACTGGTGGGATGGATCAATTGCTACTGGTTGGTCTGGCGGGCGGTACGCTTACCGGTTTGTCGCTTGGCGGTAACGGCTTTGGCGGCGTTACCAGCCATCAGATTTCCGGCTTCGACATGGGCAGTCTGCGCGCGCTTTCTGTGTCTGGCGATGTGGGTTTTGCTGCGTTGCGTGGCGGCGGGCTGAGCGTGATCGACTTTGCCGCCCCGGCCCCGCAGGCGCGGGGGGTCGTTGGCGGTGACGCCGTGAACGGCGCGGAAGCCAGCGGAGTTGCGACACTGGAACTGGACGGTATCAGCTATGGCTTTGCTGTTTTCGGGCGCGAGGATGCGCTGTCGTCCTTTCGGCTTGATGGTGGTCGTGCGACGCCGTTGGACACGCTGACCACCGACACTGTCGGTGGCGCGCTGGCCGGACCACAGACAATCCGCGCGCTGGAGGTTGACGGCAAGGGATATGTGCTCGCCGCCGCGTCGGACACCGGGTCATTATCTGTTTTTCAGGCCGAGACGGATGGCAGCCTCAGCCTGTCCGATCAGGTGCTCGACAACCGTGACACGCGTTTTGCCGATGCATCGCATCTGGAGGTGTTGACCGTGGAGGACCGCGTCTTTGTCGCGGTGGCAGGGTCCGACAGTGGCATCAGCCTTTTCACACTGCTGCCCGGCGGACGGCTGCACCACGTCGACACCATGGCTGCGACACTGGACACTCCCCTGCGAGGGATCACTGATATTGCGGTCGCGTCGGCTGGGGGCGAGCTGCATATCTGGGCATCTACGCAGGCGGCGCCCTATCTGGTGCAGTTCACCACGTCGGGTTTGGACATTGGGCAAACCCTTCAGGCGGACGACACAGGCAGTACCCTGAATGGTAGCAATGCAGACGATGTGTTGGTCGGTGCGGCTGGTTCGGACCAGATCAGTGGCGGCGCTGGCGATGATGTTCTGGTCGATGGCGCGGGCGCGGATATCCTGACCGGTGGAGCGGGTGCAGATACGTTTGTTTTCACCGTCGACGCGCAGGAAGACACTGTCACCGATTTCCAGTTGGGCGAGGACAGGCTCGATTTTACCGGCCTGCCCGGCATCTGGGATGTGCAGGACCTACAAGTATTGCCGCAAAGCTGGGGTGCCGAGGTCCGCTATCGCGGCGAGGTGACACTGGTGCACACTGCCGATGGCAGTCGGCTGGACAAGGCAGATTTAATTGATGGCGGCCTGACCGTGATCGACCGCGTGCCACTGTCCAAGGCGTCCGGCCAAATCACCGGTACCCTGTCGAACGATACGTTTCACGGCGCCGACACAGCCGACTCCTTTGACGGGCAGGCAGGGCACGACGACATGCGCGGGGAGGGCGGCAATGACACGTTGATGGGCAATGGCGGCAATGACCGTATTTCAGGCGGGTTCGGCGAGGATATGCTCTATGGTGGCGCGGGGCAGGATACGATTACCGGTGATGCGGGTTTTGACAGCATTTATGGTGGCGATGGCGGTGATTTCCTCAACGGTGGCGGTCAGGCGGACTTAATTTATGGCGACGACGGCAATGACCGTATTCTGGGTGAGGCCGGGTTTGACGTTCTCTATGGCGGCGCAGGGTCGGATACACTCCTTGGGGGGGATACCGCCGACCGGCTCTATGGCGGCAGCGGTAATGACAGCCTGAGTGGCGGGGTCAATGTCGGACTCACGGTCGATGGCCTGTTCGGTGAGGATGGCGATGATCGCCTGATGGGCGACGGCGGCTTCGATTTTCTCGATGGCGGTGACGGAAATGACTATCTGGATGGCGGCAGGCAGGCTGATAACCTCTATGGACGCAGCGGCGATGATACGTTGTTGGGCGGTGATGGTCTGGATCGGCTCTTTGGCGGGGCGGGCAATGATGTCGGCGATGGCGGCGCTGGCAACGATGGTCTGTTCGGAGAGCAGGGCAATGATACCATGTCGGGTGGGGCGGGTAATGACAGGTTTTTTGGCGGCACCGGCGATGACGTTCTGTCAGGAGGCTCGGGTGCGGATTCGATCTATGGCGGTGCCGGGTTCGATACGATCACAGGCGGCAGCGGTAATGACCGGATGGCGGGGGACTTCAACGCCGACACCTTTGTTTTTACCGACGGTCACGGCACCGACCGTATCGATGACTTCGAGGCGCTCAACGACTTTGAACGTCTGGATCTGTCTGCGATCTCTGCGATCACCGACCTGAATGACCTGCTGTCAAACCATCTAAGCCAGAACGGCAATGACGCGGTGATTGATACCGGCGGCGGATGGATCACGCTGGCAGGCGTGTCGGTCGACGATCTGGATGGGAACGATTTTGCGTTCTGAGTGTGCCTGTCCGGGCGTGGCACATCTTTGGTTAACGAAATTCCCTTAGGTCTCGGTGGTATGACACATCGGAGGTATGGCGCGTGGCAGATCCTAGGATATTCGGTGATCTATTCCTCGGTATAGGCGCGATGAAGGCTGGCACAACATGGCTATATGCGATGCTGGACCGACATCCGCAGTTGCATTTCTGCCCCGAGAAAGAAGTGCATTATTTCTATCATCGCTACGTGGACAAAACCCAGCTAAACGAACGCCGCCGGCTTGAGAATGTGCGTGAACGCTACCTGCTGCGCTTTGATCCGGCCACGGCTAATATCGACCGTATCCGCCAGAACCTGCATTGGGTCAGTGCCTATCTGAACGGTCCGGTAGACGATCATTGGTATCGGAACCTGTTTCAGCTGCGCTCGCATCATCGTTATGCCTGTGACTTCTCCAACCTGACGGCGCATGTCCCGGCAGAGATCTGGCCGCGGATTCAGGCATCGTGCAACCGGCTGCGCGTTCTCTACACCATGCGCGATCCACTGAAACGATTGTGGAGTCATACCAAGTTCCACCTACAGGTAACTGACCAGATGCATCTGTTGGACTGCTGGGGACCTGCCGATTTTGATGCCTTTGTGCGCAAACCCTTTATCTGGGACAACGCTGAATATGGCCGTACCTTGCGCGCGCTGCGTGGTGGTCTGGATGACGCCAACTGGCACGCGGTCTTTTACGAGGATATTCATGCTGATCAGCGCGCGATGCTCGCTAGGATCGAGGGGTTTCTAGGCGTCGATGCCCAGACCTATCCCGATGCTTTGTTGGCGCGGCGTTTTACTGAATCAGCGCGCCGCCAGATGCCGGAGTTTTTTGGTAACCTCTTTGCCCGCGATATTGCCCGCATCACCAATGAGGTGCGTGAGGAAGGTTTTGCAATCCCGTCCAGCTGGGGCTGACACACCAATCTACTTTAGCAGAATATCCCGGTGATGCCGCCACAGCAGAAAGAGGCCGGTAATGAATGTCACTGCCGATAGCCCCATCACATAAAGCGCCGAAACATAGCTGGCATGATAAAACGGATAGAACCCCTCGCGCATCATGCCGACGATATGCACCAGCGGGTTGAACCACAAAAGATCGCCATAGGGTGCCGGAACCGATTCAAATACAAAGAACACGCATGAAATGATGAACAGCGGCCGGGTAACAATTGCCCAGATCGTGGCCCATAACGGATAGGCCAGCGTCAGGAACGCATTCAGCGTTCCAATCCCTGTCGCCAGACAGATCACGAGCAGATAGGCCATTGCAATACTCTGCGCGTCGATGCTGGCACGCGCGCCTAGGCCCCAGAGGATAAAGCTCAGCACTATGGCGTTTACCATCAACTGAGCAAAGCCATTCAGGATCAGCCGCGCGATGATTGCATCAAGAAAGGTCACGCGTGGGTATTTCAGCAATGCGCGCGAAAACTGGATTGTCTGGCCCAGTTTTCCGGAGAGATCGTTGAACATCAAAAAGGGCAGCACCCCCGCCGCATAGAACAACGGAAAACTTGTTCCCAGTGGGGGGGCGCGAAAGCCAATGGAAAACACCGCCGTCAGCAGGGCAACACCAGCCGCAGGTTCGATGATCGCCCAGAGGTATCCCCCCGGAGAGCGGCCATATGTGGTCGACATCTCACGCAGGATCAGCGCCGCAATGGCGCGAGCCGCCTGCGTAGCGCCGCCCGATTTCATCACATTCGAACCGGCCATGCCCGTCCCCTAATATTACACATCAAGGGTAACGGGCGGGGTTTAAGAAATCTTTTAGCAAAAGCGAATAAACCGGACGGTACCCCGTCTGCACATGAGGACCGGGGCCAGGCAGAACGCTGAGAAGAAAGCAGGCACGAATGTCCATCACCCGAGCGATCGACCGACAGGGCGCAACGGCACTGCCGCCACCCGTCACACACAGTCGGTTAAGGCTGCGACACCGGTTTGCGATCTTCAGTTTTTTCCTGCTGGTGGCAATGCCCGCCTACACGGTGGGCTGGTTCCTCTATACCCGCGTCGCGGATCAATACGCATCGCATCTGGGGTTTTCGGTACGCACTGAGGAAAGCGGATCGGCGATCGAGTTGCTAGGTGGCGTCACGGAACTATCCGGCTCATCCTCGTCCGATACCGATATCCTCTATGCCTACCTTACCAGTCAGAAACTCGTGCGCCTGATGGAGCAGCGCGTGGATCTGCGCGCCGTCTGGGGTGACACGGATCGTTGGCGTGACCCCATCTTTACCGTCGATCCTGCGGGGACGATTGAGGATCTTCAGGCCCATTGGGAACGCATGGTGCGTATCGAATATGACAGTGGCAGCGGCATGATTGATCTGCGTATTCTGGCCTTTGATCCGCAAGATGCTCAGCGCATCGCGGCGGCACTCTTTGCTGCGTGCAGTGCGATGATCAATGACCTGTCGATCGTCGCTCGTGAGGATGCGATCAAGTACGCGCGTGATGAACTGGATGCCGCGGTCGTGCGGCTCAAGGAGGCGCGCAAGGCGCTCACCGCGTACCGGAACCGCAACCAGATGGTCGACCCGACAATGGACACTGCGGGGCGCATGGGGCTTGTCACCACGCTACAGCGACAGCTGGCAGAGGCACTGATCGAGCTGGACCTCCTGCGAGATTCGACACGCGCCAATGACCCGCGTGTGGTCCAGGCGACCCGGCGCGTGGCGGTGATTGAGGACCGGATTGCCGCCGAACGGCAAAAGCTGGGCTTGGGCCAGGGGAATGCCGCGACAGAGGCGTTCGCCGATCTTGTGGGCGAATACGAAGGTCTGATCGTTGACCGTGAGTTCGCCGAAACCGCCTATACTGCCGCACTCGCCAATTATGACGCTGCGCAAGCCGAGGCGCAGAAACAAAGCCGCTATCTGGCCGCCCATATCGAGCCGACACTGGCAGAGGCCGCAGAATACCCTGAGCGGCTGAAACTGTTGCTGATTGCGCTCTTGTTCGCGTTTTTTCTGTGGTGTGTTGCAGTGCTGATCACCTACAGCCTGCGCGACCGGCGCTAAGGCGACGGAAAATGATCCGGCTGGAAAACATAAGCAAGGATTTCCCGTTGCGCGGCGCGCGCAAGGTAGTAATCCGAAATGCCACCGCGGTTTTCCCTGCCGGGCGAAGCGTTGCCTTGCTGGGTCGGAATGGCGCGGGCAAGAGCACGCTGCTCGACATTATTGCCGGTACAATCAGGCCGTCACGCGGGCGGGTGGTCACGAACGGGCGCATTTCCTACCCTGTCGGCTTTGCCGGATCGTTCCATCCCGATCTAACAGGCGCGCAGAACACGCGGTTCGTGGCGCGTATCTACGGGGTGGATACTTCTGCGCTCTTGGATTTCGTTCACGATTTCGCGCAGCTTGGCCCGCATTTTCATATGCCACTGCGATCCTACTCGGCAGGGATGAAGGCGCGGCTGTCATTCGGTGTGTCGATGGGCATCCCGTTCGACACCTATCTCGTAGACGAGGTTACGTCGGTGGGTGACGGCGCATTTCGGCGCAAAAGCATCGCCCTGTTCGATGCACGGCGCGAACATGCGGGCGCGGTGGTGGTATCCCACTCGTTACCGATGATTCGGCGCATCTGCGACATGGGTGCCGTGTTGGAAAACGGTGTTTTGCGCGTCTTTGACGATCTGGAAGAGGCATTGGCCCTACACGAGCGTAATTTGGGCGGTTCGCAGCTGAACCTGGCAGCATCGGTGATCTAGGGTGCAGGTTTTTGCCGTTCTGCGTCGGTCCGAAAACTGCCCAGCACCTCGGACACCAGCCTGCGGGCGCGAAATTGCCAGATATCATAAGGATAGCTGCGCCGCCACGCTGCGCGGATTCTTGCGGCACTATCGCTGCGGGTACTGACATAGCTTTCGATCAGTTGGGTAATACGAACGGCGTCCCGCGGCAGATCGCGCAACGGAAGACACATTGCCATTGGGTGTGTCGCGATGATTTCGGGTGCGGCCTCGATCGGGCCAAGGATGATCGGCAATCCGCATTCAAAAGCCTCAATCGTGCCGATCGGCATCCCCTCGTAGCGCGAGGTCAGCAAATACCCGTCCGCCTCGGCCAGTATCGGGCGCACATCGGCCAATGAACCGGTAAAATGGACACGTGCGCGGGTTTCTGGCCGCACTTGCCGCAATATCCGGGCTTGGAACGTTGGATCATCAGTGCCCGACCCGCACAATGTCAGGCTGTATTCAGGTGGCATATGATCCATCAGACGCACCGCCAGTGGATAGTTTTTTTGATACCCTGCGCGCCCGGTGATCACCAATTGTCGCTGGTTGCGGCCGTGTCGCGGCAAGGGCAGCTTTCCCAAGTTGGAACTGTTGGGAAGAACGTGGGTGATGTGCCGCATCATCCGGGTTTCGCCGACCACGTTGCGCAGCCGGATCGCCATGTCCGAGGACACAAACACCAGATGCATAGGCGGGCAGTGCGCCAACAGGAACCGCTCCAGCCACCGGGAAACGACTGCTGCGAGCCGACGGTGGCCCGGATCGAACGGGATGCCGTGATAGGTCATTGCGATGCGGGTCTGCGGCGAAGGGCGCAACAGCCGCAGCGCCAACGCCATCCGCAACATCAACGCAGGTAATCGCGCATGCAGCCAGATCACGTCCCAGTTCTGGCTGCGCGCAACACGCAATGCGCCGCGCCATCCGCGCCACATCGTTCCGGGGCGCAGACAGCTGCGCATTCCGTCGATCTCGATGTGATGTGTACCGGCCTCGATGATGCGGTCATAGCCGCCGCGATTGCGGTCGCTGACGATGGTAAGCGCCGCAGAACCGACGAGTGTCTCGCTCAGCTGTTCAAGATGGCGGGGCACGCCGGTACGCGCTCCATCGCCACCAAAAAGCAGAATATTCGGAACAGGATCAGGTTTTTCCAAGCGCGGCTGCCCCCCAAAATCCCATCGAGCCGGACACCGATTGACGGTAGGGCGCAACCTGTCCCAGCGCCCAGATGCGCGCTGGAAACGGTTTCTTGCGGGCATTGGTGAAACGATCAAGGGTTGCGTAGTTTTCTGGCGTAAGAAACGCGGCGCAGTCTTGCATAGCGGCAATGTTGCCAGCGATCCGCGCACGAAATACCCCGCGCAGGACGGCATGCTTGCGCGCGACCAGCCCGCGTATGCCTGTGCCGGCGCCAATCGCGTTGGTTCGATGTTGTCGGTAGAACAATACGCGTGACGGATCAGTTAGAATTCGCCCCCCCGCCCCGGATATCAGAAGGTAGAGCCACCAGTCATGTGCAAATACCGGCCCGGTCAACCGCGCTGCAGTACGCGCCAGAGCCGCCGCTGCGGCGTTAAGGACGATGGTGTTTCCCGGTGCGATGTTTTCGACCAGCGCATTTCGGAAAGATGGTGCTTTTACGCGGTTGTCTGGTCCGAACCGCACCTCGTTCGCGCCATCCCAAATCCAGCGCCGCGCGCAGTAAAGCACCGGCTGTTCCGCTGGCACACGGGCCAGCCAGATTGCCGCACGGCGCAGTTTGTTCGCACACCACACATCATCCTGATCGGCGAGCGCCACCAGACCGGGGCACTCAGGCAGCCCAGCTATCAACTTCAAATAATTGTGAGAGAACCCGCGCCTCTGACCTGATTTCAATATGACGCGGCCGGGATGGCTTTGACCAAACCGGGTGATGACAGAACGGCTTTCATCGCTTGATGCGTCGTCATTACAGGTGAGGGTCCAAGTCACACCGTTCTGGGCGGCGATGCTCCTTAGTTGTGCGGGCAGGTAGGGCGCACCGTTGTGGACACCCATCAGAATACGAACCGGATCAGTTGCGCCTATACCGTTCATGTCCCAGCCATGGTTGCCCAAAATCTCTTGCCCGCCCTTGGTAAAGAGAACTCGTAAACTCTCACTTAATTATCTTGCGCAATAGATGAGGCGGTCACACTGCAACGAGGGGAAGCCCCGGTGATAAGATACCTACGCCCATCGCTCGTCCGGCAATTCCTATGGGTTGTCCGCCGTGACGGGGTGCGCACGGCATTAACGCGTGCGTGCACCTATGTGATGTCCCGGCGCAGGGGCGTAGCGCCCAGCGACGTACCCCGCACGCCGAATATGGGCGGGGATCACTATCTCAGCGGTATTTGGCGCAGTCTGGCGCGCTCGGATGCGTTTCATGTGATTGCTGCCCCGGCATACGTCACCCGGCGCCGCAGTATCGCGTTGATCGGGGATCTGAATCTGCCGCAATGCCGTAAATACCGGGTCGAGCAGCTGGAAGAGTTCTGGCGGCTGCGCGATGTCGAGCTACGCTACGCCCACCATCAGGATGTCCCCCGCGCAGTACAGATCTTGCAGGATGCGACGCATTTGATGTGTTATCGACTATCCGGTTGCGGCGATGTGCCGATGCTGCTGTACGAGGCGCGTCGTCTTCGTCTGCCGATCCTCTATGATATTGACGATCCGCTGTTCTCGATTTCCGCCTACGAAACTTACGCGAATATGACAGTTCTGGAACCGGGCTTGCAGGCGCATTTCGCGGCAGAGGCGCCGCGCTATCTGGAAACGATGAATGGTTGTGATGCGGTGTCAGTCTCGACGCCGGGGCTGGCAGATCATGCGCGCCTTTATACGTCGCGCCCGGTGTTCGTGCGGCGCAACTTTGCTGATCAGGCCACGCTGCGGGCGGGCCAGCAGGCGATGCAGGCCAGCACCGACAATGAGGCGGCGTTTCGGGTTGCTTTTGCCAGCGGATCACAAGGTCACGAAGCCGATTTTAAGATAATCGAGGCGGAACTGACCGCATTTCTGGCTGCTGACGGAAACCGGCGGTTGATGATGCTGGGTCATTTTGAGCGACGGCATCTGCCAACCGCCATCGCGCGCCAGACTGAATGGCACAGCTTTACAGACTATGACACGTATTTGCGGACGTTGGCGCAGGCCGATTGCGTGGTGATGCCGCTGGTGGGCGATCCGTTCAATCGCTGCAAGAGCGCGGTGCGCGCCATAGATGCCGCTGCCGTCGGCACACCTGCCATATGCAGCGCGGTCGGGGATTTGCCACAGGTGGTGCGTCACGATCAGACGGGTTTTGTTGCCCGGTCATCGCGCGACTGGGGCGGTTCGTTGAACACTCTGGCGCGTGATCCGGGCGCGGCGCGTGCGATGGGCCTCCGGGCCCGTCGTAATCTGGAACAGCATTGGTCGGCACAGGCGGCCCCGCATATCGTTGACCCTGACCTCATGGATTGGGTGCTGGCATGAGCGGGCCACATATTCTGATCGTTAACGTGTTTTTCGCGCCAAACGCCTATGGCGGTGCGACCATCGTCGCCGAAGAAGTGGCCCATGCTCTGCGCCGCAAGGGGTGCCTGATCACGGCGATCTCGTTGATCAGCCGGGCAGAGCTGGCCCCCTATGCCGTGATCAAATCCGAAGTGAATGGCCTGACGTCCTACCTCGTCAATGTCCCCGAGGGGCGCAGTTATGCCGCACGCTATAACAATGCTGATCTGGCAGAGAGTATCGGCGGGTTGATTGACAGGCTCGTGCCTGATCTGGTGCATGTGCATTGCGTGCAGGACGTCGGTGCCGGTGTGATCGAGGTCGCCAAGGCGCGCGGTCTGCCTGTGGTGCTCAGCGTGCATGATTTCTGGTGGCTATGCGAGCGTCAATTTATGATCACCCCCGATCAGCGATATTGCGGGCAGGCACCTGTGTGCCTGTCACGCTGTCGTGGCTGTGTCGAGGATTTCAGCGCCGCGCGTACACGCGATACCTATCTCAAGCGGCAAGCGGCGCTGGCGGACATCGTGACCTATCCAAGTCAATTTGCCCGTGACTTGTGCGAGGCATCCGGTCTGGCACCCGGACGCGGCACTGTCTGGCGAAATGGCGTGTGCCTGCCAGATTCCACGTACTTTGTTGCGCAAACAGCGCGCCGGGCGACAGACGCGCGGCTGGCCTTTGGTTATCTTGGCGGCCCCGCACAAATCAAAGGTTGGCCAGATATCCACGCCGCCTTTGCCGGGTTGGAGCGCGACGATTTCACCATGCATCTGGTCGACGGCGCATTGGATGGCGGATGGTGGACAGGGATTGATCTGACCGGACTGCCCGGTGAATGGCAGATACACCCAAGGTTTTCGCAAGCTGAGATGGATACCTTCTATGCCCAAATCGACGTTCTACTGTTTCCGTCGCAATGGAAGGAAACCTTTGGTCTGGCAATTCGCGAGGCGCTGGCGCGCGGCATTCGCGTGATCCAGACCGACAGCGGCGGCACGGTCGAACATTCGGGCGTCGTGGCCGCTGACCTGATCCCGATTGGCGCGGGCCCTGCGCCGCTGCGCGCGCAAATTGCCGCTCAGATGGATCGCGGGATAGGACCGACTGCGCCGGTACACGTGGCAACTTATGATGATCAGGCGGCAGAACTTTTGACCCTCATTCGCCCACTATTAGGTGACGTCAGTTGTCGGCCTGAAGCAACGCCAGCAGCCCGTCCCGATAGTTGGGGTAGTGCAGCGTGATGCCCAACTCCTGCTTGATCAGATCGTTGCGCACGCGTTTCGACTCGGCATAGAAGCTGCGTGCCATAGGTGTCATGTCTGCATCGTCAAACTGCGTTGCAGGCGGGACCGGCAAGTGCAGTAACTCGGCGGCATAGCCGATCACGTCTTCGGGCGGCGCGGGGTCGTCGTCGCAGACGTTATAGACAGCACCCGGTCTCGGCGCGCGGATCGAGGCCAGCAACACCTGCGCGATATCTTCGACATGAATACGGCTGAACACTTGCCCCGGCTTGACAATCCGTCGCGCCGTGCCTGCGCGAACCTTGGCAAAAGGACCGCGGCCCGGCCCGTAAATTCCTGCAAGACGAAAAATGTGCAACGGCAGATCAGGGATCGCCCGCCACGCGGCTTCGGCGTCGACACGCATCTGGCCGCGACGGGTGCTGGGGGTCAGCGGTGTTGTCTCATCCACCCAGCCGCCTGCGTGATCGCCGTAAACGCCGGTTGTCGACAGGTAGCCAACCCATTCCAGATGTGGTGCAAGGCGTGTGATGTGATGACTCAGTGCATTCAGCATCGGATCGCCGTCCGCATCAGGCCCCGCCGAAATCAGCAGATGTGTGGCCTGCGCCAGCACCGGACCGAGGTCCGTGCCGGGAAAGCTCACGATCTCGGCGCTACCGACCGTCGTCTGTGCGGTCTTGTCCTCGCGGCGAGTGGTGCCGATCACCTTCCAGTCGTCGGGTGATAGCAGACGTGTCAGGGCGCGGGCACAGTAGCCGTGGCCAAAAGAAAGCAGTGTTCGGGTCATGCCCCAGATATGCGCGCGCCCCGCTCTATTGGCAAGCGTCCCATCTCAGTGCCAGAGGACTCTGGCCTCATAACGGAAGCGATGCCACCCACGCATAGCCGTTTTCACACAGGATATAGGCTTCTCGCAGGCCGTGCGGTTTGTCTTTAGCGGGCTGTAGAACATGCGCGCCAATCGCCTCTGCGCGGGCCTGTGCCGCGTCTGGATGGGTGTGGTAGAAACGGAATTCGGCGCCGCCACCGCGCGCGCCTGCCTCGGGGATGAGGCTGGGCAGCGGATTTGAATGATAGGTCCCATCACTATGTACCTGCATGACGCTGCCATGATAGCGGATGATCGCGAAATCATCGGTGATCTGATGCGCTTCGACACCGAAAACCTCGGTTAAAAAATGCACCTGCCGTCGCACATCCCGCACCAGAATATTCAGACCGATCCCGGTGAGTGACGCGCCGAACGCTTCGGCGCTGATGGTCTCGTAATCCATGGCCTGATCTATCCCCATCCCGCTCCTGCACAGCTTGATCCCCGCGCCGCCGCGTGTCAACGTGCCCGCCAACAAGCGAGGCAGGCCACTATGCAGCAGGCGGACAGGACCATCGACATTCCCGACGCGCCGCCCCCGGCGCAATTCACGGACGCGCACGCGGCGGTTGATCACCTCTGCACGCTTTACGACATGGCGGTGCGATTCCTGTGCCAATCCTTTGATGCGGCAATGACAGGACCGGTGCCGTCGCGCCGTATTCGCGCCTATTATCCAGAGATCCGGATCACCACGTCCTCGTTCGCCAAGGTGGACAGCCGGCTTAGCTTTGGCCACGTATCGGCACCGGGGACACATGCCACCACAATCACCCGGCCCGACCTGTTCCGCAGTTACCTGACCCAGCAAATCGAACTGCTGATGGAAAACCACAATGTGCCGATCAGCATCGGTGTGTCAGATACGCCGATACCGGTGCATTTTGCCGTGGCGCAGGATTCCGAATTGACTGTCCCGCATGCAGGCGCGGCGCGGTTCACCCTGCGCGATGTTTTTGACGTTCCCGACCTCAGTACCACCAACGACGATATCGTGAACGGGACCGCGCGCGCCGCCCCTGACGGGACCGAGCCACTGGCGCCCTTCACCGCGCAACGCGTCGACTATTCGCTGGCTCGGCTGGCGCATTACACAGCGACCGAACCGGCGCATTTCCAGAACCACGTCCTGTTCACCAACTATCAGTTCTACGTGTCCGAGTTCGAAGCCTACGCCCGCCGCGCACTCGCTGATCCCGATAGCGGCTACACCAGCTTTGTCAGTACCGACAATGTAGAGATCACCGATCCAGAGGCGCCGCTGGAGGTGCCACTGAAACTGCCGCAGATGCCAGCCTATCACCTCAAGCGACCGGGCGGCACGGGCATCACGCTGGTCAATATCGGCATCGGCCCGTCCAACGCCAAGACCGCGACAGATCACATCGCGGTGCTGCGTCCACATGCCTGGATCATGGTCGGTCACTGCGCTGGTCTGCGCAATTCCCAGAGCTTGGGGGATTTCGTTCTGGCGCATGCTTATCTGCGCGAAGATGGCGTACTGGATGCCGACGTCCCCATATGGGTGCCGATCCCCGCATTGGCCGAAATCCAGATCGCGCTCCAAGAAGCGGTTGCCGAGGAAACCCAGCTGACCGGGTATGACCTGAAACGGATCATGCGCACCGGCACTGTTGCCAGTCTTGATAACCGCAACTGGGAATTGCGTGACCAGTCTGGCCCGGTGCAGCGCCTCAGCCAGAGCCGGGCCATCGCGCTGGATATGGAAAGTGCGACAATCGCCGCCAACGGGTTTCGCTTTCGCGTACCCTATGGCACGCTTTTGTGCGTCTCAGACAAACCTCTGCATGGCGAGTTGAAGCTGCCCGGCATGGCGTCTGATTTCTATAATGCGCAGGTTGCCCGCCACCTGATGATCGGAATTCGTGCAATGGAAACGCTGGCGAAAATGCCACTGGAACGCATTCACAGTCGGAAATTACGGTCATTTGAGGAAACAGCGTTCCTTTGAAGGACGAAAAACCGCCGAAAATCCTATATTTTCGCTTTATTCGCTGCCACTATTCGTTGTGTTACCCCACAAGATAGCGTTAAATTACGCCAATGAGGCCCAAGGAACGGGCAGTTTAAGGAGACCATAAAATGGCAAAACCTATGACCAAAACCCAGCTCGTTGCGGCTCTGGCCGAAGAGATGGACAGCGACAAGAAATCCGCAAGCGCGGCTCTTGATGCGATCATCGCCGTGATCACCAGCGAAGTATCGGGTGGTGGCGCCGTTACCCTGCCCGGCGTTGGCAAAATCTACTGCCGCGAGCGCCCCGAGCGTATGGTGCGCAACCCTGCCACCGGCGAGCAGATCAAGAAAGAAGCCGACAAGGTTGTGAAGATGACCATCGCCAAGGCGCTGAAGGACAGCGTGAACGGCTGATCTTGCATTACGACCGAGTTTCGGAAAGGGTCGCCCATAGCGGGCGGCCCTTTTCAGTTTTCAGGCAGGACATTCCACAACATGGATTTTCGCGCAATCATCATGGGCATCGCCTTTGCGGTCATGTGGTCCAGTGCTTATACGTCTGCGCGGATCATCGTTCTGTCCGCGCCACCGGTCAGCGCGCTGGCGCTGCGGTTTCTGATCTCCGGCCTTCTGGGTATTCTGATCGCGCGGATGTTGGGCCAATCGTGGCGTCTGACGCCGCCGCAGTGGCGCGCGACCATTGTGTTCGGGGTCTGTCAGAATGCGCTCTACCTTGGCCTTTACTTTGTAGCGATGCAGACAATTGAGGCATCGTTGGCTGCAATCATTGCCTCGACCATGCCGCTGTTGGTGGCGCTGGCCGGGTGGATTGTGTTCCGTGACCGGCTGCCACCTATCGCCGTGCTGGGTTTGCTGGCGGGCCTCGTCGGGGTGGTCATCATCATGGGCAACCGATTGTCGGATGGCGTTGACCTCTATGGCCTGACGCTTTGCGTGGTCGGGGTGGTCGCGCTGACCATTGCGACACTGGCCGTCCGTGGGGCCACGTCGGGTGGGAATTTCCTGATGGTGGTGGGCCTGCAAATGCTGATCGGCAGCGCCGTACTCAGCGTTGCCGCCGTGGCGACCGAAACCATCGAAATCGCATGGAGCTGGCAACTGGTCGCGGCCTTTGCCTATACCACGATTGTTCCCGGCCTCGGTGCCACGCTGGTGTGGTTCATGCTGGTCGAGCGGATCGGCGCCACACGGGCGGCGACGTTTCACTTTCTCAACCCGTTCCTTGGCGTTGCCATCGCCGCGCTGATCCTCAGTGAGCCATTACAACTCTATGATATCATCGGGGTTGCGGTGATCATGGCGGGTATCTTAGCGGTACAATTGTCCAAGCGTCCCGGCCGATCCTGATGGCGTAGGGTGGGCTTTCAACCCACCGCGCGCTCTGCGCCACTAGCGCAACCCATCCCCGCCAGTCACATCCTCAACGCGCAAGCCACCCATCCGGTCGTGGATGCGTCCGCCGCGCGACATCGCCAGCACGAATAGCAACTCATCACGGCGTGGCCCATCCGGCAGCCCCACCTCCATCGCGTCGAAATGGCTGCGCACATAGGCGGCGTTGATATGGCCGAGTGGCACGTCGATCCGGCTGCCGGGTCCGCCTTGTTTCATCGCGGATGGCACAATCGCCTTCGCTTCGCCCAACCGGGCGCGCATCGCATAGCCACCCGGCACATGCCACAGCGCGGTGTGCTCCAGCTCGCCATCCTCGCCGCACATCGCGGCCTTGCCATAGCCGTCGATCCCCTCGGCACCACCCATCGCGTCGATCAATCGTTCGGTCATCGACAGGCCCAGCGGTTTCAGATCGTCCATGGCCGATTGCAGGTCATCGGTATAGCCGCCCGCGAACGGATTGCGCACCAGCGCGGCAATGGCCGCCCTACGGCGCGGCAGGTCTGGCGCAGGCCCGCCGTCATGGTGGATATCCTCGACGAACAGCATCGTCTTGCGCAGGGTGAATTCAGGCATCTATCGGCTCCAGTTCGGGGTGTAACAGCGTCATTGTGCGCGTCAGAACCTGCTGCCCGCCGAGGCAAAGCGCGGCGGCACAGATTAGGCCACGCTTGCGGTAGGTTTCCGCAGTTCTCAGTCCTTTGCCAAGCGCGCGCGCGATCTCAAGATCTGTCAGCGGGCCGACGGCCACGGTCACGGCGCGCGTGCCCAAATCACTGTCGGCAAAGACCTCACTGGCGGGCAGACGCGCAATTGCAGGATGGCCGGGGAGGTCAACGGCATTGGCAATCAGTGTTGCTGCGGCATCGGCCATTGCGGCGTTTTGGGCCAGAACAGTGACACTATCGGCAATCCCCAGCGACTGACTGCGCCCGCGCCAGCCCGACGTGGCAATGCCGCGCGCCGCATCCCGATGGTCAACGCGCGCCTGCCCGCCTGCCGCGCTGGCAATCGCGGCAGTCATGCTATGACCGGGCGTCAGGTAAAAGGCGACATCGCCGCCATTGTTCACATAGCCCTTGTCGATGCCCGGTCCGTCGCACAGCGCCGTCAGCACCGCATCCGCCCCGGCCCCGGCAACCGCAGCCATAGGCGTGATGAACTCCGCAAAAGGCGCGGTCACAGCAACCATCGTCGTTGCAATGGCGCCACGCGGCGGCGGTCCTTGCGGGGCACGCAGACGGGGCAATTCCACGGCCAATTCTTCCAGCAACGTATCGAACCGCGCTATTGCGCGAGATAATCCAGCGGCGCGTCCGGGGCCCGTCGCGCCCACGATCATATCAATCGGCCCGTGATTCAGATGCAGCCGCCCACCAGATATCCACGTTACCTGCGCGCCGCTCATAACGGGTCCCGTTTGGGTCGGACCCGGCGCAGTGCGTTGCCGTATTCTCCGCCCTTTTCCACAATATCGGCCACACTGCGCACTGCTGCGTCATGCCCGCCCAACGCGATGTAATCACCCCTCGTCAGCGTGAATTCCAGCGGCGCGACCAACGCGGGCGTTGGTACATAACCGAACGATCCGTCAGGCATATCCCGCACGTCGACCATGATCGTGATGCCGCCTCCGGGCCAGACATAGGCCGCCACTCCGCCGCAGGTCACGCGGCACTGCCCGCCCTGTACCGCATGGGTCAGCTTGACCGGATTCTGCGTCACGCCAGAGCGGAGCGACCCGCCAGCCCCCGCCTGAAACATCACCGTACAAAGTGCCGGCTCGCAATTCTCGGCGATCAGGTCAACCGATGGCTGTAACGCCTCGGGCAGTGGCGCAGGTTGCGGTACCAAAGCATCATCCAGCACGTAATACCCGTAGTGTTCGCCCGTTGTCGACACCATCAACAGTGTCAGGCCCGGCCGCGCGCCTTTCTTTTCCAGCCACGGATTCAGGATATCCAGCGGGTCCTCAATATCCGTGCCGCCCCAGCCGCGCCCCGGCCCGGCCACCTGAAAATACCGCCCCGGCGTGGATCGCCGCCCCTTGATGCGGATACCGGTGTCAGGCCAGTCCAGAACCTTGCCCGCCTGATGTTCGCTGACAACGCCAGTGATGTGATCGTCCACCACGACCACTTCATCCACCAGTCCCTGCCATTGGCTGGCGAACATACCGATGGTGGCGGACCCGCAGCCGACACGCATGCGCACCTCTGGCTGTCCGTCCACAATGGGCGGCTGCCCGGCCTGCACGATGACGGTGGCACCGTCGTCGATCACCAGTTCGACCGCCTCGCCATTGCATAGCCGCAGCAACGCATCGCAGGTCACGCGCCCTTCGGGTTTCGTACCGCCGGTCAGGTGTTCGACCCCGCCCAGAGACAGCATTCGACTGCCATACTCAGAGGTGGTGACATGGCCGATCGCCTCACCGCCCGCGCGCACGATGGCGCGCTCTTCGCCCAGATGCCGGTCGGTGTCGATCTTCACCTTGACGCCGCAGTAGGAAAATATCGCCTCGGTCACGACGGTGATGAAATCCGCGCCCTCCACCTCTCGACTGACGATAAACGGCGCGGGTTTGTAATCGGGGTAGGTGGTGCCCGATCCGACACCACTGACAAAAACACCGTCGCCGCTGACATTCTGCCCATCCCAGTCGGCGGCCAGAAACGGCTTGACCTCGTCCCCGGCTGCCATCCGACGGTCTAGGATGGTCAGCGGGTCGGTGCGAACGATTCTGCCATCCTCGTTGCCGTACCGGTCGCAAGCCCCGATCTTGCCCGGTGCGATGTAACACATAACCGGACAGGCATCGCAGCGTATCTTGTCCTCGCGCGCGCTCATTTCCCGGCCTCGCGGATCGCGGCCAGCACCCGGTGCGGCAATGCGGGCAGCGAGTTCACCCGCGCGCCCGTGGCATGCCGTATGGCGTTCAGGATTGTGGGTGCGGTGGGGATCAGCACATGCTCGCCCAGCCCCTTGGCCCCCAGCGGTCCCTCGGGATCGGGGACCTCCAGCAGAATCGTCTCTATTTCGGGCATATCGCCGGTGGTCGGGATCAGGTAGTCATGCAGGTTCTCGGTACGCCCCGGAATGAACTCTTCCATCAGCGCCAGACCCAGCCCCTGCGCGATCCCGCCCTGTACCTGCCCCTCGGCCAGTTGCGGGTTAATCACCCGGCCCAAGTCATGCGCTGCGGTGATCCGGTTCACCTTGACCGTCCCCAGAACTGTATCGACCGATACTTCGGCAATCTGCGCACCATAGCCATAGACCGCATAAGGCGATCCCTGCCCATCGGCATCCAGACTCGTGGTGGGCGGGTCATAGGTTTCCTCGGCAGCGATGGCATAGCCGTTGGCATCAGGCGCAATCGCGTCCAGATCAACCCGCCGTTCCCCCGCCCCTTCGCGCAGGATCAGCACCCCGCTTTCCAATGTGATCTGCGCATCCGGGCCCATATTTCCCAGGCTCAGGATCGCCGCTCGCAGCGCCGCACCCGCCAGATAGGCGGCCTTGCCCGTGACATAGGTCTGGCGCGAGGCTGACGTCTTGCCGCAATCCGGGGTTAGCGCCGTGTCCGGCCCGACCAAAGTGAACTGTGCAACCGGCATCCCCAGCGCGTCAGCGCAGATTTGCGTGATCACTGTATTGCTGCCCTGCCCGATGTCCGTGGCCCCTTGATGCAGCCGCAGCGTGCCTTCGGGGGTGATCCCGACGCGCACCGTTGATGGGTTCGGCAGCCCGGTATTGCCGCAGCCGTACCAGCACGAGGCGATCCCGACACCGTGTCGCAGCGGGCCACCTGCGTCATTGGCCACCTGCGCACGGGACAGGGCCGCAGCCCAAGGGTTAGCGAGCGCGTCAAGACAGGCCGATATCCCGACACCCTGCAAGGTCTGCCCACATACCGTACGCTGCCCGCTTTGCAGCGCATTGATCCGGCGAAATTCCAGCCGGTCGATCCCGGCCTGACCCGCCAGATCATCATACAGGGTTTCCTGCATGATCGCGGCCTGTGGCACGCCAAAACCGCGAAACGCCCCGGAAATGGCCGAAAAACTGTGACGCGCATCTGCCTCGGCATGGTAATCGGGGGTAAAGTAGGGGCCGGAGGCATGCACCGGCACCCGCCCTGCCACGGTCGGACCCCAGCTGGCATAGGCGCCAGTATTGAACTCACCCTCAAAGACCATGCCGCAGATGCGCCCTTGGGCATCCGCCCCGATCCGCGCGGACATCTGCGCCGGGTGCCGCTTGGTGGTCGAGGCCATCGATTCAGCCCGGCTATAGATCATCCGCGCTGGCCGTCCGGTTTTCAGCGCCACCAACCCGATCAGCGGCTGTAACGATAGGTCAAGCTTGGCCCCAAACCCCCCGCCTGCCGCCGCCGGAATGATGCGGACCTTGTCCTGTGCCAAACCCAGCACCTTGGCCGTCTCATCACGGTCCATCACCGGTGCCTGCGTGCAGGCCTGAATGATCAGCGTATCGCCATCCATCCATGCGACACCGGCCTCGGGTTCGATATAGGCGTGCTCGATATAGGGCGTCGTCATGTCGCCGCTGGCGACATAGGTCGCACGGCCCAGCGCCGCCTGCGCATCGCCGCAGCGCACGCGTCCGGTGACCAGCAGGTTGTCCGGTCGGTGGTCGTGTACCAGCGTCTCGTCCGTCTCTTCCCACGTCACGGGAAACGTATCTAGGTCCAGTGCCTCGATCACCGCAGCATCGCCCGCCACCAGCGCAATCGCCTCGCCGCGCAACCGGACATGGCCCTCTGCCAGTGCGGGCTGATCGGCAAACGGCGGGATGGTGCCAAAGCAGTTCTCGCCGGGAATGTCACGGGCGGTGAATACCTGTACCGGCCCGGCCTGCGCCGCCCGCCACCCTCTCAGATCACCAAGCCGGAATCGCGCCGGGGCCTTTGGCGCCCGTATCGCCCGCACCAGCAGCGTGCCCTCGGGGCAAGCATCGGCACCATAGACCTCTGTCCCGTCCACTTTGGCGACGCCGTCAATCCTCGGCAGCGCAGAACCCACCGACGGCCCGGTGAAATCGGTTTCCGGCGGGGTATCGCGCACATCGCAAACCGCATCAATGATCTTGGTATAGCCGGTGCAACGGCATAGCACGCCGCCCAGCGCGGATTCGACCTCTACTCGACTGGGCTGCGGGTTACGCGCCAGCAACGCAGTGGCAGCCATCAACATGCCGGGTGTGCAGATCCCGCATTGCGCCGCGCCATGCCGTAGAAACGCCTGTTGCAGGGGGTCATGCGCCAGCCCCTCGACAGTCGTTACAGCGCGCCCGGCTACCTGTGCCACCGGGGTAAGGCAGGAACAGACAGGCGCGCCGTCCAGCAGCACCGTGCACGCCCCGCAATCGCCTGCGTCGCAGCCGACCTTGGTACCACGCAGCGCCAGGTCCTCGCGCAGCACCTCGGACAGTCGCCGTCCGGGTGACACGGGTAACTCATGCGCGCTGCCGTTCACGCGCAAAGAGAGCGTCCCGAATGAGCGGTTCATCGTGCTTCTCCGGTCAAGTCACGCAACGCACGGCGCACCAGTTCCGCCGCCGCGTGGGCGCGGTAAGGGCCATCCGCGCGAATGTCGTCAATCGGCGAAAGCGCAGGCAGGACCAGATCATCCTGCGCGGCACGCCACAGGGCGGCATCCGCAGGCAAGCCGACCAGTGCGCTCTCTAATTGCGCAAGCCGTACCGCAACGACGCTGCAGGCCCCTACGGCGATGGCGGCCTGCGCGATGCGGCCATCCTCGACGGTCAATCGGGCCGCCACCATGGCGATGGAAATCACCAGATATCGCCGCGCGCCCAGTTTCAGAAATCGTGAAGCGCCAGACATGGCCGAGGCGGGAACCCAGAGCGCCGTCACCATCTCTCCGGGTTGCAGATCTGTCTGCCGGACACCTGTGACGAACTGCCCCAAAGGCATACGCCGTCCGCCAGTGGCGGAGGTTATCTCGACCTCCGTATCCAGCGCCAACAGACACGGAACCCCGTCTGCGGCCGGTGAGGCATTGCAGACATTGCCAACCACAGTCGCCGCATTCTGAATCTGGACCGATCCGACCTCAACAGCGGCCTGCCGCAACATGTCAAAGGCAGGGGGCAGATCGGCGCGCACCAGATCGCTCCACGTCGCCGCGGCGCCGATCCGGATACCCGCGTCGCGCACCTCGATCCTGCGCAGCTCAGGCACCCCGGTGATATCCACGACCGACCCGACCAAGTCGCGCCGCTGCGTGGCGGCAAACAGGTCGGTACATCCGGCGGCAATCGTTGCCGATCCGCCCGCCAATACCCGCAGTGCTTCGTCCAATGTTTCGGGCCGATGATAACCGTTTGCCTGCATTTAAACCCTCTTGGCTCTGGGCACGGATGGTGCGCCCGGCACCGGCGGGCTGTCAACATGGCTGTTGTGCTTTACAGCACCGGCGCGTCCGCCTCCGGCAGAAGTATTCTGGGACCAATGAAAAATGGTCATGCCCGTTTCAGTGTTCTGGAAATACTCTGGGGTCTGCGGCAACGCCCCAGTCAGCAGTCGCGGTCAAACGCCAACATAACGTTCCACGATGGCATGATCGGCGCGCAGGGCTTCTGCGGGCAATGTTTCCCCATTGCGACCGTTTTCGATAAACGCCACGCGATCCGCAACTGACAGCACTGCATCGACGCGCTGCTCGACCAGAAGGATCGCCACGCCTTTGCTGCGCATCTGCACGATTACTTGCCGGATCGCTTCGATCATCGAAGGTTGCAACCCTTCGGTCGGCTCGTCCAGCAACAACGCCTTTGGTTGCAGGCAGAGTGCGCGGGCAGTGGCCAGCATCTGTTGTTCGCCGCCCGACAGGGTTTGCGCGCGTTGGTTCATCCGTTCTGCCAAACGCGGGAATAGCTCTAACACCTCGTTCAGCACATGGGGCGGGCTGCGCCGGGTTTGCATCCCCACGGCCAGATTTTGCGCCACGGTCAGGCCGGGAAACAGTCGTCGCCCCTGCGGGATATACCCGATCCCGGCGCGCGGCACATGATATGCTGGCAGCGCACTGATTTCTGTCCCATCCAGCGTGATACGGCCTGACATCAGCGGCAACAGACCCATGATTGCCTGCATCGTTGTTGTCTTACCCGCGCCGTTGCGCCCCAGCAGGCACAGAATCTCGCCCGCTTCGACACGAAGGTTCAGGTCATGCAGGACCTGCGCGCGGCCATATCCGGCCCCTATCCCGTGTAGCTCCAGCATCATCCGGTCCCCAGATAGGCTGCCTGTACATCAGCATTGGCGTGGATTTCGGCAGGTGTGCCTTCGGCCAGCATCTCGCCAAAGCTCAGCACGCTGACCCGGTCGGCGGTTTCCATGACAACGCTCATGTTATGTTCGATCAGCAGGATCGTTGTGTTGTCGGACAATTCGCGAATCAGCGTTTTGAATGCGGCAATCTCTGCTTCCGCCAACCCTTGCGTTGGCTCGTCTAGGATCAGCAATCGCGGTGCCTGCACCAAGCCCATTGCGATTTCCAGCAGGCGTTGATGTCCATAGCTTAGATCGCCGGCTTCTTGGTTGATACGGTCTGACAGGCCGACACGCGTCAGTGCCGCCATGACAGCCTCCTCGACAGCATCGCCACTCATCCGCCGCCGCGCGGCCAGCGCCACGTTTTCGGCAACGTCCAGCCCGGCAAAGATCGAGGTAATCTGAAACGTGTAGGCCATGCCCAGCCCGATCCGCTTGTGCGCGGGCAGGGTGGTGATGTCGCACCCGTCAAAGCTGACGCTGCCTGATGTTGGTGGAATCCGCCCACAGATCATCCCCACCAGCGTCGTCTTGCCGGCGCCATTGGGGCCAATCAGGGCGCGCACCTCGCCTTGGGGCAGGTCGAAATCCACATCGTTGACGGCCTGCAATCCCTCAAAGCTTTTGGACAGGCCGCGCGTGGTCAGCAGGCTCATGGCAACCACCCCCACAGGCGGCGGCGTAGCTCGCCTGCCAATCCCTGCGGCGCAAACAGTGTCAGCAACACCAGCACCACACCCGCGATCAGCATGTAGGCCGTGGTCACGCCGGAACTGAGGTCAATCAGGTAGAACATAAACAGTGTGCCGATGAATGGGCCCAGCACCGTGCCCGCCCCACCCAACAGTACCCACAAAAGCGGAAAGATCGAATATTGCACGCCCGCGAAACTAGCCCCAGCATAGCCGAACAGTAGGCCATAGAGTGCCCCGGCTGCCGCCGAGATCGTGCCGGAAATCACCATCGCGCCCAGTTTATGCGCGAACGTGTCATAGCCCAACATGCGCACGCGTTCCTCGTTCTCGCGGATCGCTATTAGCGTTTTCCCGAATGGGCGGCGCACCAGCCATAGACACACCAGCAGGCTCACGGCAAAGAGGGCGAGTGCCGCAAAGTATCGGTTGCCGGGGTCGCTCAGGTCGATCCCCCACAACATGCGCTGCGCCTGCTGGATCACGAACCCTTCGTCGCCACGAGTCCATTTTCCGAAATAGAGGACTGTCAAATAACCCGCCTGCGCAAACATAAGGGTGACGATCATGAACGCCACGCCGACCGTGCGCAGTGCCAGCAACCCCAGCGCCGCAGACACTGCGGCACCTGCCGCAACACCGGCAATCAGCGCGGGCGCAGGGGTCCAGCCGAGATGGGTAACCGTCAGCCCCATCCCGTACATACCAGCCGCGAAAAACAGCGCATGTCCTAGGCTCAGAAGACCGGTATAGCCAAAGAGGATATTGTACCCTACCGCGTAGCTGGCCAGCACCATGATCCGCGCCAGATTGCCATGATGATAGGCGGGCAGCACGAACTGCAGCGCGAACAGCGCGATCAGCAACCCGCCATGCAGCAGCAATACCTTGGTGCCCGTGCTCATGTGCTGCGCGCTCCGAACAGGCCATTGGGACGATAGACCAGCACCAGACCGACCAGCAGTGTCGCCAGTATCTTGGCCAGCGTGGGCGAGAAAAAGACCGAGATGATCCCGTCGCTGAGACCGATCAGAATGGCCGCCACCACCGTGCCCGGCAGGCTACCCAATCCACCGATGATCACCACGATGAACGACAGCAGCAGCGGATCAGCCCCCATCAGGTAATGCGCCTGCTGGATCGGCACAATCAGTACAGCCGCCAATGCTGCCAGCGCCGCCCCAATGCCGAAAACCAGCGCATAGACCCGTTCCACCGGAATGCCAAAGGCCAGCGCCATGTCACGATCCTGTTGCGTCGCGCGCATCAGCAGGCCGATCTTGGTGCGCGCCATCAGCAGCCAAACCCCCAGCAGGACCACCGGCGCGGCACAGATCACGGCCAGTTTGTAGCTGGTCGTGCTCAACCCCCAAGGCCAATACATTTGCAGGCTACCATCCTTGAATTCCCACCACGGAATCGCGAGGCGGGTGTTAAAGGGCGGTGCCACGGGTCGCGCCTCGGGGCCGTAGCCCATCAGGGTCAGTTGCTGGATGATATAGAGCACACCAATAGTCGCGACGATGGTGCGCTCGGGGTCATAGTCGATCCGCTTGAGGATGGTCATATCGACCGCCACGGCGATCACCCCCACCAGCAAGGGCGCGATGATCAATGCCGCACCAAACCCGACAGAGGCGTGCCCGCCCAGCGTCTGCGCCACATACCATGCGACGACCGCGCCCAGCATGAAAAACTCGCCATGCGCGATGTTCACCACCCGCATCACGCCAAAGACCAGACTGAGGCCCACAGCCGTCAGCGCCAGCACCGCAGCCGTCACCGCGCCTTCCAGCGTCGCGAGCAAGAGATAGGGACCCAGTTCCATTGTCGTGCAGGATTGCCCGGCTGGTGCGCAGAGGGCAAGAGAAATGGCAACCTGTTTCCCGGTTTAGGGTATTCTGCGCGCGAAACGGGCTGTTGCTGCGTTCTGGATATTCACAGACATTCCATCATCCGGGCGGCCATTGCGCGCAATAGCGCGGGGTAAAGATCAGCCCCCGGCGTCTGTTCGGCCCCAATGGGATCCAGCAGAGCGGTGCGCGCATCGGTCCCCTCCATCACCGTCGCAACCAGACCGGGATTGAACTGCGCTTCGGAGAAGACACAGAGCGCGCCGGTTTCGGTGATGATATGCCGAATCTCCGCCAATCGTGCCGGGCTAGGCTTGCTGGCATCACTCAGGCTGATTGACCCAGCGGCGGGGATAGCAAAATGGCGCTCGAAATATTGGTAGGCATCGTGAAAAACGATGTAGGGTCGGCCCCGCAGCGGGGCGAGTTCAGCGGCGACTTCAGCCGAAACAGTCTCGATCATCGCCTGCGCGGTTTTCGCGTTCTGTACATAGATCGCGGCGTTCTTCGGGTCATTCTGCACCAATCGAAAGGCGATCAAGTCGATCCATGCAATCGCGTTGTGCGGGTCGAGCCAGGCATGTGGATCAACACCCGAATGTTCGTGGTCATCATGGCCATCGTCTTCGGCATGATTGCCGTGCTCTTCCTCGTGATCCTCGTGATCCTCGTGATCGTCATGGTCCGCATGGGCGTCTTCCATTTCCAGCGACGCTCCTTCACGAAAATGGAATAACTCGGTTGCATCCACGTCCAGCAACGACGTGACCTGAGCATCCTCGCCCAAGGTGTTGATGGCATCCAGCATCCACGGTGTCAGAGCAGGGCCCATCCAAAACACCAGATCGGCTTCTTGCAATGCGCGCGCATCCGAAGGGCGCAACGCGTACCCGTGCGGCGATGCGCCGGGCTGCACGATCAGATCCGGTGTGCCGACACCCTCCATCACCATCGCCACCAGTGATTGCACCGGCAGGATGTCGGTTGCCACGCGCGGCGCATCGGCATGGGCGGGCAGCGATATAGCCAGCGATGATGTGACGGCTAGCAGGGATTTGATCATGGCTGTTCCAATCAGGTAGGGAATTTCGCGGCTTGATAGATGTTATCATATAACATATCAATAGCAGATCGAAACAAACGGAAACTAGCATGGAACCTGTCGGTTTTGCCAGCCACGATCACGCTGCCTGCATCACCACGTCATTGGAGGCGGCGGCCGTCCATTGTCGGGCTGCCGGGTTGCAACTCACACCCGTGCGCCGTCGCGTGCTGGAGATATTATTGCAACGGCACCGCGCGTTGGGCGCTTATGACCTTCTCGACGTGCTACGCGACGAAGGGTTGGGGTCCCAGCCCCCCGTCGTCTATCGCGCGCTGGATTTCCTTGTGGGCCGTGGCTTCGTACATCGGATCGAACGGCTGAACGCATTTGTGGCCTGCGCGCATCCGGGTGATACACATGTGCCTGCCTTCCTGATCTGTCGAAGCTGTGCCTCGGTGGCCGAGCTACAGTCCGAACCGGCCAAGGGCGCGCTGGGCCGTACGGCACGTGCCGCCGGGTTTCAGATCGAACGCACAGTCGTAGAGGCCGAAGGACTATGCCCCAAATGCCAGCCAGAGGTGCAAACATGACGCTGTTGACGGCCAGCCACCTGTCCGTGCGGATGGGCAATACAGAGGTTTTGCACGGCGTCGACCTGAGTATCGAACCGGGAGAGATCGTCACGATTGTCGGCCCAAACGGGTCGGGTAAATCCACGCTGCTACGCGCAATCATCGGGGCGGTGCCGCTGAGCCATGGCTCGCTGACCGTCCGGTCGGGCCTGCGCATCGGATATGTCCCACAGCGTCTGGAACTGGACGCCGCCCTGCCAATGACCGTTTCGCGGTTTCTGGCTCTGCCGCACCGGACATCGCGCAGCGCCATACACGAAGCGCTGCAACGGGCCGGTGCGCCCGATCTGGCAGATCGACAGATGGCGCGGCTTTCGGGCGGGCAGTTCCAACGTGTGCTGCTGGCGCGGGCGCTGTTGTCCCAGCCTGAACTGCTGATCCTTGACGAGGCCACCCAAGGGCTCGACCAACCGGGATCAGCCGCCTTTTACGAACGCATCGCAGGCCTGCGCGCCGAAATGGGCTGCGCTGTCCTGATGGTCAGCCATGAATTGCATGTCGTCATGGCCGCGTCGGATAGGGTGATTTGCCTCAATGGGCATGTGTGCTGCCACGGCGCGCCCGAGCAGGTCGCCTCGGCCCCTGAATACCGCGCCCTGTTCGGGACCGGGACGCATGGCGCGCTGGCCCTCTATCGGCACGAACATGATCATGGCCATGACCACGCACATGCACACGAGGCGGCGCAATGAACTGGTTGGATGATTTCATGGTTCGCGCCGCGCTTGCCGGTCTTGGCGTGGCGTTGGCCGCCGCGCCCTTGGGCTGTTTTGTGGTGTGGCGGCGCATGGCCTATTTCGGGGATGCGACGGCCCATGCAGCGATCCTTGGCGTCGCGCTCGCGCTTGGGTTTAACCTGTCGATCTTTGTCGGCGTACTGGCGGTGGCGCTGACAATGGCTGTTGTCGTGTCGGGCCTCAGTGACCGTGGCCACGCGATGGATACGCTGCTGGGCGTCATGGCACATTCGGCACTGGCAATCGGGCTTGTCGCCGTGTCGGTGCTGGGCGGCGTGCGAATCGACCTGATGAGCTATCTCTTTGGCGACATTCTGGCCGTGGGTCGTGGCGATCTGGTGGTGATCTGGGGCGGGGCGGGGTTGGTTCTGGCGTTACTCTGGTGGCGCTGGTCGGCCCTGCTGACGGCAACGCTGGGTTCGGATCTGGCCTATGCCGCCGGAATCGATCCTAAGCGGGAACAGATGGTACTGACCGTTGCGCTGGCACTGGTCATCGCTGTGGCGATCAAGGTCGTCGGCGCTCTGTTGATCAGCTCCTTGCTGATCATCCCTGCCGCCGCCGCACGGCATTTTGCTGCCACGCCAGAACGCATGGCAATGCTGGCGATGGGCATCGGCGGGTTGTCCGCATTGGGCGGTCTGGCGGTCGCCTATCGCTATGACACGCCGACAGGTCCGACGATTGTCTGTGTCGCGGCGGCCATCTTTGCCACGTCGAGCGTTGCCGGACTGTTGCGTGGCGCCCGCAGTTGACGGAGTCAGCCTGCACGACAGAACCGGGGCACTCAGGCCGGGGTCGGATCTGCCGCCTTCTCTGCCCGCTCTGAACGGGCAAAGAAGAGATAGTAGAACACGGGCGCTGCGATCAATGTCAGGATTGACGCAAAGGCCAGTCCGCCCATGATCGTCACCGCCATCGAGACAAAGAACGCATCCCACAAGAGCGGAGCCATACCCAGGATCGTCGTCGCCGCCGCCAGCATCACCGGGCGCAGGCGCGAAGTGCAGGCCGTCACAATCGCCTCGTATAGCGCAACCCCCTCACCACGTACGATGTCGATTTCTTCAACCAGAACGATCCCGTTCTTCAACAACATGCCTGACAAGCTCAATAACCCCAACAGCGCCGTAAAGGTGAACGGCAATCCGGTCCCGAGCAGCCCGATCACCACGCCACAGACCGACATCGGCACCAGAAGCCAGATAATCAGCGGCTGACGCAAAGCGTTGAACAGCAGGATCGAAATCAGGACCATGATCAGAATGCTCAGCGGCAGTTGCTTGCCGAGGCTGGCATTAGCATCACCGGCGCTTTCGAACTCACCGCCCCATTCCATCTTGTAGCCCAGTGGGATCGGCATATCCTCGATGGCGGCGCGTATCTCGGTATGCACTTCGGCGGCGGTTTTGTCCGCAGGCACGTCGGCCCCGACCGTCAAGGTCAACAGCCGGTCCCGCCGATGCACCAGCGTATTCTGTACCTCGACCTCGTAACCATCTGTGACCTGCCCGATGGGAACAAAACTGTTGGAGACAGTTGAGAATACGACCTGATCACCCAACCCCAGCCCGTTATCCTTGGGCAAGCGCACGACGATCGGGATCAGCCGATCGTCCTCGCGGTAGACGCCGGCGCTGATTCCGTCCGTGGCAAAACGCAACGTGGTCGCCACATCATCGCGGGTGATACCGGCCGTCTGTGCCCGGTCTGTCGCATAGACCGGTTTCAGAACCAACTCCTGCTCGCGCCAATCCGTCCGAATATCTATCAGATTATCTGACGCAGCGAGCATCCGTTCCATTGCCGTTTCACCCAGTTGCCGTAGCACAGCGGGGTCGCTGCCAGAAAAGCGTGCCTCGATCGGTTGTCCGCCGCCGGGACCAAAGACCAGCCGCGCAGTGCGGAACTCCGCCTCGGGAAAGGTGCCGCGTCCATAGGCATCCAGCGCCGCGCGCAAAGGCGGAATGTCGGCGATCGTTTCGGTTCGGATGATCAGGTGGCCATAGCTCGGGTTTGGCTTTTCCGCGGAATAGGTCAACAGGAAGCGGGTCGCACCCTGTCCGACGAAACTGGCGACAGACACAACATCGTCGCGCGCCAGCAGCCACTCTTCGATCTGTGCCAGATCGGCCGAAGTGCGGTCAATATCTGTACCCTGCGGCAGCTTGTAATGCGCATAAAAAAGCGGTGTGTTCGAATTCGGGAAAAACTGTTGTTTAATCTGCCCGAACCCCATGAAGCTGAGAACAGTAACAGCCACCAGTGCCACGACCACCAGCCAGCGCACCCTTAGCGCGCCGCGCAGCACGCTGCCATAGGCGCGGAACATCCAGCCGCCATAGGCATCATCCTCGCCGCCTTTGCCCTGACGAAAGAAATAGTGTCCCAACAGCGGTGTTGCCGTCAGCGCCAGCACCCAGCTCAGCAACAGCGAAATGCCGATCACCGCAAAGAGCGAGAACAGAAACTCGCCCGTTGCATCCGGGCTGAGGCCGATACCAGCAAACGCCATGATGCCAATCACCGTCGCGCCCAGCAGCGGTGTCTGCGTCTTGCTCGCCACCTCGTCTGCCGCATCCCGAGAAGACTTGCCGCGCCGCATCGCGATCTGCATGCTCTCGGCCACAACGATGGCGTTATCCACCAGCATACCCATCGCGATAACCAGCGCACCCAATGAAATGCGCTCCATCTCGATCGAAAAAATCGCCATGAAAAACAGTGTACCCACCACGGTCAGCAACAGCGTGCCACCGACGACGACCGCTGCGCGCCACCCCATAAAGAGCGCCAGAACCACGACGACAATGGCCACGGACATTGCCAGATTGACCAGAAACGCGCTGGATGCCTCATCGACGACCACATGCTGCTGATAGATTGGATGCAGACTGACACCGGCCGGGATTTCCCCATCGAGCGCGGCCAGTCTCGCATCCACACGATTACCGACATCGACGATGTTCTCGCTGGCCAACCCGGCAATCCCGAGGGTGAACGCCTCGGCCCCGTTGAAACGTACGATCAGACCGGGGTCGTCCTTGCGCCCCCGGCTGACAGCGGCCACATCGGTCAGGTTGATCACCTCGCCGCCGACGCCCACGCTTAGACCGGCAATTGCCGTCACGCTATCCGATCCATCGGGGGCCTGAATGCGCGTATCGCCCAGTGATCCTGCGGGCACGACGGAATCTGCGGTGGCAATCGCATTTACAAACGCTTGTGGCGAAATCCCCTGATTGGTGCCCAAACCCGGATCCGGCTCGACGAAAACCGCCTCGTCCGCCAGCCCGCTGACATCCACATCTGCCACGCCGTCGACAGCCAGCAATTCGCGACGCAGGAAGGTGGACAGCTCGTAGCGTTCCGCATCGCTGTAGCCGTCGGCGATGACCGCATAGTAGATGCCGAACACGTCACCAAAGCTGTCATTTACCAGCGGGTCCGTGACCCCATCCGGCAGGTTACGCGCCGCATCGCGAATACGCGCCCGCAGTTTGGTCCAGATCGCAGGTAATTCGGGTCCGTCAATCGTTGGCTTGATCTCGACTTCGATCAACGACAGGCCGGGCTGGTTGACCGATGTGATCTTGTCGACCTCGCCCATTTTCTGAATCGCGGATTCCAATGGTTCGCTCACTTCGCGCGCAACCTGTTCGGCAGAGGCGCCGGGGTATTGCGTCGAAATGGCCGCGACCTTGATGGTAAACGCCGGATCCTCCAGCCGCCCGAGGTTCAGATAGCCCCAGATGCCGCCCAGAAGGCAGCCCAACATCAGCAACCATGTCAGCAGTGATTTATCAATCGACGCGCGTGCAACAGTCATCGTGCGGTCCTCAGTTCGGGAAACCGGAGAAGCGGCGTACACGCATCCCGTCGTCCAGCGTGTTGACGCCAGCAACGACGATTTCCGTGCCCGGCTCTACGCCCGTGACCATGAATTTTCCGTTCGGTCCGGCCGAGATGGTGACAGCGATCCGCGACAGCGTTCCAGTATCATCCTCACCGGGTAAAAACGCCAGAACCGACGTCGCACCATCAGCGGCCGTGGCGACGGCAGTGGCGGGCACGAAAATACCCGTTTCACCAGAGTTCAACCGGGCGGTGATGGTCGCAGAGGAACCGGGCAAAATGCGCATTCCCGCAGGGGGTGGCATGCCAAAGGTCAGTCGGAATGTCTGCCCGATCTCTGATGTTTCGGCATTGTATTCACGGACCTCCAGCGGAAACTCTTCATCGCTGATCGGGAACTTGGCGGTCACGGTCACATCGGGGTCCTCGCCAGCACGCTGAAACAGCACTTCGGGCACGTCGATCTCGATGCGCAGCTCGGACATGTCATGCAGTCGTGCGACGGGTGTACCGGCATTCACTGTGGTGAAATTGGCGACATCACGGTTTGCTACCAATGCGTCGAACGGGGCATGCAGCGTCGCATGTTCCAGCGCATTTTTGGCATTGGCAACAGCGATACGCGCCAACGCCGCGTCGGTATCTGCATCCTCGCGCCGCACTTGGCTGGCTGAGGCATCGCTCAGTTTTGCCAGACGCTCCACGGTTCGATCCGCCTGCTCCTGTTGCAGTTTGGCCTGATCGAACGCCAGTTGGAATGTCTCCAGATCCAACTGTGCGATCAATGCGCCCTTCGGCACTGTTTCGCCTTCGACCACCGGAATGGTCTCGACCTGACCGGAGACCTGAAACGCCAGATCGACCGTTTGCCGGGCAACCACATGGCCAAAGAACTTTCGCACGGTCGCGCTTGATCCCGTTTCGACGGTCATCAACTTGACCGGTTTAAGGGTCATTGACGCCTCTGACGTATCCTGTGCCATGGCAGGCAGCGCAAGCGCGGCACTCATGAGGGCGGGCCAGATCCATCGCGTCATAAGCGTATTCCTTCTACTGCAATCGTGGTTGCGCCGGCGAAAGCCCGTCGGTGCCCGCCCTCTTATCCTGGTAGCCGGGCAAAGCAAAGGTTTGGAGCCGTGCATTTCTGAGCGGACTAGCCCTGTCCGCACGCAATATGGCGGTGGCTCTGATATGTGCAAGTGACGGGGTGCAGGTGTTAAGCGTTGCGAGTATTGCAACTGGCCTGCCGGGCGTTCCCAAATATTGATAGTTACGCTAGACAGAGCTTTACCTCCTCGTTCTCGCGGTGGTTGAATAATCGTGGTGATGGCCGTGGCTATCACCCATTGTGGCCCTGCAACTGTAGTGTCGCGGACCGAAGGAAACAAACTGGGACTCCAATGACCGAAGCCAGCGAAAAAGAAGGCACTATTCCCACCAATCTCCGGTTGCTCATGGTGCTCGAAGAGTTGGCGCGCGCCGGTGTTCCAGTCACTCCGACCGAGGTGAATCAGACACTTGGCCTGCCCAAGCCAACGATACATCGCCTCTTTGGAACGTTAGAGAAAGAGGGCTTCATCCAGCGCGAGATTGATGGTCGCGGCTATGCGCCAGGCGGACGCCTGCGCCGCCTGTCCACGGATGTTCTGTCCTCCTTGCGTATACGTACCGCACGGATCGCGATTCTGACCCGGCTGGCCCAAGCCGTCGGAGAGACATGCAACATCGCGCTGCCCGACCGCGAGGGGATGATCTATCTCGAGCGGGTAGAATCGAAATGGCCGCTGCGTATCCAGCTGCCGGTCGGAACCATGGTGCCGTTCTATTGCACCGCCTCGGGCAAAATGTATCTCAGCCAGCTGGACGAGAAACATCTGCGCAACTACGCGACCACTGGTGCACTGGAAGCCCGTACCAATGCCACGATCACCCATCCCGATGCATTGCTGGACGAGGTGCGCGCGATTCGCAAACGCGGCTATGCTACCGACAATGCGGAATTCATGGACGGTATGATCGCTGTCGCGGTGCCCATCGTCGAGACAAATGGCAGACTTGTATCAACGCTGTCATTTCATGCGCCTGCCCAACGGTTGTCACTGTCCGACGCCATCGCATTTGTCCCGCAGCTACAGGATGCGGCGCAAAAGCTGTCGAACCTAATCGACGATGGCGACGCGGTAGAGTAGGGCGCGCGCCACCGGCTATTTACCGAACAAGCGTGCCGCGTCAAAGATTTCGTCCAGCCGCTCATATCTCGCCCGCGTTTCCGGCCAGTTTTCTTCCTGCACGGCGGCGATCAGCGTCTCCAGCAACATCATTGTCGAGATGTTGCTGTCCCATGCCGACGGAATCTCGACCCAGCAGTGAAACGTTTGATCGGCCACCGCCGCCACCGGGCTGGCCCACTGGTCGGTAATCAGGATGACCCGCACGCCGCGCTCTGCCGCCAGTTCCGCCAGCCGCAGCAGGTTCTTCTCGTACCGGCGTACGTCGAACATCAGCAGGACGTCACCGGCCTCCATGTCCAGCAGGTAATGCGGCCATGTGGCCGAGGATGACGTCATGTGCGTGATCCGCTGCCGCACAGCCTGAAAATGGGTAAATGCGTATTCCGCCAGCGCACGCGTGATCCGGCCACCGACCAGATATAGCCGTCGTTCGGAGTCGGCCAGCGCCTGCACCGCCTCGTCAAACTGCGCCGTGTCGATGTTGGACAACGTCTGTTCGATGTTGTGGCCGATCGCGGTGACGAACCGGTTCAGCAGATGGGTTTCGGGCACTTCGCTGGCCCAGTTGGCGCGCCGCTGCGTCGGGCCGGATACCGTCGCCTCTAATTCTTGCAGCAGGGCTTGGTGAAACTGCGGATAGCCTTTGTAGCCCAGCTTTTGCACCATGCGGGCGACCGTTGGCGTGGACACATCGGCATTGGCAGCGACAATCGTGATCGAGGCAAGGCCAGCCGCAGGATAGTTGGCCAGCAGCGCATTGGCGAATTTGCGTTCCGATTGGGTCAGCGTTCCATAGTGCGCGCGAATTTGCTCGCGTACGGTGCGGCCCGGTTTGGCGGTCTGGGTCTCGGATGACGTGTTCACGGCAATGCGGCCCCACAGCTCCTCTTGAATTGGCACTGGCAATGTTGCGCAGGGCAATCACATGAAATGTCTCTGAAATTATATTGACAGAAAATTGCCATTGTGAAAACATTTATTCAAAAGCGCCACCCTCGGGGAAATTCATGACATCTGCACCAGCTGACAGCGCAGCCCAGTTGCTGGGCACGACCGGACCGACCACCAGTTCGGCGTTGTTGGTATGCGAGCATGCCTCGAACGTGATTCCCGAACGGTATGGCGATCTGGGCCTGTCACCCGAAGACATGGTCAGTCATGCCGCGTGGGACCCCGGCGCACTCGACCTCAGCCTCTATCTGGCCGAGGCGCTCGACGCCCCACTCGTCGCCTGCACCGTGTCCCGGCTGGTTTATGACTGCAACCGCCCGCCAGAGGCACCATCGGCAATGACCGCACAATCCGAACGAATCGAGGTGCCTGGCAATCGCGATCTCAGAGATGCGGACCGGGCTGAGCGTGTGGAAACAGTCTATACCCCGTTTTGTGACGCTGTGACCGATGTCATCACCACCCGCAGAGCGCGCGCGCAGCCAACTGCACTGATCACGATCCACAGCTTTACCCCGCTCTATCACGGCAGGGAGCGCCCGACAGAAATCGGCATCCTGCATGACACAGACACGCGTCTGGCCGATGCAATGCTCTCCGCGTCGCTCAAGCTGCCGCACCGTCTGATCGAACGTAATCAGCCCTACGGACCCGAGGATGGCGTCACCCATTCATTGCAAATTCACGGCATCGCCCATGAATTGCCAAACGTGATGATTGAGGTGCGCAATGATCTGCTGACCACGCCCGAAGCGGTCGCGCAAATCGGTGATGAGTTGCTCAGCCTGCTTCGGCCCGCGCTGATCCACCTTGGACTAGAGGCGCAGGGGTCTGCCCATGCCTAGGCTGGTTTGCGGTTACGTGCACGCCATCGACGGGTTGAACCGGTTCATTGGGCGTATCGCGATGTACCTGATTTTCGCGCTCGTGGGCGTCCTGCTTTGGTCGTCCGTGTCCAAAACGTTCTTTAACCCGACGCTCTGGACGCTGGAGACGGCGCAATTCGTTATGGTTGCCTATTATGTGTTGGGCGGGCCGTATTCGATCCAGTTGGGATCGAACGTGCGCATGGACCTTTTCTATGGTGGCTGGTCGCCCCGGCAAAAGGCGTGGATGGATGCCTTCACCGTGTTTTTTCTGATGTTCTACCTCGGCGTCCTGCTCTACGGCGCAGTCGGCTCCACCGCCTATGCGCTGGGCTATTTCGGCACTGAACCATTCCGCTTTTTCTGGGACTTGTTCGTGACCTTCGTCACACAGGGACCGACAGCAGCAGGAGGCGAACTTGGCTTTCTTGAACGCAGCTCGACCGCGTGGCGGCCTTATCTCTGGCCGGTCAAGGCCATGCTGTGCATCGGGGTCATCCTGATGCTGCTTCAGGCACTGGCAGAACTCTTCCGCGATATCGGACGCATTCGCGGGGTCGAAATCTGATGTCCTACGAAATGATCGCGATCCTGATGTTCAGCACCATGATGCTGATGCTGTTGACCGGGCAGCGCGTCTTTGGCGCGATTGGCTTTGTCGGCGCGGCCGCAGGCATGTTGCTGTGGGGCGTGGGCGGTGTCGATGTGCCGTTCTCCGCGGCGATGAAGCTGATGAAATGGTATCCGCTGCTGACCCTGCCGATGTTCATCTTCATGGGGTACGTTCTGTCAGAATCCCGGATTGCCGATGACCTGTACAAGATGTTTCATGTCTGGATGGGGCCCGTGCGCGGCGGTCTGGCGATCGGCACGATTGGCCTGATGGTGCTGATTTCCGCGATGAACGGCCTCAGCGTGGCAGGCATGGCCATCGGTGCCACCATCGCGCTGCCTGAATTGCTGCGTCGTGGCTATGACAAGATCATGGTGACAGGCGTCATTCAGGCCGGATCGTCCCTTGGTATTCTTGTGCCACCCTCGGTCGTTCTGGTTCTGTATGCGATGATCGCGCGTCAGCCCGTTGGGCAGCTATGGCTGGCAGGTGTTCTGCCGGGGCTGATGATGGCGACGCTTTTCGTTGTCTATATCTACGTTAGGTGTCGGATGCAGCCAGAGCTTGGCCCGGTGCTGCCCGAGAACGAGCGCAACATTCCGCTGGCCGAAAAACTGCGCCTGCTGCGTGCCGGATTGCTGCCGCTGATCATCTTTGCCGCGATGATGGTGCCCTTTGTCAAAGGCTGGACATCGCTGGTCGAAAGCTCTGCCATCGGGGCGATGGCGGCCTTTGTCGCCGCGATCCTGAAGCGCCGCATGACGCGCGAGGTGTTCGAGAACTCGGTGCGCAATACGCTGGCGATTTCGTGCATGTTCATGTGGATCATCCTTGCTGCGCTGGGCTTTGGTGCCATCTTTGACGGGCTGGGCGCGGTCAAGGCGATCGAGGATCTGTTTACCACACAGTTGGGCCTCAGCCCGTGGATGATCCTCATCCTGATGCAGCTCAGCTTTATCCTGATGGGCACGTTTCTGGACGATACGGCGATGCTGGTGATTGTCGCGCCGCTCTATGTGCCGCTGGTTGGCGCGTTGGGCTTCGATCTGATCTGGTATGGTGTGCTCTATACCATCACGACTCAGATCGCCTACATGACCCCGCCATTCGGCTATAACCTGTTTTTGATGCGCGCCATGGCCCCGCCCGAAATCGGGCTAAAGGACATCTATATTTCGATCATACCGTTCGTCGGGGTGATGGTAGTGGCTCTGGCGCTGATCATGATCTTTCCGCAGATCGCCCTGTGGCTGCCTGAATATGTCTATGGAAAATAACTGAAAAGAGCCCCGTAAAGAGGCCGATAACAATAGCAAGGAGAACTGACATGACCACCAGACGCAAGTTTTTGACTACCGCGGCGGTTGGCGCCGCAGCGGCGCCGCTGGCCACGCCCGCGATTGCGCAATCCACGATCAAATGGCGCATGCAGACCTATGCCGGCACTGCATTGGCCGAACATGTGGTGAAACCCGCCATTGATATGTTCAACAAGGTCGCGGGCGACAAAATGCAGATCGAGCTGTTCTATGCCGATCAGCTGGTGCCCACGGGCGAGCTGTTTCGCGCCATGCAGCGCGGCACAATCGACGCGGTGCAGTCGGATGATGACAGCATGGCATCTCCGACCGAAGTCACCGTATTCGGCGGTTACTTCCCCTTTGCGTCGCGCTACTCGCTCGATGTGCCTGTGCTGTTCAACCAGTACGGCCTGAATGAAATCTGGGATGCCGAATATTCCAAAGTTGGTGTGAAACATATCAGCGCCGGCGCATGGGACCCCTGCCATTTCGCCACCAAGGACCCGATCAACAGCCTTGCAGATCTTGAAGGCAAACGTGTCTTTACCTTCCCCACGGCGGGCCGGTTCATGGCGCAGTTCGGCGTCGTGCCCGTCACGCTGCCATGGGAGGACATCGAGGTTGCTGTACAAACCGGCGAACTGGACGGTATCGCATGGTCCGGCATTACCGAGGATTACACCGTCGGTTGGGCGGATGTGACGAATTACTTCCTGACCAACAACATCTCGGGCGCATGGGCCGGATCGTTCTTTGCCAACATGGATCGTTGGAATGAACTGCCCGAGGACATGCAGACATTGTTCCGGGTGTGCTGTGACCAATCGCACTACTATCGCCAGTGGTGGTATTGGGGCGGCGAAGCGTCCTTGCGCGTTGACGGCACCAAGATGGAGTTGACCTCGATCCCTGACGCAGAGTGGCAACAGGTCGAAGACGCGGCCCTGACTTTCTGGGATGAGATCGCGGCCGAGTCCGAAACCAAGGCCAAAGTTGTCGAGATATTCAAGAAGTACAACGCCGACATGAAGAAAGCCGGGCGGCCCTACCGCTACGGCTGAACCGACCTGTCCCCTGGCCTGCGGTCGGGGGACAGTTTTTTCGCGAAAAACTGGTCAAAAAATTCTTCGCGAAGAATTTTGCCACCGCCTGACAGAGATGGAACGCCGATATGAGCCTGAGTTTCGACGAGTTGAAAGCCAAGACAAACGCCGGAGAGGTGGATACTGTTCTTGTGTGTTTCGTGGATATGCAGGGCCGCCTGCTGGGCAAGCGGTTCCATGCGGGTCATTTCATCAATGGCGCCTACGCCGAAACCCATTGCTGCAACTATCTGTTGGCCACCGACCTAGAGATGGCCACGCCGGATGGCTTTGCCAGCACGTCTTGGGAAAAGGGCTATGGCGACTACGTGATGAAGCCCGATCTGGGCACCATCCGCATGATGCCGTGGCTTGAGGGCACCGCGATGGTGCTTTGCGATATTCAGGATCACCATACCCACGCCGACATTCCCCATTCCCCCCGCGCCATGCTGAAAAAACAGCTGAAACGGTTGGAAGCGCTGGGATATGACGCAATGATGGCGACCGAACTGGAGTTTTTCCTGTTCGAGAAGAGCTATGACGATATCCGCAAGAGCGGCTTTCGCGATCTGGAGCCGATTTCAGGCTATAACGAGGATTACCACATCTTCCAGACCACCAAGGAAGAGCATGTGATGCGCCCCATCCGCAACCATCTGTGGAACGCGGGTATCCCGATCGAAAACTCCAAGGGCGAAGCGGAATCCGGTCAGGAAGAGTTGAACATCAAATATGATGCGGCTCTGAACACGGCCGATTACCACACCATCGCCAAGCACGCGATCAAGGAGATTTCGTGGCAGCACGGACATGCGGCCAGCTTCCTGCCGAAATGGCACCATGACCGCGTCGGCAGCTCCAGCCATGTGCACCAGTCGCTTTGGAAGGATGGCAAGAACGCGTTTCAGGACCCGTCGGACGATCTGGGCATGTCGCAACTGATGAAAAACTACATGGCAGGCATGTTGAAATACGCCCCAGACTATACCTATTTCCTCGCGCCGTACATCAACAGCTACAAGCGGTTCCAAAAGGGCACGTTTGCCCCCACCCGCACGATCTGGTCCGTGGACAACCGTACGGCCGGTTTCCGCCTGTGCGGTGACGGCACCAAGGCTGTGCGAGTCGAATGCCGCGTTGGCGGATCGGACCTGAACCCTTATCTGGCGATGGCTGCACAGCTGGCCGCCGGGATCGCCGGGATCGAAGAAGGGCTCGAACTGTCACCACCGTTCAAAGGGGACGCCTATAGCGGCAACGAGGGCATGATTCCCGGCACCCTGCGTGATGCGCGCGAGACGTTGACCGGATCGGCGATGTTGCGTGCGGCGATGGGCGACGATGTGATCGACCATTACGCGCGCGCCGCTGAAGTCGAAATCGAGGATTTCGACAGGGTTGTGACGGATTACGAGATCGCGCGCGGGTTTGAACGTGCGTAACAAGAATCTCTTGCCTCCGGCGGGGATATTTTGGGCAAGAAGAAACACAAGGAAGATGTGAAATGGGTCAGGTTCTGAAATGTATCTCGCCAATTGACGGGTCGGTCTTTGCCGAGCGCGAGGTTCTGACGCAAGCGGCTGCGCAGGCGGTGGCGGACAAGGCCCGCGCAGCACAGGCGGCATGGGCCGCACGACCACTGGAGGATCGGATTGCGCTGGTCATGGCAGGTGTTGCCGCCGTTGGTGCGATGAATGACGAGGTCGTGCCGGAACTGGCCCATATGATGGGGCGGCCTGTCCGCTATGGTGGCGAGTTTGGCGGCTTTGATGAGCGTGCCAGCCACATGGCACAGATTGCCGCCGACGCGCTGGCCGATATCGAAGTGGGCGAAGACGCAACGTTCAAACGCTACATCCGGCGCATTCCGCATGGTGTCGTGTTCGTCGTAGCGCCGTGGAACTACCCCTATATGACCGCGATCAACACCGTTGCGCCCGCGCTGATCGCGGGTAATGCGGTCATGCTGAAACACGCCACGCAGACGTTGCTGGTGGGCGAACGGATGGCGCGCGCATTTCATGCCGCAGGCGTGCCCGAGGATGTGTTCCAGAACGTATTTCTGGACCATGACACCACTTCGGCACTTATCGCGGCGCGCGCTTTCGACTTCGTCAATTTCACCGGCTCCGTTGGCGGCGGTCGCGCGATGGAACAGGCGGCAGCGGGCACGTTCACGCCCGTCAGCACCGAACTGGGGGGCAAGGATCCCGGTTATGTGATGGAGGACGCCGATCTGGACTCGGCGGTGGATACGCTGATCGACGGTGCGATGTTCAATTCCGGTCAGTGCTGCTGCGGGATCGAGCGGATTTACGTCCATGACAGCCTCTATGATGCTTTTGTTGAGAAGGCGGTAAAAATCGTGAGCGGCTATAAATTGGGCAACCCGCTGGAGGCCGAGACGACATTGGGGCCAATGGCGAACGTCCGGTTTGCACAGGAAGTGCGCGCACAGATCGACGAGGCGATTGCCGCAGGGGCTGTGGCGCAGATCGACAGGTTTGCCGAGGATGATGGTGGCGCGTATCTGACACCACAAATTCTGACTGATGTGACCCATGAGATGCGCGTAATGCGCGACGAGAGCTTTGGCCCCGTGGTCGGCATAATGAAAGTCAGCGGCGACGACGAGGCGATCGCGTTGATGAACGACAGCGAATTTGGCCTCACGGCCAGCCTCTGGACGGCGGATGTCGAACGCGCGCAGGCGGTGGGCGACCGGATCGAAACCGGCACCGTGTTTATGAACCGGGCCGACTATCTGGATCCGGGTCTGTGCTGGACGGGCTGCAAGAACACCGGGCGCGGCGGAGGATTGTCGGTGATCGGCTATCACAACCTGACCCGCCCCAAATCCTACCATCTGAAAAAGGTGACCTCATGACTCTGACTGCCAACTGGTCCTATCCGACCACGATCAAATTCGGCTCAGGCCGCATTGCCGAACTGCCCGCCGCCTGTGCGCAGGCCGGGGTCAAACGCCCGCTGCTGGTAACGGACAAGGGGCTGGCCAATCTGCCAATCACTGCCGCGACGCTGGATATCATGGAGGCTGCTGGCCTCGGGCGCGGTATTTTTTCGGATGTTGACCCCAATCCGAACGAGCAAAACCTAGATGCGGGTGTCGCAGTCTACAACGCTGGCGGCCACGATGGCGTGATCGCGTTCGGCGGTGGCTCTGGCCTTGATCTGGGCAAGATGGTTGCCTTTATGTGCGGCCAGACCCGCCCGGTCTGGGACTATGAGGATGTGGGCGATTGGTGGACACGCGCGGATGCGGACGCCATCGCGCCTATCGTCGCCGTGCCGACCACGGCGGGCACCGGCTCTGAGGTGGGGCGTGCCAGCGTCATCACCAATTCCGTGACCCATGTGAAGAAGATCATCTTTCACCCAAAAGTGCTGCCGCAAGTCGTGATCTGTGATCCCGAACTGACCGTGGGCATGCCGAAATTCATCACGGCGGGCACCGGTCTGGATGCGTTCGCGCACTGCGTCGAGGCCTATAGCAGCCCGCATTACCATCCGATGAGCCAAGGTATCGCGCTGGAAGGCATGCGGCTGGTAAAGGAGTATCTGCCTCGCGCCTATGCCGACGGCACCGATATCGAGGCCCGTGCACAGATGATGAGCGCGGCGATGATGGGCGCCACGGCGTTCCAAAAGGGGCTAGGCGCGATCCACGCCATGAGTCACCCGATCGGCGCCGTGTTCCATACCCACCACGGCACGACCAACGCGGTCTGCATGCCGGCTGTGCTGGACCTCAACGCGCCCAAGATTGCCGACCGATTCCGCGATGCGGCGGCCTATCTGGACATCGAGGGCGGCTTTGACGGCTTCCGCGCCTTTGTGCAAGACTTCAACGACGCGCTCGGCATTCCGCGTTCGCTGCGTGATCTCGGTGTTGATCCGGCACGGGTGGATGAACTGGTGTCAGAGGCGCTGAAGGATCCCAGCTGTGGCGGCAACCCGGTGGAGTTGACTGAAACGAACCTGCGGCAGCTCTTCGAGGCCAGCTTCTGATCGGACAAGATCACCAAAAGAAAACCCCGACCCATGGTGGGTCGGGGCTGAGATTGTGGAAACGGTAAGTGTCTGGACAACGCACCGTCGCCGGTAAAGGTTCCGACTACTCCGCCGGAACAGCCACGTCTGCGTATTCCAATGGGTGCGGCAGCTTGCCCAGCATCTCGATCGGGCAAACCTGAACAAAGTGCTGCATCTCCAGTTCCCAATGCTGCATGATATCGCGCGCCTTACGGCTGCCGGTCTCTGCGGCGTGGCGTTCCACCAGTTCACGCAGTTGGGCCTGCCAATGCGGATGTGCGACGGGTGACGTGGCCAGCGTTTCCATGTTCATCAGGTTTCCGGCGCTCTGGTCAGGATCATACAGATAGGCCATTCCGCCTGTCATGCCGGCCCCGAAATTTGCCCCGATCCGTCCCAGAATCACCGCAACGCCCCCGGTCATGTATTCGCATCCACTGTTGCCGCAGCCTTCGATCACCACATGCGCGCCACTGTTACGCACCGCGAACCGCTCGCCAGCGCGCCCGGCGGCAAAGAGATAGCCCGCCGTGGCCCCGTATAGCACCGTATTGCCGATGATCGTGTTCTCTGACGCCTCCAGCGCGCTGGACATTGGCGGGCGTACAACGATGATGCCACCCGACAGGCCCTTGCCCACATAATCATTGGCATCACCCGATACTTCCAGCTTCAGCCCCGGCGCGGCAAACGCCCCCAGAGATTGGCCCGCACTGCCCGACAATTTGACTGTCAGGTGGTCGGATTGCAGCGAATTGCGCATGCCGAACTTCTTGACGATATGGCTGCTCAGGCGGGTGCCCACGGTCCGGTCGGTGTTCTGGATGGCATAGTGCAGCTGCATCTTTTCACCGTCCTCCAGGAACCGGCGCGCATCGTTGACGATATCCGCATCCAGCGTGTCGGGCACGGCATTGCGTGGGCGGGCGCGGTCATAGCGCACGTTCTTGGCGCCATCGACGGTGATCAGCATCGGGTTCAAATCCAGATCATCCAGATGCGCGCTGCCCCGGCTGACCTGCGCCAGCAGATCGGCACGTCCGATCACGTCGTCCAGACTGCGCGCGCCAATCCCGGCCAGCACCTCGCGCACTTCCTGCGCGTAGAAGGTGATCAGGTTCACGACCTTGTCCGCATTGCCGGTAAACTTGTCGCGCAGCGCAGGGTCCTGAGTGCAGACGCCAACGGGACAGGTGTTGCTTTGGCATTGGCGTACCATGATACAGCCCATTGCGATCAGCGCGGCAGTGCCGATGCCGTATTCCTCGGCGCCCATCATCGCTGCCATGACAATGTCGCGCCCGGTACGCAGCCCGCCATCCGTGCGCAGCGTCACGCGGTCACGCAGCTTGTTCATGCTCAGCACCTGATGCGCCTCGGTCAGGCCCATTTCCCACGGCAGGCCTGCGTATTTGATCGACGTTGCCGGGCTGGCTCCGGTGCCGCCATTGTGGCCGCTGATCAGGATCACATCCGCCTTGGCCTTGGCCACACCGGCGGCAATCGTGCCCACGCCCGATTGTGCCACCAGCTTGACCGTGACTTTGGCGATCGGGTTGATCTGCTTCAGGTCGTAAATCAGCTGCGCCAGATCCTCGATGGAATAGATATCGTGGTGCGGCGGTGGACTGATCAGGGTGACGCCCGGTGTGGCGTGGCGCAAACGCGCGATCAGTTCGGTCACTTTCATACCGGGTAGCTGGCCACCTTCGCCGGGCTTGGCACCCTGCGCGACCTTGATTTCCAGTTCCTCGCACTGGTTCAGATACTCTGCCGTCACGCCAAACCGGCCCGATGCGACCTGCTTGATCTTGGCCGACGGGTTGTCACCATTCGCCTCGGGCAGGAAATGTGCCGGGTCTTCGCCGCCCTCGCCACTGTCGCTGCGCGCACCGATACGGTTCATGGCCACATTCAACGTCTTGTGCGCCTCGGGGCTGAGCGCGCCAAGGCTCATCCCCGGCGTCACGAACCGCTTGCGGATCGCTGTTACGCTTTCCACCTCTTCGAGGGGGATCGCGCTGCCCAGTGGCTTGATCGCCATCAGATCGCGCAGATGAATCGGCGGGTTGGCCTGCATCGCGGCTGAATACCGCTTCCACAGCTCATAGCTGGCAGTATTACAGGCCGTCTGCATCATATGCATGGTCTGCGCGCCCCATGCGTGGCTCTCTCCGGATTTGCGCGCCTTGTAGAACCCGCCGATGGGCAGGACGTTCTCGGCTGCGCCATAGGCACGGGCATGGACCTCTTCCAGCTTGGTCTGGATGCCGCTGACGCCGATCCCGCTGATCCGGCTGACAAGGCCGGGGAAAAACTCGGCGCACATCGCCCGGCTCAGGCCGATTGCCTCGAAATTCAGACCACCCCGATAGGACGAGATGACAGAAATCCCCATCTTGGACATGATTTTCAGCAGGCCCGCGTCAATCGCCTTGCGATAACGCGCGACGGCCTCGGTCAGCGTCCCTTCCAGCAGCCCCCGTTCGATCCGGTCGGCCAGACTGTCCTCGGCCAGATAGGCGTTCACAACAGTTGCGCCAGCGCCCACCAGCACGGCAAAATAATGCGGGTCAATACATTCCGCCGACCGCACGTTGAGCGAACAGAAGGTCCGCAACCCCTTGCGTGTCAGGTGGCTGTGAACGGCATTGGTGGCCAGAATCATCGGCATGCCGATCCGCTCTGGGCCGGTGTTCTGATCGGTCAGCACCAGATGCCCCGCGCCTGACCGCACGGCATCCTCTGCCTCGGCGCGGATACGTTGCAGCCCGGCCTGCAAGGTCCCCTTGCCATGCTCGAACGTACAATCAATCTCGGTCACATCCGCGTTGAACTGCTGCATCAGCACGTTCCATTGCGCATTGCCGACAAACGGGCTTTCCAGCACCAGAATCTCGGTCTGCGCACTGCTCTCGTCCAGCACGTTCTTAAGGTTGCCGAAGCGCGTTTTCAGGCTCATCACCCGGTATTCGCGCAGGCTGTCGATCGGTGGGTTGGTCACCTGGCTAAAGTTCTGGCGGAAGAAATGGCTCAGCGGGCGATATGTGCCGCTGAGCACCGCGCTGGGCGTGTCGTCACCCATTGACGCAATCGCCTCTTTGCCGTCCTCGCCCATCGGCGCCAGAATCTGCTCCAGTTCCTCGATGGAATAGCCCGCCGCAATCTGGCGGCGGCGCAGGTCGCCCCCGGTGTGAATCGGCTCTTCGCTGACCACGGCCAGCGCCTCGTCCAGATCGTTGATCTTGCCGACCCACTCGCCAAAGGGCAGGGCGGCCGCCAGCTTGTCCTTGATCTCGCGGTCACGGAATAACTGCCCGCTTTTCATGTCCACGGCCAGCATCTGCCCGGGACCAAGCGCGCCCTTGGCCCGCACGGTTGCCTCGTCGATGGGCACCATGCCAGCCTCGCTGCCCGCGATCAGCAGCCCGTCACCCGTCACCACATAGCGCATCGGGCGCAACCCGTTCCGGTCCAGACCGGCACAGACCCAGCGGCCATCGGTCATCGCCAGCGCAGCGGGGCCGTCCCACGGTTCCATCACGCTATTGCAATACGAATACATATCGCGCCATGCCTGCGGCAGATCCTCGGTTTGCTTGGACCAGCTTTCCGGTACGAGCATTGTCTTGGCCATGGGCGCAGAACGTCCGGCGCGCACCAGCACCTCGAACACTGCATCCAGCGCAGCTGAATCCGATGACCCCCCGGCGATGATTGGTTTAATATCCTCGGCCAAATCACCGAACGCCGATGACGCCATGCGGATCTCGTGGCTCTTCATCCAGTTCTTGTTGCCCTTGAGCGTGTTGATCTCGCCGTTATGAGCCAACATGCGGAACGGCTGCGCCAGCCACCACTGCGGGAATGTGTTGGTCGAATAGCGCTGATGATAGATCGCAAAGGCGGATTTGAACCGTTCGTCCATCAGGTCCGGATAGAACACCGCCACCTGCTCGGCCAGCATCATGCCCTTGTAAATGATGCTGCGGCAACTCAGCGACGCGATATAAAGCCCGGCAATCCCGGCGGCAGTTGCGGCCTTCTCGATCCGGCGACGTATGACATACAACTCGCGCTCGAACGCCTCTTCTTCGATCCCCTTGGCGTTTGAGATCATGATTTGCTCGATCTCGGGCCGCGTTGCGTTGGCTTTCTCGCCCAGACAGGTGATGTCCACCGGTACATGCCGCCAGCCATAAATTGTGTGCCCCATGCGCAGCACTTCGGTTTCGACAATGGTCCGGCACATTTCCTGCGCACCAAAATCCGTGCGCGGCAGAAACACCTGACCAATCGCGACCAGCTGATCCTCGCGCGGCTCGTGGCCGGTGCGTTGGATTGCGTCGTAAAAGAACGGAACGGGGATCTGCACATGAATGCCCGCCCCATCGCCGGTCATACCATCGGCATCGACTGCACCACGGTGCCAGATCGCCTTTAGCGCGTCGATCCCGGCCTGCACCACCTTGCGGCTCGGCTTGCCATTGACCGATACCACCAGGCCAACCCCGCAAGAGGAGTGTTCCTCGTCATGGCCATACATGCCGTTCTCGGCCAGCCAGTTACGCTTGGCTTCTTCGGCGCGTGCCCATTCGGCGTCGTATGTGGTCATGGTGTGTCTCCCTCGACATGGGTGTTGGTGGTCTCGTATTCGGCACGCGAGGTACGGCGGTGCGTGCCATCGAGGCAGATCGCGGTCATTGCACGATCGGCGTAAATCTCGGATCGGAGCGGCCAGTCATGTGCCGCATCGAACAATCCCGGCATCAGATCATAAGGGGCGTCAACGCGGTCAGTGTCGCGCATCCACAAATGCGATCCACAGGTCGGACAGAACGCTCTCTCGGCAAAGGATGATGATATGTGCCGCGCAACTTGACCGGTGATCTGGACAGCATCGGCATCCGCTTCGAAACAGACAAAGAGACCACCCGACCAAGCCTGACACATCCGGCAATGACAGGCACCGATCTGCGACTCATGGCGACCGTCCACTGTGATATGAACCGCACCGCACAGACATTTTCCCTCGATGCTCATGCGGCGATCCTTTCACTGCGTTCCATCACCACCCAACGCTCATGGGCATAGGTGTGGTCGTCTTCGCTCTGGTATTCCTCGAAGGCGATCCCCGCATGAGAGAAGCCGTCCGGCACCGCCACTTGCAGCATATCCAGCAGATCGCGCTCGGGTGCGCGGCTCTTGATCCAACCCATGTCATAATCGGCGCAGCCATGTTTGGTCGGCTGTTCGGGATCAAAGCGAAACTCATAGTCCCGGTCGAAAAATACGCAGATTTCCGAGCCAAAGAGATGCGGCCATTCGATGATCGCTGCCACGCGAGCATGTTCGGCGCCGCGTGGCTTATGCCCCGCCATCTGGGCGGCAGTATCGACCATCACCTGCACGGCTTCACGGCGAAATGCGTCACTTCCGTGGTCGGGGGAAATGACCTTTTCATAAACCGGAAGTTTCCAGTTGTAATAGTCGCCACGCCAGCAACCTTCGGGCGGAAAATCCTGCGCGATCCCAGCCATTCCGCGACGGAACGCACGTTCATAGCGCGCCCGACCACGCAGCTTCTTCATCGGGCGCATGTCCAGACGGCGCATCAATCCGTCCCACCATTGTATTGCGCCTCTGTCTCGGCTTCGGTCAGGGTGTGCGCGGGGGGAAGTGTTACGGTCTGGCATATCGCCTTGTCAGTGTACCAATGATTGTCCCCAACCAGCCCGGTCACATCGTCAAACAGGCCCAGCGACAGCCCGACGCCCTCGGCGCCATCGGTCGGGCGATACCACAGGACCGACCCGCAATTGCCGCAGAATGCGCGTTCGGCCCAATCAGAGCTTTGCAGCGTGCGGATGTTATCGGCGCCGCTCAGGTCCAACTCTGACATATTCAGCCAGACACTAAAAAACTGCGATCCGGTGATCCGGCGGCACATATCACAGGCACAGATGTTAAAACGGTCAAGGCTGCCCCGCGCGGTAAAGCTGATCGCGCCGCACATGCATTTCCCTGTCTTCTCCGCCATCACGTCCGTGTTCCTTACCTATTATGAGTCAGCTTTATTGACCTGTAACCGCTGGTTCGCCGAATTGGGCACCGACCAAATACCGACGTTAAACCGACGCCATACCGACCCGGTCTATTCCGCCGCCATCGCCGCTGTGGCGCTCAGATCCTCCAGAACAGCCGCTGCCGTGTCACGGCCATCGCGGATCGCCCAAACGACCAGAGACGCGCCACGCACGATATCGCCCACCGCATAGACGCTGTCCATTTCAGTGCGCCCGGTGGTGTACTCGGCCTTGATCGTGCCCCAGCGGGTCACCGCCAGTTCGGGTTGATCCCACAGGCCCGGCAGGTCTTCGGCTTCAAACCCCAGTGCCTTGATAACAAGATCCGCAGGCTCATCATAAACTGCGCCTTCGATCTCTTCTGGGCTTTGGCGGCCCGTGGCATCGGGCGCTCCCAGCCGCATCTGCTGCACTTTCACTGCCGTTACCGGATCACCAAGAAAGCCCTTGGGCGCGCTCAACCATTCAAAGATCACGCCCTCTTCTTCGGCGTTGTTCACTTCGCGCTGGCTGCCCGGCATGTTGGCCCGGTCGCGTCGATACAGGCATTTGACCGATGTTGCGCCCTGCCGGATGGCGGTGCGCACACAATCCATCGCCGTATCGCCCCCGCCGATGACGACGACCCTCTTGCCGCTTGCGTTCAACTCGCCGCTATCGATCTCTGGCACTGTGTCACCAAACGATAGCCGGTTGGATGCCGTCAGATAGTCAATCGCTCGTACGATGCCGGTCGCACCGGCACCCGGACCCTGCAATTCGCGTGATTTATAGACACCTGTCGCGATAATCACCGCGTCATGCTTGCCCCGGATCGCACCAAAGGAAATGTCCTCACCCACGTTGCAGTCCAGCTTCATTTCCACGCCGCCCTGCTCCAACTGGTCGATGCGGCGCATGACCACGTCTTTTTCCAGTTTGAATCCGGGAATGCCGTAGGTCATCAGCCCGCCACCCCGGTCATAGCGGTCATAGACCGTCACCTGAACGCCCGCGCGCCGCAACACATCCGCGGCTGCCAACCCACCGGGGCCCGCGCCGATGATCCCGACGCTTTCGGCCCGGTCGGCCATGGGCGCGACGGGTTTGACCCAGCCTTGTTCCCATGCGGTGTCGGTGATGTATTTCTCGACTGATCCGATGGTCACGGTACCGTGGCCAGATTGCTCGATCACGCAGTTGCCTTCGCACAGGCGGTCTTGTGGGCAAATGCGGCCGCAAATTTCCGGAAAGGTGTTGGTGGCCTGACTCAGCTCATAGGCTTCTTGCAGCCGCCCTTCGGCGGTCAGACGCAACCAATCTGGGATGTTGTTGTGCAGAGGGCAGTGGGTCTGACAGTAGGGCACACCGCACTGGCTGCATCGGCTGGCCTGTTCGCGGGCCTTGGCGTCTGCGTACTCGGCATAAATCTCGTGGAAATCCTGATTGCGTAGATCAGGCGCGCGCTTTTCCGGCATATCCCGGGGCACGGTTACGAATTTTAGCATAGGATCATTGGCCACGAGCGCACCTCTTGTTTATGCGCCGTTCATAATACGTCCGGTTCGGAAATAAAAGTCAGTATTTGTGACCCAACATCACATAAAGATCACAAAATTCCAGATTTAAGGGCCGCCATTAAAAAAATTAGTAAACAAACAATACCTATCTAAAGTCCTGCCCATATGAGCGCTATCGCCACGACGCCCACGATGATTCGCCACCAGCCGAAAAAGGCATAGCCATTGCGGCTGATGAAATCCAAAACCCACTTGACCACAAAAACCGCCGTCACAAAGGCCAGCGCGAAGCCGACGGCAATATCGCCCAGCGCGCTGAGGTCCAACACATCGCGATTCTTCCACAGGTCATAGGCGAACGCGCCCGCCATGGTCGGGATCGACAGAAAGAACGAAAACTCTGCTGCGGCCCGTTTGCTAACCCCCATCAGCAGCGCCCCGACAATGGTCGCGCCAGAACGGCTGGTCCCCGGCACCATCGCCAGACACTGAAAGAGACCGATGGATAGTGCGATCGGCAACGGCAGGTTCATAGCGTCCTCATGCTGTGGCTCGGGTGCATGGCGATCGACGAATAGCATGATAACGCCGCCAATGATCAGCATCACAGCCACCAGAACTGGCGTTTCAAACAGAACCGCCTTAATAAACCCATGCGCCATCACACCGACGACCGCAGCAGGGAGGAACGCGATCAGAATCGACCACAGGAACCGCCGCGCGGCCGGATCATGGGGGGCTGCGCATAGTACGCCAGACAATCTGGTAAAATAGACCGTCAGGATAGCCAGCACAGCACCGAGCTGAATCACCACCTCGAACGTCCGCCCGGGGCTGTCGAATCCCAGAAAATGTCCGAACAACAGCAAGTGCCCGGTAGAGGACACCGGAATGAACTCTGTCAGCCCTTCGACCAGCCCTAGAAAGGCCGCGACCAGAGTAGTGTCAGACATCAGATATTTCCCGAAGTGTTATAGCGTGTGACAGAAATCCGCGTCACTGGAACTTGCCAGACAAACGCGACATTGGGGTGATGCGACGCCCTTCGCACGATCCCCGGCTCCTATCAAACGCAAACTGCCTCAGGCGCGCAGATTGCTGGCTGATTCCTTGATCGCCTCGTACTGACCCGCCGGGCGAAAGCGCCAAAGGTAATCCGGCAAAACGGCCTCAAGGGCCTGCGGCTCGATACCCAGATCGGCAAAGCCCTTTGCGTCATCGCCCACAACGTTGTCGTGGTGCAGGTTGGCAACCTGATCGCGGGTGATCTGTGGTGGCACCAGACCCAAAGATATAGTCTGAACCAGTTCCATCACACCCGCCATCAGCCGTGCGATCCCGAACGGTATGTTCATAATCAGGCGGCGGCGGCGAACCACATGCAGCATCTGCTGCATCAACTCGCGGAACGTGTTCACGTCCGGGCCGCCCAACTCGTAGATACCGGGCGCGGCTTGACCCAATGCCGCCATTTCCGCAGCGGCGGCGACGTCGTCGACATAAACCGGCTGAAACTTTGTATTCGCCCCGACCACTGGCAGAACCGGACCCATCCGCGTCATACTGGCAAACCGGTTAAAGAACGAATCCTCTGCCCCGAATATGACCGAGGGACGCAGAATCACGGCGCTTGGGAAATGCTCCAGCACCGCATCTTCGCCCATCCCTTTGGATCGGGCATATTCGCTGTCGGCATCCACATCGGCCCCGATGGCCGAGATGTGAATCATGCGCGCAATGCCCGTTTCGGCGGCGATGCGTGCGATGCGCGCGGCACCCTCATGCTGGACGGCGTCAAAATTATTCTTGCCCTTGCGATCGAATGTGCCAACGCAATTGATCACCACATCGGTACCCTGCATGACAGAGCGCACACTGTCATCGTCACGGATATTGCACAGAACCGGGGCAACCTGACCGACGACACCATAGGGCGTGACATGTACGGCCTCGTGTGGGCGTCTAACCGCGACGCGAACACGCCAGCCGGCTTTGGCCAAGCGTCTGGTGATATAGCGTCCGACAAAGCCTGATCCGCCGTAGATTGTGACGAGTTTCGACATGGACGTGCCTCCGGGCCAATGGACTAACAGTTATCAGTTTCAGTCCTACCCCCAAGGCGCGCTTTGAACAAGGCGCTATGGCATTTCGAAATGCGCGGCAAAATGCCGTTGACACTGCCGCGCCTCGGGTCTAAACGCACGGCTCACGACACCTGCCCAGGTGGCGGAATGGTAGACGCGCTAGCTTCAGGTGCTAGTATTCGCAAGGATGTGGAGGTTCGAGTCCTCTCCTGGGCACCAATTATCCTCAACATAGATGCTCATAAAGGTCCATTTTCATGGACTTTTTCGCGTTTTGGGGAAAGGCTTCTGACCATAGCTGAACACCGTACCCCACCCGATACCCCGTCATTTTGGGGTATCAAAGTGGGGTATCAAATAGCAGTCGCGGAGGTGATACCCCACATGGCTCTGACTGACCTCAAAATCCGTAAGGCAAAGTCCAAGGAAAAGCCGTACAAGGTCTATGATGCCCACGGTCTGTTTGTGCTAATAAAACCTAATGGGTCAAAGCTGTGGCGACAAAAATACAAGCATCTGGGCAAAGAGCGCTTGGTGACCCACGGTTCTTATCCGGACGTATCGCTACGAGAAGCCAGAGCCAAGCGGGACGCGATCAGCGCGCAGCTGGAGAGTGGAGTTGATCCCGCCGTCCAAAAACGTCTGAACCAGATCGAGGCTGAAACCCAAGCTCGAACCACCTTCCTGCTCGTGGCTGAAGAGTTCATTCAGCAGGCGTATGACCGTGAGTTGGCTGACGCCACGATGCGCAAGAAGGTTTGGCACATCCACACACTGGCTGAAGCGTTGCACCATCGTCCAGTCAATGAGATCACTTCTGCCGAAATCCTCCATCTGCTGAAGAAGGTCGAGCATAGCGGGCGGCGAGAGACGGCCAAAAAGTTGCGCGGTACGCTCTCTGGTGTGTTCCGGTTGGCGATTGTGACGTTGCGGGCGGAGAATGATCCGACCTTGGCGGTACGAGGTGCGTTGTTGCCGGTTAAGGTGACCAATCGAGCGGCGATCACTGATGAAAAAGCGTTTGGGCAGTTCTTGTGCGACCTTGAGGCCTATACGGGTGCTGGGGTGATCAAGGATGCGATCCTGTTCCAAATCCTAACGATGGCCCGCCCCGGCGAAGTGCGGGGTGCAAAACAGGCTGAATTCGATCTGGAAGAGAGAGCATGGAGCATCCCGGCTGAGCGAACGAAGATGCGGCGTGAGCACATAATACCGTTATCTGACCAGGCACTCGAACTGGTCAGATGCAATTGGATCGACGTTGAGGGGGTTGAGCTGATCTTTCCGTCGCTGAACTCCAACCGGAAATGGCTGTCTGAGAACGCTTTCAACTCAGCGATTCGCCGTATGGGGTACGCCAAAGAGGAAGTGACGGCTCACGGGTTTCGTGCTACCGCCAGCACAATTCTGAACACGCGTGGGCATGATGCGGATGTGATTGAGGCGGCGTTGGCCCATCAGGACAAGAATGCGATTCGGCGGACGTATAATCGGGCGACGTACTGGGAGCAGAGGGTGGTGTTGATGCAACGGTGGTCTGACATAGTGACCAAGCTTCGAGCCGGGTAACCAGATTGCAAATCCGTGAACAGGGGTTCGATTCCCCTACTCGCCTCCATTTAAAATCAAGCGTTTAGCGTAGATTTGAGCGCTTAAATTTTGGCAATAGTCTCTTTTTAGTCTCACAGAAAGCTCGATATCGATGGATCGAAGAAATTCGCATGAACATCCAACCGACTCGCAAATCTGTGATCGGTAGGTCCGCGGTTCGAGTCCGTGTGGGGCACCATTAAAATCAGATCCTTAGTGGATAACAGTGACTCTCTTAGGCTCCAAATCCGATGCGCTGTTGGTCAATTCTACAGTTTTCTGTGTCTAGTTTTATACTTTTTCCGTTCTACTCCACGGAGTTGATCAAAGAAGCAGTTAATTACGGGAAAGCTTCGTATGAACGAATTTAGAAAGCCTAGTGCCACAAATGCAACAAGAAGAGCATCGTTGAGAACTTCCTTCCGCTTCATAGCTAACCCACTGATCCAAAAAGATAAGATGTAAATAGCAAAGAAAATAGAAACCAGGTAGGCCTGCACTCCAAACAATAAAAGGAACAGCATGAACCACATGAAGATTGATTGGCCTAACCATCGAATGTAGTTCCAGACACAGAATGCATTCTGGATGCGGTTGTATGGCGAAGGTTGAAAGCCCGTATCTAATAGTAGTCGCCAGTAAAGTTGAATCTGAAATGCGCCTAAGGACCAGCCATATTGTTGTTGCCAGAGGCTTTTGAGTTCAGCCGGTGTGTCAGACCCTTCAAGCAGACCAATCGACCGTACCTTGTAACCCTTCATACAGCACATGTAGCCAAAGTGAATATCTTCGATCTTGACGGTTTCCGAAAATCCACCCAACTCTTTGAATGTACTGCATTTGATGCACATGCCGTGGCCAACAAGGTGATAAACACCGACTCTAAACTTATTATACAACCAGATTCGTGTCATCTCATGCGCCAAGGTCCAGCGAGTTTGGTGAGCTGCAAATGACTTTCCAACAATACTATTGTTGTCGTACCCTTCTAGGAAGTGTGTGTGCTGCTGTATGATCGCATGCTCTTGTAACATCGCTGTCCGTAGCAACTTAACGTTCTGCTGTGTGAACCGGGTGTCGACGTCCATAACATACAGCCATGTGTGATCAGTTTCTGTGTCGATTTGCGAAGCTGCAAAGTTAACTTGATGCGCTTTGATGGCCCCAGCTATGTTGCATTCTAAAATCTTTATAAAATCAGGCCGGGTTACGACCTTGTTTGCAAGTTTCAGTGTTGGATTTATGCCGTCTCCGTTTCGTTCACGTGCATTACCAACAATGATTATCTGGGTAATTCCCTGCAGATCATTGCTTTCAAGGAATTTTATTGCTTCCTCAATGGTTTCCGTTTCTTCATAAACAGCCAAGATCATTACTAGAGCTTGACGAGGATTTTCAGACAACGACTCTTCCTGTTTTTCACCAAGGAAAGCGGAACTCCGTACAACGAATAGGAAATCGAAACACACAATCGCCAACCCTGTCAGAACGATCAATTCAATCATTATATGCCTCGCTTGCAACTGTTAGTGATGCGTCCAATAAATCGATGCTAGACACACGTGATGATGGCTCAGCGGCAAAGTCTTGCGTTTTTGCCAGAACTTCCTCTTTCGTCATCTCATCTGTTTCGATTATCAAGACCGGTACGAAATCTGAAAGCGCTTCAAAGAAGCGTTTGTTGAGGTCGTTGAACTTCCTCTCGGTAAAGTAGCCAGCCATAGGTATTCCGCGCTCAAGGGCTCTCTTTGATCTAGTCTCGTACGAAGCGCTTAAGTAGACAATTTTGTCAGGGTGAATTAGGTTATCTCGGTACCGCCGATACATCTTATGGTAGCTCGCGGAATGTCGTCGGGTTGTTGATTGTCACTGAGAACTGACCCGGTAGCCCCATAAATTGTCACTGAGAACTGACCCATGTGAACACACTTCCCCGACGGTTTTGGTTGGGGGGATTTGGAGTGATCGACATGGGATTTTTGAGTGTCATTCGACGCTGGGCATTGCGTGACAAAATGCCAATCAGGGAGATTGCCCGGCGGACGGGTTTGTCTCGGAACACGATCAAGAAGTATCTGCGTGAAGGTGCGGTGGAGCCGAGGTTCAAGACGCCCAAGCGTCCAAGCAAGCTGGACCCCTACGCGGATCGGCTGTCAGCCTGGCTTTTAATCCAGACGCGGAAGTCACGCAAAGAGCGGCGGACAGTGAAGCAAATGCATGCTGATCTGGTGAAGCTGGGATATAATGGTTCCTATGAACGCGTGGCAGCTTTCGCCCGGGCATGGCGTGAAGATCGGCATCGAGCGGAACAGACGACGGGGCGCGGCACCTATGTGCCTTTGGTGTTCGCGCCCGGCGAAGCCTTCCAATTCGATTGGAGCGAGGACAGGGCCAACATCGGTGGTGAGCGCGTCAAACTTCAGGTCGCGCATATCAAACTGTCACACAGCCGGGCTTTCTTGGTGCGGGCCTACCCGCTGCAAACGCACGAGATGCTGTTTGACGCCCACTGGCATGCATTCCGCGTCTTCGGCGGCGTGCCTGGTCGCGGGATCTATGACAATATGAAGACCGCCGTTGATCGTGTGGGCAAAGGCAAGCAGCGGGACGTCAATGCACGCTTCAAGGCTATGGCCAGCCACTACGTGTTTGAGCCCGAGTTCTGCAATCCAGCCGCAGGTTGGGAGAAAGGCCAGGTTGAGAAGAACGTGCAGGATGCGCGCAACCGCATGTGGCAGGTCATGCCAGTCTTTGCCGATCAGGCAGAGCTGAACCAATGGCTTGAAGATCGCTGTATCGCCCTTTGGGCAGAGACACCGCACAAGGCTTTGCCGGGGTCCATCGCTGACGTGTGGGAGGCCGAGAAGCCCACGCTGATGGCACTGCCGCCGGCATTCGATGGCTTTATCGAACATAGTAAGCGTGTGTCACCCACATGCCTGATCACGTTCGAACGCAATCGCTACAGCGTTCCCGCCAGCTTTGCGAACCGACGTGTCAGTTTGCATGTCTATCCCGAACGGCTGGTCATGGTCGCTGAAGGGCAAACGGTTTGCGAGCATGCGCGGATCATCGAGCGGTCTCATCGCAAGCCCGGCAAGGTCATCTATGACTGGCGTCACTATCTCGCTGTCATCCAACGCAAACCAGGTGCCTTACGCAATGGTGCGCCGTTCACGGAGATGCCGGATGCCTTCCGGCAACTTCAGGATCACATGCTGCGTAAAGAAGGCGGTGACCGAGAGATGGTCGACATTCTGTCTCTGGTCCTTCAGCACAACGAAGATGACGTTTTGTGCGCAGTGGAGCTGGCACTTGAAGCGGGCGTCCCCACCAAGACGCACATCCTGAACCTGTTGCATCGATTGATCGACCGCAGACCGACAGATCACCCCGAGGTCGATCCGCCGGACGCACTGGCATTGCAGTCAACGCCAGAGGCCAACGTCGATCGCTATGACGGGTTGCGACAGACTAAGGAGAAGCGCCATGCGTCATGACCCAGCAGGAGCTTCTATCGTGATCATGCTACGCAGTCTCAAGCTGTACGGCATGGCAAATGCGATTGAAGACTTGGTCGCCCAGGGCGCGCCAGCGTTCGAAGCTGCCACACCAATGCTGTCACAGCTGCTCAAGGCCGAGATCGCCGAGCGCGAGGTACGGTCTATCGCCTACCACACGAAGGTCGCCCGCTTCCCCGCATATAAAGACCTCACCGGCTTTGACTTTGCGTCCAGTGAGATCAACGAGGCAACAGTCCGACAGTTGCATCGGTGCGAGTTCATTGAAGCGACTGAAAATGTCGTGCTGATCGGCGGCCCCGGAACCGGCAAAAGCCATACTGCTACAGCAATTGGTGTGCAGGCGATTGAGCATCACAGGCGAAAGGTCCGCTTCTTCTCGACCGTGGAATTGGTTAATGCACTGGAGCAAGAGAAAGCGCTTGGAAAGGCTGGGAAACTGGCTGAGATGCTGACCAAGGTCGATTTGGTTATCTTAGACGAGCTTGGCTACCTGCCGTTCAGTTCATCTGGTGGGGCATTGCTCTTCCACCTACTCAGTAAGCTCTATGAGCGCACCAGTGTGATCATCACCACCAACCTTAGCTTCTCAGAATGGGCGCAGGTCTTCGGGGATGCAAAGATGACCACCGCTCTCTTGGATCGGCTTACCCACCGCTGCCACATCCTCGAAACCGGAAACGACAGCTACCGCTTCAAGGTCAGTTCTGAGGCAGCAAAGAAAACTGCAAAGGAGGCCAAAACATTGACCGCATCATAGACCACGACGCATAACTGAGGGTGGGTCAAATCTCGGTGAAAATACCGGGTCAGTTCTCAGTGACAATCAACAACCCAGACGGCTATCGGGCATTTGCGCTGGAAGTGGATCGCGGGACGGAGCCGGTCAAATCGAGTGCCGCGAGGAAGTCTTTGCAGCGGTCGGTATCGCAGTATGTTCGTGTTTTGGATGAAAAATTGCACCAACGGCATTACGGGTTGAAGTGCAACTTGGCAGTGCTTTGGCATTTCGGCAGTGCCAATCGCAGGCGGCAGTTCGGAGGGCTCGTTCCAGACGATGACCGGCGGTTTCTGACTGCGCCGGTTGATAGGCTGTTTCCGAGGCTTGCGGCGCTGGAAAGGGTTCTGGGTGTGCAGAGAGTTTGAAGTGTTTATTTTCACCTTGCAAAAAGCGGGTCGCTTAGTAATTAACTTGCTATACCGCCCGTCAACCCGAGCCCTTTCATAGCTTTGCAAAAAGTTGATATTTGTTTTAGGCCATCCAGAAATCCGTGTCGGCAGTCTCGGTATTTGATTGCGGCTTGAATTTTACTCTTGGGAAAATGTGCACTTGCGTTTCTATATTTTGCAACATAGGCACGTGCTCCGCCAATAGGTGCAAGTGCACTCCCGAACTGGGGCACTGCAACCATCGCATCTAGTGTCTTTGCCATCTGACCAGCTTGGGCATCGCTCCGCTGCAACCAACCTTTCTTAACTGCATCGCGTCCTGCTTTAAGAATAAACCCTTCCAAGACTTCTGCAATATCGGCTGCTCCAGATGGTGCGCTGGCTTGGTAGCGATCGAACGCTTCACGCAAGCGGCGACGAATTGTTGGAGACAAACCTTTAATCTCACTATTGAAATCAATTTCTGAAATTCGTTGGATCAAAGGAATGCAACCAGCTACTCTCTGGACCGCCCCATTGCTTGAAACTGTCAATAGTCCGAACCCATGTAAAATTAACTTCTTCGCTTCAGAATGGCCTTGATGCGCTAAATATGCTTCCTCGGGACAAACGCAATAAACTGAAATTGGGAAGCTGAGATCTAGAATATCCATTCGACGCATCGAAAGAATTTGTGGATACGGGTTTTCAGACACCTCAGCGAGAACGGTAAGGTGCGTCTGAACTTTAAATTGTAATGAAGGCGTCCAGTTTAGATTTCGATCCAATTCTTGATCAACCCGGATGGGTGGATTCTGATAATAGTTAGCAAAATATAGTTTTGCAGAATCCTTAAGGAAATCAGCTCCCGAGGTGAGGCCAGAGACCATAACTACCTCCCCAATATTCTGCCAAGAACTTTATGAAGTTGTTTGAAAGACTTCATCAAATCGTCATCAAGCTCCGACCGCTGGTTTTCATTTTCGACATCTTCAATAAAACTCATCAAGGACTGAACTGAGCGGCCTACTCTTTTTTCTACATATTCGAACTGAACTGCCTCCACATACGCCTCGCGAATGGAGGTTCCCTTCGTGGAATCAAATACCTTGTCGAGTGCACGTTTGGCCTGGCTCTGCGCGATCCCCAGCCCATCAACGGCAGTTGCAATCTTTGATAGCTGCCGAAAATCCGTTACCGCGGCAATCTTTCCTTTCTTGAACTTTTCAATCAGGACATCTCTCATTTCCTCTAGCAGTGGAGCATACTCCGGAAGTCTGTTTACAACAGTCTTAAGCGAACGCTCCATTTCTATAAAAAAGTCCTCTGAAAGTCGCTGTTGAAGCTTGGGCTTATCGAGCTCATCCAACAGCATAACCTTGAATCGTTCAGGCAAATCGATCAGTAGCTGGCATCTTCGGATTGCACCGCGAGTCAATCCTGTAAGCTCAGAGAGGATAATTTCGTTAGGAGCCTGTGCATTTTCATTTTCATAAAGTGCCATTACTCGTTCAAGTTTCGATGCAATAGTGAAGTAATCCCACTGCTCGCGCAAAGCATGAATGTTGTACATTAGGACAAGATTCTCTAGTTCAGACGGTCTATCTTGAACAATTGCTGGGATAGATTTAAGGTTTAACTTTTGCGCACATCTCCACCGGCGCTCTCCATCCAAAAGAGTAAAGTGATCGCCATCTTGAAAAACCGTTATTGGGACTTGTATCCCATGTTTATCAATAGAGAGCATTAAGCTCTCCATTTCCTCTTGCCGAAAAACCAGACGTGGGTTCTCCGGATTTGCTCGAACCTGCGCTGGGGACAGATTCTTGAGAACTTGTCGCGATCCTTTTCTTGCCATCACGGATACGCCCTGTAGATAATTTCCGTCACATTCATCTTCCCAGGACCCTTCGAGCCGCCCATTGTGGAGTGTCTATGGTCGATCTCTAGTATCTGCGGGTCACGGCCATACTTGTCTTTGATTTTTTGAGGCAGCACATCTCTTGAATTCGCTAATAGGCCGTTAGTAGGGTAACTCAACACCAGATCAGCACCTATTTCAACGCAGTTCGAAATCAATTTATCGAATGCTTCAGAAACGCGTGATGATAGGCAAAAGTCAGACGCCTCTCTATCGGTACGATATCGCCCTTTTCCCTCAGCTTCCGGATAATCATAAAGGACAATGGTCTCATATAGATGATAATATCTCGAATACTGGTCGGAAGTGTATGGTGGATCAGCATAAACTACTGATGGAACTCCGTCTGAGTTGCCGATAAAACTTGATAATGCACTATTTGCCTCACCCCGCATTGCAATGTTGCGGGAGCGCCAGTCAGTATTTCCAACAGGTTCAAGACTCTCAATCGCTGACAAGAAACAGTCTTTCACCGAACGTTGCCTTTGCTGCGCAAACCTCGGCAAGTTCGCAGGTTTAGCTGTCAGTGGTTGCGCAAAATGTCCTGTACTACTTGCGCAGCGGTTCAGCGCGACAGCAAGTGCCAGTATCAACCATCGGTGCTGGTCAGAATCTATTTGATGTTCGTCAAGCATGATGTCCAGAGAGTGCCGTAGCGCGTCAATCTCTATGCACTGAAGCAACCCAAAATACGCACCGGCGAAAGTATCTCGGAACAGGGTCGCATCACCTGTTTGCTCAAAACCTCCGTCTAGTGGTCCATACATAATCCATTCCGCGTAAATGTCATTTAATCTTACTGAATCATAGTCAGCTAGCGCCTTACTTTCTGCTGCAATCCTATTCCCAGCAATCTTTTCTTGTTTCGACAAGTGTTTTGAGTAATGTTGGTTCAGCTTTGCAACTACATCTATTCGCTGAGGCGGGTGACTCTGTGAGCAAAAGTGCGCTTGAGCAACAGATTGTGCAAAGTGTTGAAGGTCGTTTGTCCATGTTTGTCGGGCGGGAGCAACGCTTTTCGCAACCGCGCAAAGACCTGAGAAAACGTCTAAAAGTGGCCCTGGGGGCGACGCAGAAACAACTTCCGCTACTACGGGGGCCAAAGATTTCTTTGTTCCCATGTAGCTGATTGAGATCGTCACTATGAAATTCCATTTTAGACCATATCAGCTGTCGAAAACTAACCTCTTGGACCCTAAACTACAATCGGCTTGCGATACAACCACAGGATGCCTTGCTGCGCTATTTAGGGCGATACGCTGTCCAACGTCAGTATTTTGGAGCTCCAGTTCGACCTACCATGTCAGGTGGCCAGATAGTGCACATCTGGCCACCCAGCTCCCAAAGGAGCGTCGGTGTGGTTATCGGCTGTCCAACCTTGTTTGCAGCCAGTCCAGCACTTCAGCTTCCACCCATCCCACGCGGTTCGAGCCGAGCTGTACCCGCTTGGGGAACGCTCCAGCCTTCTCCAGACGTGCAATGTGTTGAGGTGAATACAAGACCAGCTCCTTCAGTTGGGTTTTCGATAGTATCCGCATCACGATGTCTCCATGATTGAAGAGCATCGCGATGCCCAAGGGTTACGACAATACCCCGAGGTGGGGGAAGCGTAGCAACATCGGGTGATCGATCAAGAGTGGCGTCTGCCATCGTCAAACCCATTGTGTGAATCGCCGTGTTCTGGCATGTTCAGAAGGGTGATGCATTGGTCATTGTATGGTCCCCGGTCTGCCCTCGAACCTCTAAATGCAGCTGGGTGCGGGGGTATCAATGGGGGTATCCGGCAAAACCACATGGAACATAAGATTTTGAAATCAAATGATTATATGGAATATGTGAGTCCTCTCCTGGCACCACCAAAATCCCTAAGGTGTTGTTTTATGTAAATTTGCAACGTGGACTAAATTTCAGGCCACCTGCCATACTACCCCCTTTGTGTCAGTGGGGGGCGCGTGTCCCTTTTGGAGTTCTTTTCGCAATGCAGGAAGTACCTCTCAGATTCTGACGATTGCTGTGCCTCCGGTCCATCTCATTGAAAATAGACGCGCGCGCTCTGTCAGCCCATCCCTCTCAACCTACTCGAACAATATGGCCTCAGCTTCGGATAGCTGGCTCATGCTTGCGGTCGCCATTGTCTCCGCGCGCCTCATGGTTGACACCAAGACGGTCGTCTCACACATCAAGGTTAACATAACTTCACCAGAACTCTGGAGCGCGGCGAGCATCCTAACCGGGCTATGAAACGCACCCCCGGAGCCCCTCATGCCACTGGCGGACTAATGCGGGCGATCGAAAGTCATTCTGATACCCCGCCTACATCCACTTGGTTGAATGCTCCGACATTTCCTGCGCCGCTCCGGCGACCCCCGGATCATCGTGACGAACGAGTAGCGTAGTTGTTTGAGGTCTATCCGCAAGCGCGCACGATCATCCGCCCCCGACGTTATCGGATCTCCGCACTCACTTATCGGTACGCCAGTGCCGATGCTTTTGATCTCTGGAAAACCTATGCGGCGGAAATGGCCGCTTGAGAACCGGGCAATTCGCACGTCCCAATCACGCGAAAACGAGTTGGTACTGCCTGAATGGCTGCTTCGGGTCGAGCTTTCTGCTGATTCGTCGCTGTGCCGAGAGTTATCATTTGCCCGAATATTGTCCCTATTCAGCGGCGATTTTGTTCTTTGGAAGAGGTGGGTCGTTCCGATAGCGACTATTGGGAACGATTACATCTCCACGTTTTAGTACTCCAATTCAATCTGTTGTGTGTGTTTGAAAAATATATTGTTGACTAAAGCAACGATATAGATGATTTGTGGAACACAAGATTGAAATCGGAGGAGGTCAGACGTGGTAAAGCCAGCTCAAATGTTCATTGCGGGCGAGTGGTGCGATGGGCAGAACGGATCGGCAGATGTATTGGATCCGGCGACGGGCGAGGCCATCGGGGCTGTAGCCATTTCGGGAGCCTCCGACCTAGATCGCGCGCTGGACGCCGCGGAGACGGCTTTTAAATCGTGGTCACAGACCTCAGCCTACGAGCGGTCGGCCCTGCTACGCAAGGCGGCGGACCTGCTGCGTGATCGCGCCGAGGACATTGGCCGTCTGATGGTGCGCGAACAGGGCAAGCCGTTCGCGGAAGCCAAGGGCGAGGTCATCGGCTCCAGCGATCATATCGACTGGGCGGCCGAAGAGGGACGACGCATGTATGGCCGGGTCATCCCGGCGCGCGCGTCCAATATTCAGCAGATCGCCTACAAAGTTCCACTGGGCGTCGTCGCCGGTTTTTCTCCGTGGAATTTCCCGGTTAGCCAGGCTGTGCGCAAGATCGCCGGCGCGCTCGGCGCGGGTTGCACGATCATTATCAAGTGTCCTGAAGAAACGCCCTATAGCTGCGCGGAGCTGGTCCGATGCTTCGAGGATGCGGGTGTTCCAAGGGGCGTGGTCAACCTCGTATACGGTGTGCCGAACGAGGTCTCAGAATACCTTATTCCTGCAGCTCCGGTTCGCATGGTCTCATTCACCGGGTCGGTTCCGGTTGGGAAGACGCTGGGCGAGATTGCTGCACGCCATGTGAAGCGTTGTACGCTGGAATTGGGCGGCCACTCACCATTCGTCGTGGCCGAAGATGCGAATGTCGATGCCGCCGTACAGTTGGCCGCCGTGCTGAAATACCGCAACGCGGGCCAGGTCTGCGCCGCGCCTTCACGCTTCTATATTCATGACGCGCATTATGAGCGGTTCCTAGAAGGGTTCGTGGCCGCGTCGAAAGCCCTGAAAGTCGGGTCCGGGTTCGAGGAGGGTGTGCAGATGGGCCCGCTGGCCAATGGCCGCCGGCTCGACGCGATGGAGGGGTTTGTTGCCGACGCCGTCGATCGCGGTGCGACGCTGGTGACCGGCGGTCGCCGGATCGGGAACAAAGGCAATTTCTTCGAGCCTACCGTTCTGACGGAGATTCCGGAAAATGCAAAGATGATGGTCGACGAGCCGTTTGGCCCGATCGCGCCAATCCTTCCGTTTTCGTCGCTTGAGACGGCGATCGAAAAGGCCAACGCGCTGCCATATGCGCTGGCAGCCTTCGCCTTTGGCACGTCCCACAGCACGGTGGATCAGCTGAGCCGTGGGCTTGAGGCGGGCATGGTGTCAATCAACCATTTCGGCATCGCGAGTCCGGAGACGCCGTTCGGCGGCATGAAGGAAAGTGGCTACGGCAGCGAAGGCGGCGTCGAAGGCATGGATGCCTTTGTCACGACAAAATTCGTCAGCGCTGCGGCGTGAAGGAGACGAACGAATGAGCCTCAAGACAAAAGCCGCGCTTCTGCTCAAACAAGGGGTCGAAGGCCCTTATGCCCAAAGCAAGCCCATCGAAATTGCCGAGATCGACCTTGCGCCGCCTGGCGACGAGGAGGTTCTGGTCAAGGTGACGGCGGCAGCGTTGTGCCACACCGACCTGAGCTTTATCAGTGGAGACAGGCCGAAGGAGATGCCGATGGTTCTCGGGCACGAGGCCTGTGGTGAGGTTTTGGAGGTCGGCGGTCGTGTCAGCGACTTGTCCGCAGGAGATCAGGTGATCTTTTCCTTCATGCCGCGCTGTGGCCATTGCCCGGAATGCATCGATGGACGACCGGTTCTGTGCGAAGAGGGCACTAAGGCCAACGCCGCGGGCACGCTGCTTTCCGGACATCGCCGGATGCAGCACAAAGGCAAGAATATCCATCACCAAGCGGGTCTTTCGGCCTTCTCGGAAATGGTCGTGGTGTCGCGCCATTCCCTGATCAAGGTGGATGACCCCGTCGAGCCGACACATGCCGCGCTATTCGGGTGCGCTGTTTTGACGGGCGGCGGCGCGGTTGCAAATTCCGCGGGTGTGAGCATTGGGGATACCGTTGCTGTTGTCGGCCTCGGCGGGGTCGGGCTTTCCTCGGTCATGATGGCGCGGGCCTGCGGAGCGCGCGAGATAATCGGGATCGATGTGAACGACGACAAGCTGGCCCAGGCGAAGGAGCTGGGCGCCACGGCAACCTTCAACGCGCGCGATGAAGGCTGCGTCGAAGCGGTTCTCGAGCACACCAAGGGTGGTGTCCAGTATGCACTGGAGATGGCCGGCGTGCCTTCGACGATGGAGATGGCCTATGCCATCACCCGACGCGGTGGCACTACCATTACCGCAAGTCTGGCGAGAAACGATACAATCTGGAACCTGCCGCCGGTTTCGCTGGTCGCCGGAGAACGCACGGTCAAGGGCAGCTACTTTGGGTCCAGTGTCCCGACGCGCGACGTTCCACGTTATCTCGATCTGTTCCGGCAGGGCCGGCTGCCAGTCGAGAAACTGCTGTCGGGCACGTTGTCGCTCGATCAGATCAACGAGGGCTTTGACAAACTCGCTGCTGGGGCGGTGACGCGTCAGGTCATCACATTCGACTAATCATCCAAATGTTCAAGAGGGAGGAAATTATGAAGAAGGTACTGATTACGGGACTGATCCCGATGATGGTGGCGGGCGGTGTGTCTGCACAGGAACTGACGATCGCCGGCTTCGGCGGCAAGGTGCAGGAGGATCTTGCCTCGACGCTCTGGATCCCCTCGGCAGAGCAGGCCGGCATCGGCCTGCGGCAGGAGAGCCATGACGGCATCGCCGGTGTGCGCGTACAGGTTCAGTCCGGAAACCCAGGCTGGGATATCGTGCACCTCGGGGCCGACAACTGCGCCGTGGGTGCGCGAGAGGGGCTTTTCGAACCGCTGGACTACTCGGTGATCGACGCAAGTGGCGTTCACGAGGCATCGCGCGGGGATGAATGGATTTCAATCAACTCCTACTCGGTCGTTCTGGGGTATCGCACCGATACCTATGGCGATAACCCGCCCAAGAACTGGGTCGATTTCTGGAACGTTGAAGATTTCCCCGGTCGCCGTGCGCTGGGTGTCTATCCGCAGGAAATGATGGAAATCGGTCTTCTCGGCGCGGGCGTCGCAAAGGAAGATGTCTATCCGCTGGACATGGAAAAAGCGATCAGTTCACTTGAGAAAATCCAGCCGCATATCGGCGTGTGGTGGGCATCGGGCGCGCAATCGGCGCAGTTGATCGCCGATGGTGAGGTTGACATGCTGGCGATCTGGGGTAGCCGGGTGACCGGGGTCATCAACAACGGTGCGCCGGTGGCTTACACCTATCAGGATGGTATTCTCGGCTCTGGCTGTCTGGCGATCCTGAAGGGGTCTGACAACGTCGAGGCCGCACAGACACTGATTTCGCTGGTCGTCTCGCCGGAAATGCAGGCTCACATTCCCGAGGAGATGCCCTATTACGGTCCGGCGAACCAAAAGGCGTTCGAACTCACCAATGCGCCGGAGGAGGTCGTGAAGGCGTCCAACACTGCGCCGGAGAACGCGGCGAAGCAGCTTATTCTCGACGTGGACTGGTGGGCGAAGAACGCCGCCGAGGTTCAGGAAGACTACAAGATGATGATGATCCAGTAAGAACGATCTTATCCTCGACATACTGCCCGGCACAGAGGTGTCGGGCAGGTCAAGGGCAGGACGGAGCCTGCCCCATCCAGACCCATAAAAGGTAATCAGACATGCCCGGTCAGGTCGCAATCCGCGAAGTCAGCAAGAACTACGGAACCTTCGTCGCGCTTGACGAAGTGAGCTTCGATATCGAACCCGGCGAGTTCATCACACTGCTGGGACCCTCTGGGTCGGGTAAGACGACCCTTCTCAACGTTCTGGCCGGCTTCACGCGGCCGAGCAGCGGCAGCGTGCAGCTTGACGGCAAGGAATTTCTGACACTGCCGCCGCATCGCCGCGACGTCGGCATGGTATTCCAGAGCTACGCGCTTTTCCCTCACATGACCGTCATCGAGAACGTCGCCTATCCACTCAAGCTCAGGAAAATCGGCAAGTCCGAGCGGGAACGCCGCGCCACTCAGGCGCTGTCCACGGTCAAGATGGATCACCTAGCCGGCAGGACGATCCAGGCGCTGTCTGGTGGACAGCGACAGCGGGTCGCGCTGGCGCGGGCCATGGTTTTCGAGCCCCGAATGATGCTTATGGACGAACCGCTGTCGGCGCTGGACAAAAACCTGCGCGAGCACATGCAGATCGAGCTCAAACGCCTCCATGCGATGTTGGGAACGACAACGGTTTACGTGACTCACGACCAGCGCGAGGCGCTGACGATGTCCGATCGGATCGCCGTAATCAACCACGGCAAACTCATGCAGCTTGACACACCGAGCCAGCTTTACGATTTCCCGGCGAACCGTTTTGTTGCTGAGTTCATGGGCGAGTCTTCGTTCCTGCCGGTCAAGGTCACCGACGGCACGCCCCGTCTATTTGGAAACCCGATCGTCACCCGTGAGCCGTGGAACGGAAAAGACGATGCGTGGCTGCTGATCCGGCCGGAGAAGCTGGCTTGGAATGCGCCGCAACAGGGCGTGGCCAATCGGATCGACGGCACCGCGCGAGAAGTGATCTATCAAGGGGACAGCTATCTGCTCGATATCGCGCTGCCAGAGGATTGTTCGGTGGAAGTGCGGTGCAACCCGCACACGGCCGGTATCGAGATACCGAAATCCGGCGAAAAGGTCTCGTTCTGGATCAAACAGTCCAGCACCATTCTGGTCGAGGATGCAGAGCAATGAACGATATCGCCATCTCTTCATCAGGCAAAAACGGAAGGTTGAACGCCGACACCCTGCGCCGCAAAGAAGTGATGGAGCGGTTCGGGGCAACGTCCCTGACATTTCCCGGCCTGTTCCTGATCGCTCTCGTGCTGCTTGTTCCCGTACTTTGGTTGTTCTGGCTGTCGGCATATGACGCAGCCGGAGATCTCAGTTGGGCGAATTACGAGCGCATGGGCAAGTCGATCTATGTGCGCACGTTCACCACGACCTTCAGGATCGCGATCATTGTGACGGTGTGCTGTGCCATTCTCGGATACCCGGTCGCTTACCTTATGTCGCAGGCGGGAAGGCGCCTTTCGCTGGTGATCTTGCTGTCGGTCCTGTTGCCATTCTGGACCTCGGTGCTTGTGCGCACCTATGCGTGGCTTGTGCTTCTTCAGCGCACCGGACTGATCAACACGTGGCTGCAGAGCTGGGGCATCATCGATACGCCCCTTGCTCTGGTCCACAATGAATTCGGCACGATCATCGGCATGATTCACGTGATGCTGCCGTTCATGATCCTGCCGCTTTACGCGTCGATGAAAGCTGTTGATCCCTCTTTGATGCTGGCTGCGTCCAACTGCGGGGCCACGCCCACAACGGCGTTCTGGCAGATCTATTTCCCGCAGACGGTTTCTGGTCTCAGCTCCGGTGCCGGTCTGATCTTTGTGCTGTGTCTGGGCTTCTTCGTGACACCGGTGCTTCTGGGCGGTGGCCGAACGTACATGTGGGCCATGCAGATTGCCGACAACATCTCACTCTACGGCAACTGGGGGGCGGCGTCTGCGCTTGGTGTTGTGCTTGTGATCGCAACCGCGATGGTGCTTCTCGCCGTCCAATTTGTGCTACGCCGCGCCGGAGGTTCCAAGTAATGCTGACCGAACCTGTTACCCGAACCCAAATCACCCGTGGCCAGCGTCTTTGGCTCTATATCGTCGTAGCCTTGGTGATGATCTTCCTCGTCGTGCCCTGTCTTCTGGTCGTGCCGATGTCTTTCTCGGCGGGGGAATATCTAGAATTCCCGCCGAAGGAACTGAGCCTGCGTTGGTACAGGGCTTTCCTTGGCTCACCGGAATGGTTGAATGCGCTTTGGGTTTCCGTACGCGTGGCAGTGCCGACGATGATCATCGCGACGATCATCGGAACCGCCGCCGCATGGGGGTTGCATCGTCGTACGGATATCTTTGCGACGGGCGTCCGTGGGATCTTTATTCTGCCCATGCTCGTGCCTCTGATCCTGATCGCAGTCGGTGTGTTCTTCGTCTACGCCAAGGTTGGGCTGAACGGTACGATCGGCGGGCTTATCCTTGCGCATACCATGCTGGCCCTTCCTTTCGTGCTGACCGCCGTTGGCAGCGGGTTGTCGAGCTTCGACATGGCATTGCACGAAGCCTCCCGCAGCCTTGGAGCATCGGAATTGCGCGCCTTTCTTTCGGTCACCCTCCCGCAGATCAGGATTTCGGTCATGTCCGGCGCTGTCTTCGCCTTCGTCACATCCTTTGACGAGGTGGTGGTGGCGCTCTTTGTGTCCTCCGGTGAAAACGAGACACTGACGCGTCGGATGTTCGCCAACATCCGCGATCAGGTCGACCCGACCGTCGCCGCCATTTCGTCCCTGCTGGTCGGGATGGTGATCGTCGGCATGATTGTCTTTCTGTTCATCGGTCGCGACGAAAGTCAGGAGCATTGATGGTGCCGGACCCACTTGTGATCTGTGAATGCTTCGCCCGCGACGGGCTTCAGCACGAGCCTGTTCAGGTTGATACCAGCGACAAGGTCGCGTTGATCGACGCCATGACCGTCGCCGGCTTTCCGCGCATTGAGGCTACCAGTTACAGCCACCCGAAACGCGTGCCAGGATTTTCCGACGCAAGCGAGGTTCTGGCCGGTATCCGGCGGCGCGATGGCGTTCATTACAAGGCGACTTGTCCCAATCCGAAGGCTGTAGAACGCGCGCTGTCGGATCTGGAGGCTGGCCGCGAGGCGACCGAGCTTAGCTTTCTGTCTTCGGCCACGGAAACCCATTCGCAGAGAAACCTGCGCGCGTCGCGCGCAGAACAGTGGGCTCGCGTCGAGGAGATGGCGCAGGCCGCGGCAGGAAAGTTCCGCCTTGTCGGGGTTATCTCGGTGGCACTCGGGTGCCCGTTCGAAGGTCCGGTCGATCCGGGCCGCGTGGTCAAGGACGTCGCGCGCTTTGCCTCTTTGGGAGCCGAGTTGGTGACGGTAGGCGATACTGTCGGGGCGGGCACGCCGACGGCGGTCAGGGCGATGTGGGAACGGTTTGCCAGAGAGGTTCCCGACGTAACCTGCGTCGCGCATTTCCACGACACGCGCGGCACCGGTATCGCGAACTGCTTTGCGGCACTCGAGGGCGGGGCCACGCATTTCGACAGTGCCTTTGGCGGGGTCGGCGGGCACCCTTCCGAAATTCAATACGGGACCGGGCGGACGGGAAATGTTGCGACCGAGGATCTGGTTTCCATGTTCGAGGCCGAAGGCCACATCACGGGAATCGATCTGGATCGCATGATGCGGATCTCTGAACAGTGCGAGCAGGTGCTGGGCAGAACGCTTGACAGCAAGGTGGCGCGGGCGGGGTTGCTGCCGCGCCGAGCGGTGTGACGACATCAGTAATGCACGAAAGGAAGGGCGTATGACCGACAGATTGGTAGAACTCGAGGATTGCGACGGGGTCCGGATCATCACCATGAACCGGCCTAACAAGCTGAATGCGCTCAACACCGCGCTGACCCAGCAATTGCTGAAGTCGCTGGAAGACCTTGCGTCCGCGCCGTCGGTGCGCGCGGCCGTCATCCGCGGAGAAGGCCGCGGGTTCTGTGCGGGCGCTGATCTGTCCGAATTCAAGAACCTGACACCAGAACAGTCCGACCGGGTTCTCGAGCGGGCGGAGCTGACGTGCCGGTTGCAATCGGTGGCCAGCCAGTCACCGGTTCCGGTCGTCGCTGCGGTGCACGGCGCGACTATCGGGGGCGGAGCCGGTATCGCGCTCGGGTGCGATATGGTGGTGGCTTCGCGCGGTCTGAAACTCGGCTATCCCGAAACCAAGCACGGCATCGTTCCGGCGCTGGTTATGACGGGCCTGCAGCGCGCCCTGGGCCGGAAGGCGGCCTTCGAGATGGTGTCGCTTGGCCGCCTGATCGACGCGGACGAGGCGAAGGAGTTGGGTCTTGTTAACCGCGTGGTCGATGCCGACCCGCTGCCCGCGGCCTTGCAGATCGCAAGCGCATGGGCGGAAGTTAACCCGCGGGCCATGGCCGCCACGAAACAGCTTTTCTATCGCGTGGGAGAGATACCTTTTGATGCGGCCATGGCCGTTGGGCGAGACACGAACGCGTTGATGCGCTCATTCCGGACGGAGAACTGATGAAACCGCTGGATGGAATTAAGGTCGTTGACTTCTCGCGCGTTCTGGCGGGGCCGATGGCAACGCAGATCATGTCCGATCAGGGCGCGGAGGTCATAAAGGTCGAGCGCCCCGGAACGGGAGATGAATCCCGCAGCTTCGAGCCTGCCTTCGACGGTGGGCAGAGCGCCTATTTCTGTGCCTTTAACCGAGGCAAGAAATCCGTCGCCATCGACCTCAGGAGTGAGGAAGGGCGGCAGATCGCCCTCGATCTTGCCGCTCAGGCCGATGTCATCGTAGAGAATTTCCTGCCGGGGGGCATGGAAAAGCTGGGGTTGGGCTATGATACCGTCAGCGCGCGCAATCCCGCCGTCATCTATATTTCGAACACCGGGTTCGGGCAGACCGGACCGTACAAGGACCGCAAGGGCTATGACACGGTGTTTCAGGCGCTTTCGGGGGTCATCGACCTGACGGGGCATCCCGATGGCGCGCCTGCCAAAGTTGGGGTGCCGTTTGCTGACATGACTTCAGGCCTCTGGATCGTGATCGCCGCCATGACCGGGCTTCTGGGGCGCGCTACATCGGGGCGCGGCTGCCATGTCGATCTGGCGATGATGGACGTTCAGGTTAGTCTTCTGAGCTTGCCGACCATGTGGTGGTTCGCACAGCGGCGCGAGCCGACCCGGACTGGTACGGAACATCTGGGTCGTGTCCCAAGCGCGGCCTTCGAATGCCGCGACGGAGAATGGGTTTTCATTTCTGCGAGCGACCAGCATTGGCCGGCCGTCTGTGACGTGCTGGACCTCGATGCGCCCGAGTGGATGGACAAGAACGCCATGCGCGTGGAGCGCCGGGACGAGGTCATGTCGATGCTGCGGGCCGCGATCCTGCCTTGGGCGCGCGGCGAGCTTGCCGATATGCTGCGGGCGGCCGGCGTTCCCGCTGGAGAGGTCAATACGGTGCCCGAGATCCTCGACGATCCGCACACCCGGTTCCGCGGCATGGTCGCCGAGTTCGACGACCCGGACCGGGGCGAAACACAGTGCCTTGCGACGCCGGGCCGGTTTTCGGGCTACGATCCGATCGAATTTCTCGCGCCCCCAAAACTGGGCGCGGATACCGACGCGGTTTTGCGCTCGCTCGGCGTCGACGGTACGAGATTGACGGAATTGAGAGACAAGGGAGTGGTGGCATGACAGAGAAGTCCGACCTCGTGAAGGTGGAACGGCGAGGGGCCGTCTGTGAGGTCGTCATCGACCGAGTTGCCGCCCGGAATGCCGTGAACCTCGAACTTTGTCACAAGTTGCACGAGGTCTTTTCCGGCTTTGAAATGGGCGAAGACATTCGCGCGGTGCTGCTCCGCTCAGAGGGGCCGGTTTTCTGCGCCGGCGCCGATCTGAAAGAGCGGAATGGCCGTGACGAGGCATGGGTGATCGCCCGTCGCCAAGCCGCGTTCAGAGCGTACATGTCTATCGAAACCTGCCCGCTTCCCGTGCTCTGCGCAGTGCAGGGGCCCGTGGTGGGTTCGGGTGGCGAAATTGCCATGGCCAGCGATTTCATCGTGGCCTCGGACAAGGCGACCTTCCTGTTTCCCGAACCGCAATGGGGCACCGTCGGCGCGACTCAGAGGCTGCAGCGTGTGATCGGGGTGTCGAGCGCGAAGGAGTTACTCTTCACCAGTCGGAAAATGGGCGTGAACGAGGCCCACGCGCGCGGCCTCGTGGCGCGCGTCCTACCTGCGGATGGGTTTCTTGATGCCGCCCGTGATATTGCCGCCAAGGTGGCCGAGGCGCCGCATCTTGCCATGCAACTGACGAAACGGGCGGTTGATGAGGGCGGACAAACAGATCTGGCTTCGGGCATCGAGATCGAACTGGGCGCGATCTCGTCAGGTCCTGAGCAACAGCAATTGGCGTGCGGGGATCGAACGGTTCAACAATGAGGTGGGCAATGGCTGACGTGCCGTCCATTCAAGCGGGGTTGCTTTGCCCGGTGACAGCCGCCGGGGCACTGGCGCGCGCCTGCAGCCTGGCCCCTGATGTGGAAGCGATTGTCGCGCCTGACGGGCGCAGGACATATGCCGAACTGGCCGAAGACGTCGACCGGCTTCGCCGGTCACTGCACGCGCTTGGTGTCCGGCACGGGGATCACGTGGCGCTCTGCCTCGGCAACGGGGCTCAGTTCCACGGCATCTTTCTGGCGCTTGCCACGATCGGTGCCGTGACCATTCCGGTCAACACACGTCTTCGCGCCGCCGAGATCGCGTATTGCCTACGTCAGTCGCGAGCGAAGTTCCTATTTGCCGCGGACCGCCTGTTGAGCAGCGATTTCACCGCCATACTGCGCGAGATTCTGGGAAACGAACCGCTTCCTTGCAGTGACCTGCCGGATCTGGAAACCGTAGTTCTTAACGGGACGGCCGACGCGCCATGGGCGCGAAGCTGGGCGACATTCGAGGATGAAGTGTCTGACGAGCCGCCCGGTGCCTCGGCGTCGGACGACGTCATCCTGATTCAGTACACCTCGGGGAGTACCGGGTTTCCGAAGGGGGTCATGCTGCGCCAGCACAGCCTTCTCACGAACGGGTTCGTATCGGCGCTGCGGATGGGACTTCGGGCCGGCGACCGGTTTCATTCTGCCCGACCGTTCTTTCACGTGGCTGGAACCTCGCTGTCGATCATGGCGTGCCTGCAACATGCTGTGACGCTGGTGACCATGGCGCGGTTTGACGCGGCCGAGGCGCTCGAGTTGATGGAAGCGGAGCGATGCACGCATTTCTCCGGCAATGACACGATGGCGCTGATGCTTCTCAACCACCCGGATCGACAATGTCGGGCTCTTACGCTGAGAGGCGGCTGGGTCGCCGGTTCGCAAGCCGTTTTGAAGCGGGTCGTTCACGAACTCGGGGCCACACAATGTGTCTCCGGGTACGGGTTGTCGGAAGCGTCGCCCAATATCGCGCAATCCTGCTGGTGGGAACCGGAGGATATCAGAACGACAGGGTTGATGCGACCGCAGCCCGGCCTTGACGTTCGGATCGTCGACCCGCAAACCGGAGATGTGCTGCAGGCTGGCGGACGCGGAGAGATCCAGGTGCGCGGCTGGTCGGTTATGGAAGCTTATTTTGACATGCCGGAGAATACGGCCGAAACGCTCAGCGATGAGGGCTGGTTGTCGACCGGCGATCTGGGGGCGCTCTCTGCCGATGGGCGGCTGGCGTTTCTCGGGCGCCTGAAGAATATCGTCAGGGTGGGCGGCGAAAATGTCTCGCCCGAAGAGGTCGAGGACCTTCTCCATCGCCACCCGGCCATCCGGCTGGCCCAGATCGTTGGCGTGCCGGATGAGCGCCTCGTCGAGGTCTGTGCGGCGTTCATCGTTCTCAACGAGGGCCACGCGATGGATGCCGAAACCCTTGGTGACTGGGCAAAGCAGAACATGGCCGGGTTCAAGATCCCACGCCATGTCTGGTTCGTAGAGGGCTTCGAGGATATCGGCATGACGGCGAGTTCAAAGGTCCAGAAAAGCAAGCTGGCCGCGCATGCCCGGTGGCTGCTGTCGGAGAAAGCCTGATGCAGATCCAGACGGACGTCACACGCCTTTTTGGCATCGATCTGCCAATCCTTCAGGCCGGTATGTCGTGGGCATCATCCTGTAGCGCCCTGCCGCTTGCCGTCAGCAGCGCAGGCGGCTTGGGCGTGCTGGCTGTTGGCCCCATGTATCTCGACGCAATCGACCAGTGCATCGACGAGATCAGGGCCGGGACCGACAAGCCGTTCGCCGTTAACATGCCGCTCTACCGCAAGGGTGCGGAAGAGGTGCTGGACCTGCTCGAAGCAAAGCGCATTCCGGCGATCATCGCCTCGCAGGGGGGGCCGAAGAAGTATCTCGACCGTTTCAAGGCGATCGGCACGAAATGCATTCATGTCGTTGCTGGCGAGGAACACGCCGTCAAGGCCATGAACGCGGGTGTCGACGGTTTGGTGGTTGTCGGTGGCGAAGCGGGCGGGCATCCGCCGCCGTCGCTGGTGTCGACCCTTGTTTTGGTGCGTGCGATTTCCAAGGTCACGGGCGGGCGTATCCCCTTGATTGCGTCAGGTGGTTTAGCGGATGGTCGCGGGCTTCTGGCGGCCCTATCGTTGGGCGCAGGGGCTGCCAATTTTGGCACACGGTTCATGGCAACGCCCGAGGCGAACGTGTCGGACGGCTACAAACAGGCAGTGCTGCGCGCCGGGGTGTCGGATACGCGTACGGTCGGCAGCGAGCTCGGGATGATCCGGGTGATCGAAAACAGGTTCTCCGACCGCATGCTGGAGCTTGAAAGGCAGGGGGCAGACATAGAAAGCCGGAAAGACGTATTCATGGCATCGAGCCTCAAGATGGCCGCGTTCGACGGGGATGTCGAGGAGGGTAAGCTGGAAGCCGGCCAAAGCACGGGCCTTGTCGAGCGGGTGATGCCGGCGGCAGACGTCGTGGCGGAAATCGCGTCGGAATATGCCCGGGCCTTGGAAGAGCTTCCGTCGGCGGTGGTCTGATGCGCGCGTTCTTTGATCACGATCAGCTCCTGCACCGTCCCCTGACGCGTTTGGCGGGTGGCGAACTCAGAGCGACCGTCGAAACGCCCGAACGCGCGGAACGCCTCCTCGCGGCGCTGCGCTCGGCTGATGTCGACATCGCCGCGCCGGGCATGTACCCGGAAGATCTCCTCGAGCGGGTTCACAGCGCGGAATATCTCGACTTCTTACGCAATGGGTTCGAAGAGTGGTCGAAGCATTCTGGCAATGGTCCGGAAATGCGCGCGAGTGCGCATCCGGTGCGGGCGCAGGCGCGTATCCCACGGGATATCCTTGGCCGGGCCGGGTATTTTCAGGCCGATGCAAGTTGTGTGGTGACGGTCGGAACCTGGCAGGCAGCGAGGGCGTCGGCCATGACGGCGCTCGCGTCGGTAGAACACGTAATGCAGTCAGGAGAGGTTGCCTATGGACTTTGCCGCCCTCCGGGGCACCACGCCGCGCGTGATCTGGCTGGTGGGTTTTGCTATCTCAACAATTCGGCGATTGCGGCAGAGATGGCCGTGGCGCAGGGTTTGCGTGTGGCGATACTCGACGTGGATGTGCACCACGGAAATGGCACGCAGGCCTTGTTCTATGACCGCGAAAACGTGCTGACGGTCTCCCTGCACGGCGCGCCCGAGGATCTCTACCCGTATTACAGCGGGTATGCGGATGAAACTGGTATAGGGGCTGGCGAGGGAAGGAACCTCAACCTTCCACTTCCGTTGATGTCGGGTATTGATGTCTGGCAGGCGGCGATGAACAGCGCGCGTTCTGCGATCGGGACATTCAAGCCGGACCTGATGGTCATTGCCCTCGGGCTGGACGCTTTCGTGGGCGACCCTTTCGCGTGCATGGCGCTTGAAACAGATGATTTCGCGAGGCTGGGAGAGATGAGCCGGTACGCCTGCCCGACAGTCGTCATCCAAGAGGGGGGATATCCAACAGATGCACTCGGCGCTAACCTGCTCCGCTTTCTCGAGGGCCTTGTCGGTTAAGGCTCTTCGAAGAAACTTGCTGGTTCCGTCGTCTCCTCGTAGGTGTCCGTGACGTCCTGCTTGAGTTCTTCGAGGTAATGGAACGACGAATTGATTGCCTTTCCGAGAAGGGACATCAGCTGGACGCGTTCCTCATCGGTGAGCCCTTCCAGCATCTTTCGGTTCCGGATGCGCGACTGGGCCAGAACCTGCTGGACAAGATCTGCGCCCGTCTCAGTCAGAGAAAGCAGGGTGCTTCGCTTGTCGCTTGGATGGCGCTTTCTCTGAATGTATCCGCGCTTCGACAGGTCCGCGATAAGACGGCTGGTCTGGCTCTTTTGGATCCCGGCCCGTTGGGCGAGGATATAGAGCGGCGCGTCGCCGAGAAAGTCGAGCACGGCCAAAGCGCGCCATTCCTGCACGGTCAGCTGGAAATCGTCCAGCATGTAACGCGTTGCGATGCGTGATGAAACAGAGGCCAGCCGTTGCAGGTTGTAGGAAAACAAGTGCCGGACGTCCGAGGATTCGTCACCTATTCCATCAAGGGAAGGCTTGGCCTTTACTGCGGCGGGTGATCTGCTCATGTCGATGACGTGGTCCTTTGCCGAATGGCTGCGGGTTGCGAATGCAACACTGATTGTGCGCAATTGGTAGACTTTGTCAACTATATGGGTGCAGGTTGTATTATATGTGGCGGTGGAAATGACCGACAGCGATTCTCACCCTGCCGCTTCAGAGCCCGGCTTTTACCTCCTTTATCGCCTCGTTCATGATGCGCCCGATTTCGTCGATTTGTTCGGGGGTGACGATCAGGGGTGGCGCCAGAGCGATGGCGTTTCCCAAGGCGCGGCAGACGAGGCCAAGTCGGAAGGCAGCGTCTTGTATCTTCGCGGGAACACCCTCTTCCGCGAGAAACGGTGCCCGGCTGTCTTTATCGCTCACGATCTCGATCCCCCACATGAGGCCGACGCCCCGGACCTCGCCTACGAGCGGATGGTCGCGAAGCGGGGCGAGCACGCTCTCCATTCGCTCACCAAGAGCAGCCACGCCGTCGATCACGCCGTCTTCGTCGTAGATGCGCAGGGTTTCATTTGCCACGGCACAGGCAACGGGATGGGCGCCATAAGTGTAGCCGTGCCCGAAGACGCCGATTTTGCGACTTTGCGCTAGCATCGTCTGGTATATGGGTTCCGAAATCAGAACGGCAGAGAGTGGCACGTAAGCCGCGGTCAATGCTTTGGCGCAGGTGATGAGGTCGGGTTTGAGCCCGAATGTCTGACTGCCCCACCACGCACCGGTTCTTCCGAACGCGGTGATCACCTCGTCGGCGACCATGAGCACATCGTACTTGTCGAGCACCGCCTGAACCTTTTCGAAATAGCCCGCAGGCGGAAGCACAACTCCGCCTGTTCCCATGGCCGGTTCGGCAAAGAAGGCGGCAACCGTGTCCGGACCTTCGGCGAGGATCAGGTCTTCGATCTCCTGCGCGAGCCGGGTCGAGAATGCCTCCTCGGACTCACCCGGACGCCCTTCGCGATAGAAATGAGGGCAGGTAACTTTCAGGAATCCGTCAAGCGGCAGGCGCCAGTCCGTATGCAGATGGGGCAGGCCGGTGATGCTGGCCGAGGCGATAGAGGTGCCGTGATAGCCACGCTCGCGCGAGATGATCTTGCGCTTTTCCGGGCGGCCCTGTGCCGCGAAGTGATACCAGATCAGTTTCACGGCCGTATCGTTGGCCTCTGAGCCAGAGCTTTGAAACAGCACCTTAGACATGGGCACCGGCGAAATCTCGAGCAGTTTCGCGGCCAGATCAATCGCTGGCTCGGTGCCGCGATGAGCGAAGTTCTGATAATAGGGCAGAGTATCGAACTGCCTAGCGGCGGCCTTGGCCAGTCGGTCATCCTTCAGCCCGAGCGAGGTGCACCACAGGCCGGACATGCCCTCGATGTAACTCTTGCCGTTGATATCGGTGACGATTGAACCGTCGCCCGACGCCATGACCACGGGCCCGCACTTTTCGTGCTGGTCTAGGTTCGTCTGAGGGTGAATCTGACTTTGAATGTCACGGGTGGCGATCGAATTCGACAGCATGCGTCTGTTCTCCTTGCAGTTGCCCAGAGGATTCCATCGCGTTGATTAAATAACAATTCCACTTTATTTTTCCTCAGAGTAAAGCAGGAGTTTACAATGAGCGCGCGCGATATCTTCAAGGGAATGCACGAGTTCCTTCTGGTCGGGCAGACCCGGAACTTCCGGAAAGCGGCAGAGATTATCGGGGTTTCGCCCGCCGCCGTGGGCGCTTCGGTCAAACAACTCGAGTCGCGGTTGGATCAACAACTGTTTCACCGAACGACGCGCAGTGTGGAGTTCACACCGGCAGGGCGTTTGCTTTTCGGAAGGCTCAATCCATCGCTCGATCTTCTGGAAGATACGGTGCAGGAACTGTCTTCGCTGAAAACGTCGTTGTCCGGCGTGCTGCGCATTTCCGTGCAGAGCCTCGCCGTGGAACCGGTTCTTGCTCCGGCGCTGGCGGAATTCAGAGAACGTTATCCGGACGTGCAGGTTGTGGTCGAAAGCCGCGAAGGAACCATCGACATCATGCACGACGGTGCGGATATCGGCATTCGTATCGGCCAGTATATTTCACCTGAGATGGTCGCGGTACCGGTCTCGCGCCCGACGCCTTGGCTGGTTGCCGGATCGACGGCGTTCCTTGAAAGGTACGGACGGCCGCAAGAGCCACGTGACATTCTGAATTTCCGCTGCATACGCCGTAGCTGGATTGATAGCGAACGGCATTATCGTTGGGAGTTCGTTCAGAATGATCAGTCTATACGGATTGATCCGCCTGAGGGTCTGACAGTGACGGATTTTGCCACGGCGATTGGTCTTCTGACGCGGGATGCCGGACTGTGCTATATCACGGATGACATGTTTCGCGCCGCGCGCACGGTCACACCCGTGGAACAGGTTCTGACGGATTACATGCCGCCGCCGGACCAGATCTACGCGTATTACAGCCCAGGCATGAAGAACGTTCGGCGGGTATCAGTTTTTGTCGATACTCTGCGGCGCCGGATGAAACAAGGTTGATGTTAGCAACGATATAGTAGATTTAGATATCGAATTAGGTTTTGAGGTCTCTGCCCTCAAAAGGAGGACTGAATGCGCTTTGGAGATACTCTAGCTTCCGAGCATGATCACGATCCGGTCACGGCCATTCCAACCCAGCGCCCTATCGCGAGGATCGGAACCCGAGGCGTAGGGGGCTTTACGTTTTGCCTGTTTAGTTTGGCGCTCGCGCAGCCGATGAACGTGACATTTTCGGACGAGGATGAGAGGGGGCGACGAATACCAACCGGGCTGGCTGACCAAAGCGGACTTCGTGGGAATCGATGTGCTCTTTGTGGCAGACGTGCCTTGGGTATTTCGATTACGCCACGCTGCCCGCGAAATGGAAAGCGGAACGCCAGGCCCGCAGGTATTGTGACGAGACCGACAACCGGTTCAGCCCAGATGACGGCGTCGTGCGGATGACGCTTCGGGCTGTGCCAGTGCCGACAGACATTGCAGAAACGAGGACGAAACTGACTATGAATAACCCATGCATCATCTGTGTCGCGATCACTGGCTCAGTGCCGCAGAAATCCGACAACCCGGCCGTGCCAATTACCGTCGAGGAACAGGTCGAGTCGACCCACGAGGCCTTCGAGGCCGGTGCCTCCATCGCCCATTGCCATGTCCGCATGGAAGACGGCACGCCGACCTCCGACCCCGAACGTTTTGCCTTGCTGAAAGAGGGCATTGAAAAGCGATGCCCCGGCATGATCATCCAGCTCTCCACCGGTGGTCGTTCGGGCGCGGGGCAGGCGCGGGGCGGCATGCTGCACCTGAAGCCGGATATGGCTTCGCTCTCGGTGGGCTCTAACAACTTCCCTACCCGCGTCTACGAAAACCCGCCGGACCTCGTTAACTGGTTGGCGGGTGAGATGCGCAAATACGAGGTTGTCCCGGAAATCGAGGCCTTCGACCTCAGCCACATCCTTCAGGCGATCCGGCTCCACAGCGAGGGTAAGCTTTACGGTTCGCTCTACGTCCAGTTCGTGATGGGCGTGAAGAACGCCATGCCCGCCGACAGGGAAGTTTTTGATTTTTATGTTGAAACGATAAAGAGCCGCGCACCCGACGCGCAATGGTGCGCCGCTGGGATCGGGCCAAACCAGATCGTCGTGAACGAATGGGCCATCGCGGCGGGTGGCCATACCCGCACTGGGCTTGAGGACAACGTGCGCCTCGACCGCGATACGCTGGCGCCCTCGAACGCTGCCCTCGTTCGGCGCACTGTCGAGATCTGCGAGAAATACGACCGCCCGGTCGCCACTCCCGCCGAGGCCCGCAAGATACTGGGGTTGCCGATGCCGACGTGAGACCCGGAGTCACCAGTTCAAGCCCATACGCTTTCTCGGACACCCGGATTCGATTTCCATTCTCAAAGGAGCGGCTGTCTGTCGAGGCAGACGCTCCAAAGGGATTGTGCAAGTGACGGCTCCGGATCGGCCGTGATCTGTCAGTAATCCGGGGTGGATACAGCCATTCGTCGCAACTGTCAGAGGCTCATGTCAGAGAGAAACAAACGGCAATTCACCGCTCCTTTGACCATTCCGTTGATGCTGCACTATGCATAAAGGTCAGCGATGCGCGGGAAGACCGACGGTTCGCATGATGCCCTTGACCGACCGGATGGCGTAAAGGAGGCGGCCAAAACGGTGAGAAATTGGCTGGAAACGGACCCGATAACACCCCAGACTGCCCTCAAGTTGTGACGTCGTTGCAGCCGAAGGCGTTGATCAGATGTTCCTTAGAGTCAGATCTCGTTGATTTTCAAAGCCAGAACAGGACGGTTGCAGCGCGAGCGATTGCTGACAGAAATATTATGGGACATCGGTCATTGTGCGCTAAAATGCGTCGCCAGCCCCTGAGCCCAAACATCTGACCTCATGGTATGAAGCCAGCAACATTCGCCGAGGAAAATATCCGCTCAGATTCAGGAAGCTTGTTCACTTCTTCACGCATTATACTGAGAAAGCTCTGTTCGGTTGCGCTGGGCCGGACCTTGGTGTTGGTGATGAGATAGACGTCGATCGGCATCACATCCTCGAAAGGAGGCAGCGGCCACAGACGACCGTCCCGCACGTCGCGAGCCGCGATCTGTACCGGAATTGCTCCGATTCCGAGGCCAGACACCACCATGCGGCGCAACTCATCAAGGGTGTTGGCTACGCCAACGAAGGGAGACGCAAATCCCACTTCTTCGGACAGATCAGTGATAGATTTCAGTGAATCCGACAGTACAGCGGTTTGATAGGCGATGGCAGTGTGTCCGCGTAGGTCGTCAATCTTTAGCCCCTTTTTACCAAAAAGAGGGTGAGATGGTCCGCAATAAAAAGCGCAGTACTCTTTGAATAGATGGAAATAGTCAAAATCATCGCGTTTGGTCGCCGCCGGACAAATCCCAAAGTGAATGATTTTGTTGCTGAGTGACAAGATGAGTTCTGGCCCGTTCATGACAGTGCTGCTCAAAGTTGCCTTTGGGTGCATGCGATGAAAGTGGCTGAGTGCCGCATCGATGACGGGGCTGGTCATCTGGCTTGCTGTGGTTATGCGCAGATTACCGGTCAACGTCTCCTCAGTTTCGGCCAGAAACATAGTGATGCGGTCGATGGAGCCGCAAATTTCGACGGCCTCGCGATAGAGCAGTCGTCCAGAACTCGTCAGGCGAAACGTGTGCGAACTGCGTTCAGCCAGCGGGACGCCAAGTTGATCTTCGAGATTCTTCAGCGCGGCACTGACTGCCGGCTGACCACGACCCAGAATTTTAGATGCCCGTGACAGGCTTTGATTTTCGGCGATGACGACAAAGGTGTGGAGCAAGTTCCAGTTGATATTCTGCGAAAGTGCCATGCCGCGACCTCAATTAAAATCAATGCTAGTGGCTGCAGTATCAGTCTTTTTGAGTGTAGGGGTCAATTGCTGACAGGCATGAAAAAAGGCGCATCCCGGAAACCGGGAATGCGCCTGTGGTTACTCGTTAAGTACCCCTATTGGGCGGCCGCCTTGGCAGTCTCGATCCAAGCGTTGAACTTCTCCTCATGCGCGTCGATCCACGCTTGAGCGTGGCGCGCAATATCTTCCTCGCGCCCTTCTCCATTCTGCATCTTGACGTTCTGCTCGGCCCGATCGTTCAGAACCATTTCAAAACTGTTGAAAAAGGACATGGCAGCAGGGTTTTCGGCCGCCCATTCCTTGTTTACCCCAATGTAATAGACTGTGGGCAACCAGCCCACGTGACAGGGGTTGTCGGCACAGCCATCGACATCTGGCAGGGGTTTGTATTGTTCCATCTGGTCCTCGGGCAGGGCTGCGTCGTGCAGTTGCAACCACACCAGATCGACGCCTGGCTTCAGCTTCATAGTGGTGGAATTGGGATACCACGTGTAGATAAAGATCGGATCGCCTGAGGCATACCGGCCAGCCGCGTCCGCAGCCAACGTGTTGTATTCCCCCTGCACCATGCGAACCGTGTCTTCCAAGCCAAGGTCCTTGAGGTGTTTTGTGGCAACAGCGTTGGACCCTTTCCACCCGACCGAGGGCCCGATCATGTCAGCTATACCGTCGCCATCCTGATCGAAAAGCTTTGCGATTTCGGGATCTCTCAGATCTTCCAGATAGCGGATGTTGTATTTATCCGCCGTTACCTTATCCACCATGTACCCCTGCACAGTGCCCGGATCCATGATCGGACCAACGGCGATAACATCGCCCTTTGTCTCATCGTAGTAGGCAGAGTGGTTCGGCAAGATCGTGTCGGCGGTGTACTGGATGTCGTTTTGCGCGATTGAAGTGAAGATCGCGGCAGAAGTCAGTGTCATGGGTGACTTGACCTCATATCCCAGCCGCTCCATGCCGATATCGACGATCTTCTGACCAAACCAGAACGAATCCCAGTTTGGACGCGCAGGCTGCACTGTCTTGCCTTCGCCGGGCAGGACTTCATCTGCCAAACTCGGCGCTGTCGTGGCAATCAGGACGCCGAGACAGGCAGCAAGTGTTTTCGAGCTGGATTTCATGGTTATTTTCATTGGGTATCTCCTGTTGGTTTTGGAATAGAGAGTAGACGTTTCGGCAAAAGTCATGGTTGTCGGCGTTGCCGAAAACGCCGCCATAGCGAGGAAGAGGAATCCGTCGAGATTCGACCGGGTTGACCTAGCCCTTGGGTGATCCGGTCCAGCGTGATCGCCATCAGTACGATGGCGATTCCGCCGATCCCGGCCAGCCCGACATCCAGTGACCCGATGCCACGCAGTACGGTCAGGCCCAGCCCTTCGGCACCGATCATGGCGATGATGACGCTCATCACCATGGCCATCAGCAAGGTCTGGTTCAGACCCGCCATCACAGAAGGCAGTGCCAGTGGAAGGCGAATGCGCATCAGAGCCTGCCATTCGGTCGAGCCAAAGGCTTCGCCCGCCTCGATTGCGTCAGCAGGTACCTGTCGTAGCCCCAGATTTGTCAGGCGAATGATGGGCGGCATTGAAAATACAATGGTGGCAATGACGCCGGGCACCGTCCCGATACCAAACAGCATGACCACAGGCACGAGATAGACGAAGGAGGGTGTTGTCTGCATGATGTCCAGCACTGGACGCAGCACGGCCCAAAACCGGTCGCTTCGGCCAGACAGAATACCCAATGGGACGCCGATCAGCACGCAGAACACGACTGCCGTTACAAGGATCGAAAGCGAAATCATCGCTTCGTCCCATAGACCCAGAAATGCGATGGCGGCAAAGGAGCCTGAAGCCAAAAGACCGGTGCGAAAATTGACGATCACCCAGCCCAAGGCCAAGAACCCGAGGATCACCAACCAGAACGGCAGGAATTCAAAACCGTCTGAAACTCCGTCGAGCACCTTTGCGATAGGCCAGCGCAGCGCCTGAAAAAGGGGGCGCCACTCATCCACTAACCAGTGGATTGCATTCTGGATTAACCGATCCAATGGAACGATATATTCATCAGGCAATCGGTTCATGAGATCAAAGCTTTCTTTTCGATGTCGTTTAGGGTCGTTTCGACCGATGTTTCGGAGGCCTCAGCCCCGTCAATCCCACTGAGCATTTGCAGCACATCGGTAGCTTCGAGGAGCGCCATATGGGTGCCGTCCTCTGCGCAGACAGCCACCGGCTGTCTATTCGCAAAGAGGGGATAAAGGTCTGCCAGCAAACAGTCGATGGAGCGGCTTGCGCAGGAAGGCATAGACCGATGGTCTGCAGCCATGTCGTCTCTTGGCGCACCAAAGAGCGCGTCTGCCGAAATCAAGGCTTGCATCCGTCCAGCGTCGTCGATCAGCGCGCCGTGGCGGCGCCCGGCAATATGCATCAGTTCTTCGGCTTGATTCACTGTACTGTCTGACCGGATTTTCACGGTGTCTATAGTGTCGGCCAGCATGCCCGCAGTCAGGATCCGTGAGCGGTCCATTTCCTTGGCAAAGTTGCGCACATAATCGTCGACTGGCGTCAAAACGATCTCTTGCGGGGTGCCTACCTGCACGAAACGACCATCCCGCATCACCGCCAGATGATCGCTCAGCTTCACCGCCTCGAGAAAATCATGAGTGATAAAGACGATCGTCTTCTTGATGTCGCGCTGCAGCTTCAGAAGTTCCCGCTGTAACTCGTCGCGTATCAGCGGGTCGAGCGCGCTAAATGGCTCGTCCATAAGCAGGATGTCGGGATCACTGGCCAAAGCACGGGCAAGGCCCACGCGCTGCTTCATGCCGCCGCTAAGATTGTCCGGGTAATGCCCCGCCCAATCTGACAGTCCTACCTGTGCCAGCGCCTCAAGTGCTTTTGACCGGCAAATATCAACACTCTCGCCACGCACGCTGAGGCCAAACTGCACATTATCCAGCACTGTTTTGTGGGGCAGGAGCGCAAAGTTCTGGAAAACCATTGATATCTTTGTACGTCGAACTTCGCGGAGTTCTGCGCGGGATTTGTTTAGGATATCCTCGCCATCAATAAAAACGTTGCCACGCGTTGGCTCGATCAATCTATTGAGGCAGCGCACCAGTGTAGATTTACCGGATCCGGACAAACCCATGATGGTGAATATCTCGCCTTCCTTCACCTTAAAGGACACGTCCAGCACTGCTGCCACTTGTTCTGTCTTTGCCAATATCTCCGACGGATGAACGTCTTGATCGATAAGGGCCATCGCCTCGTCAGGCCGATTTCCGTACACCTTGTACAGATGGCTTATTTCGAGTTTTGAAGTCATAAATTAAAGCATCTCCCCTTTGCGAGCCGACGCGCACCCCGTGGCCTGACGGGCGCGTGCTCGTAGCATTTGTCGTGGTCACGGCTGCGACCAGTTTGTGGCGTGCCCCGGTGCGGATCGATCTGCACGGGATATGAATTCTTCACGACAAAGGGCTAAAGCGAAAGCTAAATCAAATCGATAATACTCATTCATTAATCGATTTAATTGATGTGTATCGATTTTCTGAACTATCGATAAAAGCAAATTAAGGATGAAAATTATCGATTTGACTGATGATTGATTTGTCTCACTTGTAGGGCCGAGTCGCGGTGCATCGATTGCGCCCAAATATCAATCAACGACAGGAGCCACCATGAGTTTGCCATCGCTACCACCGGCCATTGACTGCGCCATTTGGGAAGAAGGAACAGGCGAACCTTTGTTTCTGATCCACGGAATCGGAGCGTCTCACGCGACATGGAACGGGATCGTAGCCAATCTCAAATCCGATTTCCGCTGCATCACCTATGATTTGCGCGGACACGGCATTTCTCCCTTGCCGAATGGACAGTTCGATCTTGAGGCGCTGGTTTCTGACCTTGAAGCAGTGCGCGCCAAACTGGGGATCGAAAAGGCCCATTTTGCGGGGCATTCTCTGGGTGGGATGATCGGCCCGGCTTATGCGCGCCACTTCCCCGATCGGGTCAAGACCTTGGGCCTTCTTTCTACGGCTGCTGGACGCACCGAAGAGGACAGCGCCAAGGTGCAAGGTGTGGTCGCGGCTATGGAGCGGGACGGCATAGAGAATATTCTGACGACTCTCGTGGATCGCTGGTACACCGATGACTTTGCAGCGAAAAATCCGGAAATCGTACAGGCCCGGCTAAAGCAGATCACTGGGATGAGCGCAGACGTCTTCCTGAACGTGTTTCACATATACGCAACGACTGAAATGGCCCCTTGGTTGAACGAGGTGAAGGCTCCGTCGCTGGTGTTGACCGGCGAGAATGATGGCGCCTGCAACCCTCGCCTGAACCGTTTTATCGAAAGTCAGCTAGACGATTGTGAATTGGTCATTCTCGAAGGGCTGAAACATTCGATCCTAATGGAAGCGCCTGATCAAGTAGCGGAACACATGCGCCGCTTCATCACATTACGCAGCTAACTCGCGGCATTGGTTGCCCATATAAATACGGAGTTTGATGATGAGCGAGAGACAGAAAACGGTAGAGATTGCGGGCGCAGGTCTGGCGGGCTTGGCTGCCGCCGCCGCGCTGGGACAGCGGGGTTGGAAGGTGCGCGTACATGAACGCTCGAATGAATTGCGTGAGATCGGCGCCGGGCTTTATCTTTGGAAAAATGTGCTCGACGCGCTGCGCGATTTGGGTGTGTACGACGAGATCGAAAGAATCGGGGTGCGGTCGACCGTTCCGCGCCTGCTGCAGGATCATCACCAAAAAGAGGTGAATCTGCGGGCCTCGGATGATGAGGAACCACCGGAACTGATCGTGATGTTGCGCACCGAGCTGCACCGTATTCTCGCAGAGTGCGCAAAGGCGGCCGGGGTTGAGATTGTGACCGGGTCAAAAGTGATCAGTGCTGACCCCGATGGACGCCTCGAATTTGAGGATGGCTGGGGCCCCAAGGCCGATCTGGTGATTGGCGCCGATGGGGTATTCTCGCAGGTGCGCGACTCGCTGAATCTGGCGACCGAGATCATCGAGCTCAGGGACGGTTGCGGACGACACCTGATAGAGCGCAAACCCGAAGACAAGCTGAATGATCGCCGCATTGAGATGTGGAATGGTGGACGGCGCATCGGAATGGCGGCTGCCAGCAAGGACTACCACTATGTCTTCCTGTGTTGCGCGGAGAACGACATACAAGGTCGACTGCAAAAACCCTTCAACCTAGACGCTTGGAGGAAGAGCCATCCAAATTATCGGGAGTATCTTGAACGCTTGCCCCGCCACCCAAAGGAGCGGTGGCGTCCCTTCTACAACATCACCTGTTCGTCCTGGTCGCGTGGAAATGTCTGTATCGTAGGCGATGCCGCGCATGGCATGGCACCGAATCTGGGTCAGGGTGCCTGCGTGGCAATCGTCAATGCGGTTGTCCTGGCCCGGGCCGTGACTGGCGCAGCCGATATTCCCTACGCCCTGCAACGTTGGGAAAAAGCAGAGCGTCCCTACATTGATAAAACCCAGCGCATGTCGTTCCTCTACGGGGCTGTCGGGACGCGCTGGCCTAGGAAACTGCTTTGGCTACGCAGCCTAGTCTTGCCGTACTTGGCCAAGACAAAGCGGTTCCAAAGAAGCCTGCGCGTCGCTGTGGACCACACGCCGAGCATCTGAATACCTACGTCACCTCCATTACATCTGTTTCTCCATCCCAATGAAGGGTTCAATATGCCTATTATCCGTGTCGAAATGTTCGAAGGCCGCTCGACAGAGCAAAAACGCAATCTGGTATCAGAGTTGACCACTGCGTTCGTCGAGACCTGTGGCGGCACACCTGCGTCGGTGCAGGTGGTCATCACCGATTTCACGTCTGAAAACTGGGGCGTCGGGGGACAACTGATCGTTGACCGAAGCAAGGGAACGTGACTTTGGTCAACGATCCCTTGTCCAATATACCCTCTCGCCCCAGCGTCACGGGGACGGGGCAGCCGATTATCTTCGTGCATGGCAATGCCTCGACCCGAGAGGTCTGGACAGATGTCGTCGGGCATCTGAAGGACGATCATTGCTGTATTTCCTATGACTTGCGTGGTCATGGGGATGGCTGTCCCTCAGATGATACCCTCAGTCTAGACCAACTGGTTGAGGATTTGGAGAAGGTCCGTGCAGCGACGGGACACCAGCGAGTGGCATTGGTTGGGCATTCCCTCGGCGCCTTCATCGTTGCTCGCTACGCCGAACGCCATCCGGGACGAGTTGACTGGATCAGCTTGATGGCAATGCCTGCAGGGCGCACAGAGGGCGATAAAGAAAGTGCCGCAGATTTACTGCAAAAGATGAAAACGATGGGTGTGGCGCAAACGATGCCTGTACTGTCGTCGTCTTGGTACACGGAAAGCTTCACCGCCTCCCATCCCGGCGCTTTACAGAAGCGGCTGGATCAGGTTTTGGCGATCGATGAGGCGGTATTCCTGCGCTTCTATGGGCTTTACAGCTGTGTTGATGTTGACGCGTCACTGCCCCACATCGCCAAGCCAGCGTTGATTATGACCGGTGAACATGCCCGTGGTTGCGGCGCTGAAGTCGCTGCGAACGTGGCAGGACTGATGCACGATGCATCCACGGTCGTGTTCGCCGATATGAAGAACGGCATCCTCACTGAGATCCCTGAAAAGGTGGCGCAGAGTTTGCATGAGTTTGCCGCCAGCATCAGGGAAATCTGAGCACAGTGAAACTTGGGGACGACCATACAGATCCCGCACATTCAGGCGAAGGTTAGATTCTTTGGATGCAGCTGACGATCGAACCTAACGGCCATCTACTCAGGAGCATGCACTAAATGCAGTTTCCATCAATCTTTCGATTTTTCAAATCGTTGCAATGCGAACCAAATTGCTCTCGGTCGGGAAAAAATCGGAACCAGATTTTTCGGGATAATCGCGAAAATTGGGCTGTGGAAGCTCTTTACGTCTCGTTACAATGAACGCGCCCATCTGTAACTTGGACGGGTCCTCGAGACGGCATTTTCAAGTTAACTCGCCAACTTTTCTAGCTGGTATGTCGATTTTTGAACAAGCGGCATGTGCCGCGGATTTCCACACCTCGAAAGCTCTGAGCCGATGGTAGTGGATGGAAAAAGCGGAACGACGGCGGGCTGGGGCGGAGAAGGAATTTCGGGTTGCGGACTGCATGGAGACGAAGCGCCGCAAGCCACTCTGTGATCAGAAGCCCTACATTACTCGCTCTCATTCCCGGAAAGGCAAGTGGTTGATCCCTGCCTTGCGGCAAATCTCCGCAACCTGCGTGCCTTCCTCGCCCTGCTTTAAAACGAACGCCTTCTGTGGTCCGAAAACCGTGATGTCTTCTCCGTTCTCAGTTCCTCTCCCCATCCGTTTTGTTACCGTGACGATCAATCACCTGAGGCATATAGAAAACAAGCTTCTGCTTTTTCAGATCTCGATAGCATCCGGTCGCGCGAACGAAGTGATGATGTCTTCCATGACAGCCTGTGCTCGGGAACTGCGCGAACCAGCGGGTAACACACATTCGAATAACGCGTCGTAATTGGTCTTTTCGGGCAGCACTGCCTTCATTTCGCCCCTCTCAATCCACTGTTGGGCGCAATGTTCAGGTAGATGGCCTATGAAACGCCCCGACAGGATTGCTGCAGTGATCCCCTCCATGCTGCCGCTTTTTATTGCATCAATTGCGGGCTTCATTGATCCGGGCTTCAGCATACCGCCGTAATAGGATCGCGCCGCGTAGTCGAACCTGTCGATTTCCTGTGGTGTTGGTGGTGTCTTTGGGGAGTAGAGTGGGTGTTGCCGTCCGCAGCACAGGACCTGAGTTTCATTGAACAGCGGCAGATAGCGCAGCCCCGGCGCGTGGTTGGGGAAAGTATGAATGCCCAGATGAATCTTTTGCTCCAGCACCAGCCGTTCGATTTCCAAAGGATTCATCACGTTCAGCTGCAAGGTCACTGCAGGTAGCTGATCGCGCGCGGCCGTGATGACCTTGTCTAGCTGAAAAACGGCGTGGCCCAGCAACGAATCCGCGGTGGCGATCCGTAACTCACCGGTGATTTCACCACCCAATTCGCTGACGTGGCTGACAAAGCGGTCGCAATCCTGCAACAACTCCTTGGCCAGACGGTACACTTGGTGGCCGTCTTCGGTCAGCGCGAAGCCCGCCCGTCCCCGCCGACACAGGCGTAACCTCAGCCGAGTCTCCAGATTGTTCATCTGAGTGCTGATGGTGGACTGACTGACGTTCAACGCCAGTTGCGCGCGGGAAAACCCGCCTGCATCCACGACAGCAAGAAATACACGTAAGAGGTGCAGATCAGGATTGGTTAAGGCGCTCAGCATATCTTTTCAACGATTAGCATGAATGTATTGATGGGATAATACAGATTGTTTCGGGGTAAAAAAGCATAAATGTATGGATTAATCAGTAATCAAAAAGCGATGGTGTGCCTGCCGTGACCCAATTCATTTCCCCGTCTCAGCCCGACAATCTTGCGCCGCGCTATACCGGCCTACCCACGTTCATGCGTGCGCCGGTGGCACAAACGCTTGACGATATAGACATTGGCCTGCTTGGCATCCCGTATGATGGCGCTCTGACCAACCGCCCCGGTGCGCGCCACGGTCCGCGCGAGGTGCGCAACCAATCCAGTCTGATGCGAACGATCAACCATGCCACTCGCGTAAATCCGTACGAGCTATGCCGGGTCGCAGATGTGGGCGATGTCCCTTTCCAGAGGGTCTTTGACATCGAGGCCACGCATCGCGACATTGAGGCGTTCGTCAGCCAGTTGACCGAGCGGAACATTCTGCCGCTCAGTTGTGGGGGGATCATTCGGTCAGCCTGCCGCTTCTGCGCTCGGTATCCAAGGCTGCGGGAGGCCCCGTGGCGCTGATCCATGTGGATGCCCATACCGACACCTGGGACAGCTTTCAGGGATCGAAGTTCAATCACGGCGCCCCATTCCGCCGCGCTCATGAGGAGGGGTTGATCGACCCGACGAAAACGGTGCAGATCGGCATTCGCGGGGCACAGAATGTCTCGGAAGGGTGGGACTATTCCGAACAGGCCGGCATGCGGGTTATGTTCGTGGAAGAGGTCCAGGCCCGTGGCATTGATGCGGTGGTTGCCGAAACGCGCGATATCGTTGGCGACATGCCGGTTTATCTAAGCTTTGACATCGACAGTATAGACCCGGCTTTTGCTCCCGGCACCGGAACACCGGAAATTGCCGGGCTGACCACACCCGAGGCGATGGCGCTGATCCGCGGTTTGCGCAAGCTGAACTATGTGGGGGCCGACATGGTCGAGGTTTCGCCCCCCCTCGATCCCAGCGGGTTGACGGCGCTGACTGGCGCGACGGTAATGTACGAACTGCTATGTCTTCTGGCCGAAGCGCGGGTCGGAGCAGCCTCATGATGCAACCCGATCCCAGCTGCAGCGGTGGCGAGGGTGCACTGGCCGGGTCTTATACGCCAATAGAGCCGGACCGTGCGCGCAAGGTTCTGGAGCAGAATTTTGGCCTGTCCGGAACGCTGAAGCGGTTCGATACGGAAAAGGATGACACGTTTCGCGTGAAGACCGGCTCGGGTGCGCTCTTTGTCCTCAAAATCGCCAACCCGGATGAAGATCACGCCGAGCTGGATTTTCAGAACTCCATCCTGCGCCACGTTCAGGCTCGGGACCAGAACCTGCCGGTGCCCCGCGTCGTGTCCTCAGGCAACGGGCGCGACATCACCACTATCACCGATCTGGATGGTCAGACACGGCACGTGCGCGTGCTGACCTTCCTTGAGGGTACGCCGCTGTGTGAAACCAACTCGGACCCGGCGCAGCGCCGCCAGATCGGTCGCATTCTAGCACGGCTGCGGCTGGCCATGACCGGGTTCACCCACCCTTGGCAGGACCGCGTTTATCCATGGGATGTTCAGCATCTGCTAAAGTTCGCACATCTTCTGGATGAGGTAGAGGACCCCACCCAGCGGGACGCGCTTGCGCAGGGGCTGGAACGTTACCGCGCGATCGCCCCGCGCGTGAAGGGATTGCGCCGGCAGGTTCTGCACAATGATTTCAGCAAATCCAATATTGTGGTGGATCATGGTGACCCTGCTTTCGTCAAAGGGATCATAGATTTCGGCGATTCCGTTAACACAGCCATCGCCATCGACGTAGCGACGGCTCTGCTGAACCAGCTACCCGAACAGCCGCATGACGATCTGTTCTATCGCGGGCGCGATGTGCTGGAGGGCTATCTGGAACGAACCGACCTGACCGAAGAGGAACTGGCGCTCATCCCGCACTTGGTGATGGCCCGGGTGGTGGTACGTGCCCTACTGACCCTGTGGCGCGCCAAGCTATTTCCCGAAAATGAACGCTATATCATGCGCAACACCGCGCAGGGCTGGCACCAGTTGGACTGGTTTCTGGCTCATACCCCGGATGAGATATCCGCCTTGCTGACCCAATATTCTGCTCCGAAAGGATAACGATATGACCACCAATCTCCAACGCCCCAAACGTGGCAAGATGGTGAACGGATTTGATCCCGCGCAGGCCGACGCACTGGATGCCCGCACCCGCGAAATGGTCGACCGGCGGGCACGGCTTCTTGGGCCTGCTTATCGCTTGTTCTACGCCAACCCGGTGGAATTCGCCCACGCCGAGGGGGTGATGATGTACGACAGCGACGGCAATGAATATCTGGATGCGTATAACAACGTGGTCTCTGTGGGCCATTGCCATCCGCATGTGAATGCCGCCGTCAAGGCTCAGATGGACAAGCTCTGCACCCATACCCGCTATATGCAAGACGGGATCTTGGACTATGCCGAAATGTTGCTCGATACGTTTGAGAAGGACATCGCACATGTGATGTTCACCTGCACCGGCTCGGAAGCGAACGATCTGGCTCTGCGCATGGCCAAGTACCATACCGGCAACGAAGGGATCATCGTCACCTCTGAGGCATATCATGGCAATTCCGAGCTGACCTCGGGCTTTTCGCCCTCCATGGGCGAGAATTCTCGGCTGGGCACTTGGGTTCGGCGCGTACCCGCGCCTGATACTTACCGGGTAGCGGCGGAAAACATGGGCGAATGGCTGGCCGCGCATGTGGCCGAGCAAATTCATGATCTTCAACGCCGCGGTCAGGGGCTGGCGGCATTTGTCGCAGATTCCCTGTTTTCCTCCGACGGCATATTCGCCAATGACCCAGAACTTCTGACGCCAGTCCTGAAGGTCGTGCGCGACGCAGGCGGCATTTTTGTCGCGGATGAGGTACAGTGCGGGTTCGCCCGGACCGGCAGTGATATGTGGGGCTATCAACGCCACCGCGTGGTGCCCGAGATCGTGACCATGGGCAAGCCGATGGGCAATGGCTATCCAGTGGCAGGCATCGCCGTGCAGTCGCATATTTGTGAGGCTTTCGGGCATGACATGCGTTACTTTAACACCTTCGGCGGCAACACCGTGGCCATGGCTGCGGCACGCGCCACGCTCGAAGTAATCCAGAATGAAAACCTGATGGAAAACGCGCGCAAGACCGGCGCGGTGCTGATGGAGGGGCTGCGCGATCTGGCAAAGGCTGATGCACGGATCGGCGACGTGCGCGGCACGGGGCTGTATATGGGCGTGGAGATGGTCAAGGATCGCGCCACGCGAGACCCCGACAGCGCGCTTGCCCTTGCGCTGGTCAACGAAATGCGTGCACGCCGGGTATTGATCTCGGCCACGGCGGCAAATGCGAATGTTCTGAAGATCCGCCCACAGCTATGTTTCAGCACGGATCACGCCGACCGGTTCTTGACTGAATTGAAAGGGGCGCTGGCCAGCGTAACAACCTGATGCTAAGGCGAGGAAGCGAGCATGTAGCTGGAGGCTGTTGGATTGTCGGGCCTTAATGTCCCCGCAGCACCGATACGCATATTCAGATCACGCGGCCCGGTTTCCCGGCTTCAGGGGTGTCTCGTTAAATAGCGAGCTGTCCCGCGGCAGCCCCTAAGAGAGAAGCTGCGATACGCCACCCGCCTGTCACGTCAGCGCTGGCGCGGTGGCGATCCCTCGGTTCGGGCCAGAATTGAGCATGCTCCTACAGTCATATCCGATACCGCATATCTTTAAGGCGGAGCCAAACCAATCGCTTGCCGGTTTGGGCTCCGCCCCTTGCGCGAAGCTCGGTCAGACCTTGCCCTGAAGTTCGGCAGGCACCTGATTTTCGGCGTGATAAGGCAGGTGGTCGACCCGTGGCGCATACTCGCCCGATTTCTCCACCATGGCCACATGGGCTGCGATCTCTTCTAATGTTGCGAACCACACATCGCCTGTGTTCAGCATGTATTCGATCATCTTCTCGACCCGCTGCCAGCGCGACAAGCGCCCACTGACGAACGGGTGCCATACCCCCACCCACAGACCGCCTGGACAGGCGCGCAAAGCTTCGAATTCGGCCATGAACACCTCCATGGCGCGCTCCGGTGCCTGCACGGCGAACATGTAATCCAGATCCGGCGCATGCACATAGGGCGGCCAGTCATCCGTGGCCCAGCTTACCGGCAGTTCCATGATACGACCTTTGCCGGTCTCCAGCACATAAGGCACTTCGTCCCCCATGAGCGAGCTGTCATAGACAAACCCCTCCTGAGCCAAGAAACCGGGTGTTTTCGAAGACATGTGATAGAGTGGTGACCGGTTGCCACGCGGGCGCTGGCCGGTGTGACGTTCGATAATCTCGATACTGCGACACATCCAGTCATGTTCCTGCGCCGCGCTCAGGCTGTTGGGCGCCTCATGGATATAACCGTGATGACCTATCTCGTGTCCATCCTTCACGATGGCTTCTACCGCCTTGGGGTGGTTCTCGACGCACCAGGCAGGCATGAAGAAGCTCTGGGTCAGACCGAACCGGCGATAGGTGTCGAGGATACGCGGAATCGCCACCTCGGGCCCATACCGCAGCATCGAGGTGGCCGAAAGCTTGTCGCCCGCCCCTGCACCATGGTGAATATGCACAAGGCTGTCAGCATCCATATCCAAAGTGATGGCACAAGCCACCTTGGCGCCGTTGGGCCATGGAACGGGTCTTTGCAGCATGGGTCGAACTCCTGTCTTTGTGGTGTCTCAGATCATCACGGCGCCGCCATTGGGGCTGAGTGTCTGGCCGGTGAAAAATCCGGCTTCGGGGCCGCAGAGAAAACGCACCACTCCGGAGATTTCACTGACCTTGCCAACCCGGCCGAGCGGATTGTCCAGTTCCTTATCGATCCAGGCCTGCGACATGTTTTCCAGCGCCAGCATCGGCGTATCCACTGGCCCCGGCGCCACGCTGTTGACAAGGATGTCGGGCGCCAGTTCCCGTGCCAAAGACCGAGTGAGCCCCACAACACCCGCCTTTGAAGCGCAGTACGCGGAAAATTCAGCCCGACCAAGATAAGCTAGTTCCGAAGAAATCAGGATGATCCGCCCCGTTCCGGCCACCTGCATCGTTCGCGCCGCGCCCTGCGCAATCAGGAAGGCACCCCGCAGGTTAACCGCAACGATCCGGTCAAACTCGTCCACATCCATTTCCGTCACCGGCGCTTCGCTCAGGATACCGGCGGCATTCACGGCCACGTTCAGCGGCCCGCGCCTTGCGATCTGATCGAACAGCATGGCGACCGACGTGGCGTCGGAAACATCACAGGTCACGCCTATCGCCTGCCCGCCCGCGTCGGCGATGGCGGCCACAGTGTCGTCGGGTGCGCGTTGGTCGGCAGCGATTATCTCGGCCCCGGCCCCCGCCAGCGCCCGGGCGATCCCCGCGCCGATCCCTTGGGCCGCACCGGTCACCAACGCTCGCTGCCCGCGCAATTCATCGCTCATTGCATCAATTCCCCGCGATCCACCGTAAAGGATTGCCCGGTGATATTGGCCGCTGCGGGACCGGCCAAGAACACATACATCGCGGCCATGTCGCGCGGCTCCATCAGCCCGTCCAGAGCCTGTCCTGCCACGATTTCCTCCAGCAGATCCGCTTCGGTCCGTTCCTGCCGCGCGGCCATGAAGGCGAGTGAGCGCATCGACGCCATGGTCCGCACCCAGCCGGGGCAAACGGCATTCACGGAAATTCCGCGCGGCGCCAGCTCCTGCGACAGGGATCGGGTTAGACCGATCACCGCGTGCTTTGAGGCGCAATAGGCAGAAAACTCTGCCACTGCGGTCTTGCCCCACATGGAGGCGGTGTTCACGATCCGCCCACCATCGGCGAGTTTGGGCAGCAGTTTGCGGGTCACCGAAAACGTTCCGATTACGTTGGTTTCCACCACTTGCCGGAACACGTCGTCCACGCGTTGCGACGGATCCTGAATCGGAGTGATGTACTCGAACCCGGCATTGTTGATCAGAATGTCCAACCCGTCCAATTGAACAGCCAAGGCGTCGACCTGGCCAAGATTCGAGATATCACATTGCAGGCCACGCACTTCGCGTCCGAATTGGTCGGACAGATCGGCAGCCACCTTCGTCACGTCCTCTTCCAGTGCCACGATGGTCAGATCGGCGCCTGCCTCCAGAAACCCTTCGGCCACGCCAAGGCCAATACCCCGGTTCGCGCCTGTTATGACCGCACGCTTGCCGTCCAGTACACCTGTCATGTTCATGCCTCCTGAAGTGTTTCCGCGTACTGATCGCGGATAATCTTGTGAATGTCGGACCGCAGATCGAAAAAGGTTTTCATATCGGCAGTACCGTTGCGGCGATCTTCGACGGGAATGATGGCATCGACGTCGATTTCCTTGACCACGCGGGCCGGCCGGGCCGAGAAGATGACAATGCGGTTGGCCAGAAGGATCGCCTCCTCGACGTCATGGGTGACGAAAATCGTGGTCTTCTTTTCCTCGGTGTTGATATCCATCAGCTGAAGTTGAAGATGTTCGCGTGTCTGGGCGTCCAGCGCGCCGAACGGTTCATCCATCAGCAGAACCTGCGGCGACGAGGCCAGTGTGCGCGCGATCGCAACCCGTTGGCGCATGCCCCCCGAAATCTTGTTGGTGTAGAAATCCCTGTATTTCGTCAGGCCAACCATATGCATGTAGTGGTCAGTGACCTCGTTCTTTTCCGTCGCAGTGATATCCTTGCGGTAGCGTGTGCCGAACTTGATGTTCTCGCGCACGCTCAGCCATGGAAATGACGAATAGGATTGAAACACCATGCCCCGACGGCGGTTGGGGCCTCCCAGTTCCTCTCCCTCCAGCCGGATGATGCCATGATCGCGCGTTTCCAGCCCCCCGACGATCCGCATCAGGGTGGTTTTGCCACAGCCTGAGGGCCCGAGGAACATAACCATCTCGCCTTCGCGGATGCCCATGGTCAGGGGCAGGACTACCTTGGTTTCGGTCTTGCCATCATCGGACCAATAGGTCTTGGCGATGTTTTCAATTTCCAGAAAATGGGTCATGTGTCACCTGCGCAGAAAGGGGAAGAGCTTCTTGTGAGCCAATCGGAAGGCCTGATCGGTCAGGAGGCCGATGATGCCGATGGCGATGATTCCAGCCATGACCTCGGGTGTCTTGACGAAACGGCGCAGCGACCAGATCACATGGCCGATGCCGGAATTGGCTGCCACGATTTCGGCGATGATCAGATATGTCCAGCACCAACCCAACGTGATCCGCAGATTGTCCACCATATTGGGCAGCGCGGCGGGAATGATGATATGGCGCATGATCTGGCCGTTGCTGGCGCCCAGCGTATGGCCGGATTCGATATATTCGCCCGGGACCCTCTTTGTGTCGTCTGCAATCAGCAGGATCAGCTGAAAAAACGTTCCCATCCAGAGTACCGCGATCTTTGACGCCTCTCCGACGCCGAACCAGATCACCAGTAGCGGCACCAAGGCGGGCACGGGCAGATAGCGCACGAAGTCGATGAACGGCTCAAGCACGGCTCCCACGGCGCGATAGGTGCTCATCAGCAGACCCAGCGGCAAGGCGATCACCACCGACAGTAAAAAGGCGAACCAGACCCGACCCACGCTGATCAGCACATCGCTGGCAAAATCCCGTTCCGTGAACAGACGGACAAAGGCCTCGGCCACCGACAGGGGCGTGGGCAAAAACTCGGGGCGGATGACCCCTGATATCGCGGTCAGATGCCAGATAAGCAGGAACAGAGCAAAACCGAATATGCCAAGCAAAAGCTGAGTACGGCGGCCAAGCGTGCTGCGAAAGGCAAAGAGTGAAACGGACAAAGCGGGATCTCCCAGATGGATCGGCGGATTAGGCCAGAGAAATTTGGGCTGGTTGCCACCCCGGCCTGTCAGCCAGCGCCGGAGTGGCAAACGGTTTGACTTGGATCAGCGCTCGGCGCCGTCGAACAGACCCTGCAACAGGCTGCCGTCGACATAGGGCTGATAGGGTAGCGGGCCGTCCTGCAAGTCGAGCGTCACGTTAATGTCGTTGAACGCTTCCAGAACGTCTTTCAGCTTGCCCTCGCCATCGGGGCCGGGAAGGTAGGCGACGCTTTCCTCGTAGGACGTGTATTTCATCCCTTGAAGCGCCTCTTTCATCTCATCGTCAGACGTGTCGAAGAACGGTGCAGCAATAGAGATGAATTTGTCGGGGTCTTCGGCGTAGAGATCAATCGCCCGATAAATGCCGCGCAGAAACTTAGCGTATTTCTGTGGGTTTTCCTCGTAATCTTCGGTGCGCACGATGATCACATCGGTGATCAACCCCTCGTAATCAGCGGAGCTGAGCAGAATATGCGCGCCCTCGCGCGACGTGCCTTTCACGATCGAACTCATCATCGGTTCCCACGTGGCAACAGCGGATACACTGGAGTCCTCAAACACCGCGGCGGAATCGTCGGTAGCAACGAGCTGAATGTTCACATCCTCGATGCTGCGCCCGATCTGTGACAACGCGTGTTGCACCAGCGTGGTGCCGGGGTGATTGATTTCCCCTGCCATCGTTTTGCCGATCAGATCTGCCACCGACTGGACGTCGCCCGCCGCGACCACACCATCAGCGCCCACGGAAATGTCGATCGTACCGATCACTCTACCTGTAGTGTCGGACTGACGCGGGCGTGACATGGATTCACCGATGGTGCGTATGGTGCAATCGATTGACCCGTTTGCCATGGCGGGCAACACATTGGCCCGATCATTGTCGAACGAGGTCGTCACCTTCAGCCCTTCGCTTTCAAAATAGCCTTCTTCCTGGGCCACGAAGATCGGCGCGTTGCCATACCAGAAGGGGAAAATGCAGTTGATTTTGTCCTGCGCTGCCGCAACATCGGGCAACACGTTCAGCGCGGCGGCGAGAGCTGCTGCGGTCAGAGCGCCCGAAGCACGGCTGACGATTTGGGAGTAGGTATAGAGCATAGTCTTGTCTCCTTGTTGATTCCGAGTCTGCGCTCGGTCGTTGTTGTACCTGTGACGCTAAAATCGCGTCGGCGCCGATAAAATATCAGAAACGTGAGGATTGCTGCGACTAGCGTAGATGTAATGAGGCTTTATGTTTTTGAGAATCGGCGTTTTGGTGAGCGAACCTACGCTCTGATACGGACGGTTCAGGTGTAGAGCCCCGTCATGTTTCTGTCTGTTGATTGGGTCTCGATCGAGGCTGCTGACCTTTCGCCGAACCATGGCGTCCTGCGATCCACATTTTCGATTCCGGCGCGATAGATCTCAGCGGTATAGGTGCTTTCGTGCAGACCGATCCCCTCGGCCGTCAGCGGCGAGAGCACGACGCCTATCTCCGGCAACAAGTAGAACAGATAATTGAACCACACCAACAACTGTGTGCGGCGAATGAAATCACCGCCCCAGTACAGGCAGCCAGAGACAAAGCCATCACTGGGGTCACGGGCCTTTCATAGTCTTCTGACCCGATCAGGCTCCAAGTATCGAGAAACTGGGAGCAGTTTCAGGATGGCGGAAATCGGGCTTCCACCACCTATAATTCTCTCCCTGGAGAAAGTATTGTTTTAAATTCAATATCTTAGGAATTTTTCCCAAAATATTTGTATCGGCTCCGGAATCGGAAGCCCGACACTGACTGGCGCCGGGCTTCCGATTCAAGTGGCTGCGTTCCCGCCAAGCCAACGCCCCTTAGATTGATGGTGAAACGTACGGGGATCGAAACAGCGACTGCCAAGTAGATAGATAGAGAGGCATCTACCGATCAGCTTTCAAGGCTAGGTTTGCCAAGTACAACATCGCCAATGTTTCAGCCGCAGTGCTGATCGACAATCCGCTGGACCATCGGTGCGAAGTGGGAAAAGGACGGCGTTTCCATATCCGGGTGTTTGCCCGCCTCATCCAGAAAGCGTACGGCGATGATTTCTTTCAGGTTCGGATTCTTTTCGAACTGCTGAACTTCGTCCGCGCTCATTGGCCCACCTTGCAGATTGAGCGAATGTATGGATGCCTCTGACAGTCGGTCAAAATATGAGGGTCGCGTGGCGCACAGGTATCTTTTTGCGGCAACGTGATACCGCACACAGTCTGTAACCAAACTGGGAAAAAATTCCTGCAGCACCTCAGCGCCGGCATCCTCGTGAAACTTGTCTTCGGTGTCATCCATGCTGAACATGCCGAATTCACTGGTGAAATGACCCACATCGTGCAGCAGGGCGGACACGATGATAACCTCGGGCTGGCCGTTTTGTTCGGCGATTGTTGCGCCTTGCAGCATGTGCTCTGCCATAGTGACTGGTTCGCCCAGATATTCCTCGCCGCCGCGCCGCTCGAAAATATCCTCCAGAAACGCGACAATGTTGCTGCGGTCCAATGTGCTGAAATCTGGCTTGCTCATTCGGCCGCCGCCAGATGTTCCGTTTCCAACACCGCCAATTTCGAATTGAGCGAATCCATATCGGCATAGCACCCTTGGAACCAACGCTTACCCGCTCCTGAATATCCCTTGCGGGCGTGCAGCACGCGTCGGTTATCCACCAAGAAACATTCGCCGGGCTCCAACCGAAACGAGACCTCCATCGCTGGGTCATCAATGATTTCACCCATCCGGCGGTAAGCGGCGTAGTAGGTCGCCATCTCATCGAACGGCACATCCGTGATGGCCGCGGTCGACCGATTGTTGAACCGGACTCCGATCAGCTCGCCATCGGGGGCGAGTTCAATCATCGGACGTCGGGACTGCAATATTACATCATCCGATCCGGCATATTCGAAATTGGCACAATAACGTGCCAGAACGTTAAACCATTCTTCGTTCTCTGCCCGCAGCCGCTCGGCCACCCGAAAGCCGTCCACGACCATATTTTCCCCACCGGCAGCAGAGCTTTCGAGACAATAAAGCACCTGAACCGTCGGCACAGGATCGCGGTATGGATTGTCCGTATGCGCCTGTAACCCCAGCCCGGTATACGCCAGGTTCGTCGGGTTTACTTCGGTGCGGACCTCGAAATGGCGTCCATAATTGGTCTCGCGCACATAACCGAACAGCTTGACGACCCGCATCAGCGCCAGTTCCTCAATCGGGCCGTTCGTTAGTTTAGCAAACCCATAGCGCGCGATCTGTCCCAGCCAGCGTTGTAATGCGGCCGGATCAGAGGAAACAGCGTCGAAACTGGCAACAGGCAGGTGCGACATCAGGTCGTTATCCCAAGTTTCGACACTGGGCTTGGTCCATCCGGCCTGCGTGTTCGCCGGGCGATCATAGGCGTTTTCCAGCAACCAGCTCAGCGCGTAGTCAACGGATTTGTCTTCGGGCGCAAACGTGACGCGCAAAGTGTCTCCGACGAGCGTCGCGGCACTGACGGATGTCTCTGCCGGGATGTCACCTAGTGCGATCAGGCGTTGACCGTTATCTGCGGATCGTGTCGCCGCATCCCACGCATTGTCGCGCAACCAGATCGCATGAAACCGGGTTTTGGTTTTACCATCGTCAAGTGTCAGATACGTGCCGTCTTTGTTCAGGATACAGTCTAACATTTTCGCGCTGCCTTTTGCGTCAGTGTGGCTTGGTTCGTTGCAACTATTCACGCATCACGTATAAACACAATCAATATAATTTTAATCTGAGATGTGGATTTTCTTATGCCTGATATGTCGTTGAACAACGTCCCGCTTGACTGGGTACGTGCGTTTGAGCGCGCGGGCCGAACCGGAAGTTTCACAGCAGCGGCGAAAGAATGTAATGTCACTCAGGCCTCGATCAGCCAACGGATTTCCAATCTAGAGAAACGCATCGGGTCGCGATTGTTTGTGCGCGACGCGCGCGGCGTCACCCTCAGCGTCGAGGGCGAGGCATGGCTGCCCTATGTCACCGCAGCGTTTCGTAGTCTCGACGAAAGTTATGAAGAGCTGTTTGGTATTCAGCGCGACAAGATCACAATTTCTGCAAGCGCGTCTGTGAACGAGTTGTGGTTGTCACCAAGACTTCGAAACTGGCAGAGCAAACACAGCGCGCAAATCGTGTTATCCACGATGGTGCTACAGGCAGAGGACAATTTTCTGGATACCACAATCCGTGTGCAATACGGCATTGGTGAAGGTCGAAATCACCACAAGGTTCCACTCTTTGCAGAACAGATCAGCCCTGTTGTCGCGCCCGAACTCATGGCTGGACACGGCTCATGGCTGGAACTGCCGCGGCTTGCGCTCTCGGGGCCGCGGCTCGGTTGGCACGAGTGGGCGCGCCATACAGGTGATCCGATAACGCCTGTGCCCAAATTGCGATTTGACAGCTTCTCTGCCGCGCTTTCGGCGGCGCTATCTGGTGCGGGCGTGCTGCTTGCCTCTCTGCCGCTTTGCACCCCGTTGTTAGACCAAGGCAAACTGATCCGCGTGTCGGAACATATGCTGGAGCCGCAAGAGTCCTACTGGATGATCGCGAACAAAGATGGCTTGACCAAGTCTGAGTGGAGCAACGTCACGAATTGTTTCCTCGACACATAGCGGAAGATCGGGTCGCCCACGGGTAGGTGGCGGAGGCGGCGATTACCTCGCATTGCGCGATGTTACCCGCTAGTCCGCCAGTTGCTTTTCCAACCAGCCGGCATCCATTTCGGGAACAGATTTCAGCAGCTTACGTGTGTAGTCCTGCTGCGGGTTCGTCAGGATCGAGTCGACGTCATTGGCTTCGACGATCTCGCCCGTGCTGCATGACAATCACATCATCTGCGATTGCGCGAACGGTCTGGATATCATGTGTGATGAACATATAGGAAACGCCTAACTCGGCCTGTAACCGGTCGAGCAGTTTCAACATCCCTTCCGCGACCACTTGATCCAGCGCTGATGTGACCTCATCGCAAATGATCAGGTCCGGCTCTGCTGCCAGCGCGCGCGCAATACCGATACGTTGTTTCTGGCCCCCCGACAGGCTGGGCGGCGTGCGATTGATGAACTCATCCGGTTCCATTTCGATCAGGCGTAACAGTTCACGCACCCGTTCTTTGCGGGCTTTGGCATTCAGCCCCAGATACTGTGAAACGGGGCGGCCAATAATGTCACCGATCCGCTTGCGCGGGTTCAGCGCGGTCTCGGCCATCTGATAGATCATCTGGATTCGCCGTAGGTCCGACAGGCTGCGTTTGCGGAAATCAGAGGCAAGCGGATGCCCCTCGAACAAGACCTCGCCCTGCTTTGGTGGCAACAGGCCTGTCAGGCAGCGGGCGGCAGTGGATTTTCCGCTACCGGATTCTCCGACAACCGCCAGTGTTCGGCGGCGATGCACGTCGAAACTAATGTCGCTCAGAACATCGATAGGCCCGTAGGATGCAGTCACATTTCGCAGAGACGCTAGCGGAACCGCGTCGCGCGCAGGGGCGGGCTGCGCGGCCTTGCGGAACTCGCGGACAGCCCAGAGGGTCTTTGTATATTCGGCTTGGGGGGTGGCCAGCATGGTGTGCGTTTCCGCCTCTTCCACTTCCTTGCCATGACGTAACACCTTTATCCGGTCGGCCATCTGCGCGACGACAGCCAGATCATGAGTGATATAGAGCGCGGCGGTGTTGAACTCTCGGACAATGTTGCGGATCGTACCAAGCACCTGAATTTGCGTTGTCACGTCCAGCGCGGTCGTCGGTTCATCAAAAATGATCAGGTCAGGTCGGCACGACATCGCCATCGCCGTCATGGCGCGCTGCAGTTGCCCGCCCGAGACCTGATGCGGATAGCGAAAACCTATCTCATGCGGCGTCGGCAATTGCATTTTTTCATAGAGTGCCTTGGCATCCGCTTCGGCCTCGTCGCGACCCCTCAGGCCAAAGCGTACCGGAGATTCGCAGTATTGGCGCATCAGGGAATAGGCGGGGTTGAACGCGGCGGCGGCCGATTGGGCGACATAGGCGATCCGGCTGCCACGCAGGCGGCGGCGTTTGCGGTCGCTGATGCTGACCAGATCCTGCCCATCGAACAAAACACTGCCGCCGCTGATCCGGCAGCCGTTTCGCGCGAATCCCATCGCGGCCAGTCCTATGGTGGATTTACCGGCGCCGGACTCGCCGATCAGGCCCAGAACTTCGCCCCGGTTCAGGCTTAGATCAACGCCATGCACGATGTCCGACCAGACGCCGTTTACTTTGGCTTCCAGCGTCAGGCCCTTGATATCCAAGAGGGGGAGAGGTCGATCACTCATGCCATTCAATCCTGCAATCCGCTGGCGCGAAACAGCATCCAGTCCACCACGAAATTGACCGCAATCGTCAGCAGGCCGATAGCTGCTGCAGGCAAGAGCGGTGTGATATCGCCAAAGGTAATAAGCGATGAATTTTCGCGCACCATGGATCCCCAATCTGCCGTGGGCGGCTGAATGCCCAGCCCAAGGAACGAAAGCGCCGCAATCAGCAGGAATACAAAGCAGAACCGCAGTCCGAATTCTGCCGCCAGTGGCGCGGTGATGTTGGGCAGGATCTCAGAGCGTAAAAGATAGGGTAGCTTCTCCCCCCTCAGGCGCGCGGATTCGATGAAATCCAACACGACCACATCCTTGGCCACCGCACGCGTCAGGCGGTAAACGCGGGTGGCCTCAAGGATGGCGATGACCGCGACCATGTTAAAGATCGACGTGCCGACGATAGTCAGCAGCAGCAGTGCTGCGATAAAGAGTGGGATTGCCATCATCACGTCGACGATCCGGCTGAGCACCTGATCGACAATACCGCCCAACGTGGCCGCCAGAAGGCCAAAGACGACGCCGATGATAAAGGTGATGACTGTCGCCGACAGTGCGATGCCAATCGTATTGCGCGCGCCGAACAGAATACGTGAAAGCATATCGCGACCAAGATTATCCGTGCCCAGCAAATGGGTGCTATCCCATAGCTGATACTGATCTCCGACGATCTCATGTTCGCCAAAGGGTGCGATCCAAGGTGCAAACAGGGCCACAAAGATATAGCCCAATATGACGATGATCCCGAACCATGCCGAAACCGGTGCTGTGCGCAAAACCGCCAACCGTTCCATGCTCGCCTCCATCATGTCGCGTGCCGCAGACGCGGATTGCTGAGCGTAGCCCCGATGTCGGCGGCCAGGTTGAGCAGGATATAAACGCTGGCGAAGAACAGGCTGCATGCTTGCACCACCGGGATGTCGCGCTTGGCCACGCTGTCGACCATCAATTGACCGAGGCCGGGATAGACAAAGATCACCTCGACCACGACGACACCCACCACCAGCCACGCCAGATTGATGGCGATCACATTGATGATCGGTGCCAGTGCATTGGGCAGGGCGTGTGCCATGATCACCTTTGGACGCGGGGCGCCCTTGATATGCGCCATCTCGACATAGGCAGAGGACAGCACATTGATGATCGATGCACGGGTCATCCGCATCATGTGCGCGCTCACCACAAACGTAAGCGCCAGCGCGGGCAGGATGCTTTGATAGATACGAGTTCCCAGCGTCGTCGTTGCATCAATCACCACAAACGACGGGAACAGCCCACTGCGGCTGAGCGTGACGATCAGCAGATAGGCAATCAGGAACTCCGGTATCGAAATGGCGGACAGGGAGATCAGGTTGATGAATCGGTCGACAAAAGAATTGCGATAGAGCGCGGCGACAATACCAAGACCCACTGCGATGGGCACCGCGATGACCGCGACCATCGCCGCCAGAAACAGCGTGTTTTGTGCGCGTGTGCCCATGATCTCGGTGATCGCGCGGCCATTGGCGTAAGACACGCCAAGATCGCCTTGCAGAATGTTACCCAGCCAGACGAAGTACCGTTCGACCGGGGGGCGGTCGAGGCCCAGTTCGCGCCGGATGGCGGCTACGGTTTCTTCGGTTGCTTCTTGTCCCAATGTGGCCTCGGCCAGATCGCCGGGCAGAAACTCGACAGCCGCAAAAATGACCATCGAGACGACAATCAAAGTCACAAGGCCCAGCAACAGCCGTTGGAGTATGAGTTTAACAGCTGGAGTCATGCCGGGCCTTATCTGGTTTTCTGGTCAGTTTCTAAATCGCAGGCGTTACGAGAACCACCAACGTTCAATCAGCAGGCCGCTGTCCATTTCCATGACAGTGCCAACGTCATCATGTGCCAGTTTCTCGTTATGCGCTTCGACGTGATTGGTAAAGATCGGGGCGATTACGCCACCATCCTGACTGATCAGGCGCTGCATTTCGCCGTACATTTCGCGCCGTTTTGCATCGTCCAGTTCGGTCCGGGCGGCAACCAGCAGCTTGTCGAATGCCTCGTTGCCCCATTGGGTCGCATTCCACGGCACACCCGACAGATAGGATGACGACAGGATCCAGTCCTCGGTCGCGCGGCCTGACGAATAGCTCGCGCAGAATGCCCGCTTGCGCCAGATGTCGCTCCAGTAGCCATCGCCGGGCACACGGTCCACCTCGACATTGATACCAGCGGGCGCTGCGCTCTCGCGGAACAGCACCGCCATATCCACGGCCCCGACAAAGGCACCATCAGAGGTGGCCAGATCAACTGACAGATCCTCCATTCCGGCCTTTTTGAGGTGGAATCGTGCCTTGTCGGGATCATAGGGGCGCTGGGCCAGATTGGGGTCGTGATACCGATTGGCCGGACCGATGGGCTGGTCGTTACCAATCTGGCCGTGACCCACCAGTACCTTGTCCAGAATGCTCTGCCGGTCGACTGCGTATTTCAGCGCCTCGCGCACGTGGTTGTCCGTAAACGGGTCCTGCGTGGTGATCATCTGGAACATGAAATGCTTGGTGCCGGGCTGCTCGTTGATGACGACGCCAGGAGCCGCGGATAGGCGCTTGAGCGTTTTGAGATCGGCCTGTGCGATGAAATCCACCCCACCCGACAACAACGCATTCGACCGCGCCGCCGGATCAACCATGTTGATCAGCTCGATTGAATCGAAATGCGCGCGGCTATCGCCCTTGAAATAGTTCGGGTTGCGCTTGGCCACGGCCCGCACGCCGGGTTCGAAGCTGTCAACCATGTAACCACCGGTGCCGATCCCCTGACCGATGGCATCCGAGGGCATCATGCACAGGTGATAATCAAACAGCAGGAACGCGAAATCGGCGTTGCCGCCATCCAGTGTGATCACGACCGTATGCGGGTCGGGGGCTTCCATCGTCAGGATCGGATCGACGATCTGCTTGATCGGTGATTTCGAATCTTCACCGCGGTGATGGTCAATCGATGCGATCACATCCTCTGCGGTAAAGGGCTTGCCGTTGTGAAACTCGACACCCTTGCGCAACTGAAACGTCCAGACTGCGGCATCTGGCGAGGCTTCCCAGCTTTCGGCCAGACCGGCGGTGACATTGCCATCGGCATCCACTTCGGTCAGGCGGCTATAGACGGCACCTGACCCCAAAATGGCCATGAACAAATCGCTGAAGCTGATCGGGTCGAAACTGTCTCCGGTATGGCCGCCGGGGATCGCAGCACGAAAGTGCCCCCCTTCTGGGGTGTGGCCTGCGCCATGGAACCGCCAAAAGGACCTGCCGCAAGCGCCAGCGCGGCAGCGCCGGTCGTCTTCAGCAATCCACGTCTGTTCATCTGTCCGTTCATGGGTGTTTCCTCCGAGTTGGTTGTTGCTTTATTGATTTACTGTTGTTTGTTGATCGCAAAAATCCAGTACGTCCCGCGCATCCATCATCTTGTCGGGAAAGCCGCCACAGCGCAGTTCGACCCCGGTGGCATCCTCCATCATCTTGACCACATGTGGCGTCCATGCGTCGGCGCCATATTTGGCCTTGGCTTCCAAAAACATCTGATCCATCAGCCCGGTGAACTTCAGTGGCACGTCATGTTCGCGTCCGAGTTCCATCATCAATCCCAGATCCTTGCATGCCAGACCCAACGTAAAGGAGGTGTCAAAGCTGCCATTCAGCACCACGGGCGCCACGCTTTCGAACTCTGCGCTGTTGCCCGAGCTGGCCTGAATGCCACGATAGGCCGCACCAAGATCCAGCCCGGCCCGCTTGGCCAGCATTAGCCCCTCGCCGAGGCCGATCAGGTTCACAAAGGCCAGCATGTTGGTGATGACCTTTAGCGTGGATGCGGCCCCAATGCCGCCCAAATGAAAGTTCGCTCCGCCAAACGCTTCGATTGCCCCCTTGTGGCGTGCAATATCCTCGTCACTGCCGCCCAGCAACACCGTGATTTCACCACGTGCCGCGCGATGCACACCGCCGGTGACAGGGGCCTCGATGGTGCCCACACCGCATGTTTTGGCGAGCTCGGCAATGCGCATCAGCTCGTGCACTTCGGTCGTGCTTGTCTCGATCCAGACACTCCCCGGCGACATGGCAGACAGCGCACCGTTCGGGCCGGTCATCACCATGGTTGAGATCTTAGGTGAGGTCAGGCAGGTGATCAGCCCGTCCACGTTCCGGGCGGCTGCCGCAGGATCGTCACACCATGTCGCGCCACGGTTCAACAGCTGCTCAGCCGCCTTTGGGTTCAGGTCATTTACCTGCAGTTCAAATCCGGCATCCAGCAGATTCGAAGCGATTTTTCCGCCCAGATTCCCCAGGCCGATAACCCCGTATTTCATGCAATTTCCTTTAACGATAGGCGGGCAAACCCCCCAAGGGTATCGCCACGTCAACGAACTTAGGTGGCGTTTGACGGATCAGTCCAACTAAGGTTTTACCCCTCAAAGCCAAAGTTTTTTGATCCATAGGTTCTGGACAGTGCGCCCTTGCGCGGCGTCTATGAGCAAAGGAAACAAGGGGCAGCGACGTGGTGAAAGACGCTGAATTTTTGCATCATCAAGGCCAACCTGATGGAGCAGTATGACTTTGTGATCGTCGGAGCAGGATCGGCGGGCTGCGTTCTGGCCCATGATCTGAGCGAGGGCGGCCGCAACCGTGTTCTGGTGCTGGAAAACGGACCGACCGACCGGCATCCATTCGTCAAGGTGCCGCTGGGCTATGGTTTGCTGTTTTATGATCCGGCGCGTAACTATCGCCTCGCAACCTGCCCGGAGCCGGGTCTGGGAGGGCGCCAGCTGTATTATCCGCGTGGCAAAGCTGTCGGTGGGTCTGGGTCCATCAATGCGATGGTCTATTGTCGCGGCCTGCCGTCAGATTTCGACGATTGGGAATCGCAGGGTTTAGCGGGCTGGGGATGGGATGGCGTTAGACCTGTTTTTGATGCGCTGGAAGAGGCCACAACCGGCATGTCTGTGACCAATCCAACGCGGTTGCGCCACCCTTTTACCCGGCATTTCGCCAGCGCCGCGCGCGAGTTGGGTCTGCCCGACGATGCCGATTTCAACGGAACCACGCCCGAGGGGGCGGGGTTCTATCGGATCACCACGCGCAATGGGCGACGCCGTTCCTCTGCTGATACGTTTCTACGGCCCGCGCTGGCGCGGGGCAATGTGCGGCTGCTGACGCATGCCCAAGTCGCCAGCATCACGGTGAAAGAGGGGCGCGCCACCGGCGTTAGTTATGTCCGCCATGGTAAGAGGTTTCACGCTGCTGCAAGCCGCGCTGTCGTCATGGCCGCCGGGGCGATTCATACGCCGCAAATATTGCAGCTTTCCGGGATTGGTGATCCGACGCTGTTGCAACAGTTCGATATCCCCGTGCAATTGGCCAACGACAATGTTGGTGCGCATTTGCAGGACCATCTGGCAGTAGGCTATTATTACCGTGCGTCCGAAAAGACGCTGAACAGTCAGCTGTATTCCCGGATGGCGCAGGCCGTGCAGGCGGTTCGGTATCTCGCGGCGCGACAGGGCCCGCTGGCCAACAGCGTCAATCAATATGGCGGCTTCCTGCGGAGCACACCGAGCTGTGCCACCCCTGACCAGCAGCTGTATTTCAATCCTGCCACCTACACCGAATCCCGTGGCCGGAATGGGCCTGTGATCCAACCCGACCCCTTTCCGGGCTACACGCTGTCCTTTCAACCGACCCGACCGGCAAGCCGAGGTCATGTTCGTATAACCGCACCCAATATCGACACCGCGCCCGAGATTTCGCTAGGCGCGTTGAGTTGCGACACCGATCTGGCCGCAGTTCGGGCCGGCGGGCGGCTGATCGCTCAGTTTGTCCGAACCGATGCGCTGCGAAAAGTGACAGAATCCGCCACCGCTTGCTGTCCGAGCGCCATGACTGATGATGAGATCATCGCTGACTTTCGTGCCCGCGCCGGATCAGTCTTTCACCCATGCGGCAGCTGCGCCATGGGTACCGATCCGGCAAAATCGGTTGTTGGTTCCGACATGTCCGTGCACGGAATGCGCGGCCTGTTCGTTGCAGATGCATCGGTTTTCCCCTCGATCCCATCGGGAAACATCAACGCTCCAACACTGATGGTCGCCCGCAAGGGGGCCGCACATATCCTGACTGCCACCAAAGGAAACCGCCCATGAAACTGACCGATCTCGAAGTCTTTGTCGTTGGCAACCCTCCGCCGCATTTCGGCGGGCGTTACTTTATCTTTGTCAAGCTGACGACCAGGTGTGGCATTGTTGGCTACGGAGAATGCTACGTGGCCACCTTTGGCCCGCATGTGGTCAAACACATGATCCACGATACGTTTCAGCGCTACTTTGAAGGCACCGACCCGCATCATATCGAGCGCCTCTGGAGGCGTGCGCATGGTTCTGGCTTCAGCCATCGGCCCGACGTGTCAATGATGGGGGTTTTCAGCGGGCTGGAAATGGCCTGTTGGGACATCATCGGCAAAGCGGCAGGGAAACCGGTCTATGAGTTGATCGGCGGGCGCGTGCATGACCGGCTGCGTGCGTACACCTACATTTATCCCGATGCACAGGACGCCATCCCACCTGCCGGTCAACGGGCCAAGGCTTATACCGATCCGCATGTCGCCGCCGAGCGCGCAGCGCAGTATGTCGATGCTGGATTCACCGCGGTTAAGTTCGACCCGGTCGGTCCCTACAGCGTATTCGATGGGCGTCAGCCTGATCTGCCATCGTTGGATCGGTCAGAGCAGTTCTGCAAATTGATCCGAGAAGCCGTGGGCAGTCGCGCGGACTTGTTGTTTGGCACACACGGACAATACACCGTGTCCGGGGCCAAGCGCGTAGCGCGCATGCTGGAACGTTATGACCCGCTCTGGTTCGAGGAACCGACGCCGCCTGATATGCCCGAAGTCATGGCTGAAGTGGCAGCGTTTACGTCCGTTCCGGTCGCCACCGGAGAGCGTCTTTGCACCAAATTCGAGTTTGCCCGCGTACTGGAGGCCAAGGCAGCCACGATCCTGCAAATGAACCTGGGTCGCGTCGGCGGTATCCTTGAGGCGCGCAAGATCGCAGCCATGGCAGAGACGAAATACGCGCAAATCGCGCCCCACCTATATTGTGGTCCGCTTGTGGGGGCCGCCAACGTTCAGGTTGCCACTGCCACCCCAAATTTCCTGATCTTGGAGAGTATTGAGGACTGGGGTGGTTTCCACGCCGACATTCTGACGTCAAAAATGCCGTTCGAAGAGGGGCATGTGATCCCTCCTACTGCCCCCGGTCTAGGGGTCGAACTGAACGAGGAAGTCGCCCGCGCCCACCCCTATGACGGGACATTGCTGCATCTGCAGATGTCGCCTGACCCGGCCTGATGTCCGGGCTTCAGCCAACCTGACTGTCGCGCCATTCAAGCGCGGCCTTCAGCCCGAGTTCCTTTCGGATGCGGTTGAATTCCATCCGTTCCGGCGATTCATCAGCCTCGATCGCAATGCCAACCTCCAGCGCCTCGGCAAGTGCTTCTCGCATTCGGGCCAGTGCGTATGTCCGATTGATCGCTGCCTTGGTCATCTGTACCGATTTGGCCGAGGCGCTGGTGATTTGCTGGGCCAATGCCAGCGCCGCCTCCAGCGCATTGCCGTCAGGCACCACCCGGTTGAGCAACCCCATTTCGTGACACCGTGCCGCAGTGATCCGGTCATTTCCGGTCAGCAGGATTTCCTTGGCCTGCTTGGGACCAGTCACATAGGGCGCCAGCAACGCCACAATGCCGGACCCAAAGCGGACCTCAGGTTCGCCGAACAATGTGCCCTCATCCGCCACAGCCAGATCACAGGCCATCAGGATCTCCATCGCGCCGGCGATACAGAACCCGTGCGCTGCCGCAATTGTCGGTTTGGGGCTGTTCCAGAACTGCATGATAAAGTCGAAATCGGTGGTCAGTGCCTTGCGCCACTGGTCCTCGCCGGAAATGCCCTTGGCAGCGCTTTCCTTCATGTCAAAACCGGCGGAAAAGCAACGCCCCTCGCCATGAACGACGATGGCCAATACCCGGTCATCTGCCTGAAACGCATCGATTGCCGCGTGTGTGCTGTCGATCAGGTCGGAATTGAACGCGTTCATAACCCGAGGGCGATTGAACGTCAGAATGCCCGTGCGCCCCTCGATGCGCGTTGTCACTGGTGCGTCGGTCATGTCGGCCTCTCTTTGATTTCTCGATCAGACCATAGCAATCCGCAACGCCCCCGACCCATCAAAAAAACAAGAGTCAGCCCCGCCGTTTTTCGAATGGTTTCATGTGGACGCCGGGTGCGAATTAACTCTTCATTGAAGTCGGATAGCGTGATGGATCAAAGTGATGACAAGCCACAGATTGGATGCCTTGCTAAAGCCGCGCTCGGTCGCGATTGTCGGGGCGTCGGACAAGCCGGGCAGCAACGGCCATGCGATGGCGTCGATGTGCGCGCTGGACGGGTATGCCGGTGCGATCTATCTGGTGAATCCGCGCCTGACCCAGTTGGGCGGAAACCCCTGCTATCCTGATTTGTCATCGTTGCCGGAAACGCCCGAACATGTGGTGATCGGCGTTGCCAGCCGGTTTGTCGAGGCGATCTTGGATCAGGCGATCGCGCTGGGTGTGAAATCCGCGTCGATATTTGCATCATGTTATCTGGGCGATGACGCACAACCGGCTCTGCCACAACGGATCACCGCCAAGGCGCATGCGGCGGGCATGGCGATCTGCGGCGCGAATTGCATGGGCTTTTATACACCGGGGCAGGGCCTTCGCATCGCCAGCATGTCGTCAGCGCCTGGTCTGCGTCAGGGTGGAATTGCATGGATTGCGCAATCCGGTTCTACCTTTGGCGCCCTGTCTCATAATGACCGGCGGTTGGGATTTACCTTGTGCGTTTCTACCGGGATGGAATTGGTCACAACCGTCGCGGATTATATGGATTGGGCGCTGTGCCAGCCCGAAACATGGGTGATTGGGTTGTTTCTGGAAAGCGTCCGAAACCCTGCCGCCTTTGTCAAAGCGTTGGAGAAGGCCCGTGCTTCCCGCATTCCCGTTGTCGTACTGAAAGTCGGACGCACCGAGAAAAGCGCACAGATGGCCGTGTCACACACTGGGGCGATCGCCGGGAATGACGCCGCCTACGAAGCAGTATTTCGCAAATATGGCGTGACGCGCGTATCGGACATGGACGAAATGGCGGCAACGCTGGCGCTCTTTGATACGTCACGCGCAGTGCCAGAAGGGCAGCTTGGCGTCGTGAGCGATTCCGGCGGCGAGCGCGAAATGATCGTCGATCTGGCCGATGATATCGGTGTGCCGTTTGCGGCATTGGACCCATCGACCTGCACGGCCCTGGTGCAGCATCTGGAGCCGGGGTTGCATCCCGAAAACCCGCTTGATGCCTTCGGTACTCAGAGTGATCTGGTCAATCGTTTCGCTCATCTCACGGCGTCGCTGGCCAATGATCCGAATGTTGCGCTAGGCTTCTTTATGTCCGATCCGCGTGACGGATATGGCTACGCCGAGGATTATACTCGGGCTGTCATTGACGCCACTGCCATGACCGACAAACCGCTGGCGCTGGTCACGAATTATTCGATGACCGATGAAAGAGAACTGGCGCAAAAGTTAAAGGCGGCGGGGGTGCCACTATTGCGTGGTACGCAGAACGCATTACGCGCCGCGCGGCATGTCATGGCGTACCGGGATTTTGTGGGACAACCCGAACAAACGTCAGGTGCGCTGCCGTCTGTAGGGAAATGGCGGCAGGCACTGGGCACTGGCGCAAGGTTGTCGGAACATGACGGGCTGGCGATGCTGGCAGAGTTCGGCATATCGTCACCGCGACTGGCACATGTGTCCGACGCAACTGATCTACCTGCGGCACTGGACCAACTGCGCTTTCCGCTTGTGCTGAAATCAGCCGAGGATATCGCCCACAAGAGCGATGTCGGCGGCGTCGTGCTGAACATTTCAGACATGGAGGCAGCGTCGGCTGCCTATTCCGAGATGGCCGCAAGGCTGGGGTCGCGCGCACTCTTTATGGAAATGGCACCCAAGGGTACCGAACTGGCGCTTGGGGCGATGTGGGATGACAATTTTGGCCCCGTCGTCCTGATTTCAGCAGGCGGCGTGCTTATCGAACTCTTGGAGGATCGTATTGCGGCACTTGCCCCCTTTGACGAGGCAGAGGCGATGCGCCTGCTGACATCCCTGCGCGTATATCAAATATTGCAGGGAGTGCGGGGGCAGCCTGCCGCTGACTTGGTTGATCTTGCCGGGCAAGTCGCCTGTTTTTCCCGATTGGTTGCCGCGCTGGGCGACAGCTGTGCCGAGATTGATATCAATCCGATGATCTGTGGCGAAAACGGTGCCGTAGCGGTGGATTGTCTTGCTGTAGGGCGTACCAACTAGCGGCTTGTTTAACTGAAAATTTGATACTAGCGTCTGTGATTGATCAATCCATTGATGCATAGCAGATGTCCAACAGTTACAAATTCCCGCCCCTGAAATGGCTGATGTCGTTTGAGGCAGCCGCGCGGCATATGAGTTTTACCGCCGCAGCCGAGGAACTTGGCCTATCGCAGGCGGCGGTCAGCTATCAGATCAAGTGTCTGGAAAGCATGATCAAGGCTCCGTTGTTCGAGCGCAAGCCGCGTAATCTACGTCTGACGGCGGTGGGACAGGCTTACCTGCCGCCCATTCGGCGTGCCTTTGACGAAATGTTCGCCTCGACTGCCGGTCTTTTCGGTAACCACGGTGAAAAGGTCGTCACAGTCCGCGTGGCAATCTCTTTCATGACCCGGTGTCTGGCCCCGGCGATGAAAGATTTCTATCGGCAGCATCCCGAGATCCGGGTAAATTTCTGGTCCTCAATCTGGGCCAACTCCGATGAGGCGGACGAGGCGGACATTGATATCCGGTTCGGTGCAGGAGACTGGACAGGCTACGATACCACGTTGCTTGCGAACGACACAGCTGTTCTGGTCTCTAGTCCGGAAAATGCAAGCATGGTGCAACGAAGCGAAGATCTGGCAAACATCCCAGAGCGCATGATGATCAATGTCGCGGGCTATGATGATTTGTGGCGGCGTGCGTTGGTCCAGACCGACATACGTCCGGCGCTGGGCAAGGGGATCAGAGTGGATACCACCATTGCCGCATCAGAACTGGTGGCGGCAGGGGCTGGTTTTGCGTTCTTGTCCAAGCTGTTTTCCCATAGCGATTTGGAGAGCGGTCGATTGGTCATGCCCGGCGATATCGAACTGAAAATGGAAAGGGCGCACTACCTGTTGCAGCCCAAGTCGCAAAAACGACCCGGCACCGAAGTCTTGATTTTCAAGGAATGGCTGTTGGCGCAACGATGGTAGGGGCGGCGCTTAGAGCTATATGTTAGGGCTATATGTGCCTCAGTATCGCTTGGCGAAAATGCCCCGGCGTTCATACACGTCTGCGGCCTCTTCGATGAACTTTGCCATCAGGTCCGCACCGTAATTGCAGCGCAGCATTTCTGCGCGTTCGCACAGGGATGAATGATCAGACCGGCCCGGACGCAGCATTTCATAAGTTTCCATCAGGACATCCTGCGGAACGCTGACCAGTTCAGCGGCGCGGCGAAAATTGTCCGCCAGGGCGGGGCGGTTGTGGGCATCTGCGATCTCTGCCTGAACCCCTAACGCCTCTGCGGAAATAGCAAAATCGGCTGCCGTCACCTCGTCCTTCATAACGGCGTCGACAGTCAATTCTGACAGGGATTTTCCCGACGGTGTCTTGATCAGGTCCGGCGCGTTCTCGGCAAGAGGATAGAGATCCTTGGCTGACATGGGCTTACTCCTCGGACGTGCTTAGTGACAATGCAACCGGCGGCGCGTTCTCATCTGTCAATGCCGTTTCGATGGCAAAGAGGATGGCCACACGCGCATGGAACCGGGCGGCCATCGCCTCGCCCATTGTGGGGACGACCACCGGTTCGATGTTCTGCCCAAAGGTGTGCAGTGCAGCGTTTCGACCCAATGCGCGGTAGTGTTCCAGTGTGACGATGGGCGCGTTGGAGAAGAGTTCGATGTTCATGTGTGGCATTCGGTCCGCATGATGCAGGACCGTGGTGCCCTTGGCCTGAATCCCGATTCCATAACCAGAACCTGAAAGCTTGGCTGCGGAAAGCCCGATAAAGGACGTGTCAGCCGATTTTCTGACCCGGATCAGCCGGGCGGTCCCGCCACCTGATGCGATGCCCTTCATCAGCGCCGCGATGACATCAGGCAGGGCATGGCCAGCCGTGGTGCGGTGTATTTCCTGACCAAATGCCGGACTGACGCCGATCACCACTTCATGCGGGTTCGATCCCTTAGCAGCTAGGCCGGTGTCGAACAGCCATTGCGGCGTCTTCGCGGCCACCAATGCCTCTGCGGCGAGCACCCGGTCACGGGTCAGAACTCCGCGCACATTCTGCACCGCAGCCCAGCGATCCTCGCTCATTGCATAGGCGCTGCCGGGGCCTGAATAGTTATTGGGATCATTGAGTGCGCTGATCACCCGGCGGTTGCGGAATATCGCGGAGGTTTGCAGATAATCGCCGGTCACGCGCTGTTTCAGCATGAAAAGCAGGTTATCCGCCTCTTCGGCAAATCCTCGCTTGGCCAGTGCGCGGACCACATCCACGGCGGTCAGTCCGCGCTGTTTGATCGCGTCGCTGACCGGCGTCACGGTGCCGGCGGTAAAGCTGTCAGTGTCATTCGATCCCGACGCAAAGACCACCGATTGCACCTGCGCGCTGGTGACATGGGCAAGGTCCAATTCTTCCAGCACGGCCGCCATCGCCTCTACGGCGCGGATACGCAGGCCCAATGTGCGATCTTCGTCCAGCGGGCTTAGTCCGCCATCGACTTCGAAATCGCGCTGCAACGCCATCCAGTCTTCGATTTCCTCGCCGTTGAACAGCGACGGGTTGAACGAATTGTCGTATTTTTTGATTGACCCCATACCGCTGGTAATCAGGTCTGATCCGGTCAGCAAAAAGGGCGTGATCTTGGCCCCTACGCGTATTTCGGATTCGCTGGTGCGCTGATCATTACCCGAGGCGCATTCCAGCCCCAGCCAGACAGCAATCAGGTTCTCGGCCATCAGTTCTCTTACACCGCCAGCCATCGACGCGGTCAGCGCGGCACCGTCCACACCACCATTTTGCGTGCCCTGAATGCCCATCGCCCGTTGCAGGCATAAACACCGCGCCTCTAGATAAAGTACGGATTTCTTTTCGTGAAACCCCATCAACAGTTCTGACCCGGCCCCCGATGTGCAGCGCGCCTTGATCCCACGAGAGGCGTAAGCGGCAGTCAGGAACGCCTTTGACCACGGGGTATCGTCACCATCGACAAATGCGCGTTCGGTTCCATAAACGGAAATTGTCTCGGCATATGTGGCGAGGCCCGCCATGCCGATCTGTAATTCCTCGGCCTCTTCAATCGAACATTGAAACAGGGCCTCGCCGCGCCCGACAGCCGCCCCCACCGTGCATCCCAGCGCGTTGGACCAGGAATTTGACGCAACGCGCATTGTCGTCTCGATCTCGTCAAACCCCAACTCGGTTGCAGTTGCGGCATCTGCGGCCAGTTGCAACGGGTCGTCCTTTGCATTGGTCACATGGGCCTGATTTCCCGGCGTCTTGCGCTGGCGCATCTTGTAGTAGGCGAACGCGATCTCGATGGAGGACAGGTGGCCGACCACACGCGCCAGTTTGGCCGGGGTCATGCCGCGCGCCAGTCGCTCCAGATCGGCGCGCGGCACATTGATATCGACCAGCATGCGCGCGATGGCACCATCTTCCAGCGCCATTGCCTCGTCCACCAGATCCGGTTCTAGGTGATAGCGGGCGATGAATTCGTCCAGAATATCGAACTCGGCCTCGGGGGTGCCGTCCATTTCGGTGATATGCCCACCTGTCGCGGCAACAGACGGTTCAGGGTCATAAGGACTGCGAAAGACGGAAAAGCCAGCCTCGGGGTCTTCGGCGGCAAAGAGGTCATGCCGCAACATCCTCTCGTCCCATTCCGCAAAGCGCCGCCAGCGGTTGGTATCGGTTGCATTGCTCATCACCACTCCTCCGGTCGGGTTGCCCGTGTCAGGCTACGAAACTCTGGACCTCTTCCAGTGATGCGACATGGCAATAGATCATGTTGATGATCTCCAGTTCGCGGTCGTGCAGGTCATCTGTCGCCGCCGCGCAGGCATCATGCACCACCACCACGCCAAAGCTTTCGTCAGCCAGCGAACGCACCGTGGAACTGACGCATTGATCGGTGAAAATGCCCGCGACGACCACATCTGTAATCCCAAGATTGCGCAGCGTTAGCCGTAGGTTGGTACCCGTCAGCGCGCTATCGGTGGTTTTGGTCACGACGATTTCATCGCCCTTAGGTGTCAGCTCTGGCACGATCTGACTGTCCTCGCGATCCTTAGGCAGCAGCAGGTAGTTAAAGCCGGGCTTCTTTTGGCTGAGTGATCTGTCGCGCCCGTCCTCTGTCTGACACGCGATGCGGGCAAATATCACCTCGATCCCCTTGCCGCGTGCCCAGTCTAGCAACTGCGCGGTATTGGGAATGACTGTACCGTTCATCCGATCGAAAAAAGGCTGCCACCGGGCGGCCTCGCCTGTGTCCTCCGGGGGCTCCAGATAAGTATTCTGGATGTCGATCACCAACAGAGCCGTCTTTTTCGCGTCCAGCACGATGTCATCCGGCGCATCGGCGGTCTCGTAGTAAAAGCTACGATAGGCCGTTTTCCAGTTACTCATTGTGCAAGCGCCTCGTTCATTAGCCGATCCGATCCATCCATGCCTGGCCCAGACGCGCCGTGGTGGCGGCAAAACCCGGGGCCAATTCCTGTGGTTCGGGTGCCTCGATATGGCTGCCGATCCATGCCAGCAACGCCATGCGGCGCAACATGACGAACGTGTCGATCTCGGCCTCTTCGGTGTCGCTCATGGTGCGTACGCTGCGATAGCCACGTACCCAAGCGGCCTTGAGGTCGGGAATGCGGGGATCGTCCTCGATAAAGCTGATCGCGGCGGCAAAATCGTACAGGAACCACCCCCAGCCACAGTCGTCAAAGTCGATAAGCCGCGTGCCATGCCCGTCTGTCAGCAAATTAGCCAACCGCATGTCGGCATGGATCAGGTTGAATCTGTCCGGCGCTTTTCCGAATGCGCCGAGCCGCTCACGGATGGTTTGTTCCACCTGTTCCAGAACGGGCTTTACAGTAGCGTCCACTTCGGGCGCGTCGCGCCAGTTTCCCCATGTAGGCGCGGCACCGAATACGGTATCGGAATCCCATGTCAGACGTTCGAAATCATCCGGCTTCTGCCAGTTCAGAACGTGGTTGTGACACCGCGCGGCAATGGCGCCCAGTTCTTCGTACCCGTCGGACATGTCGCCGCTTTCGTCCGGGGCCGACCCTTCGACGAAATGAAACAGCACCATGTAGCGCGGATCATCCAGGCCATTGACGCGGCCCTCCTGTATCGGATCCCCGTTCTTGCCAACGAAATAGCCGGGCGTGGTAACGACTTTTTCTTCGTCCAATGCCTCTAGCCACGCCAGCTCGCATTCGATCGCGCGATGCGAGTGATAATTTTCGCGGTGGACGCGCAGGATGGCTTTGTACCCGTTCGGTGCTTGTACCAGATAGGTCGCGTTTTCCGAGACGTTGATCAGGCGCGCAGTTGCGCCCTCCGGGACATCCCAGAGGGCAAGTGATTGGTTCGCCAGTGTCTCAAGATAGCCGAGCAGTTGCTCCAGCGGCATGTCGGTGCCTGACATGATCTATTCCCCGTCAGTTCTCAGATTTCCTCGAGTGCTTCGAGCGATTCCGGGATGATCTGCCCGCCATCGACAACAATTTGCTGGCCGGTGATGTACCCTGCCTCGTCGGATGCGAAAAACAGCGCGGCATTGCCGATATCCTCTACATCACCCAGCCGCTTGAGCGGAATCGAGTTGGCCATGGTTTTCAGATAATCTTCGCCGAGATCCTGCAATCCTTCGGTATAGATGTTGCCGGGCATCACCGCGTTGATCGTGGTGCCATAGCGCGACAGCTCCATCGCCGCTGTCTTGAGGAACCCGAGCTGCCCGGCTTTGGACGCGCCGTAATGCGACCACCCCGGGAACCCGGTATGCGGACCGGTGATTGACGACGTCAGGACGACACGGCCCTTTCCGGCCTTGTCGAAATGCGGGATCGCGGCCTTGACGCACAGGAATGACGATTTCAGGTTGGTAGCCATAACCTGATCCCACTCGGCCGGGTCCATATCTACCATTTTGGTCTGTGGAAATGCGCCCGCGTTGGCGCATAGCACATGCAGCCCACCCTGTGCTTCTGCCGTGCTGTCCACCATGTTACGTACCGACTCCCAATCCGATACATCGCACAGTTCATAGCGCACGTTGTCGCCCATCTCTTTTGCGGCGGCTTTCAAATCGTCCTCGTTGCGGGCAGCAATTGTGACCTTGGCGCCCTGCCGCGCAAAGACGGTGGCGATCCCGCGGCCAATTCCCTTTGATCCGCCTGTGACGATGACGCTCTTGCCTTTTAGCGATGTGAGCATTGAAATTCCTCCCGTTTGATGTTGGTTCAGTTTCTAGCGGCGCGCGCTTCCTTGTTGGTCCGGTAGAGCCAAGCGATGGACAGCGCGACCATGATGATCAGGAAAGAGCCACAGACCGACATGATCCCCAGTGTCGGCACCAGCGGCGAATAGCCCGAGACCATTTTTGCATAAAGCCATTCAGGCAGCGTCGAATCCGCGCCTGTCGTGAACAGCGACAGCGGAAAATTGCCCCAACTCAGCAGGAACGCAAAGAGCGCAGCCGATACCAGCCCCGGCATCAGCAGGGGCAACGTGATCTCTCGCAGGATGGTCCACGTGTTCGCGCCCATATCGCGCGCCGCCTCTTCCAGCGCGGGATCGAAACTGTAGGCACGGATGGCAACGATCAGTGTCGCAATCGGGGCGATCCAGACAAGATGTGCAACAACCGCGGTTTTCCACGACGGAATGATTCCGATCGAATTGAACCACATCAACAATGCCAGCCCCAGAACCGTCTGCGGAAAGAAGATGGGCAGCAGGATCAGTTTCTGGAACGTGGTCCGATACCGCCACTGGTAGCGGGCAAAGGCCAGCGCGCCAAAAAATGCGATCACCACAGATATGACCGTGACCAGCAGAGCCACGGACAATGACGTGGTCAGAAGGTCATGAACGGTGCTGCTCTCTACTGCGTCGCTATACCATTTGGTCGAATACCGCTTGATCGGAAAGCTGAGGTAGCGCGCCTTGGAAATCGAGGCGAAACCGACAGAAATCAACGGCAGATAGAGAAAGGCTATGATGAAAATGCCGTATACGAACAAGGCAATGCGGGTTGAGCGGCTGGTCGGCATCAGCGTTTCCTTCCCATGATGGCATCCAGATCGACCCGGCTCACACCAAACAGAGCGAGCCCGCCGATAATCACGATCAGGATCATCGACAACGCAGATCCCAGCGGCCAGTTCTGGCCAAAGGTGAACGCGGTTTCGACATCATCGGCAATGGCAATCACAGTCTGCCCGCCCAAGATCTTGGATTCTGCCAACGCGCCTGCTGCCAGCACGAAGCTGAGGAGTGAACCGACAACAATACCCGGCGCGGCGAGCGGGATTTCGATCTGGGTCAGAATTTGCCATTTTGTGGCGCCCAGATCGGCGGCGGCCTGCCGCGTATCATCGGGGACCATCGCGATCCCTTGCGCTAGCGGGAACAGCATGAAGGGCAGATAGACATACACCAGCCCGAAAATGATGATCGGCACACCGTAGAGGGGGCTGTCAAACCCAACGCCGGTCCACGCGCGCAAATGACCTTCGATCAGCCCGCCCTTCATCAGGGTCAGCACCCAGCCAAAGAGGCGGATGTTCTCTGACACAAACAGGCTCATCACCACAGCAATGGTCAAAACCAGAGAGAACCGGCCAAACACCTTGGCCATGCCGTAGGCCAGTGGCCAGCTTATGACCAACAGGATTGCAGTCGACGCCAGCGCCATGCCTAGCGACCACAACAGGGATTTGTAATAGCCTTGGCTGAAGAACACCGAATAGGCCGAAAAATCCGGGACGTTTGCCAGACTGAACACCTTTTGCGGCATGATAGAAAACAGGGCGACCACCACCAGCGGTGCGAGGAACGCCAACAGCAGGACGATCGTCAGCGGGAGTGAGGACAGCAGGCCCAGTTTGCGGTCGGTCCGTTCCATCATGCCCCCCGGATCATGTGGGTCGCATCGGAACTGAAGCCCAGTATCACGGATTGACCTTCGGCATCCGGCAGGCGGTGTTCGCGCAGCTTTTCAACCGATACGGTTTGTCCGGTCTCGGTTTCGACCTCGTATTGTATTCGAGATCCCAGTGCGTATTCCGCGACCACCTGTCCTGCGATGGTATAGTGATGGCGGCCATCCTCGCGGGCGAATTGCACATCCTCTGGCCGTACCATCAGCAGGCCGGTTTCCCCCGCACTCAGATCAGAGGGCGGCGTATCGGTGCCGGTCGTCAACCCCGATCCGTTTAGGGTGCCGTTTGCGTCTGCTGTGACGTCAAAGAGGTTCACCTCGCCCATGAACTCAGCCACAAAGCGGCTGACGGGCGCGCTGTAGATCTCGTCCGCGACAGAGATTTGCTCGAACACACCGGCATTCATAATCGCGATGCGATCCGACATAACCATCGCCTCTTCGAGGCTGTGGGTGATGTAAACGAACGTCTTGCCGGTGCGGGCATGCAAATCTTTCAGCTCTTTTTCTAGCGTTTTGCGTAGCCGGTAATCCAGCGCCGAGAGCGGTTCGTCAAAAAACAAGATCTCGGGATCAAAGGCCAGCGCGCGAGCCAGCGCGACACGTTGCCTTTCGCCACCGGAGCATTGCGAGATGCGCTTGTCATAATAGTCGCGAGGCAGGCGCAGCAGGTCCAGCAATTCCAGCGCGCGCGCGCGCCGTTTGCCGGGCGCTTCTTTGCGCAGCTTCAGCGGGAATTCTATGTTCTGCCCCACAGTCATATGCGGGAACAACGCCAGTGACTGGAACACCATGCACGTCGGACGCAAGTTGGCGGGCGTCTGGTCGATACGTTTGTCTCGTAGCCAGATTTCACCGGAGGTGACCTCGTCCATGCCCACCAGCAGGCGGATCAGGGTCGATTTGCCACTGCCCGATGGACCGACGATGGTAAAGAACTCACCTTCTTCGATATCGAGGTCGACACCGTGCAGCGCGGTGAAAGAGCCGAATTGCTTGACCACGTTTCGCAGACGAAGAAGCGAGTTGGATTCCATCATATATCCTCAGAAAATAGTAGAAGTGTTCCGGGGACGGCAACCGCCCCCGGAGCATGTGACTCAGGACCGGCGGGATTGAGTATAGATATCAATCAGCGTGTCGTAGGAGGTGATCACGCTGTAATCCAGCGACCGATCCATCTCTTCTGCCAGACTGTCCATCTGGATCGCATCCAGTTCGTCAGCATCAAACAGCGCCATGACCTCAGGGTTGCCCATTTGGCTGACCGGATTGTAGGTGCCCTCGGTGAACGCCACAGCCTTGGAAATCTCGGGCTTTTGGACGAATTCGAGGAAATCCTCGGCCAGATTGCTGGGGTCTGGATTGCTGACAGCGGATGTCAGTTCGATCCAGACCACACCACCCTTGCCGTCCACCGGGCCGCTGTTCGGGGTGATTGCGCGCACTTGGGTGGCACCGTCGTACCGCGCCGGCGAGGCCGTGTAGGTGCCGCCGGTAAAGTAGGCGTCGATTTCGCCATTGATCAGTGCGGTGTTCATCGCCACCAGATCATCCGTCAGAAGCTTGGCGCCGCCAAAGATTGCATCCGCCGTCTCGCGGAACTTCTCGATGTCCGCGCCCTCCACGGGTGCGAACGGGTTCAGACCGGCCGTCAGGCACATGTGCATGACGTTCCAGTTGTCATAGGTCAGAACGCCGTAGCGATCCTTCATCTTGGGGTCGAGGAACAGGTTCCAGCCCTGATCTTCGGCCATCTCGCGGCTGATGACGTCCGTGTTCACAACAAAGCTGAACGGGCCATACCGCTGGGGCATGCCGATCAGCTCGCCATCTTCGGCAAAGGCCAGATCATAGGGCGGATTTGCGAATTCGGGCAGCATCTTCTCGAAATGCGGCAGGAAGCGATCCTTGTTCAGTGGCTTGATCAGCCCTTCTGGGTATAGCTGGTCCCGTGCCCACGGTTGGTTCACGTTGATCAGATCCCATACGGATGTCTCGCCTGCGCGCAGCTTGTTGATCATGTCGGGGTCCGACGTGCCGCTTTCGGCGCGCACAGTGGCACCAGCGTTCGCATCGCGGAAGGGGCCAAGCACCTCGTCAGAGTTGTAGCCTTCCCAGCACAATATGTTCATCTGATCGTTGCGTGCGGCAAATGCAGGGCTGAGAGGGCCCGCTGCTGCCAGCCCGGTCAGTGCCGCAGTGCGGCTCACAAACTGGCGTCTGGATAGTGTCGATTTCATAGTACGTTCCTCCTGGTCGGTTATGAAACTGGGGTTGCTCCCCATTATTGTCGGCGATCCGGTCAGGCCGTCCGCCCTTTTATGCTTGTCAGAACCTCGGTGATGCGATCACGCGCGGCGGTCATGTCTGCGACGCTGCCGGACATGAATATCCGGCCCGTTGCGCCCATCATCTGCACGTCATTGATCACCGCCGCTGGCGCGACCTTTTCGGCCTCGTTGGCGGCGACGCATGCAAACAACGCGGGCGTCATCTCGTAAATCAACAGCGCGACACCGGGCACCAAGATCGACCCGTCACGCGACCGGTTCAGAATGATCGCGTGCTGGTCTGACAGATCCTCGATGATATCATGATACAGCACTTTTGGCGCAAGTTGATCCGTTGGTTTGGCCTTGATCCCTTTCAGGATCGCGCGCCCGGCCGCGTCCAGTTCCTCGGTCGTGTCGGCGTGCAGTTCCAACAGGCCGAATTGCCGTTCCGTAAACAGGATGCCGGGCTCCAGATCCGGCGCAACCTTGAGCGCCAGATCGGTGATCCTGTGGATACTGAGTGCCGGAGCCACCTCGATGATCAGCGAATGCTGACCCCTGAACGGCGGGTAGGCGCGCGCGCGTGTAGGCGACGACAGATACGCCGCAAATTGCGGTTGCAGATCTTCGATCGGGAGATAAACGCGAAGTTCCGTCATGCTCTGTTACCCTCCACGCGCATTGCGCGCCTATTTCGCGTTCGCGGCGGAAAAATGCTTGCCCAGATCGGCATGCGGACGCGGAATGACATGCACGGCAGTCACTTCGCCCACTTGGCTGGCGGCTTCTGCGCCGGCTTCTGTCGCGGCCTTTACCGCACCCACATCGCCGCGCACCACGACCGAGACCAGACCGCCGCCCACTTCGTTACGCGCCACGATTTCGACGTTCGCTGCTTTCACCATCGCGTCAGCGGCGGACAGCGCAGGCACGTAGCCCTTTGTTTCGATCATTCCGATTGCATGATTTGCCATTTGATTTTCCTTCAAGGTTAAGTGTTTGTGTCGTCATCGATCGAGCCGATGATGAGCGCATCGACCGGTGCATTCCTGCCGTTGAAATAGGCGGCGGCCACCGACCCTTGGGTGATCAGAACCGTTTCGCCCGTATTGCAGCCCAGTGGATCAAACGCGATCATTCTCGCGCCGCTTTCGGTTTCGACATCCAGCAGGGCACCGGACGGAAGCGACGGAACACGGCGCGATGACCAGACCTTGCCTTTGACGGTTCCCTTGATCATCGTTCAGTCCTTTCGATCCGAATGCCACGCCGCCGCGCTTCGTCGCGCGCCAGCGGGGTCAGCCGTGTAAGTTTCCCTAACTGCAGTGCGCGGGTTTCTCGGCCCAATGCTGCAATGTCCCGCTCGGTAATCAGTGGTTTGTCGATTGGCGCTGCCGCGCTCCGGGCCGGGGCCGCATGCGAAGCTGCCGTCGTGGGTGCATAGGCCGCCCCACCGCTCAACTCGAACCGCAATGCGCCGCTCGCGATCCGGTTGGCCACATCCGGGTCTGCCGCCCGCGCCGCGATGTCGCGAGCAAACCGCGTCAGATCGGCGCCGCTGGTGATCCGAACGGTTTCTACCGCAGGCGGTGGCGAGGCCGCTTCTGATCGCAGCGCAGCGATTTCCTCGCGCAGTATGGCGCGAATTTCGTCCCGAAGAGCCGACATTATTCAGCACCCGCATCACGCAAGGCACTTTCGGCAGCGTTTCGGGCATTGCGCACGTCCGCCTCGGTTCCGGCGAGGTAGAGGCGGCCGTTTGCGCCGATCATGCGCATGTCGATCACCTTTACGTCGGCCTCCTTTTCCGCCTCGTTGCAGGCCAGAATGGCATAGGCGGCCGATTGGCACTCCAGCAGGTAGATGCTGTCGCCGCCGATCACCATCGAGCCCAGCTTGTTCCGGTTCATTAGGAACGCGTGCTGATCGTCGACATTCGTCACCAGCTTGGACGCCAGAATTTTTGGCGGTGCCACGTCATCCATGGTCTGCCCCAGCGCCTCTAGGATCGCCGCAGCGCCAGATTGCACTTCTGCGGTGGAGCGCGAATGAAACTGCAATGTGCCGAACTGGCGTTCGACCACCAGCAGGCCAGCATGTACATCCGCGCTTTTCAGGACGGTATCGGTCAGAACCTCGATATCGAGACCGGGCGCGATTTCGACAATCTGCGCTGCCATTCGCAGGCGGGGCAGCGTACCACGCATCCATGTCGCGATATAGGCGAGCGTTTGCGGCTGTAGCTGGTCGATAAAGATTGAGGCGCGCAGATCTGTCATTGTGTGTTTCCGGTCAGGCTGCGGAGTTCTTCAAGGATAAGCTGGCGCAATTCGTCGCGCCCGACTGCTCGGGTGTTGGCAGGGGCAGCCGCTGCTGCGGCAGGCGCGGGCGCACCCGGCCCCGGATCAGCAGACAGCGCGGCGAAATCCAGATCGTGCAGGTTTGCGGGGACGTCCTTGCCATAGGCGATGCGGGTCCAGTTCACCAAATGCTGCGGACCGACATTTTCGCCGACAGAGGACCGTCCGGCATACCCGGTGCCAATCATAAAGGACGGCGGCAGATGTGTGGCAAATCCGGCGGCCCCTTGCGAGCAGGGGGCATTGACGACAACCCGGTACACCGGCATCGCCTGCGAAAAGGCGACTAAGCGGCCCGAATCCTCGCCGTGGAACGCTGCCGAATGGCCTGCGCCGCGCTTGGCAGTGTGTTTTGCAAAGGTCACGGCCTGTTGGAAATCGATTGCCGCCGTCAATGTCAGAACCGGGCATAGCTTCTCTCGGAACAGCAGATCATCCTGCCCGGGTTCAGCGACGACGGGCACCAGTATTCGGGCCGACGGACTGACGCGAATACCGGCTTTTTCCGCGATCCACTGCGCGCTTTTGCCAACGGCATCGACGTTAAAGCCGTGATCGTGAAATAGATAATCCCGCAGCTTGTCAGTGTCCTGCTCATTGCAGATATGCGCCCCGGCACTGCGCAGCGCACGCTCCAGATTGCCGCGATTGCTTTGCAGGCACAAAACAACGCTTTCGTTCGTGCACAGGATCGCATTGTCGAAACTGTTGCTGTCGACCAGACATTTTGCTGCCGCATCGACCCGTGCACTGGGGTCCACATAGGCGACCGCATTACCGGATCCGACACCCAGCGCCGGATTTCCGGATGAATATGCCGCACGGACCATCGCATTGCCGCCGGTTGCCATGATGACGTTGATCTTGTCCGACGCCATGATGTCCTGCACCAACGGTACGGATGGTTCTTCGACACATTGGATCAGTCCGGACGGCGCACCTGCGGCCTCAGCTGCCTCGGCCAGATGGCGTGCGGCGTCTGCGGAGCAGGCTTTGGCTGCCGGATGCGGACTAAAGACAATGGCGTTGCGGCTAAGAATGGCCAGCATGGCCTTGTAATAAACGGTCGCCACCGGATTCGTGGCCGGGGCGAGTGCAAAGATAACGCCTGCCGGCTTTGGCATCTCGACGATCTTGCGATCGGCATCAACGCGCGGAGTGATCAGGTCGAGTTCGCGGTAGTAATCCAGCAATTCATGTGTGCAGAGCTTGTTTTTGATCGCTTTGTGTTCGACCACGCCGAACCCTGTTTCGCGTACGGCCCAATCGGCATAGTGATCGGCCTTCTCGAACCCAGCGCGTGCGACAGCTTCGGCAATGCGTAGCACCGCTTCGCGGCTAAAGCTCTGATAATAGCGCGCGGCCCAAGCTGCGCGCCCGACCTTCATCTTGGCGCTCGAAAGAGCGCGATCGGGCACCTTCAGTAGCGGCGCTGTGGCTGTGGTCTGGTCGCTCATGCGGCGCGTCTCCCGGATTTAAGCAATTGTCGCGCGCGGGGCATGGCGGCGTCGAACCGGTCCATGATTTCCTGACACATCTCGACGTCCAGAACGACACCGGGTTTGAATTGCAGCACCCGTTTGTCGAGCGACGAGAAGATCGCCCAAACCCCGTTTTCATAGAGCGCACGAGACACCGCAACGGCCCCCTCGGGGTGGTCAAACTCCAACCCCAAGACCACGCCACGCTGCCGCACACCCACGAAGATATCGCTGTGCCGCTTCATCATCTCGGCCATGGATTGGGCAAAGAACTCGGTCACGAAATGCACGTTCGAAACGACTTCGGGTCGTTGCAGCATTTCGATGACGTGATGCCCAACGAGGCAACCCAGCTCTGATCCTCCGGCGGTGCTGATATGGCCTGCGCCATCCTCTACCTGCCACTGGCCGCATTCTTCGGTCACAAGGCATGCGCTGATCGGGTAGATGCCTCCGCCCAGCCCCTTGCCGCATACGAAGATGTCGGGTTGCAGGCCGTATCCCTGCCAGCCCCACATGACGCCGGTTCGCATCAGCCCGGTCTGCACCTCGTCAGAGATGAACTTGGCACCGTATTTATGGCACAAATCCTGACAGGTTTTCAGATAGCCATCGTTTGGCATGGGAAAGCCATATGTCGCTGGAATCGTCTCGATTATGAATGCGGCAACGTCGCCCTTTTTCAGAACGTCCTCCAGCGCATCGGCGTCGTTAAAGGGCACCTGTATGAACTCATCCGGCCGGTCAGCAAGGAACATCTTGGTAAACCGCTCGTCACCAGTGGCAACGGACAGGCCGGAATGGCCATGATAACCTTTAATGATCGATACGATCTTCTTGCGTTTGGTGGCATAGCGCGCGGTCTTGATCGCGATTTCGACCGCTTCGGCCCCGCCTGCGCCAAAGATCGCATATTTCATGTGCGGGGCGGTACCCACCAGCTTTTCGGCAAAGGCGGCGCGTGCGACGGACGGGAACCAGTGGTTGCCCATGTCAAAGTAATCGAGGCCTGATTTCAGCACCTGCACCAACTCGGGATGACGGTGGCCGAAATTGTACGTCCCGCCATTCAGATGCAGATCAATCAGACGCTTGCCGGACATATCAAACAATTGATAGCCCTCGCGCCGGTCGATCACCATTGGCGTGCCGGCATCGCTCCAGAATTTGACCTTGCCGGGATTCCAGTACTCTGCAGCCTTCTGCAAGAGTGCCTCTTTAGAGTCGAAGGAAAAGTAGCCGTAATCGAACACGTGATTCCCCTGTGTAGCTGGTCAAAACCTACCCTAAAATGACCGCCTTGCAATGAAAAATGTGGGATGTCAGTCAATTTTAACATTGCCGCGTAGAAAAATCGGGCAGATACTAGGGGCAGAGGAGGGCACCTTGACCCGAAAACAGTCAAAGAAATCAAGACGACACGACCGGATTCTGGGGGTATTGGAGACCAATCCCACAATTCGGGTGAACGCTCTCGCGCAGGAACTGGACGTTTCAACCGAAACCGTCCGGCGCGATCTGGCCGAGCTCGATGAAACCGGACGCCTGCGCCGGACCTATGGTGGAGCGGTTCGAACCACCGTGTTCGAGCCCGCGCTGGCAGAGCGATTGAAGCAGCACATTCACGAACGTGAACGCATCGCCCAACGGGCGGTGGAACTGATCGCGGACACCCAGAACATTTTTATCGGCGGCGGTGCGACGACACTACATTTCGCGCGGGCGCTACGGGCCATCGAACGGCGGATCACAGTCATTACGCCGTCCATCGGCGCAGCGATGGAGCTATCGGTAAATCCGCTAATCGAAGTTATGTTGCTGCCGGGCATCGTAGAGCCAAAAGAGGGGTTGGTGCACGGCGCAGAGACGGTTCGGTTCATTTCCCGATACCGCGCCCAGATCGCCGTGGTCGGTGCATCGGCACTGGACGAAACCGGCATTAGCGAGGCGTTGCTGTCATCTGCCCAAGTCTATGCCGCGATCATCCGAAACGTGGATGAGGTTGTCGTCGTTGCGGACAGTTCCAAATTCGGAAACCGATCACTGCAACAGATGGTCGAGTGGGGCCCCCATATCAGGTTGGTTGCGGATCAAATGCCCGAGCCATCTCTGGCGGGTGCGATCACGCGACGTGGGGCGGTGATCGAAACGGCCCAAGCCGAGCCGCACTGACACTTGAATCGTGACAGCCTTCGTGCGCGACCCTTGTGTGCTGCGCATGGCGGTGTTGGGTCTTATCCGTCCGCATCCGACAGCCATTCGGCAATCGTTTTTCCGGCGGTGGCGTGTCCGGTACTGTTCCAATGCGTGTCGCCCCAGAACCACGGCAGCACACCCTTCTGCGCTGCGCTCATCAGCGGCGGCGTCAAGTCAATGAAGCGGACGTTCTCATCATCAGTAAACTGCTTCAGCTCACCGGGGAGGGACGACAGGTTGGCGTCAGCATTGGCAATAGGACTGCTGTGCGGATAGCTGCATTGCGCTTCTAGCACGCGGTATTTGGTCGGCACGAATACCAACGCATAGTTGGCATCCTGACGGCGCAACTCTGCGCGAAAATCCCGGATAGCTGTGGCGATGTGCGCAACTTCGCCCTCGACCCCATCAAAAGAGCGTCGCGTCCAAAGGAACGCCACGTTCTGTCCGTCAATCATGCAGGTATAATACCGCGCCGCAGGATTGCTGAGCGTTACCAGCTTCTCCCAGACCAACTTGCCGAGCGATCGCTCTCCGGTCTCCTCGTGTGCGGATCTGTCCTCCTGATGACGGTAGGCATGCGAATCCAGCAGGTCATTCCCTTCAAAAAGAAACTGCACGACCGTCCGGCCAGCCAAGGGCAGGCCGGAAGCACGTAACATGTCGTGCTGGCCTTGGATCGACAGCCCCAGAAGCGCCGCCTGCATCACCGGTTCTTTCAGGATGTCTTCTGTCACTTCGGCGATGGTTTCATCCACTGGGACAGCCGCACCCAGAATGATGGAATCGCCCAAGAAGATAAAATTTCCGCCCAACTCGTCCCCATTACGAAACCCATATTCGTCGGCCCGAAAATCGAACGGGATTGGGTCATGCGGCAGACCGAGCCGCGCCGCGATGTCCTGTCCGGTCTGGCCTTGTACGCTGATATCCGGGCGCAAGCTCCATCCAACCGTTTCCGCCTGTGCAGGTATTGGGCTGAGTAAGGCGGCCCAGTTGACCAACCCCATACGCCCGGCCAGTTCCATCACGATCAGCAGAAGGCAAACCGGAATGACGCTTGCCAAGAAACCCAGCCATGCACCCGCCCCACGGGCATAACAAGCACTTGCAATAGCGAGGATCATCAATCCCGTAGCAAAGGCCACATGCCGCATCCGCCAAAGACCAAACAGCATGTCCTCAGATGCAAAATCGGAAACAGAGAGAACGAGTGCTGCAATACTGCCCACCGCCAACAGAGCAGAGAGGATGGCCGCCGTGCCACGATGTCTGATCCTGCCCATTGCCGCTCCTTGCCCGTCACGCCTTTCGGCATTTTCAGGTGTCACCATGATGGAAACGTCGCTGTCGGGCAATATGTGCAACGCATAGGCAAAGAATTGCCACCCTGATGATCTGTCGCCGCCGTGCCGGAACAAAAGCCCGCCATCGCGCGTCGAAGTATCAACGGTCCACCGTGACCAAAGCCATGAACAGGGGTTGCTATGAATATCTCCAGATTAAAATCTTCCACCGCAGCAGTCTTGTGTCTAAGCCTGATGCAGCCGTTACCGGTGCTCGCACAGACCAGCTTGGAGGGGGTTGCCGAAGTGACGGGGGCCGACGAACTGGTGCAAGCTGCAGAAGAATTAACAGAAGAGGCCCAAAAGGCAGCGGATGAGGCTGCCGCTGCGGCAGAAGCGCAAGCCGCTGCCGAGAAAGCCGCCACCGATGAGGCTGCCGCTGCGGCAGAAGCACAGGCCGCTGCTGAGAAAGCCGCCGCTGATGAGGCCGCTGCTGCGGCAGAAGCGCAAGCCGCTGCCGAGAATGCCGCCGCTGATGAGGCTGCCGCTGCGGCGGAAGCACAAGCCGCTGCCGAGAATGCTGCCGCTGATGAGGCCGCTGCTGCGGCAGAAGCACAAGCCGCTGCCGAGAAAGCCGCTACCGATGAGGCTGCTGCTGCGGCAGAAGCGCAAGCCGCTGCCGAGAAAGCCGCTGCCGATGAGGCCGCTGCTGCGGCAGAAGCGCAGGCCGCCGCCGAGAAAGCCGCCGCTGATGAGGCTGCCGCTGCGGCAGAAGCACAGGCCGCTGCCGAGACAACCGACGCTGATGAGGCCACCGCTGCGGCAGAGGCACAGGCTGCCGCTGAGGAAACCGGTGCCGAACAAACAACCGCAGACGACGCCTCCACCGAGACGCAGTCGGCAGGCGAGGCAGATGGCGAACAGCTCACCGATGCGGAGCGGCAGGAACGTGCCCAGCAGCGCGAGGCGCAATCTGCTGCCGCCGCAGAGGCCACTGCTGAAAGCGAAGCAGCTGCCGAAGTCGAGACACAAACCGTTAATGAATCGGATGTGCGACGCAGCAGTGAAGATTTTGACACCAGTGTGACGGGTGAGCCGGAAGCGGCCACTGCCGCCGCTCCTGCGCCGAGTGGCGATGACGGTGGCCTGTCGAACTTTGAAAAAGCCCTGCTTCTGGGGCTTGGCGCCGCAGTGGTCGGCACTGTTCTGGCCAATGGTGACAAGGTGAGGTCGAACTCCGGCGACCGTGTCGTGGTCGAGCGCGACGGTGAATTGCGGGTTCTCAAGAACGACGATGAATTACTGCGTCGCCCCGGTGCCGAAGTCAGCACCCAGACATTCAATGATGGCTCGACCCGCTCCACTCTCTCTTACGATGATGGCAGCCAGATCATCACTGTGCGCGCCAGCGATGGTACTGTGTTGCGCCGCACGCTGATCCGTGCGTCTGACGGGGCCGAGGTGGTCTTGTTCGACGACACCCAAGCAGCCGAACCGATTGATTTCGATCGCCTCCCTACGGTTGAAACCATCGCCTCGCGGCAGAGCGGCAATGTTGCGCTGGATGATGAGGCTGAACTGCAAAGGGCGCTGCAAGAGGTGATGCTGGCCGATGTGGATCGCCGCTTCTCACTGCGTCAGGTGCGCGATTACAAACGCGTGCGCGCGCTTGCGCCGCAGATCGAACTTGATGCTGTCACCTTCGCCACTGGCTCCGCCGCGATCCAGCCCAGCGAAGCACAGGCGCTGGCTGACCTCGGTGGCACCATGCGCCGCATGATCGAGGAAAACCCGCGTGTGGTGTTTTTGATCGAAGGGCATACAGATGCCGTCGGTGGTGCGGGCTATAACCTAGCCCTGTCGGACCGGCGGGCTGAAACGGTCGCGCTGGCGCTGACCGAATATTTTGACGTACCGCCCCAGAACCTGATTACCCAAGGCTATGGCGAAAGCGATCTGAAAGTCAGCACACTGGTCGCGGAACGCGCGAACCGCCGCGCCGCCGTGCGCAACATCACCGGGTTGCTGGACTGACGCTATCCGCCTCACAAACACGCAACCCCCCGAAGCTGCCAATCTTCGGGGGGCTTTTTGTTTTTCACGAAGCGACGCGCGCCCAGAGTTACTCTGCAGCCACCTGCGCATCAGCGGCCTCGACTTTTACCGCCGAGAATTTGAATTCGGGGATCTTGCCATAAGGATCAATCGCCGGGTTGGTCAGGATATTGGCTGCCGCCTCGACATAAGCAAAGGGCAGGAAGACCATGTCAGGTGCAATCGCCCGGTCGGCGCGGGCCATGACCGTGATTGTGCCGCGCTTGGTGGTCAGCTGGACCATGCCACCCGGTTCTACACCCAGTTGGCGCAAGGTGGCGGGATGCATCGAACAATTCGCTTCCGGTTCGACCGCGTCCAGCACGCTGGCCCGGCGGGTCATTGAGCCGGTGTGCCAGTGTTCCAGTTGCCGCCCCGTGGTCAGGATCATCGGGTATTCCGCATCCGGCGTATCGTCAGGCGCGATCACGTTGGCGGGCGTGAACTTGGCCCGTCCTTCGGGCCGGGGGAAGCCATCGCCAAACACCACGGCCTGACCGGGGTCCTCGGGGCTGAGACTGGGATAGGTGACGGCGGTTTTTTCCAGCCGCTCCCAGGTGATGTTGTCGAGCGACGCCATGTTCAGGGTCATTTCCGCATAGACCTCGGAGGGGTGCGTATAGCGCCAGTCCAGACCGCAGCGCTTGGCCAGCTCGATCTGGATGGTCCAGTCCTCGCGCGCATCGCCCGGCGGCGGTACGGCGGGACGCACCATCTGCACCTGTCGGTTGGTGTTCGATACGGTCCCGTTTTTTTCATACAGCGTCGAGGCAGGCAGGATAACATCGGCATAGTTGGCCGTTTCGGTGACAAAGATATCTTGCACCACCAGATGATCCAGCTTGGCCAGCGCGTCGCGCGCATGTTCCACGTCCGGATCAGACATCGCCGGGTTTTCACCCAGAATATACATCGCCTTGATATCCCCATCATGGACCGCATCCATGATTTCGGTGACGGTCAGTCCCTTCTCGGCGCTGAAATCATCCGATCCCCAGACACCGGTGAATGCTGCGCGCACTTTGTCATCCGTCACGGTCTGGTAGTCGGGCAGGAACATCGGCATCAGGCCCGCATCGCTGGCACCCTGCACGTTGTTCTGGCCGCGCAATGGATGTAGCCCGGTGCCCGGACGGCCGACATGGCCACACATCAATGCCAAAGAGATCAGACAGCGCGAGTTATCGGTGCCGTGGATGTGCTGACTGACGCCCATCCCCCAGAAAATCATGCCGGATTTTGCCGTGGCAAAATCACGTGCCACCGCGCGCAACGTTTCGGCGGGGATGCCGCAGAGATCGGCCATTTTCTCGGGTGAGAAGTCCTTGAGATGCGCTTTTTCCGCCTCCCAGTTCTCGGTGTAGGCGTCGATATATTGCTGGTCGTACAGGTTTTCTTCGACGATCGTGTGCATGATCGCGTTCAGCATGGCGACGTCCGCGCCGGGCCGGAATTGCAGCATATGCGTCGCGAACCGGCGCAGGCCTACGCCGCGCGGATCCATCACGATCAGCTTGCCACCGCGCTTGGTGAACTGCTTGAAATAGGTGGCCGCGACGGGGTGGTTCTCGACCGGGTTGGCACCGATGATAATGGCCACATCGGCATTCTCGATCTCATTGAAGGTGGCGGTGACACCGCCCGAGCCGACGTTTTCAACCAGTGCAAAGACCGAAGACGCATGGCACAGCCGCGTACAGTGGTCGACGTTGTTATGGCCAAAGCCTTGGCGGATGAACTTCTGAAACAGATACGCCTCTTCGTTGGTGCATTTGGCGCTGCCGAAACCAGCGACCTCGCGTCCGCGGCCCTTTAGTCCGTTGGCGGCGAAATCCAGCGCCTCGTCCCAGCTGACCTCGCGAAAGAATTCTTGCCAGTTGCCCGGTTCGACGTTCAATCCCTTTTCGGGCGCGTCGTCGCGTCGGATCATCGGTTTGGTCAGGCGATGCGGGTGGTGGATGTAATCGAACCCAAACCGTCCCTTGACGCACAGCCTTCCCTCGTTTGCAGGGCCGTTGATCCCCTCGACATATTTCACCTTACCGTCTTTTACCTTTAGCGAAATCTGGCAACCAACGCCGCAGAATGGGCAGATGCTCTTGGTTTCGCTGTCGTAATCAGCGCGGTCGCCAACTTGGTTGTCGTCCACCACAGTGGCGGGCATCAGCGCACCGGTGGGGCAGGCCTGCACACATTCGCCGCAGGCTACACAAGTGCTGGCCCCCATCGGATCCGCAAAGTCGAACGTGGGATAGCTGTCATGTCCGCGCCCGGCCATGCCGATCACGTCGTTGACTTGCACCTCGCGGCATGCCCGCACGCACAGCCCGCACTGGATGCAAGCGTCCAGATTGACCGACATCGCTACATGGCTGTCATCCAGCAGCGGAATGCGTCCCTCTTCCAGCTTGGGAAAGCGGCTCTCGGATACGCCTTGCATTTCGGCCATGTCCCAAAGGTGGCTGGATTTGTCGTGGGCCACATCCTGCGCGGGTTGGTCCGCGACCAGCATTTCCACGACCATCTTGCGCGCTGCCTCGGCTCGGGCGGAATTCGTGGTGACGACCATGCCATCGGCAGGCTCGCGGATGCACGACGCGGCCAGTACACGCTCGCCTTCGATCTCGACCATGCAGGCGCGACAGTTGCCATCGGGGCGATACCCCGGCGCGGGCTTGTGGCACAGATGCGGGATCACCAGACCGCGGCCATTGGCGACCTCCCAGATGGTCTGACCTGCCGCAGCCTCGACCTCTGTACCGTCGAGCGTGAATCGGATGGTATCGGACATGCACGGGCCTCTTTCGTAGATGTTGCCCCAGATTAGATCATGCCTGCCAAAAAGAAAGGCTGCCAATCCCGACACCTGCCCGCAGCTTTGCGCCATACCCCAATGGGCCGTCGAGGAAAACGAGGCGAAAATTTCTCTGGCGAGGGCGCCTGCCATGACGTATCGGTAGCGCTGTGAAACGTATGTATTCCATATCCATGCGCCTGATGATCGTATCTGTGCTGACCGTCGCCCTGACGGCGGTAGGGTTCGCGCACAAGACGGCCCAGACACAGAATTCTCCCGATCTTGAGGCCTATCTGCAGATCGCGGGTAGTCTGGAAGGGATCTGTGGCACTTTGGACGACACATTTGGCAATGGCCCCGACTGCGAGGCATGTCGGCTGGTGGATACGATGATGACACCCGTTATCGCGCCCGGTCCCTCACGGCACCTGCCTGTGGCAATCTCGCAAATGCGCCATTTGGCCTTGTTGCGTCATCACGCCAAACCGCTTGATTCCAATCAACGCAGCCGCGCGCCGCCCCACGCCTGATCTGACGTCACTATTCAGATTTATCAGCCCGCATTTGCGGGCCATCAAAGGCTTGGATTTTCCCATGACTACACTCGATACGAATGCACCTGAAGCAACAGGTGCCAACAAACTCTACTTCGCCGCATGGCGCTGGCATTTCTATGCGGGGCTGTTTGCGATCCCGTTTCTCAGCATTCTCGCGATTACCGGCATGTCGATGCTGTGGATTGCATGGATTGACGGTCGCGACGGTGAGCATACGCCAGTCATCGCGCAAGAAACCACAATGGCCGTTTCAGTGCAGGCCGAGGCAGCGGTTGCCGCCGTTCCTGATGGAACACTGAAAACCTACGTCGCCCCGCGCTCGGCAGATGTCGCCGCTCTGTTCCGGGTCGATGCGGACGGGGATGCGATCATGGTCGCGGTTGATCCCTATACCGCGCAGGTGATTGAAACGTTTCCGCGCCGCAGTGGATGGTACGATTTCTTCGATAACATCCACTCGGATCTGATGCTTGGGGTGACGGGCGACCGGTTGTTGGAAACCGCTGCCTCGCTTGCGCTCGTGCTGATTGCCACCGGCCTCTACATGTGGTGGCCTAGGGGCGGCGCATGGCGGCGCGCGTTTGTGCCGACAGTGTCAGCGGGGCGCAATCTATGGAAATCGCTGCATGGCGTCGTCGGCATCTGGGTATCGTTGTTTTTGGTGTTCTTCCTCATTTCCGGCCTTTCATGGGCAGGTATCTGGGGAGAAAAGATGGTGCAGGCCTGGAGCCAGTTCCCGGCTGAGAAATGGGACAACGTACCGCTGTCCGACGATATCCATGCCAGCATGAACCATGATCGGCGCGAAGTGCCTTGGGCGCTGGAGCAAACCCCGCTGCCTGCGTCTGGTAGCGATGCCGGACAACCGGGTGTGAATACGTCCCCGGCGGTCGACAACATTGATGCGCTGGCGCGCAAAATCGGCTTTGACGGGCGCTATCAGCTGGCGGTGCCAACGTCGGATACGGCTGTCTGGACCATCAACCGCGATTCGATGAACACCGACAGCACTGACCCGATGTCAGATCGCACCGTGCATGTGGATCAGTTCACGGGCAATATTCTGGCCGATGTGCGCTATGCTGATTATTCATGGTTTGGCAAGGCAATGGCCGTCGGCATCGCACTGCATATGGGTACGCTGGGCTTGTGGAGCGTGCTGGCCAACACCGCAGTTTGCCTGTCGGTCCTGTTCTTGTGTGCCAGTTCCGTCGTGCTGTGGTGGAAACGTCGCCCGGCCGGATCAGGTCGCCTCGCTGCTCCGCCGTTTCCACGCGAAATGCCACTATGGCAAGGGGCGGCTCTGGTCGGTCTGGCGGTGTCGATGGCGTTTCCCATGGCGGGCCTCGCACTGCTCAGCGTGCTGGCTCTGGATATGCTGATCCTGACCCGGCTTCCACGACTGCGCCGGGCACTGACCTGAACGCATTTTTCCGCCCACTCGTGTGCTGTTGGCATGACGGGGTGGGCGGAACACTGATCGCGTGGATGCGCCGAAATATTTTCGCAGTCATCTTTAACCTCTCTGCCCCCTTCGCTAACTTGCGGCCCAATCCCACAGGATCGGAGAACAGCAACGTGACGGAGATCATTCTGGTGCGGCACGGGCAGGCCAACAGCGCCGCCACCGACGAGGCAGCCTATGACCGACTGTCTGATCTGGGCCATCAGCAGGCCGCATGGCTGGGCGCGCATCTGGGCACGACTGATCTCGCATTTTGACCACGTCGTGACCGGCACGCTGCACCGGCAGGTCGGCACGGCCCGTGCAATGGGTTATACGCCCGATCATCAGGACGAACGCCTGAACGAACTGACCTATTTCGATCTGGCCCAGGCGATGGAACGTCAGTACGGCGTCCCCGCCCCGACCACTGCGCGCGAATTTGCCCGCCACCTGCCAGAAGTGATTGACCACTGGGCGGCGGGGCGACTGGACGCGGTGCCTGAAACGTTCGACGGATTTCATAGACGTGTGACCGGGTTGATCGAGGAACTCTGCGGTCAACATGGCCGCGTTCTGGTCGTGACATCGGGCGGCGTGATCGGGATGGTCCTGCGCCACGTTCTGACGCTGGACAATGCCGGTATGGCCCATGTCATGCTGCAAACTATGAACAGCTCGCTGCATCGGCTTAGCTACGTGCACGAACGCCTGATGCTGGCCACGTTCAACGCCACACCTCACCTTGACGCGCCTGACCGCGCTCATGCCCGCACATTCATATAACCCCGCTCCCCGACGCCAAAAGGATTGCACCATGAAGCTGTATTACGCCAAAGGCACGATCTCGATTGCCTCTGCCATCGCCCTGTACGAGGCGGGGAAAGAGTTCACCCCGCGACCTGTCGATTTCGCAGCAGGCGAACAGACCAAACCGGCCTACCACGCGATCAACCCCAAAGGCCGGGTACCCGTGCTCGATCTGGATGGCACATTGCTGACCGAAACTGGGGCGATTCTGGAATATATCGCGGCTACGGCACCGGATGCGGGGCTGATGCCCACCGATCCGCTGGAGGCTGCGCATGTGCGTGCCGTGATGTATTATCTGGCCAGCACGATGCATCCCAACCACGCGCACAAGATGCGCGGCGCACGCTGGGCGAACGAGGCCAGCAGCCATGCGGATATGGCGGCCAAAGTGCCCGAGACGATGACCGCCTGCGCGCGTTATGTCGAGGACCACTGCCTGCGCGGCCCGTTGGTGAACGGCGCGGCGCTGACAGTTGCCGATCCATATCTCTTTATGCTGTGCCACTGGCTCGAAGGCGACGGCGTCGATACCGCGCCCTTCCCTAAAATCCGGGCCTTTCTCGCCGCGATGGAAGAGCGCGCCTCGGTGAAATCTGTACGCGCCGCCGGTATGCTGTAGAGGGACAACGAATGACACATCTATGGGTCCGGGCCGAGCAGCGCCCGTTCGAGGAACGCACGCCGCTGACGCCAGAGGGCGCGGCCGAACTGATCGCCGCTGGCATCCGGGTCACGGTCGAGCAGAGTAGCGTACGCGCGATCCCGCTGGAGGGCTATGTGGCGGCGGGCTGCGCCATCGCGCCGGAAAACAGTTGGCCCGATGCGCCGCGTGACGCGATCATTTTCGGGTTGAAGGAGTTGCCAGAGGACGGCACCCCCCTGCCGCATCGCCACATCATGTTCGGCCACGCCTTCAAAGGGCAGCATTCCGGCCGCGCCCTGCTGGAGCGGTTCAAGGCGGGCGGCGGCACGCTCTATGATCTGGAATACCTCGTGGACGAAGATGGCCGCCGTGTTGCCGCCTTTGGATACTGGGCGGGCTACGCGGGTGCCGCTGTCGCGCTAAAAAGCTGGGCCGCGCAACAGGCGGGCGGGATCTGTCCGGCGGTCAGCACCTACGCTGACAAAGACGCGCTGCTGGCCGATCTGGCGCGCGATCTGGACGGGTGCGATGCGCCCAGAGCCATCATCATCGGCGCATTGGGGCGCGTTGGCGCGGGGGCGGCTGATCTGTGTACGGCGATGGGAATCGACCCGACCCGCTGGGATATGGCTGAAACAGCGACCGGCGGACCATTTCCGGAAATTCTGTCGCATGATATCTTTCTCAACTGTATTTTCGCACGCCCCGGCACGCCGGTTTTTGTGCCGCAATCGGCGCTGGGTGCCGACCGCCGCCTTAGTGTCGTTGGCGATGTCGCTTGCGACCCGGACAGTGATTACAATCCGGTGCCGATCTATTCGGCGGCCACAGATTGGGCCGCGCCGGCCACGCGCGTCCATGACACGCCGCCGATGGATGTGATGGCAATCGACAACCTGCCTTCGCTCTTGCCGGTCGAATCCTCGACAGATTATGCGGCTCAACTCTTGCCCTCGCTGAAAACACTGGGCAATCTGGATGCTGGCGTCTGGAAACGGGCACAAGATACTTACAATGATGCGATGAAAGGCCTCTGATATGACAATCCACTGGTGCGGCACTGGCCTCTCTGCGATTCCCGGCCTCAGACGTCTGATTCAGGCAGGCCACGAGGTCAGCGTCTGGAACCGGACCGTCGAAACCGCCGAAGAGGCGGTCGGCGATCTGACCCAACGCATTCAGGCCTTTGACATGGACGCCCTGACGGCCGAGACACAGCCGGGCGATATTGTCGTCTCGATGCTTCCCGGCGACTGGCATGCCCGTCTGGCAGAAATGTGCATTGGCAAGGGCGCGCATTTTGTCAGTTCGTCATATGTCTCGCCGGAAATGCGTAGCCTGCACGCGCGCGCCGAGGCGGCGGGCGTCTGTGCGGTCAACGAGGTCGGGCTCGATCCCGGTATTGACCACCTTATGGCCCACGCCCTTATCGCCGATTACCGCAACAGCCCTGCGTTTGATGCGAAGAACGATCTGTCGTTCATTTCTTATTGCGGGGGCATCCCCAAGCACCCGAACCCGTTCCGCTACAAGTTCAGCTGGTCGCCGCTTGGGGTGCTTAAGGCATTACGCTCGCCATCGCGTTCGATCCGCGATCATGCCGAACGCAATGTCGCGCGCCCGTGGGACGCGATCAGCAGCTATACCGCGCCACTGGCGGCCCCCGAGACATTCGAAGTCTACCCCAACCGCGACAGCGTGCCCTTTATCGAGCAGTACGAATTCGGTGCCGATTGGCGGGTCAAGGAGTTCGTGCGCGGCACTTTGCGTCTGAACGGCTGGACCGAGGCGTGGAAAGACGTCTTTGCCGAAATCGAAACGCTGGAGGGACCGTCCGGCGATGCGCGGCTCAAGGAAATGTCCGACACGTTCTGGGGCGAAAACGCCTATGCCGAGGGCGAGCCGGATCGCGTGGTCCTTTGCGTAGCACTCAAGGCAGAGCGGGACGGTGCTGTGGTCTGGCACAAAACCTTTGTGATGGACGCATGGGGCGACGCACGCGGTACGGCAATGGCGCGTTTGGTGTCGATCCCGGTCTCGCTGGCGATTGAATCAGTCGCCCGTGGCGAGATCGCGCCGGGCGTCAGCGCCGCGCCGTCTGATCTGAAACTTGTCGAGCGTTACCTTGGCGAGGTTGGCGCCTTGGCCCAACACTTTACCGTTGTTGACCATCTCGGACAGTCCTGACGCGGCAGGCGTGGAAGGTAGAGTATCCGGGAACGATGAAAGGCACGGGTTTGGCGTTTCATCGTTCCGAAAATACTCATTTCACCAGCCATGCAAAGTGCTGCATTGGTGTTCGTCGGTGTTGCCGCCGCGCCGCCAGCGCGCTAATGCGTTTTGCACTTAATCTGCCTGACAAATTCGATGCAAAAGACCCACAACATTAAAGGTATGTGGGCCTTCTGCGTATTCCCTGATTCAGGAAGATCGCAAAAGGCTTTAACAACAGTCAGATATGGCCAAGAAAACCAAATCTCGCAAAACCGCCCCGTCGCCGGGCCGTGGCATCCTTGGTGGATTGCGGCGTTTTGTGCTGTGGTGCGTGCTGGTTTCAGTTGTTTCTGTCGGGCTGGCGGCACTGGTGCACCGCTATGTCGCGCCCGGCCCGACATTTTACATGCGCCAAGAGGCACAGCGCCTTGGGGGCGTGGACCGTGAATGGGTCGCGCTGGATAAGGTTGCACCGGTCATGGCGCGCGCCGTGGTGGCGGCGGAAGACGCCAATTTCTGCTCTCACTGGGGTTTTGACATGGGCGCGATTCGCGCCGTGATCGAAGAGGGCGGTGCGCGCGGGGCATCGACCCTGAGCCAGCAAACAGTCAAGAATGTCTATCTCTGGCATGGGCGCAGCTGGTCGCGAAAGGCACTGGAAGCGTTGATGACGCCGCTGGTCGAGGCCATCTGGCCCAAACGGCGGATCGTCGAAGTCTATCTGAACATCGCTGAGTTTGACGAAGGCATCTTTGGTGTCGAGGCAGCAGCGCGCCACTACTTTGGCGTTGGCCCAGAGGCGCTGACAGCCCGACAGGCGGCGCGGCTGGCCGCTGTGCTGCCCGACCCAAAGGGGCGCTCAGCCAGCAAGCCCACCGACTGGATACGCAAACGAACGGCCGCGATCATGGACGGGGCGGCCACCATCCGCCGTGACGGTCGCGCCGCCTGTTTCGAGGATTGAAAATCACTGCCAGAGCAGGCATGGAAGATATACGCTCTGTCAAAGGTACCCGCCGCTCATGGCCAAACTCTATCATGTCCCGTTGTCCCCCTTCTGCCGCAAGGTGCGGCTCAGTCTTGCCGAAAAGCGGATCGAGTGCGAACTGATCGAGGAACGCTATTGGGAGCAAAGCACAGAATTCCTGCGCCGCAATCCTGCCGGTAAGGTGCCGGTGCTGCGCATTGATGGAAAGACATTGTCCGAAAGCGCGCCAATCTGCGAGTATCTGGAAGAGAAATATCCAGAACCAGCCCTAATGCCGCGCGGTACCGAGGCACGCTATGAAGTACGCCGGCTGGTGGCATGGTTCGATGACAAGTTTCACCATGAGGTTACCTCGAAACTGCTCTATGAACGGGTCAACAAGAAAGTCATGGGCTCTGGCTATCCTGACAGCGGCAACGTGAAGTCCGGGGCGCGTGCGATAAAGTATCACCTCGATTACATGACGTGGCTGCTGGACCATCGGCGCTGGCTGGCAGGCGATGTGATGACGCTGGCAGATTTCGCGGCTGCGGCGCATCTCAGTGCGCTCGACTATATTTCAGACGTGGACTGGAACCGCTCGGAGGTGGTTAAGGACTGGTACGCCAAGATCAAGTCGCGCCCGGCCTTCCGCAACATTCTGACCGATCAGGTGCCGGGCTTCACACCGCCTGCGCATTACGCTGATCTGGATTTTTGACATGGGCGTGTTGCGCCGCCTCACTGAGTATTTTTGCAAAGCAGAAGCATGGCCGGTCTGAAAGACGCCCTGCTTGCGCGCGCGCTGGAAGAGGGATTTGATCTGACGCGCATTTGTCGACCGTGGGACGTACCGCAAGTGCCCGAGCGGCTCTCTGCGTTTCTGGAGGCGGGCCAGCATGGGCAGATGAACTGGCTGGAAGAGCGCAGTCACTGGCGGGGTGATCCGGCGGCGTTATGGCCCGAGGCGCGTTCGGTGATCATGCTTGGCGAGAGCTATACCCCCGACACCGACCCGATGGAGACTCTGACCCGGCCAGATGTTGGAACAGTGTCTGTTTATGCCCGAAACCGCGATTATCACGATCTGGTCAAGAAGCGGCTTAAACGTCTTGCTCGGTGGTTGATCGCCGAGGCTGGCCCGCAAGGGGCCGATGCCGAACCCGCAGGGGTCAAGGTCTTTGTGGACACTGCGCCCGTGCCGGAAAAACCGCTGGGGCAGGCGGCGGGCCTAGGCTGGCAAGGCAAACACACCAATCTGGTCAGCCGTGATTTGGGCAGTTGGTTTTTTATCGGGTCGATTTTCACGACGTTGGATTTAGACACTGATCCAGCGGAAATCGACCATTGCGGCTCCTGCCGGGCGTGTCTTGATGTCTGCCCGACAGAAGCGTTTCCGGCCCCCTACAGACTGGATGCGCGGCGCTGTATTTCCTATCTGACGATCGAGCATAAAGGCCCCGTCGACCCGGCGCTGCGATCACTGATGGGTAATCACATCTATGGCTGCGACGATTGTCTGGCGGTTTGCCCATGGAACAAGTTTGCCCAGACCGCACGCGAGACGCGGTATCATGCGCGCGATGACCTGATCGCGCCGCCACTGGCCGAACTTGCTCAGCTGGATGATACGACGTTTCGCGCGAAGTTTTCCGGCAGCCCGATCAAGCGGATCGGCGTGGACCGGTTCCTGCGCAATGTACTCTATGCCATCGGTAATTCGGGGCGCGCCGATCTGATCCCGGCGGCAGAGGCGCATGTGAACGCCACCGCGCCGGAGGTGGCCGATGCGGCGCGCTGGGCGCTTATGCGGCTGAAATCTGACGCAAATGGACTGGCATAGGGTGCCAAAGCAGCTACACCCCGACTGACGGGCAAATGGAGATGACGATGGCGATCTTGTTGGGTGTGGATACGGGCGGGACCTATACTGATGCGGTTTTGTTGCGCGATGAGGTCGAGGTGATCGCCAGCGCCAAGGCGCTGACCACGCGCCACGATCTGGCCATCGGCATTGGTGGTGCCGTGGCGAACGTGCTGGCGGCCAGCGGGACCGACCCGGGGGATATTGCGCTGGCGTCGCTGTCCACCACGCTGGCGACCAATGCGCTGGTCGAGGGGCAGGGTGGGCGCGTCGGCCTCGTTTACATCGGCTTTCGCGAACAGGATCTTGATGGTCACGGTCTGCGCGCCGCGCTGGGCGGGGATCCGGCGATCATCCTCAGTGGCGGTCACAACCACGCGGGTGGTGAGGCGCGTGCGCTGGATCGCGAGGCGCTGCTGGCGTGGTTGCAAGAGGATCACGGCATTTCGGCCTATGCGGTCGCTGCGCAGTTTGGCACGCGCAACCCCGCGCACGAGCTGGCGGCCGCCGAGATGATCACCCAGATCACCGGGCGACCCGTCTCTTGCTCGCATCACCTGTCGGCCAAGCTGAACGGTCCGAAACGGGCACTGACCGCGCTGCTCAACGCACGGCTGATCGGCATGATTGCGCGCCTCATCGACAAGGCAGAGGGCAAGCTGGCCGAACTCGGCGTGACAGCGCCATTGATGGTGGTGCGCGGCGATGGCGCGCTGATCAGTGCGACACAGGCACGCGCGCGTCCGATCGAGACAATCCTCAGTGGCCCGGCGGCGTCGATCGTCGGGGCCAGCTGGATGACCGGCGCCACCCATGCGCTGGTGTCGGATATTGGTGGAACGACCACCGACGTGGCGGTGCTGCGCGATGGTCGGCCGATGATTGATCCGGGCGGCGCACAGGTCGGCCCGTGGCGCACCATGGTCGAGGCAGTGGCGATGCGCACCACGGGTCTGGGTGGAGACAGCGAGGTGCACGTGGTGGACGAAGGCTTGACGGGTGGCGTCACGCTTGGCCCGCGCCGGGTGCTGCCTGTCAGCCTGATCGCGCATGAATCGCCGGATATCGTCCACCGGACACTGGATGCACAGCTGCGCAGTGCCGTGCCGGGGGAATATGACGGGATTTTTGTCCGGGCCGTGCCGGGGATAGATGCAGGTGGGCTGTCAGAACGCGACGCGGGTTTTCTGACCCGGATTGGCGATGCCGTGCATCCCGTCGGCGCGGTTCTGCACACAAGAATGGAACAACAGGCGTTGCGCCGCCTTGTTACGCGCGGATTGGTGCAGGTGTCGGGCGTGACCCCATCGGATGCCAGCCATGTTTTGGGGCGCGTGGATGCGTGGGATGCAGAGGCCGCGGAAAAGGCGCTGACACTGATGAGCCGCAAGCGCACCGGATCGGGCAATACGCTGGCTGACGATGCGCAGAGCCTGGCGGATATGATCGTCAATAGGTTGACCTATCAGACGGTTATGGTTCTGCTGGAAACAGCGTTCGCCGAAGAGGAACGCCCCTTTGGTCCGCCGCCCGAACAGCTGGCGCGCCACGTGCTGATCGCGCACGGAATGGATGGCTATCGCGGCCTGATCCGGCTGGATGCGGGTCTGAACGTGCCTGTTGTGGGTCTTGGTGCCTCTGCGGCCAGCTATTACCCGGCTGTGGGTCAGCGTCTGGGGTGCGAGATGATCCTGCCGGAACATGCCGGTGTCGCTAACGCCATCGGCGCCGTCGTGGGCCGGGTTACGATCCGGCGCAGCGGCACAGTCACCAGCCCCTCTGAGGGATTGTACCGCGTGCATCTGGACAGCGGCCCAGCAGACTTTGGAACTGCCGAAGAGGCGCTGAGTACATTGCAAACCATGCTTGAGGCATCCGCACGCCAAGAGGCCGAAGCTGCCGGTGCCGAAGATATCCAAGTGAGCGCCACGCGTGATTTGCGCACGGCCAAAGCGGAAGCCCGAGAGGTGTTTCTAGAGGGTGAGATCACGGTCGAAGCATCGGGACGGCCGCGCATTGCGGTGTGATCCAGCGGCGGTGGGTTGAAAACTCACCCTACGTAGCTGCGAAGGAGATCAGCCAGTCGCGGGTCGCCTTGGCCTGTTGCGAGAGCGGCGTACTGGTTGACCACACCAGATAGAACCCCGGTCCGGTTTCCCACGCCCAGTCCGCCCGTTCCGTCAATAACCCCTGTTGTACCAGCGCCGTTGTGGTGTGCCGCCAGCCCAAGGCAAAGCCTTCTCCGGCCATCGTAGCCTGCAAAACCAGCGCATAATCGTTCAGACGCAACCCTGCGCGCGGTTCGGCATAGGGCACACGCCAGTGGCGAAAGAAATCCGACCATGTCGGACGGTCGCGCACCGGCTCTTCCAAATGGATCAGTGGCTGACTGCCCAGATTGCCGATCGAGCGCAGATTGACCGCCGCTGCCATCACCCGTGGTGCAGCAATCGGTGCGATCACTTCGGCAGCGATCAGGTGGCTCTCGCAATTGGGCCAGTTGCCATTGCCACGCCTTATGGCAAGGCTAATCCCCTCGGCATCAATATCCGGCTCTCGGTCCGACGTTTGCAGACGCAGGTCAACGTCGGGATGGGCGGCGTGAAACTCTGCCAGCCGCGGGACCATCCAGTAATGGGCAAATGCGGTCGAGGCCGACAGCGTGACCCGGTCCCCCGCGCTGCGCACCGCCAGACTGCGTGCGCTGTCCAGAATACGCGAAAAAGCCCCTGATACATCCGTATACAGCCGCTCACCCGCCAGAGTCAGCACTACCGACCGATGCGCACGGCGAAACAGGGCTGTGCCCAACGCCCCTTCTAACTGCTTGATCGCGGCGCTCACGGCAGGTTGTTGAACATTCATCTCGCGCGCAGCGCGGGTAAAGGACCCAAGGCGCGCCGCCGCCTCAAAGACCAGAAGGTGCCGCGGCGAGGCGACCAGTTTCCATAGTTCTTGCATAATTTGACGTTATCCATTGCCTCAGATTTTTCAAGGATCACGTGACCAACTATACAATGTAGCCTGCCGGGATGATCAGGGAGGATCGGCCCATGGCCAGACGTGCACGGACCAGACGTGATGTGGATGCAGGCTGGGCGCCTGACCTTGCCTCACCGCATGTCGAGCGGCGACTGCCGTTCTTCGATCCGATCAACGACGACGGCATTGAACGGCTCGAAGCCCAGGTTGACTGGATCATGCAGGACCTCGGGCTGGAATTTCGCGATGATCCAGAGGCGTTGCGCATCTGGACGGAGGCTGGCGCCAAGGTGGATGGCACCCGTGTGCGCGCCCCTGCCGACTGGATTCGTGCCCTTTGTGCCAAGGCACCGCGCGAATTTACCCAAGTGGCCCGCAACCCGGCGCGCAATGTGCGCATCGGCGGCAATCATCAGGTCTTTGCCCCGATCTATGGCGCGCCTTTTGTTCGCGATCTGGCCAGTGGGCGACGCTACGGCGATATGGAAAGCTTCGAGAAACTAGTGAAGCTCGCGTATATGCACCCGAACCTGCATCACACGGGTCTGGTGATCTGCGAGCCTTGCGATGTGCCGGTCAGCCATCGCCATCTCGATATGGTCTACACCCATATGACGCGCAGCGACAAACCGCACTTGGGCGCGATTACCGAGCAGAGCCGCGCACAAGACAGCGTCGATATGGCCGAAATCCTGCATGGCGCTGATTTCATGCAGGAAAACTGCGTCATCATGGGCAACGTCAACACCAACTCGCCCCTGCTGGTGGACAAGGTGGTGACGCAGGCGATCCAGACCTATTGTGGTCGCGGTCAGGGTATCATCGTGGTTCCCTTCATCCTCAGTGGCGCGATGGGGCCGGTCAGCACGGCCGCCTCTGTCACGCAGGCAATGGCCGAGGCAATGATGTGCTGCGCGTTTTCGCAATTGATCCGCCCCGGCGCGCCGTTTGTATTGGGAAACTTCCTCAGCTCGATGAGCCTGAAATCCGGCGCGCCGACATTCGGCATGCCCGAGCCGGTGCTGAGCAATTATGCCATCGGCCAAATGGCCCGCCGTGTGGGCCTGCCCCTGCGTTGTGGCGGGTCGCTGACCGCCTCAAAGGTCGAAGACGCGCAAGCCGCATATGAGAGTGCGGATTCGATGCATTCCACGATGCTGGCCGGGGCAAATTTTGTCCTGCATGCGGCGGGATGGCTAGAGGGCGGGCTGTGCACCGGGTTTGAAAAGCTGGTGATGGATGCCGATCGGCTGGGCAGCTATCAAAAGGTGCTGGCGGGATTGGACATCAGCGACGAGGGATTGGCGCGCGACGCCTATACCGAGGTGGAACCAGCTGGGCACTTTCTGGGCTGCGCACACACGATGCGTAACTACCAGACGGCATTCTATGAACCGGCCCTAAGCGACTCGGAAAACGTCGAAAGCTGGGAGGATGGTGGGTCGCAGGATATGCGAATGCGCGCGCACGCCCGTTGGACGGGGATGCTGGCACACTATGAGCAGCCTGATCTGGACGAAGCTAAGGACGAAGAACTGCGCGATTATATTGCCCGTCGTAAAACAGAAATTCCTGAGGCATGGTACTAGTCTAAAATGTGGGAATTGGGGCCAGCCCCCAAACCCTCGGGATATTGTTGGCCAGTAAATGAACAGGGCCATGTCAAGGGAAGGGCAGGACATGCGAGCATCAGATAAGTTTGACGAGGATATCGGCGGACGGTTGGATGGTCTGCGCGAAGAGGGGTTGTACAAGACCGAGCGCGTGATCACCTCGCCGCAATCGGGGCGGGTGACGCTGGCAGGTGGGGCGCAGGTGATCAACCTATGCGCCAATAATTATCTGGGACTGGCGGACAATGCAGAGATCATAGACGCGGCCAAAGCTGCGCTGGATCGCTATGGATTCGGCATGGCGTCGGTGCGATTCATTTGCGGCACGCAGGAGGACCACAAGGCGCTGGAGGCGCGCATCGCGGCATTTTTGGGGATGGAGGACTGCATCCTCTACCCGTCGTGCTTTGACGCCAATGCGGGGTTGTTTGAAACCATCCTCGGTCCGGAGGATGCGATCATTTCGGACGCTCTGAACCATGCCAGTATCATCGACGGTGTGCGTCTGTGCAAGGCGCAGAGGCATCGCTATGCCAACTCTGACATGGTTGATCTGGAACGTTGCCTTAAGGAATCGCAGGGCGCGCGGCACCGCCTGATTGCCACCGATGGCGTGTTCTCAATGGATGGCTATTACGCCAAGCTGGACGAGATCTGCGATCTGGCGGAAAAATACGATGCGATGGTCATGGTCGACGATTGCCACTCGACCGGCTTTGTTGGGGCCACGGGTCGTGGCACGGCAGAGCATTGCGGTGTCATGGGCCGGGTCGATATCATGACCGGCACGCTGGGTAAGGCGCTGGGCGGCGCGTCGGGTGGGTATACGGTCGCTTCTGCAAAAGTGGTGGATTGGCTGCGACAACGTTCCCGCCCATATCTTTTCTCCAACGCCGTCGCGCCGGTCATAGCGGCGGCCTCGCTCAAGATGTTCGATCTGGTCGAGGCGGGCGATGGTCTGCGCGCGCAACTTTGGGACAACGCCGCGCATTTCCGGGCGCGCATGACGGAACTGGGGTTCGAGCTGTTGCCGGGCAGCCATGCGATCATCCCGGTGATGTTACGCGATCCGAAACTGGCACAGCAAATGGCTGCCAAGCTGGGCGAACATGGGGTCTATGTCACGGCGTTCAGCTTTCCAGTGGTGCCGAAATCCCAAGACCGTATCCGCACGCAGATGAGTGCGGGACTGACACGGGATCAGCTGGATACGGCAATCGACGCCTTTGCTTTGGTCGGTCGGAATCTGGGGGTCATCAAGTGATCCTGACATCTGTCATAGATGCAATGGAAGCGACGCCTCTGGTCGAATTAAGCCGGATCAGAGACGAAATCGGCTATGACGGACGTATATTGGCCAAACTTGATTATCTGTTGCCCGGCTTTTCCAAGAAAGACCGTGCGGCGCGTTATACGATTGAGGCGGCGCGCGCCAGTGGCGTATTGGCAGCCGGGCAGACGGTGGTCGAGCTGACTTCGGGCAACATGGGCACCGGGCTGGCAATTGTTTGTGGCGTGTTGGGCCATCCATTCGTCGCAGTGATGAGTGAAGGCAACTCGCCCGAGCGCGCTAGGATGATGCGGGCCTTGGGCGCAGAAGTGGTGCTGGTGCGCCAAGCAAGTGGTGCGCGTGCGGGCGAAGTGTCCGGTGCCGATCTGGCACTGGTCGAAGAGGCGGCGCAGACTCTGACACGCGAGCGCGGCGCATTCCGTGCCGATCAGTTTCGGATGCCTGCAAACACGGCGGCGCATCAGACCGGTACGGCACCTGAGATATGGCAGCAGTCGGGTGGCAGCATTACCGCGTTTTGCGACTTTGTCGGATCGGGTGGGACGTTGGGCGGCTGCGCGCGGTATTTCGCACCCAAGGGCGTGCATTGCTACGCGGTAGAGCCGGATCAGGCGCAACACCCGATACAGGGCGGCGGTTATTCGATGTCGGAGTTGACGCATCTGAAAGACGTTGATTTGGCCGGAACAGAGACTGTTTCCGGCAATGAGGCCCGCAAAGCGGCAAGGCTGCTGGCACGCCGTGAGGGCGTTTTCGGTGGCTATTCCGCCGGGGCCAATCTGGCCGCCGCGATCCACCTGCTGCAGACCCGCGAGCAGGGCGGCACCATTGCCATCGTGATCTGCGACAGCGGATTGAAATACCTCTCGACAGACCTTTGGGGGACGACATGAAAAACGAAATGAAAGCACTTGTGAAAGCCAAACCCGAACCGGGGCTGTGGATGGAATATGTTCCGGTCCCCGAACCGGGTCCAAGTGACGTGCTGATCAAAGTCAAGAAATCCGCAATCTGTGGTACCGATGTGCATATCTGGAAATGGGACGAATTCAGCGCCAAGGTGGTGCCCGTTCCCATGGTGGTTGGCCACGAATTCGTGGGCGAGATCGTTGATACCGGCGCGGCGGCCGTGAAATACAAGATTGGCCAACGGGTCAGTGGCGAGGGCCATATCGTCTGTGGTACCTGCCGAAATTGCCGTGCCGGGCGCGGACAGCTCTGCCGCAACACCAAGGGCGTCGGCGTTAACCGTCCCGGTAGTTTTGCTGAATATCTGTGCATTCCAGAGGCCAACGTGGTGCCGATTCCGGAGGATATCACTGACGAAATCGCAGCGATCTTTGACCCTTTCGGCAATGCCGTTCACACCGCGCTCAGTTTTGATCTGGTGGGCGAGGATGTGCTGGTGACGGGGGCTGGCCCCATTGGGATCATGGGCGCACTGGTCGCGCAAAAGGTCGGCGCGCGCAAGACGGTGATCACCGATATCAACCCATATCGGTTGAGCCTGGCCCGCGAGATGGGCGTGCAGCATGTGGTCGACGTTTCGGAGGAAAATCTGGAGGATGTCATGGACCGTATCGGCATGACCGAAGGCTTCGACGTGGGGCTGGAAATGTCCGGCGCGGCGGCGGCGATGCAACAGATGATTTCGCGCATGAATAACGGTGGCAAAATCGCGCTGCTGGGCATCGCGCCGACCGAATTCGCCGTCGACTGGAACAAGATCATCTTCAAGATGCTGCATGTCAAAGGCATCTATGGCCGCGAGATGTTCGAGACCTGGTACAAGATGATCGCATTGGTGCAATCCGGCCTCGACGTGTCCGGCCTGATCACCCACCGCATCGGGATCGACGATTTCGAAGAAGGCTTTGCCGCAATGATATCCGGCAATTCCGGCAAGGTCGTGATGGATTGGGACACGTGATGCCAGATATCGGAGCAACATTTCGCGCGCTGCACCGCACGGGTGATCCGTTTTTGCTGGTCAACGCATGGGACAAGGGATCGGCGCGGATGATGCAGGCGCTGGGCGTCGAGGCGATTGCGACCACGTCCGCGGGTCATGCCTTTACCCAAGGGCGTGTTGATGGCGGAACGCTGACGCGCGACGAGGCGCTGACGCATGCACAAGAACTGATTTCAGCCGTAACAGTGCCTGTTTCGGGCGATTTCGAAAATGGCTTTGGCGAGGCTCCTGAAACCGTGGCTGACACCATTCGCATGGCGGCTGAGGTGGGGCTGGCGGGTTGTTCGATCGAGGATACCGCGCTACCCGGATGCGCCGCTTACGATTTCGATCTGGCCGTCGAACGCATCCGCGCCGCGGCCAGTGCCGCGCGCACCTTGCCACGCGATTTTGTACTGGTTGCCCGCGCCGATGGGGTGATGACGAACCAGTACGACGTGGACGAGGCGATCCGCCGCATTCAGGCCTATGAGGCTGTCGGTGCTGATTGTGTTTATGTTCCTGCCCCCCTGATACGGACGCGCTGCGCCGGATCATCGACAGCGTTTCGGTGCCGGTGAACGTGCTGACGTCGGGCCGCTATGCATCGCTGACGCATGCCGATTTCGCCGCACTCGGGGCCGCACGCCTGTCGGTGGGCGGATCACTGGCGCGGGTGGCATATGGCGCTGCGATCAACGCGGCGCAGGGGATGTTGAATGGCGATTTTTCGGGGCTGGCGCGGGCCGCGGACGAGGCTGAGATCAACACGCTTCTGACCAAACACCAGAGGTCGTGACATGCGTGACGCCCGGAAAATGACACGCCTCATCTGCCTGATCTGCGCGCTGTTCATCGCCACCCCGGCGACCGCGACCCCGCCGCGACTGACACAATCCGAGGACCGCGTTATGGCCGCGACGCAGACGCATATCTATGTGCTGCGCGACATCGTCGATAACCTCGGGTCGCACTTTGCCGGGCTGCACGACCAGCACCTGATCGAAGTCGCACTGGATACGGGCGAGGCCACACGCTACTGGCCGCTGCGCCGAATGACGCTGAACCACCTGCCCGAGAATGACCTGCTGGTGCCCGGCGTGGTAACCGAGCGCGCAGGCGTGACGCATGCCATGATGGACATACTGCGCGAGATCGGCGCAGAGCCGATTTGGGACAACATCTGGGAGGACGTGCCGCTGTCGCTGCATAACGGCGCGCTGATGCGGGGCGACGTACAACTGGCGACGCCATTTGGTTTGCGCAAGGCGGCGCGCGCGCAGCTTGCCATCCTCCGCGACGCCTACCCGCCGAATGAGACGGAAACGGGCTTTCCCGCGCTGGATCGGATTGATTTCTACGATCTCTATGCGCCCGGTGATTGGGAGTGTCGGCTGCTGCGCGACCGCTACGCGATACATCGTGCGACAGACCGTGTGACGGTCGCGAAACTGCGTTGCGAGGATACAGAGCTGACCGGCTTCTGGTCCTTTCACTTTCTCATTTACGACGATCTCTAAGACAGGAACCCCGATATGCCCGAGATCCAGCAAAACGTCGAAGCCGGCGGCAAGAAACTTCCCTCTCACGCCAAGGCCGTGATCATCGGCGGCGGTGTCGTCGGATGCTCTATTCTGTTCCATCTGGCCAAGTTTGGCTGGAAGGATGTTGTCCTGCTGGAGCGCAACGAACTGACCAGCGGCAGCAGCTGGCACGCGGCGGGGCAAATCCATACCATTAGCAGCGATCCCAATATCAGCCGCCTGCAAAGCTATACCATCGACCTATACAAGGAGATCGAGGAACTTAGTGGGCACAGCGTCGGCCTGCACATCACCGGCGGCTTCTACCTTGCCTCGAACAAGACATGGTATGACTATCTCAAACGCGAACGCTCAAAAGCGCGCTACATGGGCCTGCATCAGGAATTCATCAGCCCCTCCGAGGTGTCGGAACGGCATCCGCTGATCGACCCAAAACACTATCTCGCGGCGCTCTGGGATGATCAGGACGGCGATCTGGACCCATCCGGCGCCACCTACGCCTTTGCCAAGGCGGCCAAGGTTCACGGCGCGCAATTTTTCACCCATTGCCCCGCAACAGAGACGAAACAGCGCGCCGACGGCAGCTGGGATGTGACCACCCCGCAGGGGGTGATCAACGCAGAACACATCGTCAATTGCGGCGGCCTCTGGGCGCGCGAGGTGGGCCATATGCAGGGCATCAATATTCCTGTGCAACCGATGGAGCATCATTACCTGATCACCGAGGCAATCCCCGAAATCGCCAGCCGTTCTGATCGCCTGCCTTGTGGTATCGATTACGAGGCGAACATCTACTTTCGGCAGGAACGCCAAGGCATGCTGCTGGGTACGTATGAACCGCGCGGCACGCCATGGAAGGTTGAAGGTACGCCATGGGATTTCGGCCATGAACTGCTTCAACCCGATCTGGAACGCATTGCCGACCGTCTGGAACTAGGGTTTGAGCGTATCCCGGCGCTCGCCAATACCGGGATAAAGGATGCGATCAACGGTCCGTTCACCTTCGGCCCCGATGGCAACCCGATGATCGGCCCGGTGCCGGGTATGCGCAACTACTGGTGCGCCGTGGGCGTCATGGCCGGGTTCTGTCAGGGCGGTGGCGTTGGGCTGACCATGGCCGAATGGATGATCGACGGCGAACCCAGCATTGATGTCTGGGCGATGGACGTGGCGCGCTTTGGCGACTGGGCCAGCCCCGATTGGGGCACCGTGAAATCGACAGAGAATTACGAGCGCCGCTTTGTAATGACCTTCCCGAATGAAACGCTGCCAAAAGGCCGATTGCAGAAAACCACTTCGCTTTATGATCGGCTGGTGGCCAAGGGCGCGGTGATGGATCAGGGCTTTGGGTTGGAAAACGCGCTATGGTTCGCGGACGGACCAGAGGATGCCCATGAAGAACCGACATTCGAGCGCAACCGCTCGTTCGACTATGTCGCGCGCGAGGTCAAGGCCGTACGCGAGGCCGTCGGCGCGATCGAAATCGCCAATTTTGCCAAGCACGAGGTAAAAGGCATTGGGGCACGGGCATTTCTAGACACAGTTCTTGCCGGATACGTCCCGAAACCGGGCCGTCTGACCCTGACTCCGATGCTGACCGAAAAGGGCAAACTATACGGTGATCTGACGGTGGCCTGTCTGGCCGAGGATCACTTCATGCTCTTCGGTTCTGGGGCCATGCAAGAGGCGCATCGCCGCTGGTTCGAGGCGCGGGTGCCCGATGACGTGACCTATCGCAACGTCTCGGATGACTGGCACGGGATCGCGCTAAGTGGGCCAAAATCGCGTGCGTTGCTCCAGGCGATCACCCGGCAGGATGTCAGCGCCGAGGCGTTCAAATTTCGGGATCTGGCACAGACCTATGTGGGTGGTGTGCCGGTTATCCTGAACCGGATCAGCTTTTCCGGAGAATTGGGATACGAGATCTATTGCCGCCCGCAATACCTTCTGCGTCTCTACGAGGCGGTAGAAGAGGCCGGCACCGATCTGGGCCTGCGCTGGTACGGGGCGCGTGCGCTCATGTCGATGCGTCTGGAAAAGGGATGGGGCGTCTGGACGCTCGATTTTCGTCCCGATTTTGACGCGGTAGAATCCGGGATGGATGCTTTCATCAACTGGAAAAAGGATTTCATTGGTAAACAAGCCACCCTAGCCCAGCAGAGTGCCGGGCCAGCGCGCAAGCTGGTGACACTGGTGATCGACGTGGACGGTATTGATGTCTCCGGCGACGAAGCGATCCTGACGCAGGGCCGCCCGGTGGGCTATGTCAGTTCCGGCGGCTACGCGCATCACGCGCGCAAATCCGTCGCGATGGGCTATGTAGAGGCGGCGCAGGCCGCAGGAGGCACCGCGCTTGAGGTTGAAATCCTTGGCCAGATGTACCCGGCCACCGTACACGCCGCACCGCTCTATGATGCCAATGGCGCAAATATGCGCGCCTGAACGCAAAGAGGCACCAAGTGGACGCAGACCACAAACCCAAACGATATGTGTTCCTGCTCCTGCCGGGCTTCTCCCCGCTCGGCATGACCTGCGCCCAAGAGGCGCTGGCGCTGGCAAACCGCTTTGCCGAGGGGCGCCAGTTCTACGATTGGCTGTTGCTCAGCGAGGATGGAGGGCCTGTTACCGCGTGGAACGGGCTTCAGGTCAGCGTTCAGGCCGGTCTGATCGATCTTGATCGCCGCGACACGCTGATTGTCTGCGCCGGGGTCGATGCAGGTGCGGGCAGCACGCGCAAAGTGTTGGGCTGGCTGCGCCGCGAAACGCGCAAAGGCATGGACTATGGTTCGATCAGCAGTGGCAGCTATACGCTGGCACTGGCCGGGTTGCTGGCCGGGCGAAGAGCCACGACACACTGGGAATATGCCAGCGCCATGGCTGAAAACTTCCCCAATATCGACCTGCAGGACGTGATCTATACGGTCGATGGGCGCGTGTTCAGCTGCGCCGGAAGCGCCGCGTCGATGGACCTGATACTTGAGCGGATCGGCACCGACTACGGCGCAGAATTGGCCACATGGGTGGCAGATCAGATGATCTATCCTGCACCGCGCCCCAATAGTCAGGCGCAACGTGGATTTCTGGCCAATCAACTGGGTATTCGTCATCGAAATCTGGTTCTGGCCATCGACATCATGCAATCAAACACCGAAGACCCCTTGCCGCCCGCCGAGATCGCCCGTGCTGCGGGCACCTCCACCCGGCAATTGGAACGGCATTTTTCCCGCTATCTTGGCACCTCGCCGAACCGCTACTATTTGCAATTGCGGTTGGAAAAGGCCCGCAGCTTGCTGGCGCAAACCGACCTGCCGCTGACCGAAATCAGCCTGCTTTGCGGGTTCAAGGCACCGTCGCATTTCTCCAAAGCCTACCGCAAAGCCTATGGCGTGCCGCCCAGCCGGGACACCGGCGGGGCGACCCTTTTGGTGTCGCGCAAGTAGATACCGTGCGATTTAGGTATTTGGGAAAAGATGAAAAACATTTGTTTCATTATTCAAAAAATACCGAAATCCGGCGTCAGTTCAGCAGCGTTTCGATCTCGTTCGTCAACAGTTCCGACAGCGGTTGGACTGTACTGCCGAAAGTCGCCGCCACGGTGCCGTCCGGCGCGATCAGGATCTTGTTGAAGTTCCATGAAGGTGTGAACCCGATCTCTTCGGCAACGGATTCGTAAAACGGATGCGCCGTCGCGCCGCGAACCGATGTTATACCCGTCATCGGCATGTCGATGCCGTATGTCAGGGTGCAGAACTCCTTGACCTCTGCGTTGCTGGCCAGTTCTTGCCGAAAATCGCCCGAAGGAACGGCCAGAACGACCAATCCGCGGGCGCGGTACCGGTTGTAGAGGGTCTGCAATCCCTCGTATTGATCGGTAAAGCCGCAGCGCGAAGCGGTATTCACGACCAGTATCGGTTGCCCGGCCCAATCCGACAGGCGCAGCGTGTCACCATCGATATTATCGAACGGCGCATTGAGGTCCAGCGCGGACGCAGGCAGCGCCCAAAGCATCATCAATATTGCGAGGACGGCACGCATGTTGCTCTTCCTTTTTATATGGGGGCGGCAGGCAATCCTGTCACCTTTGGATCACCCGGCAGTGAGTGACATGAAATATCGTTTTGAATTTGGCGCGTTTGTCCCATCTAATACACATCAAGTGAGGAAAGGAACGCAAGTCGTGACCAGCTACACCAAAGACCCCGACGCAATCGCCCGCCTGTCGCCCGAGGCGTTTCGTGTGACCCAGCAAAGCGGCACCGAGCGCCCCGGCACCGGGGCACTTTTGGACAACACTGCCCCGGGGATCTATGTGGATATCGTTTCGGGCGAGCCGCTTTTTGCGTCCTCTGACAAGTTCGAGAGCGGTTGTGGCTGGCCCAGCTTCACCAAGCCGATCGTACCGGCTTATGTGAGCGAATTGCGCGATGAGAGCCTCGGCATGGTTCGGACCGAAGTGCGCAGCACCCATGGCGACAGCCATCTTGGCCATGTCTTTCCTGACGGGCCGCGTGATCGGGGCGGTCTGCGCTACTGCATAAATTCTGCCAGCCTGCGGTTTATCCACCGTGACGATATGCAGGCCGAAGGCTATGGTGAGTATCTAGATCAAGTGGAGGATTTGACATGACCGAGCGTGCTGTTCTGGCGGGGGGATGTTTCTGGGGAATGCAGGACCTCATTCGCCGCAAACCGGGGGTGGTTTCGACGCGTGTGGGTTACACCGGGGGTGACGTGCCGAATGCCACTTATCGTGATCACGGCACCCATGCCGAGGGCATTGAGATCATATTTGATCCGGCAAAGATCAGCTATCGTGAGATTCTGGAGTTGTTCTTTCAGATCCACGATCCAACCACCGCGAACCGGCAGGGCAACGATATCGGAATGAGTTATCGGTCGGCGATCTACTATGTCGATGACGCGCAGAAATTGATGGCGCGCCGCACCATCCATGACGTCGAGGCCAGCGGCCTGTGGCCGGGTAAAGTTGTGACCGAGGTGGAGCCCGTCGGTGACTTCTGGGAGGCCGAGCCAGAACATCAGGATTATCTGCAGCGTGTACCGAATGGTTACACCTGCCATTTTCCGCGCGAGGACTGGGTGCTTCCACGCACCACAGCGCCTGCATAGCCGCTGCAACCAGAGCGCATGGCACGCCTCTGGTCGCTTGACCTGAGCGGCCCGGAGGCGCAAGCAGTTGGGGCAAAGGAGTGCCCCCAGCATGCAGCCTGTCAAAGGCATCATATTAAAACTCTGCGCCGTGGTGCTCTTCATCATCATGTCCGCGCTGATCAAGGCCGTCTCCGAGACCGTGCCGCCGGGGCAGGCGGTGTTCTTTCGGTCATTCTTTGCCATCCCGGTGATACTGGTTTGGCTGGCGGCGCGCGGCGATTTGGGCACCGGGCTAAAGGCCAAGTCGCCAATGGGTCATGTCTGGCGCGGGGTCGCAGGCACCAGCGCGATGGGGCTCAGCTTTGCCGGGTTGGGAATGTTGCCTCTGCCCGAGGTGACCGCACTGGGATATGCCTCGCCACTGCTGGTGGTGATCTTTGCGGCGATGTTCCTGAATGAACGGGTCGGCGTTTTTCGCATCGGCGCCGTAATGTTGGGCCTCGTAGGGGTTCTGATCGTCTTGACCCCGCGGCTGAGCGTGCTGGATGGTCCGACGGTCGATACCGTACAGGCGGTGGGGGCGGTGCTTGTTCTGATGGGGGCGGTTTTTGCTGCGCTGGCCCAGATCTATATCCGAAAGCTTGTGAGGACCGAACAGACATCGGCTATCGTCTTTTACTTTTCGGTCACGGCGTCGTGTCTGTCGTTGCTGACACTGCCGTTTGGCTGGGTGATGCCGGGGCTATATGAGGCGACGCTGCTGATCCTCGCCGGGCTGTTGGGCGGGACCGCGCAGATATTTCTGACCTCTGCCTTTCGCTATGCCGATGCCAGTGTCGTGGCCCCGTTCGACTATGCGTCGATCCTCTTTGCCCTCGTGATCGGCTATGTCATCTTTGATGAGGTGCCGACCCAGCCGATGCTGACCGGCGCTGCGCTGATCGTCGCGGCCGGAATCGTCATCATCATCCGAGAGCATCGTCTGGGCCTGAAACATGGCAGGTCACGCGCGGTCAAAACGCCGCAAGGCTAAGTTGAAATTTGCAGATGGCTTCGCGCGGCGTGGTTTATTGCCCCGTGGCCCAGGCCGCGCCGTAGACGGGCCAGAACCATGCTCGGCGAAACCGTCCCAGCGGCCACTTCTTTGGCGGGCTTTGCATGATCGCGGGATAGGGTCGGGTCGGCTTTCGGTCCTGTGCCAGATCGGCCAACAGCGCACCGGCATAGCTGCCCATCGCCACCCCGTTGCCGTGATATGAAACGGCCGTATAGGCACCCGGCATCGTATCTATGGGCCCTGCGTAAGGTGTCAGATCGCGTGCGATGCTCAGCAGGCCGTGCCAGCTATGTGGGGTTTCCACATGCGCCCATGCGGGGAACATCGTCTCGAAATGGCTGCGGATATTGCTATGCATCCGCCGGTCCGCCCACGGCCCGGAAAACAGTCCGCCGCGCATACCGAACAACATCCGGCGGTTCGGCATCAGGCGGAAATAATGCACGAAAAACCGATCATCATAGCAGGCCTGATGGGTGGACCATCCTTGTGCCGCAATCTCTTCGTCGGTCAGTTCGCGAGTGACCAGCACATTGGATTGCGTCGGCAGATACCGTCCCGCCATCCAATCGGGCAGGTCGTCCGATGAATATCCGTTCGTGGCCACGATCAGACGGCGTGCATTCACGCGCCCCTGCGGCGTTTGCAGGGTAAAGCTGCTGCCGTGGTCAATGCGTTGCACCGGGCTTTGACCATAAATGCGGACGCCCGCGCTACGCGCGGCCTCGGCCAGTCCTTGCACATATTTCATCGGATTGAGGCCAAAGCCAATGGGCGTGGTCATTGCGCCGAAAAAGGGGCCATTCATGCCGTTTTCGGCCAGTTCGTCCCGCGTCAGGATTGTTGGTGTCGCGCCCCAGTCGCGCTCGATATCGCGCGCCCGCGTTTCAAAACTCTGCGCTGCCGCTTCTGTATGGGCCATGAGTGTTTCGCCCTGCGAATGGCGGTCCACATCCAGCCCGTGCGCGTCGATCAGGCCCGCAGCCAGATCAACCGCCGCGCGTTCGGTTGCGCGATAGTCGCGTCGCGCCTCTTCGCCGAACATGCGCTTTAGCGCGCCATCTGATGCCGCTGACCCGCCGAGGCAGCAAAACCCACCGTTGCGCCCCGATGCACCCCAGCCGACGTCTTGCGCCTCTAGCACGATCACATCCGCTCCGTCCTGCGCCAGATGCAATGCCGCACTGAGGCCGGTGAAACCTGCACCGATGATCGCTACATCGGCGGTCAGGGTGCCGCGCGCGGGTGCCGAGCGCGGCACAGCCATCGTGGTGGGCCAATAGCACTTTTCGCGCGGCACTTCGCCATAGGCGTGGGCAGGATAGATGCGCTTCATGCGTGGACTGCGGCCCTTTCTTCAGCTTGTCGGCGTAGACTAGCACGTTTGCTGGCCAATGACGCGCTAATGACACCCACCGTCACAAAGGCGATGAGGATCGTCGACAATGCGTTGATCTCGGGGCTAAGACCAAGCCGGATAGAGCTCCAGATCTTGATCGGCAGCGTCGTGGCCGACGGGCCGGCGGCGAAACTGGCAATCACCAGATCATCGAGGCTGAGGGTAAATGCCAACAGCCAGCCAGAGATGACTGCGGGCGCAATGATCGGCAGCGTGACCAGCCGAAAGGCCTGCGCCGCCGAACAGCCCAGATCGAGTGCTGCCTCTTCCAGTGACCGATCAAAGCTGACCAACCGCGAGGAAACGACGACAGACACGTAGCACATCGAAAACGTCGTATGCGCCAGAATGATGGTGAATATTCCCCGATCCAGCCCAATCCCGATAAAGAGCAGCAGCAGCGACAAACCTGTGATCACCTCGGGCATGACCAACGGCGCATAAATCATGCCGGAAAACAGCGTTCGCCCGGCAAAGCGCCCGGCCCGCACCAGTACCAATGCCGCCATCGTGCCCAGCACTGTCGCAAAGGTCGAGGATACGACCGCAACCTTGATCGTCACCCACGCGGCGTCCAGGAACGCCTCGTTGCGGAACAGCTCGCCATACCATTTGGTTGAAAAGCCCGCCCAGACCGTCACCAGCTTGCTCTCATTAAAGCTGTAGATGATCAGAATAATCATCGGCAGATAGAGAAAGGCAAAGCCCAGCGTCAGTGATGTCGCGTTGAACCATGTCATGCGTCTCATACATCACCTCCCGTCGGGCGAGAATTTCCGCGAGAACTCTCAAGGCAGAAAAAGGCCGCGAATTTATTTCGGTTCTTCATCCGTCTGCCTCCCGCTGTTTTTGCTCGTTGCGCTGGAACAGAATGATCGGGATGATCAGGATCAGCAGCAGGATCACGGCCACCGCGCTGGCGACCGGCCAATCACGGTTGTTAAAGAATTCCTCCCACAGCACCTTGCCGATCATCAGGGTTTTCGATCCTCCCAGCAGCGATGGGATCACGAACTCGCCAATAGTGGGGATGAAGACCAGAAAGCACCCGGCGATGATGCCGTTCTTTGACAGGGGAACCGTCACCAGCCAGAAGGCGGTGATGCGACTGCACCCCAGATCCTCGGCCGCCTCAAGCAGTGACCCGTCCAGCCGCTCCAACGCGGAGTAGATCGGCAGGATCATAAATGGCAGATAGGTGTAAACGATGCCGATATAGACTGCGATATTGGTGTTCAGGATGGTCAATGGCTCGTTGATTACACCCATGCTCAGCAACAGCTGATTCAGGTATCCTTCGTTACTCAGGATACCGACCCACGCATAGACCCGGATCAGGAAACTGGTCCAGAACGGCAGGATCACCAACATCATCAGTGTCGGGCGCCAGTGATCGGGTGCGTTGGCCATGCCATAGGCAATGGGATAGGCGACGATCAGCGTTGCCAGTGTCGCGATACAGGCGATTTGCACTGACGAAAGATAGGCCTTCCAATAGAGGTCATCTGTGGTCAGAAATTTGAAATTTTCCAGATCGAGCGCGCCAAAGAATGATTTGATTCCCTCCCATCCGGCGGTGAAATCCAGCGTCGGGGTGTAGGGTGGGATGGCTAGGGCGATATCGCTCAGGCTGATCTTCAGCACGATCAGGAACGGGACCAGAAACAGTGCCAGCAGCCAGAAATACGGAACGGCAATCAGGGCAAAACGGCGCATCCCTAACCCTCCAACAGGACGCCGGCCGTCTCGGTCCAGCTAAGCCAGACGGTGTCCTCCCAAGTAAAGCCGCGCCGCGACAGGCGCCGCGTGTTCGCGGTCTGCGATTTGATGATCTGCCCGGTTGGCAGTTCGACGTGATAGGTGCTGAGATTGCCCAGATAGGCGATATCGAGGATCTTGCCCTGTATTGCGTTCACGGCGCCTTCGGGTTTCTCGGCGGTAATCGCCACCTTCTCGGGGCGGATCGCCAGATGGCATGTCTGCCCGTTCTGGAACACCTTGTCCGACTTGGCGTGCAGCGATGGCTGCCCTTCGGCAAACGCGACGTCATATCCGTCACCGGATTTGGTCGCACGGCCCTCTATGATGGTCACGTCCCCGATGAAATCCGCCACATAGACGGATTTTGGCATCTCATAGATGCGCGCGGGCGTATCGGCCTGAATGATCCGTCCATGGTCCATCACCGCGACACGAGAGGCGACGGTCATCGCCTCTTCCTGATCGTGCGTGACGATCACGAAGGTCGTGCCGGTCTTTTCCTGAATATCCATCAGCTCGAACTGCGTATCCTGCCGCAACTTCGCGTCCAGCGCCCCCAGCGGTTCGTCCAGCAGTAACAGCTTCGGCGCTTTGGCCAGACTGCGCGCCAGCGCCACCCGCTGTCGCTGTCCGCCAGATATCTGATGTGGCTTGCGCTTGGCGAATTGTTCCAGCCGGGTCAGCTTCAGCATCTCTGCCACGCGCGCGTCGATGGCGGATTTCTCCATCCGGTCGCGTTTCAGACCAAAGGCAATATTTTCCCACACACTGAGATGCGGAAACAAGGCGTAGGACTGGAACATCATGTTCACCGCCCTCTTGTTCGGCGGTATGGGCGCAATATCCTGCCCGGCCAGCAGGATGGTGCCTTCGGTCGGCGTTTCGAACCCTGCCAACATGCGCATCATCGTCGTCTTGCCACAGCCCGATGGCCCCAGCAGGGCAAAGAACTCCTGCGCGTAAATGTCAAAGGATTGATTGTCGATCGCGACGAAATCACCGAATCGCTTGGTCACGTTCTTGAATTGAATGAGCGGTTTTACATTCGGGTCGTTCCACGGCTCAAAAACAGTCTGGCCCAATACATGTCCCCCTGAAAGATCGAAAAAAGCCCGCGCAACGGGTGCTGCGCGGGCTGGGATATTCGGGTCTTACGTGCCCGACTTGATCCGTGTCCATAGGCGGGTCACGACCCGCTGCACCTTGGCCGGGTAGGGCGTGGTGGTATAGAGGTTATCCAGCGTTGCCGCGTCGGGGTAGATCGCCGGGTCGCCGATCACGTCCTCTTCCAGCATTGGCTGGGATGCCTCGTTGCCGTTGGCGTAATAAACATAGTTCGACGCATCGGCCATGTTCTGCGCATCCATGATAAAGTTCAGGAAAACATGCGCGCCTTCCGGATTAGGTGCGTCCGCCGGAATCGCCATCTGGTCGAACCACATCAGCGCCCCTTCGCTGGGCGCGTTATAGACGATTTCGACGCCGTTATCGGCCTCGGCCGCACGGTCGCGCGCTTGCAGGATGTCACCGGACCAGCCAAAGGCCACGCAGATGTCACCGTTCGCCAGTGCGTTGATGTATTCACTGGAGTGGAACTTGGTCACGTAAGGACGCACTGCCGACAGGATTGGCTCGGCTTTGGCAATCACGTCCGGATCCTTGCTATCGGGGTCCTCGCCAATGTACTTCAGCGCCGCCGGGATCATTTCGACCGGAGCATCGAGGAAATGCACGCCGCACTCGGCCAGTTTTTCCATATTCCCCGGCTCGAAGATCAACGCAAGCGAGCCGATGGGTGCGTCTTCACCCAGTGCCTCGGTGACTTTGCCGACATTGGCGCCGATGCCCGTCGTGCCCCACATATAGTTGATCGAATAGGCGTTTTCGGGGTCATACTGGACTGTCCGCTTTTCAACCACGTCCCACATGTTCTTGTGGTTGGGCAGTTGGCTCATGTCCAGTTTTTGAAACGCGCCGGCGCTGATCTGACGTTGCAGAAATGTGCCCGAAGGCACCACCACATCATAACCGGACCCACCGGCCAGCATCTTGGTTTCCAGCACTTCGTTGCTGTCAAAGACGTCATAGGTCAGTTCCAGACCGGTTTCGGCCTCGAATTTCTCTAGCAACGCTTCGTCGATATAGTCGGACCAGTTGTAAACGCGCACTTCCTGAGCGCCCGCAGCAGCTGTCAGGGCCAAAGCGGCGGTTGTGGTCAGAATCGTTGTTTTCATCATTTTCTCCCGTTGATTGGCAGCGTCGCTGCCCTGCATGCGAATTTGATCAAGTTTTTCGCTTAGTGCAATATGGTAATGCTCACATGCAGCCGCTAAACTCGCAAGACCGGAGACGACAATAGTGACTGGAACGAGTGATCTGATGCAGCGCGCTACTGGAAATTTTAGCCTTGATGGCACCGCAGAGATGCGTCTACCGGCGCATGAGGTGATTTATCGGCAGTTGCGCGATATGATCCTTTACGGCGATCTGGCGCCGGGGCAGGCCGTGACTATTCAGGGCCTGACGGCGCAGCTGGGGGCAGGCATGACGCCTGTGCGCGAGGCGATCCGCCGACTGATTTCGCAGGGCGCGCTGGAATTTCAGGGCAATCGCCGGGTCAGTGTGCCACAGTTAAACGCAGCAAATATGGATGAAATTATCAAAGCTCGTCAATGGTTTGAACCTCATCTTACCTTGCGGGCGGCGGAACGTGCCGGTGCGGCAGACCTCTCTCACTTGACGGCGATTGATACCGCGCTGGACGCCGCGATCCAACGCGGTGATCTGCGCGCTTATCTGGAACTCAATCACCGGTTTCACAGTCGCATGTATGATATGGCGGCTTCACCGATCCTTGCGGAAATTGCCGAAGGGCTCTGGTTGCGCTTTGGTCCATCAATGCGGGTCGTGTGCGGGCGGATCGGAACGCAGAACCTGCCTGACATGCACAAGGAAACCCTCGAGGCGATCCGTGCAGGCGATGTAGCTGCCGCTGCCGCCGCAATCGAAGGCGACGTTGCGCAGGGAATGGAACAACTTCGCCTGTCTCTCAGTGCCGACTCTAGGTCCGTCTGATTCGATTGACCCTTCAATAATTTGATCATATTGTTCCAGATCAGAACATCCGCGCCAGAAATCGGGGCGCGCTGTGCCACACTGACCTCAGAAAGGCCCCTGCCATGACGCTCATCACCAACCACCTGCCCACTGCTGAATTGCAGGCACTCGACGCCGCGCATCACCTGCATCCTTTCACCAATGGGGCAGAGCTGGAAACAAAGGGCGCGCGCGTCATCACGCGTGCGAAGGGCGTCACCCTGACGGACAGCGATGGCAATAACTATCTTGATGCGATGGCGGGTTTGTGGTGCGTCAACATCGGTTATGGTCGCGACGAACCCGCCGAGGCGGCCGCGCGCCAGATGCGTGAATTGCCCTTTTACAACACCTTCTTTCAAACCACGCACGTCCCGGCCATAGCCTTGGCCGCAAGGCTGGCCGAACTGGCCCCGGGTGATCTGAACCATGTATTCTTTGCCGGGTCCGGGTCCGAGGCGAACGACACCAACATTCGCATGGTGCGCACCTATTGGGCGCAAAAAGGCCAGCCGGAAAAGAACATCATCATCAGCCGCAAGAACGCTTATCATGGCTCTTCCATGGGTAGCGGCAGCCTTGGGGGCATGACTTTCATGCATGAACAGGGCGGTTTGCCGATCCCGAATATTCACCATATCGACCAACCGCATTGGTGGAGCGAAGGCGGTGACACCAGCCCCGAAGATTTCGGACTGGAACGCGCACGTCAGCTGGAGCAGGCCATCGAAGATCTGGGTGCCGACCGCGTCGCGGCGTTTATCGCCGAGCCGATTCAAGGTGCGGGCGGTGTGGTCGTCCCGCCCGCGACATACTGGCCCGAGATTCAGCGCATTTGTGACGAACATGGCATCCTGCTGATCGCGGACGAGGTGATCTGCGGCTTTGGCCGTACCGGCAGCTGGTTCGGCTCTACCACGCTGGACATTCGCCCGCATATCATGACCGTGGCAAAGGGTCTTAGCTCTGGCTACGCGCCCATCGGCGGGTCCATCGTCTGTGATGAGGTGGCCGAGGTGATTAACAATTGCGAATTTGCCCATGGCTACACCTACTCGGGTCACCCGATGGCTTGTGCGGTTGCACTGGAGAATCTGCGCATCCTCGACGAAGAAGGTATCGTCGACCGTGTTGCCCAGCACAGCGGGCCTTACCTGCAACAAAAATGGCATGGGCTGGTCGAACACCCATTGGTGGGCGAGGCACCGATTGTCGGCATGATGGGGTCCATCGCGTTGACACCTGACGCCGCCACCCGCGCCAAGTTTGCCGGGAACGAGGGGGATGTCGGACTGATCTGCCGCGAGCACTGCTTCCAGAACGGGCTGGTGATGCGCCATGTTGGCGACCGCATGATCATCTCGCCGCCTCTGGTTATCACCGACGCTGAGATCGATACACTTGTAGAGCGCGCATGGACAGCGCTGGACCTGACGCACGCCCAGCTAAAGCAAGACGGCCTGTTGAAAGCGGCAAAGTGAGCTTTGATGCACAACCGACCCTGACGGGCGCGGACTATGCGCTGCGCCCGTTGGTGGCAGCTGATTATGGCGGCCTCCACGCGGCGGCCAGTGATCCGGAAATCTGGGCCCAGCACCCATCGCCCGATCGATGGAAGCCCGAGGTCTATCGCCCCTATTTCGATAGCTTGCTGGCCAGTCGCGCGACTTTGGCCATGCGGGACGTGGCGCAGGATCGCATCATCGGCTGTTCGCGGTACTATACTGCGCCCGACATGCCCGGCACGATCTCGATTGGGTTCACCTTCCTCGCGCGGGCCTATTGGGGCGGGGCGGCCAATCGCGCGGTAAAGGGGCTGATGCTGGCCCATGCCTTTGCTGATTTCGATGCGGTCTGGTTTCATATCGGCCCGGACAACATCCGCTCGCAAAAGGCGACGATGAAGCTGGGCGCGCGGCATGTCTATGACGCCACGCTGGATATGGGCGGCGGCACGGTTCCCTGGCGCTGTTACAGGCTGAACCGCGATGCTTGGCAACCGGCAATGTGAGATCGCTGCCACACTCACACTCTATTGATTGCGCTCCGCTCGACAAAATTGCGTGGTCCGCGATAGCGGTGAGGACAACCGACCCTTCTGGATGTGACCATGATGCACCTCGCCAAAACCTTTCTGGCGCTTCTGGCCCTGACACTCGTGACCGCCTGCGGCGCGCCGCCATCCGTCGATCGTGCCCCGCCGCGCGGCAAACCTTCCGACATAGCGGCATTAGCCACCGCCATCCTTGCGCTTGGCCCCGAGGTCGACCCGGAGGAGGCGCAACGCGCGGCGCAAGTGTCCTACGACTACACCCATACGCTTGCCGTGCAGTATCAGATTACCGATCCGCCACTCATCCACAACACCAAGGTCAACATGGGGTCAAAACCCCGTGGCCTATGCTGGCACTGGGCGCATGATCTGGAAAAACGGCTAAAGCAAGAACGCTTTGTTACGCTTGATCTGCACCGCGCCATCGCGAATTCGCGCAACTGGCGGATCGAACACAGCACGGCGATCATTTCTGCCAGAGGGGATAGATTCGACGACGGTATTGTTGTCGATCCATGGCGCAAGGGCGGCATCCTGACATGGATGCCGGTGCGCGAGGACAGCCGCTATGGCTGGGAAGAGCGCCGTTTGGTGCTGGAGCGTAAACGCGGGCAACTACCACCCGAGGCGTTTGACGAGACCATAGAATAGAGACCCTGTAGGCCGGGCTTCAGCCCGGCCCCTACCGCTCGCATTACCGCGCCCGTCATTGCGATGCACCGGGTCGCGTAATAGTCTGCATCACGCACCCCCACAGAAAGCACCCCGATCATGTCCCTCACCCCAGACCTGAAATCCCGCATACTGCAAGCTGTCGAAGACGGCTTTGACGATCAGGTTGCCTACCTGCAGAAACTTGTCCGCCTGCCATCGGTGCGGGGGCAGGAACACGCCATTCAGGATGTAGTGTTTCGCGAGTTTCAGACGCGCGGCCTCAAGGTGGATCGCTTTGACATGGATCGTGACGCGATTGCGGCTCATCCCGGCGGCTCGCCCTTCTCGGATACCCATTCGGACGCGCCGATTGTCGTCGGCATCCACCATCCGCGCGATGAGGTGGGTCGTTCACTGATCCTGAACGCGCATCTCGACGTGGTGCCCGAAGGTCCACGTGAGATGTGGCAGGCCGATCCGTATTCGGCCCATATCGAGGGCGATTGGATGTACGGGCGCGGCGCAGGCGACATGAAGGCCGGTTCGGGCGCGAACCTCGCCGCACTTGATGCGTTGCGCCGCGTGGGTCTGCGACCTGCCGCAACGGTTTATGTCCAATCCGTGGTCGAGGAGGAATCGACCGGCAACGGCGCGCTGATGACATATCTGCGCGGTTATACCGCCGACGCGGTCCTGATCCCCGAGCCAGAGGCCGAGATGCTGGTGCGCGCCAATGTCGGCGTGGTCTGGTTTCAGGTCACTGTGCAGGGCACGCCCGTCCATGTGGCCCATATGGGCGAAGGTGCCAATGCCATTGACGCGGTCTACCGCGTGGTTGGATCGTTAAGGGAGCTTGAGACGGCGTGGAACGCGCAAAAGGATGCGCATCCTCACTTTGCCGACTACGACCATCCGATCAACCTCAACATTGGCAAGATCGCAGGCGGTGACTGGGCCTCGTCCGTGCCCGCATGGGCCACGATTGATTGCCGTGTATCGCTCTATCCCGGTCAGAATGCAGCCGAGGCGATGCAGATCATTTCCGATCATGTCGCGGCCTATGCCCATAGCGACCCGTACATGTCGAACTCGCCGCCGACGGTCACCTTCAACGGCTTTACCGCCGAGGGCTACGTGCTGGAACCGGGCAGCGAGGCAGAGGCCGTATTGGGCCGGGCGCATGAGGCGGCTATCGGTGCGCCGCTGCAATCGTTCACCGCGACCGCTTATCTCGATACGCGGGTTTATGCGCTCTACAATCAGATCCCGGCGCTTTGCTACGGTCCGATTTCACGCAATATCCACGGCTATGATGAAAGCGTCAGCCTGAGTTCGCTCAAGCGGATCACCGGCGCAATGGCGCTCTTTATTGCCGAATGGTGCGGCGTGGAAGAGGTGTAACCACGTGCGGAATAAAGGCCGTAAGGCCGCCGCGCGATCACCAGACCGCCCCCCGGTCTGGTGATCGCGCGCCGCACCCCGACTAGTCCTTAACGAACATCTTGCGGGGCCGGTTGCAGAATGTCTCGCACGGGCCATCCTCGGTGATCAGGATGCTTTCGGTGATCTCCAGCCCCCAATCATCCATCCATAATCCCGGCATAAAGTGGAAGGTCATCCCCGGTTCCAGCACGCTCTCATCATCGGCGCGCAGGCTGATTGTGCGTTCGCCCCAGTCGGGCGGATAGCTGAGGCCGATGGGATACCCGCAGCGCGCGCCGCGCTCGATCCCGGCCCGTTCCAGCGGGGCGGCCAGCGCATTGGCGATGTCGCACGCCCGGTTGCCGGCCCGTGCCACTTCCAGCCCTGCCTCCAGCCCCTCGGTCAGCGCCGCCTCTGCGCGCAGCAGGAAATCATCGGGCTTGCCCAAAAACAAAGTCCGGCAGAGCGGCGCGTGATAGCGCCGGTAACATCCTGAAACCTCAAAGAATGTCGCCTCGCCATTGGCGAAGGGCCGACCGTCCCACGTCAGGTGCGGTGCTGCGGCATCACTGCCAGAGGGCAGCAGCGGCACGATGGCCGGATAGTCGCCCCACGCCCCGTCGACACCGCGTAGCGCGTCGCGGTAAATCTCGGCGACCACTTCGTTCTTTGGCACGCCCGGTTCGACGCGCTCCAGCAGCCCATCGACAATCTTTTCGGTGATCGCGGCCGCCTTGCGGATATACGCGACCTCTTCCGCTGATTTCACTCCGCGCTGCCAGTTCACCAGCGCCGTGGCGTCGCTGAACTTGGCATCGCCCATCTCGGCAGTCAGAACGGCATAGGCCTTGGCCGAGAAATAGTAGTTGTCCATCTCGACGCCGATACGCGCACTGCCCCGGCCCATGTCTTTTAGCCGTGTCGCCAGATCCTGCATCGGGTGACGCACCGTTGATTGCACGAAATGATCGAGGTATCCCAGAACCCGGTCATCACTCATCCAGACCGTGCGCACCCCGCCATTGGCATCCTGCCTGCGACCCCACCAGATTGGGTCTTCGTCCAGAAAAACCAAAACCCCCTGATGCACATAGAACGACCAGCCGTCATAGCCGGTCAGCCAGTTCTGGTTGCTGGGGTCCGTGACAAAGAGGACGTCGATCCCGGCGGCCTCCATTGCGGTGCGGGTCTTGGTCAGGCGACGCTGAAACTCGGCGCTCGAAAATGGCAGGTCTTTGTGGATCATGGCTCTCTCCCTTCGTCTGATGTGCGCAGCCTGCATCAGGACGCGCGCGCTTGCACGTCTCTTTTTTGCACTGCCCTGTGCTTGACCTTTGGTCGCTGCGCGCCAAAGACTGAACCGACCCAAGCGGAGCGCCCAGATCATGCAACTCACCCTAGCCGATATTCACGCTGCCGCGCGGGTGATCGCGGGTGTGGCCGATCACACGCCACTGGTGCCCTCGCCCTTTCTGACGGCAAAGACCGGGCACGAGGTTTTGCTAAAGCTGGAAAACATGCAGCCCATCGGCGCGTTCAAGCTGCGCGGCGCGCTTAATGCTGTGGCGGCACTGGGTGACATGGCCAAGGGCGTGACCTGTTGTTCGACCGGCAATCACGGGCGCGGCGTGGCCTATGCCGCACGGGAACGCGGGCTGCGCGCCGTGATCTGCATGTCCAATCTGGTACCCGAAGCAAAGGTGAACGGTATCAAGGCACTGGGCGCAGAGGTTCGCATCTGCGGCACCAGTCAGGACGAGGCATTGGCCGAAGCGCAGCGGATGGTCGCGGATGAGGGACTGACAGACATATCGCCCTTTGACGATCCGCATGTGATCGCAGGGCAGGGAACCATCGGATTGGAATTGCTGGCAGCACGGCCCGACTTGCGCACACTGCTGATCCCGCTGTCCGGTGGCGGGCTGGCGGCGGGCATTGCGCTGGCGGCGCGCCAGATTCACCCCGATATCCGCATCATCGGCCTGACGATGGAGACCGGCGCCGCGATGCATGACAGCCTGAAGGCGGGCCATCCGGTCGAAGTGATCGAACGCGCATCGCTTGCCGACAGCCTCGGTGGTGGGATCGGTATGGATAACAAGCTCAGCTTTGCGATGTGCCGCGATCTGCTGGATGACGTCATTCTGATTTCCGAGGCAGAGATTTATCACGCGATGCAGGTGCTATATTATGAGGATCGCATCGTGGCAGAGGGCGCTTGCGTTGTTGGGATCGCGGCACTGCTGAATGGCAAGGTCGCACTGGATGGCCCCGCCGCGACCATCATTACAGGGCGCAATCTGGACATGCAGCTGCACGCCCGGATCATGGCCGGTCAGGACGTGACATTGGGCGATCTGCATTTGCCTGGCGCACCTTACGAGGGCGCGCCATGATTCGAATGACTAGCCGCTCGCTCATCCACGCTGCCCGTCACACTGCACAGACCAACCCCAGCTAAAGGAATATCTGCCCCATGCCCCACGACATCCGTGTGCTGACCGAAACGCAACTGCGCGGTGCTGTCGGCCTTGATATGGCAACGGTGCAGGTGATCGAACGCGCCTTTGCCGCGCTCGCACGGGGCGAGGTGATCATGCCGCCCATCTTGTCGATGGATTTGGAAAAGATCGGCGGCGAGTTTGACGTGAAAACCGCATATATCGACGGGCTGGAGCGTTTCGCACTAAAGGCCAGCACCGGGTTCTTCGGCAATGCCGCACTGGGCTTGCCCAGTCTTGGCGGGCTGATGATGGTCTTTTCGGCCAAAACCGGACAGGTCGAGGCGGTGCTGCTGGATAACGGCTATCTGACAGACATCCGCACGGCGGCGGCGGGTGCCGTGGCCGCGATGCATCTGGCCCCGGTTGGTGTGCGCACTGCGGGCGTGCTGGGCACCGGCCTACAGGCGCGCCTGCAACTGCGTGCCGCGCAACTGGTGCGCCCGTTCGAGGATGCGCTGGTCTGGGGTCGTGATCCGGCCAAGGCCGAGGCCTGTGCCCGCGAGATGGCCGAGACGCTGGGCGTTCCGGTGCGCGCCGTCACCGATCCCGCCGATCTGGTTGCGCAGAGCCAGCTGGTAATCACCACCACTCCGTCGCGCACACCGTTGATCACTGCCGACATGCTGCACCCTTGTCTGCACATCACGGCGATGGGATCGGACGCAGAGGGCAAGACTGAAGTCGCGCCAAAGGCGTTGATCGCGGCCGACACCTATTATTGTGACCGGGTCAGCCAATGCCGCAGCTTGGGCGAGTTGCGCGGCGCAATCGAGGCGGGTCTGTGGGACCGACCCGATCCCCCTGAACTGGGGCAGGTGATCATCGGTGAACGGGAAGGGCGCACCGAAGATGACGAAATCACGATCTGCGACCTGACTGGTACCGGCGCGCACGACACGGCCATCGCAACGCATGTAATGGATCTCCTGAGTGGCGGTGATGTCGGCACCGTGGTCCGAACCTGACATGATCCGGCTTGATCCCCGCGATATCGACATCCTGCGCGCATTGGCGCGGGACGGCCGAATGACCAACGCGGCACTGGCTGACGCGGTTGGCCTTTCTGCCAGCCCCTGCTGGGAACGGGTGCGCAAATTGCAAGAAGCGGGCGTGATCGATGGCATCCATGCGCATATCAGCCTGCGCAAGCTGGGGCCGCATGTCGAGGTATTCGTGACCGCAGAGCTGAGCGATCATACCGCCGCCGCGTTCCGTGTGTTCGAGGCCGCGATGGAACGTTATGCCGAAGTCACCGGCTGCTGGGCGCTGGGTGGTGGCTATGACTACCTGTTGCATGTGGTGACGCGCGATATCGACAGTTATCAGCGCCTCATCGACGCGATGCTGGAGGCCCGCATAGGGCTGGCACGTTATTTCACCTATATCGTGACCAAGACGGTCAAGGACAGCCCGGTGCCGCCGTTTGCTGCTGTGCTGGGCGGTGAGTGACAGAAGATTCTTCTGCGGAGGGCTGTTTTTTCAGAAACACAGGCTGACGTGTTTGGGGCATGTTTCGCACTAGAATCCTGGGGTGTGCCCAGGGTGGCTGATTTAGGAGTCTGACGATGCTGCGCAATGATCAACTGGCCGAATGGGACCGCGAGACATTTTTCCACCCTTCGACCCATCTGGCACAATTTGCCCGTGGCGAAGTGCAGAGCCGTATCATCAGCGGCGCGTCAGGCTGCCATATCGAGGACCGCAACGGCAACAAACATCTGGATGCCTTTGCCGGGCTATACTGCGTCAACGTGGGCTATGGCCGTCCCGAGATTGCCGAGGCGATTTCCAAACAAGCGCATGAACTGGCCTATTATCACGCCTATGTCGGTCACGGCACTGAGGCCAGCATCACACTGGCCAAGATGGTGCTGGACCGCGCGCCTGATCACATGAGCAAGGTCTATTTCGGTCTGTCCGGCTCTGATGCGAACGAGACCAACATCAAGCTGATCTGGTACTACAACAACATCCTCGGCCGGCCGGAGAAGAAGAAGATCATCAGCCGATGGCGCGGCTATCACGGCTCTGGCCTGATGACAGGCTCGCTGACGGGGCTGGAGTTGTTCCACAAGAAATTCGACCTGCCGCTGGCGCAGGTCGTGCATACCGAAGCGCCCTATTACTACCGTCGCGACGATCTGGATCAGACCGAAGAACAGTTCGTCGCTCATTGCGTGACCAAGCTGGAAGAGCTGATCGCGCGCGAAGGGGCAGACACCATCGCTGCCTTTATCGGCGAACCGGTGCTGGGTACCGGTGGCATCGTGCCGCCCCCCGCTGGCTACTGGCCCGCGATTCAGGCCGTGCTGGACAAACATGACATCCTGCTGGTCGCCGACGAGGTTGTGACCGGATTTGGCCGTCTGGGCACCATGATGGGGTCCGATCACTACGGGATCAAACCTGACCTGATCACCATCGCCAAAGGTCTGACGTCGGCCTATGCGCCGCTGTCGGGGTCCATCGTGTCTGACAAGATGTGGAAAGTGCTGGAGCAAGGCACCGACGAGAACGGTCCGATCGGCCACGGCTGGACCTATTCGGCGCATCCCATCGGTGCCGCGGCGGGCGTAGCTAACCTCAAGCTGTTGGACGATCTGGACCTGATCACCAACAACCGCGAAACCGGCGGCTACCTCAATTCCGCGATGCACGACGCGCTGGGCGATCACCCCAATGTCGGCGATATTCGGGGCGAGGGGATGCTGTGCGCCGTCGAATTTGTCAAGGATCGCAGCGACCGCGTATACTTTGATGCGGCGGACAAGGTCGGTCCGCAAATTGCGGGTGCGCTGGCGGATCTGGGTGTCATCGGGCGCGCCATGCCTCAGGGCGATATTCTGGGTTTCGCGCCGCCCTTCTGCCTCAATCGTGCCGAGGCCGACGAGGTCGTGACAAAAACAGTTCAAGCTGTTTCGCGCATTTTGGACTGACACTGCCTCGGCTAATTTCGAGGCAAGAGGTCGAAAATTTGTCAATGATAGTCGCAAACTGCCCAAAAACGACCGCTTAGTGCTTGCATCGCGACAGTGATCTGGATTTAGTACACGACGCACGCAGGGAAAACTGCGAATAAAAATATCAGGGAGCCGGACTTGGCGGATAAAAACAACGATGATGCGTTCGTCGAATTTGAACGCGTGCAAAAGAGTTATGATGGCGAAATTCTCGTTGTCAAAGATCTGAACCTGACGGTACCGCGCGGCGAATTCCTGACGATGTTGGGCCCCTCGGGATCGGGCAAGACCACATGCCTGATGATGCTCGCCGGGTTCGAAACCGCAACACATGGCGATATTCGTCTCGGCGGCACGTCGATCAACAACATCCCGCCACACAAGCGCGGCATCGGCATGGTGTTCCAGAACTACGCTCTGTTCCCGCACATGACGATTGCAGAGAACCTCAGCTTCCCGCTTGAGGTACGCAAAATGGGTAAGTCGGACCGCGAGGCCAAAGTCAAACGTGCGCTGGAAATGGTCGAGATGGGCGCCTTTGGCGGTCGCCGCCCGGCACAGCTCTCGGGTGGTCAGCAACAACGGGTCGCCTTGGCGCGCGCGCTTGTGTTTGAACCTGAACTGGTCCTGATGGACGAGCCGCTCGGCGCGCTGGACAAACAACTGCGCGAAAAGATGCAGTTCGAGATTACCGATCTGGCACACAATCTGGGAATTACCACGGTCTATGTGACCCACGACCAGACAGAGGCGTTGACCATGTCCGATCGTGTCGCAGTGTTCGACGATGGCCGGATTCAGCAGATCGACCCGCCGGACAAGCTTTATGAAGAGCCGGACAACAGTTTCGTCGCGCAATTCATCGGCGAAAACAACACGATGCTGGGCACGCTCAAAGAGATCAAAGACGGCACGGCGTTGGTTGAACTGGACGGCGGCGCACTGATCGATGCCAAACCGGTGAATGTCAGCGAAGTCGGTGCGCGCACCCGCGTATCCATCCGGCCGGAACGTGTTGAAATAGACAAGAAACGGCTAAAGCCTGGCGCACACACCCTAAAAGCGGAAGTGCTGGAATTCATCTATATGGGTGACATTTTCCGCACGCGCCTGCGCGTCGCCGGCAATGATGAGTTTATCGTCAAGACCCGTAACGCACCCGACCAGCGGCGCATGCAGCCCGGCGAGCAGATCGAGATCGGCTGGCTTCCAGAGGATTGCCGCGCGCTGGATGCGTAATAGGTTAGAAAATATCGTGGCCCTCCGGGGTTCGATGATCAGAGGGCCGCGTTGCCTCACCCGTGGCATGGCCTTCCCTCGTAAACAACGGGTATCACTAGGGAGAAATATACATGAAACTCACTAAGACACTGATGACCACCACGGCACTGACTGTTGCTGCGGGTATGGTCTCGGCCGAAGCGCATATGGCGAACGAAATGACCATCGTCAGCTGGGGCGGCGCCTATTCTAAGTCGCAGCAGCTTGCTTATCACGAGCCCTACATGGAAAAGACCGGCGTCACGATTGTGAACGACGAAAGCTCGGCCGAGGCCGTGGCCAAGCTGCGCGCGATGAACGAAGCGGGCAACGTCACTTGGGACGTGGTCGACGTGGTTGCCGCTGATGCGATTCGCCTGTGCGACGAAGGTCTGGCGATGGAAATCGACGCGGACGAACAGCTTGCCGATGGCGACGACGGCAGCAAGGCGTCGGACGATTTCGGTGACCTGCTGGTTTCCGACTGCTTCATCCCGCAGATCGTTTATTCGACCACGTTCGGTTATCGCACGGATATGGTGCCAGAAGGTGCAGACGCGCCTGACGACATCTGTGACGTGTTCGACACGGAAACATACCCCGGCAAGCGTTCGCTGGAAAAGCGCCCGATCAACAACATGGAATGGGCGCTGCTCTGCGATGGCGTTGCCAAGGACGAAGTCTATGACGTTCTGGGCACCGAAGAAGGTCAAGAGCAAGCCCTGGCCAAGCTCGGCACCATCAAGGATGACGTGATCTGGTGGTCGGCTGGCGCGGATACGCCCCAGTTGCTGGCGGATGGCGAAGTCTTCATGGGCTCGACCTACAATGGCCGTTTGTTCAGCGTGATCGAAGAGCAGGATCAGCCTGTTGCGATGATGTGGGACGCGCAGGTGTTCGACCTTGACGGCTGGATCATCCCCGCCGGTCTGAGCGACGAGCGCAAAGCACGCGCACTGGACTACATCATGTTCGCGACCGACACCCAGCGTCTGGCAGATCAGGCCAAATACATCAGCTACGGTCCGGCGCGCGCGTCGTCCGCACCGCTGGTGGGTCAGCACGCCGATCTGGGTATCGACATGGCACCACACATGCCGACCGATCCTAACAACGCCAAGAACACGTTCCTCTACAACTACGAGTTCTGGGCCGACTATCGCGATGACATCGACGCCAAATTCCAAGCGTGGCTCGCGAAGTAAACGAACCCGCAGGGGCGCGGACACCGCGCCTCTGCCACTAATTAAAGTGCGGCCCGCATGAACGGGCCGCACGACCCAAACGGGGGGACACGACCATATGCCCAAGGGCTATATCATCGGCCATATCACGGTGAACGATGCCGACGCGTATCGCGAATATGTCGAAAAGGATACGCCGATCCTGTTGGGCCTCGGCGGGACGTTCATCGTCCGCGGTGGACAGGCCGAGGTTGCCGAAGGTGCCGCGGAAAGCCGCCATGTGGTTATAGAATTTCCTACTTTCGAGGCCGCAAAGGCCGCCTACAACGATCCCGACTACCAAAAGGTAGCTGATATCAGGCGGCGCACGGCGACAAGCACAATCATTCTGGTCGAGGGCGTCTGACATGAGCGATAGCACCAATTCCGCCGGCAAGCCGGCCAAGGTTCTTGCAGCTGACGGCACACCGCTGAAGCGCAGCCTGAACCGCGCCCTGCGACTACAAAAGATGCGGGCGCTGATGTTGATCGCGCCTCTGCTGCTCTTTGTTCTCCTGACCTTTATCGCGCCGATCGCGGACATGTTGTTCCGTTCAGTCGAGAACCAGATCGTTTCGACGACACTGCCGCGCACCACGCAAAGCTTGGACACGTGGGATGCCAGTGCGGGCGAGCCACCGGCCGAGCCGGTCTTCGAGGCGCTCTATTATGACATGTTTCTCGCCGCCGAGGCCAAGGAACATACCAAGTTGGGCACGCGCCTGAACTACGAGGAAACCGGCATTTCGTCGCTGTTCCGCTCTTCGGGCCGCAAACTGGATGACATCGGAGAGGATCGTATCGACGCGCTCGAGGATCTTAACGAAGCGTGGGAGAGCGAAGCGTTCTGGTACGCTCTGATGAGCGGCCCGAGTGGTGCCGCCAAGGACACCGATCTGCTCAACGCACAGCGCAAACGGCTGACCGATCTGACGGATAATGGCCACGGCGGCGATATTGGCTTTGTCCCGTCGGCCGAAATCAGTGCGCTGTTACCGCGCACCGCCGCAGAATACACCGCCTTTGCATTCTTTACCGCCGTCGAGGATGGCGATGTGGTGGCTGAAGAAGAGCCATGGGAATCCGTCAAGGTTGCACTGACAGAGGATCTTCGCAGTGCCGACACCATCAGTGCGCTTGCGGGATATTCTGGCCCCGGCGCGGCAGAGCTGAGCGCGGCGCAAGCTGCTGTTGCCGACATGGAACCCTTAAATTTCCGCGATACCTTTGTCGATATCGACAAGGATTGGGGGGATTTGGACAACTGGCAAACGATCCAGACCTATAGCCCATCCTATACTAACGGCTATTTCTTAAATGCCGTCGATATGCAGAAATCACCCGACGGTGCAGAATTCCGCGACGATAACGAACGCATCTATGGCCTGCTATTCAAACGCACGCTGTTTATGAGTCTGATGATCACCGCCAGCTGTATCCTGCTGGCCTATCCGGTGGCATGGATTCTGGCAAACCTGCCAATGCGCACGGCAAACCTGCTGATGATCCTCGTGTTGCTGCCGTTCTGGACATCCCTGCTGGTGCGAACGTCGGCGTGGAAGGTGATGCTGCAACAGCAGGGCGTCATCAACGATGTTCTGGTCTGGCTGGGTATCGTCGGCGATGCAGATCGGCTGATTATGATCAACAACCAGTTCGGCACGATCGTGGCGATGACGCATATCCTGCTGCCGTTTATGATCCTGCCAATGTACTCGGTGATGCAGACCATCCCGCCCAGTTATCTGCGCGCTGCCAAATCGCTGGGCGCGACCAACTGGACAGCATTCTGGCGGGTCTATTTTCCGCAATCAGTGCCGGGGATCGGCGCGGGGTCCATCCTCGTGTTCATCCTATCCATCGGTTACTACATCACCCCAGAGATTGTCGGCGGCACCACCGGGACGTTCATCTCGAACCGGATCGCCTATCACATCTCATCCTCGCTCAACTGGGGCCTCGCGGCTGCTCTGGGCACCATTCTGCTGGCTGTCGTGCTGATCCTTTACTGGGCATATGACAAGATCGTCGGCATCGACAACGTGAAGTTGGGGTAAGGCACATGACAACAAGCGATATCGTCATCACCGAGACCGGCAAGAAACCAGTCAGCTTTTATGTCCCGGTCATTGCCGCAGCCGGGGCCTTTGCCGGGGTGTTCATCGGGACCGCGCAGGGGTCTACCCTGCTCGGCGTTGTCGTCGGCGCGGCGCTTTTGGCTGTCATAGGTTTTCTGGCAGTCGAAGTGTTGGGACGAGCACAGGAAAAGATGGTCCGTTGGGCCATTGTTGTCCTGTTTGCAGCGGGCGGATTTGCCGTTGGCGGGTTGCCGGGGGCAGTTGTCGGGGCCCTCTTTGGCTGGTTTTTTGGGTGGTTCGCCTATTGGATCGGGTTCAATCGCTACCGGGCCAAGCTGGTGCCGTATCTGACACCCGGACAAGTGCTGTGGCACTACACATTCCGGGTGATCTGCGGGCTGATCTTCTTCTTTCTGATCACGCCGATTGTGGTGGTGATGCCGCTCAGTTTCAACGCCGAGGATTTCTTTACCTTCACGCCCGAAATGCTGCGGTTTGATCCTGAGGGCTACAGCCTGAAACACTATCGCGACTTCTTTACCAATGCCGACTGGCAGCAGGCCCTGTGGAATTCGGTGCGTATCGCGCCGGTGGCAACGCTTCTGTCGGTCAGTTTCGGCACGCTCGCCGCCATTGGGCTCAGCCAGCCGCATGTGCCGTTCCGCCGTGCGATCATGGCGATCCTGATTTCACCGATGATCGTGCCGCTGATCATCTCGGCGGCAGGGATGTACTTCTTTTACTCGCGGCTGGGTCTGCAAGGCACCTATTGGGGTGTTGTGCTGGCCCACGCGGTTCTGGGCATTCCGTTCGTGATCATCACCGTCACCGCGACACTGGTGGGCTTTGATCGGTCCCTGACCCGCGCGGCGGCCAATATGGGCGCGAACCCGGTCACGACATTCTTTCGCGTGCAGATGCCACTGATCCTGCCGGGGGTAATCTCGGGCGGGCTGTTTGCCTTTATCACCTCGTTTGACGAAGTTGTGGTGGTACTCTTTGTCGGCTCCGCCGGACAAAAGACACTGCCGTGGCAGATGTTCACCGGCCTGCGCGAACAGATCAGCCCGACAATCCTCGCCGTGGCGACGATCCTTGTGGCGCTGTCGATCTTGCTGCTGGCAACAGTTGAGTTACTGCGCCGTCGGTCAGAGCGGCTGCGTGGGCTTAGCCCCGGCTAACGTCCGAACTCTACAGAAATCAGAAGTCTTTCAAACAGCGCGGTGGGTTGCACCGCGCTGTTCGCTTTTGCGCGCTACAACCTAGCTCCGCACCAGCTTCTCGTACCCTTCCGCAATCTCGCGGGCCATCGCACCAACCTCGAAACGGTAGTCACCGATCTGCCCCACCGGCGTCACCTCGGCGGCGGTCCCGGTCAGCCAGCATTGCTCGAACCCTTCCATCTCTTCGGGCATGATGTGGCGCTCATGCACCTTGATCTGGCGGTCCTTCAGCATCCCGATCACGGTTTGCCGAGTCAGACCATTGAGAAAACAATCAGGATCAGGCGTATGCACCTCGCCATCCTTGACAAAGAAGATATTTGCACCTGTCGCCTCGGCCACATAGCCGCGGTAATCCATGAACAGCGCGTCAGAGCATCCTTTCGCTTCTGCTGCGTGCTTGGATGTGGTGCAGATCATATAGAGACCGGCTGCCTTGGCATGGACCGGGATCGTTTCGGGGCTGGGGCGTTTCCACTTGGAGATGTCCAGCTTGGCCCCCTTCATCTTGGCGTCACCATAGTAGGCACCCCATTCCCACGCCGCGATGCACAGATGGACAGGATTACGCGCAGAGGCCACGCCCATGTCCTCACCCGCGCCACGCCACGCGACAGCGCGCACATAGCTGTCTGTCAGGCCATTTGCCGCAAGCACTTCCTGCTTGGCCGCTTCGATCTCGTCCACGGTCCATGGGATCTGGAAGTCCAACTCACCGGCAGAGAAGTGCAGACGTTCCGAATGTTCGCGGCTCTTGAAAATCTTGCCGTTATACGCGCGCTCGCCTTCAAACACTGAACTGGCGTAATGCATGGCATGCGTCAGAATATGAACGTTCGCCTCGCGCCAATCGATGAGCTTCCCGTCCATCCAGATCTTGCCGTCGCGGTCATCATAGCCAGCCATATCATTCATCTCCTCAATGGGCCTTTGCATTTATTGCGCCAACTTGGTCCGAAGCGGACATAAAGTTGCGCGGAAACTGCGATTCGCTAACAGTTTGATCTTGGAATGTCAACAAAGCTGACTTAAAATGCGGAATGACATAGTCAAGGATTGGAGAAACCCATGCGAGACGCCCAAGGCGGCGAGACGCTGCTCTTTCTCACCGACGAACAACTTCGCCAAGGGATCGAGGCGATGTTCTTTGCCTATCGGGGCTTTACCTCTGATCCGGACCGTATTCTGGCGACAATGGCCTATGGCCGCGCCCATCACCGGGCGGTCCATTTCATCGCGCGCAGTCCGGGCACGACGGTAAACAATCTGCTCAGCATTCTTGGCGTAACCAAACAATCACTCAATCGTGTGTTGCGAACATTGGTCGAGGACGGTCTGGTAGACAGTCAGGTTGGCACCTCAGACAAGCGCGAGCGCAACTTGTACCTGACCGATAAAGGGGCGGCGTTGGAACGTAAACTCAGCGATGCACAACGTGCGCGGATGCGCGCGGCGTTCCGTTCCGCGGGACCAGAGGCGGTCAGCGGCTTTCGTCAGGTGCTAGAGGCGATGATGGATCCAGATATGCGCCATCGTTACCACGCGCTGAGAGAGGTTGCATCGTGAGCGACCCGGCACCCCACCTCCTGATTGTCGATGATGACGAACGAATACGCGGCCTTCTCCGCAAATTTCTGGCGCGCAACGGATTTCTGGTTTCGGTCGCGCGGGACGCGGCCCATGCCCGGCGGGTACTGGCAGGGTTGGAATTCGACCTGATCGTGCTCGACGTGATGATGCCCGGAGAGGACGGCGTGGAGCTTACCCGCGCGTTGCGCGCCGACCTGTCAACACCGATCCTGTTGCTGACGGCCAAGGGCGAAACCGAAGACCGCATCGCCGGACTAGAAGCTGGGGCCGACGATTATCTGCCCAAACCATTCGAGCCAAAGGAACTGTTACTGCGGATCAATGCGATCCTGCGTCGTATGCCCGAGCCTGAGCCGGAAACCACAGTGCCAAAGATCCTCCAGCTTGGTCCCGTACGGTATGACATCGAGCGGTCCGAACTGATGAGTGGCGAAGAGACGATTCGTCTGACTGCGACCGAGACGCAGCTGATGCGCATCTTTTCCGAACATCTTCGCAAGCCGGTCAGCCGCACCAAACTGGTCGAAGATCTGGGGCGCGACAAGGGACAAGCACAGGAACGCGCGGTGGATGTCCAGATCACCCGCCTGCGGCGCAAGATAGAGGCCGACCCGAAGCAGCCCCGCTATCTGCAAACAGTACGTGGCGAGGGCTACATGCTGACGCCGGACTGAGGCAGATTTTCATGTCCTATAGCACCCCATATATCCTCCGGCCGAAAATATCCCTGCCGGGGGTATGAAAATTTCGGGCAACGTCTGCTCAGATCACCCGGATCACATCCTTGTCGATCGCCAGCACATACCCCTTGCGCGCGATGTTCTTGACCAGCAGTTCACTGACCATCTGATTGCCCAACGTATCGCGCAGGCGTTTGATCCGTGTGGCGCCCGCTGCCTCTTCGCAATCGCTGGCGTTGCGGCCCGAAATCATGCCCTCGATCTCGGCTCCTGTCAGGACGTCGCCATCCATCCGGGCCTCGGCCAGTATCGATAACGTTTCCATCGCCGCATCGGTCAGTTTGAATCCCATGTTGTTCAGGTAAACAGACTTCTCGGCCCGGCTGATCAGCAACGAACTTACCTGAATGCCAGAGCGTTCGATCTGGGCCATACGACGGTTCATGGCGATCAGCATGACCAGAAATACCAGTGCTGCCACCAGCAATGACGTGGCAAAGATCAGCAATACGAATATCACCATGCGGTAACTAACCAATGTCTCGGAAAATGCGGTACCAGACAGGGCGAGGATTTCCAGCAGCTTGATCTCGGCGTCGCTGGTCAGCGCGTCGTTCTCGACAAAAATGCGTTCGACGCGTGCGTTGAACGCATTGGCGTCCGGCAGCGATAGAAACAGCAGCACGGCGGCCAGCGTCAGAATCACCACGATGGCGATCACGCCAATGATCACAACACGGCCACCCGACCGGCGGGCATCCGCAGCAGAGGAATGGGTCAGGTCATTCAAAGGCACTCCCCCGGTGTGATCATTGTTGTCTGACAGACAGCACTTTTAACAGGGTCAGCCCCTGCGATGCCAGCAGACTGGACAGCTGGGCGCGGGCCGATGCCATCGTGCACGGCGCGCTGATCTGCGCCACATTGTAATGCAGCTTAAAAGGGTTATCCTGCTTGGCCTTGTATTCGGCATAGCAGGCGGCATCGGCCGCACTGGCGCCGAACGATATCAGGGCCACGAGGGCCGCAAGGATCAATTGGTGTCTCATGGATCGCAACATGACCCAGCCCGTGACGCTATTCAATAACCATAGGGCAATCTGGGCCGTTAGCGTCGCTGTTATCAGATAACAACCCGACGTTATTGCCTGTCTCGGTGGGTCGGGCCCAGTTTGGTGTCATCGCTTCTGCCCACTCATCGGGTGGACCTGACAACACCTGACCTCGAAAGGATTACACTCATGTCTGGTAAATTCATTTCTCTGATCCTCGCCGCGTCACTCGCCGTGACCGGCATGACCGCCGCCCCGGCCCGCGCTGACGACAAGGATATTGCACGCGCTCTGGCTGCCATTGCTGGCATCGCCATCATCGGCGCTGCGATTCATGACAACAACAAGAGCAAGCGCCGCCCCGCTCCTTATGTGTCCAGCCGTAATAATGGCCACGGCTATAAGGCACACCGCGCCCATCGCGGTCACAAGCAGGCGCAGCGCCAACATCGCCGTCACAAGCAACAACGTCGTGCCCACCGTCGGGCGCATGGCTACCACAACGGTTACGGCCAACAGCGGTATAGCGCACGGCCGCGCTACACACATTAATCAGGTTTCGTGAGTACCAGCTGCCAATAAGAACCAGCGACTGGTTGTGTGACGGGAGAGGGGCATTTTGCCCCTCTCCCTTTTTTTGCATCCGACCACCATTTGTGTGACACAAGGCAGGTCAGGCATGGGGATGCACAGAATGGAAAAGCAGGGCTTCGAGGGTGCCAATGACGGCGCATTCACACGATCAGATCTGAAAGGCACGATGGCCGAATCCAGCTATGCGGGTGCGCTCAGTTTCATGCGGCGCAAATACACCCGCGATCTGACGGGGGTGGATGTGGCTGTCACAGGCATTCCGTTCGACCTGTCCGTGAGTAACCGTCCCGGCACCCGTTTCGGGCCAGAGGCCGTCAGAAAGGCCTCGGCTCAGCACGCTTGGGGTCCGGTCTGGCCTTGGCGATTCGATCCTTTCGATACGCTGGCCGTCACCGACTATGGAGATTGCGATTTTGACTGGGGCGCCCCAATGGACATCCCCGATGTGATCGAGGCGCATGTCGCGGGCATTCTGGCGGCTGGCGCCTCCACGCTGATGCTGGGGGGTGATCATTTCTGCACCTACCCGGTGCTGCGCGCCTATGCCGAGAAATTCGGCCCTCTCAGCCTTGTGCAATTCGACGCACATCGCGACGTTGAGGCAGACCCCGGCGCCCGACTCGATCATGGCAGCATGTTTAACTACGCCATCCGCGAAGGGGTGATTGATCCGACCCGCTCGGTGCAGCTGGGCATACGCACCTGTTTTCGCGGCGAGCAAAGCTATGGCATGCGCGTGATTTATGCGGATCAGGCACATGAAACACCCGCAGCTGATCTGGCGCAAATCATCCGCGAGACCGTTGGCGACGGCCCGGCATATCTGACGTTTGACATCGACTGTCTTGATCCTTCTACCGCACCGGGCACGGGCACACCGGTGCCCGGCGGGCTGACCAGCTATCAGGCGTTGTCGATCCTGCGGGCAATGAAGGGGATGGATTTTGCCGGTATAGACGTGGTCGAAGTGTCACCGCCGTATGACCATGCCGAAATGACATCGAATGCCGCTGCAATGGTCGCGATCGAATTATTGTGCCTAAAGGCCTATGCCCGCGGCGCACGCGCCGAAGAGATGGCAACATAGTGCAGGCAATGACCCCCGACTTCAGCTTTGAGCAGGCCGGTTTTGCCGATGGCTACCACGTAATCGCCGGGGTGGACGAGGTCGGACGCGGCCCGCTGGCCGGTCCCGTCACTGCGGCAGCCGTCATTCTGGACCCCGCGCGCATCCCCGACGGCATGCACGATTCCAAGAAGCTGACCGCGAAACGCCGCGAGGCGCTCTATGAACAGATCGCTGCCGTGGCTGAAGTGTCCATCGCGCATGCCAGCGTCGAAGAGATTGACAGCCTCAACATCCTGCGCGCCTCGCATCTGGCGATGGAGCGCGCGGTAGATGGATTGCCGCGTGTACCCGATCTGGCGCTGATCGATGGCAATATGATTCCGGCCGGTCTGACGATGGCGGCACAGGCCATCGTCAAGGGTGACGCACGGTCTTTGTCGATTTCGGCTGCCTCAATTATGGCCAAAATCTGTCGAGATTATGTCATGTGGGATTTGGCGCAACAGTGGCCGGGATACGGTTGGGAAACCAACGCAGGATATCCGTCCAAAAGTCACAAACTCGCGCTGCGAAATCTTGGTGTGACCCCACACCATAGACGTTCCTTCAAACCAGTCCACAATATCTTGTATCAAGAAAAATAACTAACATACTGATTCAATAAAGAAATTGACCACGAATCAGCTTTGACTCATCTTTGACCTCAACGAACCAGAGCGCAGCAAGCGCCGGGACAGAGGCAGAGAATGAAGACGATGACCAAAGCAAAGAGCGCGGCTGCGCTCCCTCTTAACACGATTCTTTCCGGCGACTGCATCGAGGTGATGCAGTCCCTGCCAGAAGCGTCGGTTGATCTGATTTTTGCAGATCCGCCATATAACCTCCAGCTCAAGGGCGACTTGCATCGCCCCGACAATTCCCAAGTGGATGCCGTCGATGACGCCTGGGATCAATTTTCCTCGTTTGCCGCCTATGACAGATTTACCCAAGACTGGCTTCAGGCAGCACGCCGATTGCTCAAACCCAACGGGGCTATTTGGGTGATCGGCTCTTATCACAACATCTTTCGGGTCGGTTCTGCGATGCAGGACGCTGGCTATTGGATCCTGAACGATGTGGTCTGGCGCAAGTCGAACCCGATGCCGAATTTCCGCGGCAAGCGTTTGACCAATGCGCACGAAACGATGATCTGGGCGTCCAAACAGGAAGGTGGCAAATACACCTTCAACTATGAGGCGCTGAAATCCCTGAACGAAGGTATCCAGATGCGCAGCGACTGGGTATTGCCGATCTGCACCGGGCATGAGCGGCTCAAGAACGAGGATGGCGACAAGGCACATCCAACGCAAAAACCAGAAAGCCTGCTGCACCGCGTTCTGGTGGGCAGCACCAACCCCGGCGATGTGGTCCTCGACCCGTTCTTTGGCACCGGAACGACCGGCGCAGTGGCCAAGATGCTGGGCCGCGATTTCATCGGGATCGAACGCGAAGCCGCCTATCGCGAGGTGGCCGAGAAACGCCTGAAAGGCATCCGCAAGTACGACCGAGAGGCGCTGGAAGTGTCCACCAGCAAACGCGCAGAACCACGCGTGCCCTTCGGTCAGCTGGTCGAACGCGGCATGCTGCGTCCCGGCGAGGAACTCTATTCGATGAACAAGCGGCACAAGGCCAAGGTCCGCGCCGATGGCACCCTGATCGGCGAGGACATCAAGGGGTCAATCCATCAGGTCGGTGCCCATCTGGAAGGCGCGCCCAGCTGCAATGGCTGGACCTACTGGTGTTTCAAGCGCGACGGCAAAAAGGTCCCGATTGACCTGTTGCGCCAGCAAATCCGCGCCGAAATGGCCAGCCGCCCGAACTGAAGCTTTCGAACACTACAAAGAACACCGCCGGTGCCTGCGGCCTGACGCTAGGCACTATACCTCTGCCCCGTCACCTCATGTGACGGGGCCTTTTTTCTGCTATCCGGCATGCTTGTTCGCTGTCTTTACCGCGGGGATGGATTCAGCGCCTTGTTATACGCCTTCCATTCGGTGATCTCGGGGTAATACATCTCGCGCCAGCGCCGCACCCGCCGGTTCATCACGCGCCGCCACAACGGCGGGACCATCGCCGCCATGGTCATCAGCGGATAGCCATAGGGCAGTTGCGGCGCGTTGGCCTCGGTATAGTTTTGCAACAGTGGGAATCGGCGGTCGGGTTTGTAATGGTGGTCCGAATGGCGTTGCAGGTTGATCAGCAGCCAGTTCGACGCCTTGTGCGCGGCATTCCAGCTGTGTTGCGGTTTGACATGCTCGTATTTGCCATCCCCCAGATGTTTGCGGGTCAGGCCGTAATGTTCGATATAGTTCACTAATTCCAGCTGCCAGACCGCGATAAAGGCCTGCCAGACGAACAGAAAGAGACCCGCCCAGCCCCCCAGCAACAGCGCCAGCACCAGCATCGCGCCCTGTAGCGCCCAATACCGGAAAAACGGATTGCTGGGATGCGTCCACGCGCGGTCCTTGCGGGCCTGCATCGCCTTTTCCGCGGCAAAGGCGGATTTCAGCGAACCGGGCAGCACGCGGATAAAGAACCGATAGAACCCCTCGTTATACCGCGCGGTTACCGGATCGCGCGGCGTGCCGACGTGACGGTGATGCACCAGCAGGTGCTCGGACCGGAAATGCGAATACAGGACCATCGCCAACAGCGCATCGCCCATCCAGCGTTCCCACTTGTTTTTCTGGTGCATCAGCTCGTGACTGTAGTTGATCCCGACAGTGCCGGTGATCACACCAACGCCAAAGAACAGCACGATTTTTTCCAACGCGCTCAAATGGTCCGCACTGGGCACATACCAGATCATCCAGAACAGCAGCACGACCTGAACAGGTGCCCAGATCAGCGTGATCATCTTGTACCATGTCAGCTGGTCCTCGCCCGTTTCAGGGTCGTTGTTTGCCAGATTGAGGCCAATGAATGCATCGAGAATGGTAAAGAAATACCATGTGAACAACGGCAGCAGGATGACAGTCCACCCGCCCACTAGGGCACCGATCAGCGCGAGCGGCACCAGCAGTAACGTCATCCAGAACGGAAGGGCGTTCTGTACCTTTGCGACGGTTGAGGGTGGGGTCATATCCAGGTGATCCTTGAGCAGAGGTCAGAGGGGTGTTTGGTGCGACTCTATCCGAGATTTTCCAGCCTGCCACGCGCCAGATCAAAGACTTTGCGCATAACGGTGGGTAATTCGGTGGGTCGAAACCGGGATCGTTCGATAAACGTCCCATGGTCGGGCGCGGCATTCATCGGGGTCGATGCGATTGCAATCTTCAGACGCAGGTGGAAATGGGTAAAGGTATGACGCGCCTCGTCCTCCAACAGCAGCCATTCGGCGTCAACAGGTGGGGTCGGTTCAGGTACCGCTTCGGTCCATTCACTACCGGGCCAGCCCAGCATGCCGCCCAACAGGCCCCGATCCTCGCGCCGCTCCAGCAACAACGCACCATCGGCACGTTGCGCGACATAGGCGATCCCGAGGCGGATCGGTTTGGGCTTTTTCGGCAGTTTTGCGGGCAGGGCCGCTGCGGTTCCTGCCGTGCGCGCCGCACAAAACGCCATCCAGGGGCAGATCCCGCAGGCAGGATTGCGCGGCGTGCAGATCGTTGCCCCCAAGTCCATGACGGCCTGTGCATAGTCTCCGGGCCGGTCAGATGGTGTCAGGGCGGCGGCGGCGGCGGTCAGTTCGGGTTTGGCGGTGGGCAGCGGCGTGTGAATGTCGTGCAACCGTGCCATCACCCGTTCCACATTGCCGTCCACGACGGTCTCGGGCGCATCAAACGCGATGGCCGAGATCGCAGCGGCGGTATAGGGGCCGATGCCGGGCAGTTTTAGCAGTTCGGCATGTGTGTCGGGAAAGCGCCCGTCATACTCGTCCGTCACCACACGCGCACATTTCAGCAGGTTGCGCGCCCGCGCGTAGTAGCCCAGCCCGGCCCATGCGCCCATCACGTCGGCATCCTCGGCACCAGCCATGTCCGTGACAGTCGGCCAGCGTGCGGTAAACGCCTCAAAGTAACTGCGTACGGCGGCAACGGTGGTTTGCTGCAACATGACTTCGGACAGCCAGACCGCATAGGGATCGGGTCGCTGGCCTGACAGCCGTGCGGCCGGGGCCACGCGCCAAGGCATGCTGCGCGCATTGGCGTCGTACCAGTCCAGCAAAAGGGCCGACAGCCGTGCCGCGCCGGGCGTATCACGCATTCTTTATGTCCTGATCAGGTTATGGGCTGGCATGCAGTGCCACATGCCCTAAAATGCGGTTTCAGAGAATGAGGTCAACCATGGCAAACCGCAAGACCACGACGCGCGGCTTTAAACGCACATCCAGCCTGCTTCAGGACCGGATCAAGCGTGCCTCGGCCAGTCGTGGATTCGAACAATCGCGCCTGCTGACCCAATGGACAGAGATCGCAGGAGAGGCGATCGCCGCCATTTCGCGCCCTGTCAACGTTTCCTATTCGCGCGGGGGTTTTGGCGCGACCTTGACCGTGCTGACCACCGGCCCGCAGGCGCCGATGCTGGAAATGCAGAAGGAAAAGCTGCGCGAGAAAGTGAACGGCGTTTATGGCTACAACGCGATTTCGCGCATCCTGATTACCCAGACCGCGGCGACCGGCTTTGCCGATGGTCAGGCCAGCTTTGAGCATCGCGCCAAACCGCAAGCGGAGGCCCACAACGATCCGCAGGTCAATGCAACGGCGGCAGAACTGGCGGCACCCGTCGGCGATGCCAATCTGCGCCTTGCACTTGCTGCGCTGGGTGCCAATGTACTGTCCAAACAGAAAAGCTGATCCACAAAGGGATAAATGATGAACCGTATGACAATTCTCGGCGCTGTTACGCTCGCTGCATGGGGCGGCGCGCTGATGGCTCAGACCGACACAGCGACCGAAGGCACTGCAACCGAAAGCGCCGCGACCCAAGAGGCCGCACCAGAGGCAGAAGCGGCGTCGCCAACCGAGACCTCCGAGGCCGAAGCGGCCGCAGAACCGGCAGAGAAAGATACCGCCGCCACCGAGGCGCCCACCCCAGAACCGAACGCAGATGGCATCTACGAAATGACGCTGGGCAACCCGGATGCCAACGTGACTGTGACAGAATACGCCTCGTTCACTTGCCCGCATTGCGCAAACTTTCACAAGACGACGTTCAAGCAACTCAAGTCCAACTATATCGACACCGGCAAGATCCAGTTCATCTATCGCGATGTTTACTTCGACCGTCCCGGCCTGTGGGCTGCGATGGTGGCGCGTTGTGACGGGCCGTCCCGGTTCTTTGGCATCTCTGACATGCTCTACAATCAGCAGCGTGATTGGGTATCGGGTAGCGATCCGGTGGCCATAGCCGACAAGCTGCGCAAGATCGGCAAAGTCGCCGGTATGGGCGAAGAGCAGCTAGAAGCATGCCTGACCGATGCGGCCAAGGCCGAGGCGCTTGTCGCGTGGTTTCAGACCAATGCCGAGGCGGATGACATCAGCTCGACGCCGACGCTGATGATCAACGGAGAGCAACACAGCAACATGAGCTATGAAGAGCTGTCCAAGATCCTCGACGAGAAGCTCGCGGAATGAGTGCAGCACCCCTCGCCGGCCTCAAGGTGATCGAACTGGCCCGCATTCTGGCCGGTCCTTGGGCCGGGCAGACATTGGCCGATCTCGGGGCCGAAGTGATCAAGGTCGAGAGCCCCGAGGGGGATGACACCCGTCGCTGGGGGCCGCCTTTTATTGATCGTGGCGACGAACGAAGCGCGGCTTATTTTCACGGCTGCAACCGTGGCAAGAAGAGCGCCGCGGTCGATTTTCGCACCCCCGAAGGTCAGGAACGCGTCCGGCAGATGGTGGCGGATGCCGATATCGTGATCGAGAATTTCAAGGTGGGTGGTCTGGCCAAATACGGGCTGGATTACGCCAGCCTGTCACAGGTCAATCCGCGCCTGATCTACTGCTCGATCACCGGGTTCGGGCAGGATGGGCCATATGCGCACCGGGCGGGATACGACTATATCATTCAGGGCATGTCCGGGTTGATGTCGATCACCGGTGCGCCGGACGGCCAGCCAACCCGCGCGGGCGTTGCGATTACGGATGTGTTCAGTGGGGTCTATGCCACGACGGCGATCCTCGCGGCGGTGCACCAGCGCCACACGACCGGCAAGGGGCAGCAGATAGACATGGCGTTGCTGGATGTGGCTGTGGCTGTCACGGCCAATCAGGCGATGAACTACTTGTCGACCGGGCAGGCGCCGGGGCGCATCGGTAATTTTCACCCCAATCTGACACCCTATCAGGTGTTCGATTGTGCGGATGGATACATCATCATCGCAGTGGGCAATGACGGGCAGTACCAGCGCCTGTGCGACGTATTGGGCGTGCCGGAACTGGCGCACGCGCCGGAATATGCCACCAATGCCGACCGAGTGGCGCATCGTGACCGGTTGACCGAATTGCTGACTGCGCGCACGGCCGAATTTACCAAGGCCGATCTCTTGGCCGCCTGCGAAGGGGCAGGCGTGCCCGCCGGACCGATCAATGCGCTCGACGAGGTATTCGCCGATCCGCAAGTGGTTGCGCGCGGCCTTCAGATCGCGCCGGGCGGTGTGCCCGGTGTCCGTACGCCGATCCAGTTTTCAGACGCCGATCTGGTGCTGGAACGACCATCACCCAAACTGGGCGACGGTGACGCTTGATAGCTTCCCGCCTCGGGCTAGGCTCGGGGCGGTTCGCGGTTTATCGCTCCGAGCCGCTCCAGCGCAGCATTCAGAGCGGACCAATCTTCGATTTCCAGACGAACTGGCAGTGTCAAAACCTGCGCGCGGAACGCATCCGGCAATCGCACGGCATCCTTCTCGGTCGTGACCAGTTGCGCACCAAGCGCGGCAGCGTCCGACGCCAGTCGGGACATCAGCGCAGGCGTCAGCGGTTGGTGATCCTCCAGCGCCTCGGTGCCCGCCAGATCAGCGCCAAGCGCCTTCAAGGCGGCAAAGAACTTTTCCGGGTGGCCGATCCCGGCAAACCCAAAGACGCGCGCCCCGGCCCAGTCCATCCCGGTTTGCAGCGGCACGAGGGCACCGCGCAGATGAGGTACTGCAACCTGATCTGACCATGCGTTCGAAAATGCCGCCTGTTGTGTCGCACCACCGATGGACAGCAGTAGATCAGCGCGCGTCAGACCGACCTTGACAGGTTCGCGCAGCGGCCCGGCAGGCAGGCAGCGCCCGTTGCCGAACCCGGCAGCGGCATCCACCACGACAATGGCCATATCCTGTACCAGAGACGGGTTCTGGAAGCCGTCATCCAACACGATCACCTCTGCGCCCGCAGCCACGGCGGCACGCGCACCCGCCGCGCGGTCCCGAGCCACCCAAACCGGTGCAAAGGCCGCAATCAACAGCGGTTCATCCCCGACATCGGCGGCAGTGTGTGCGCGCGGATCGACCTGAACCGGGCCGGATAGCGCGCCACCATGTCCACGGCTGACCACATGCACCGCGCGTCCTGCCGCGACCAGCCTCGCAGCAATCGCGATTACCGTTGGTGTCTTGCCAGTACCGCCCGCGTTGATGTTGCCGACGCAGATCACTGGGACGCCAACCGTGTCACCGCGACCCTGTGCCAACCGCCGTGCCGTGCCGCGCGCATACAGGGCGCCAAGAGGGGACAGGAGCCGCGCCGCCAGTCCGGGCCGGTCCGGCGGGTTCAACCAGAAGCCCGGCGCGCGCATCATCCGGCCTCCAGCACGTCGAGCGTATCATGGATCAGATCCAGAATCTGATCGGTCACCTGCGCGCTAGCCGACGCGACGTCCCATGCAGCATGGGCCATAGCCGCCGATTGATCCGGTGCAATCAACCGTGCCAACACCGCCGATAACGTGTCGGCGTCGCGCACGACGCATGCAGCGCCCGCCTCCGCGTAGCGGCTGTAGTCGGATAGGTATCGACCGACATTGGGGCCATGCATGATCGCAGAGCCATGTGCAGCGGGCTCGTTCGGATCGCGCCCCTGCTGGCCTGCCTTCAGCGAACTTCCCATCAGGGTGATCGTGGCCAGTCGATACCATAACCCCATTTCGCCACGGGTGTCTGCCAGCAGAACCTGTGTCGTTTCCTCGGGCATGCCGCCCTCGGACCATACCACATGACGCCACCCGCCCTCGCGTAAGGTCTCAATAAAGTGCCCGGTCTGCGAAAGATCGTCCGGCACCAGCACCAGAAACAGGCGGTGTGCCAGCTTGCTGGCAGTGCGGTGCGCGCGCAGGATGTCATCCAACTCGCCGGGTTGAACCATAGCCGCCAGCCAGACGGGTCTGCCACGCAGACATTCCGCCATTTCCCCGCGCAGTGTTTCATCATGCGGCAGCGCCATTGCGCCCTCGCGAAAAACGCCGGATACGCTGATCCCGCTTTCACGAATGCCCATGCGCTGAAGATGGCGCGCATCCGATTTCGACCGGGCAAGGATCATCGAAAACCGGGTAAGCGCGCCGCGCGGCAGATCGGGCAGCCAGCGCCATCCCGATCGCGGCAGGTGTGTCGCCTCGGCGTCGATCAGATAAAGCGGGATTTCCCGGCGATCCGCGCAGGCGATCAGTGTTGGCCGCAGCCCGCCGCCCGTCCAGAGGCACAGATCAGGCTGCCAATGATCCAGAAACACCTCTGCTGCGGCCGAAACGTCATCTGGCAGAGGTGATGGCAAAACACGCGCGGGCAGGTCGGCTAGCATAGGCACCTCGGGTGCCATGGTCAGCATCAGGTGCAGCGCGCCGGGGCGCTGTGCCGCCAGCCGTTCGGTCAACTGTACCAATGCCTTGGCATGATCCAGCGTGAGAGCATGCCCCCAGATCAGCGCACCTTCGGGCCGTTTGACATGGCCATCGGCCGGGGGCTGCCCGGCACGGCGTGGCCAGGGCACATAATCCGCTAGGGGGCGTGATCTGGCCACGCGCGATGCCTCTAGCCCAGCTCATCCGTTGGTGACGCGGCGGTTTCCTCGTCCCGAAGCTTGTGCAGATGGGCAATGAAATACCGCATGTGGGCGTTGTCCACGGTGCGTTGCGCCTCGTTTTTCCACGCGTCATAGGCAGAGGCATAATCCGGAAAGATTCCGACGATATGCAGGTCGTCGACATCCTTGAAAACGTTGCGGGCCGGGTCGATCAGTTCGCCACCAAAGACGAGGTGCAGGCGTTGGGTCATATGTTGTTTCCTTGGCGTTTCGAGGCAATGCCGGGAAATCCGGGGCTGGTGGTAGCCTTATGCGATATGCAGGCAGGGTCAAGCAATGCGGCGATGAGCGCCGGAAGAGTATCCAAGTTGCCAGAGCACGGCCAAAGCGGACTGTGACGCTTGACGCCATCCGCGTCGTGGGGCACCCAGTCGGGGTTTGCTATCAAAGGCTAGGGCCATGTCGAAACCATTCTTGATCCTGCAATTGCGGCCCGAAACAGAGGCGTCAGACGATGAATTTGCAGCCATTCTGCGCAAGGGTGGGTTGGACATAGATCAGACACTGCGGGTACGGCTGGATCAGCAGACGCTGCCTGCGACGCTTGATCTGGACGACCTCAGCGGCGTGATCGTCGGTGGTGGCCCCGGATGCGTCAGCGACACGCCCGAGGAAAAGTCCGAGGCAGAGGCGCGGATAGAGGCCGAAGTCATGTCAATCATGCCGCAGATCACGGCCCGCGATTTCCCGTATCTCGGTTGTTGCTACGGTATCGGGATACTGGGCAAGCATCTGGGCGGTGACGTCAGCAAATCGGCCTATGGGGAACCCGTCGGCACCAGCCGGTGCGAAATGACGGCAGAGGGCCGCGCCGACCCCCTGTTGTCGGGCCTGCCCGATAGCTTTGATGCTTTCGTCGGTCACAAGGAGGCATTGCAGGCGTTGCCCGAGGGCTGTGTGCAACTCGTGCGCTCGGACCCGTGCCCCTATCAGATGGTGCGCTATGGCACGAACGTCTACGCAACACAGTTCCACCCGGAGGCGGATTCAGAGGGTTTCGTGACGCGCATCGGAGTTTACAAACATCGCGGCTACTTCCCTCCCGAAGAGGCCGAAGCACTGACCGCGATGGCGCGGTCGGCGGATGTCCACGCGCCGGAAAAGGTGCTGCGCAATTTCGTCTCGCGGTATGCGCGCTAAAACAGATGCCCTGATTTTGCCGCCTTGGTGGCAAGGTAGGCGCGGTTCTGCACGGTCTCGCCGACCTTGAGCGGGACGCGCTCGGTCACGTTAATGCCACAGCTCTGCATCATCTCGATCTTGGCCGGGTTGTTTGTCATCAGCCGCACCTGACGAAACCCCATTTGCGCCAGAATGCCCGCCCCGATGCGAAAATCGCGCTCGTCATCCTCGAACCCGAGGCGATGATTGGCCTCGACCGTGTCGAAGCCCTGATCCTGCAATGAATAGGCGCGCATCTTGTTCGCGAGGCCGATACCGCGACCCTCTTGATTGAGATAAAGGAGGACACCCGCGCCTTCCGCCCCCATCTGTGCCAGCGCCGCGCGCAGTTGCGGACCACAGTCGCACTTGAGGCTGCCCATCAGATCGCCGGTAAAGCAGGCCGAATGCAGCCGCGCCAGCACCGGGGCGGATCGGTCGGGCTGACCTATTTCGACCGCGTAATGTTCTTCACCGCCGTCCTCGGGGCGAAAGACATGCAACCGCCCGGCTTCTGACACCGCTAACGGCAGACGCGCCTGCACCACCCTGTGCAGGGGGCTGCTGGCCTCGATCATGTCCCGGCTTGGCCCGGCGGGCAGGCACGTCAGGCCGGACTGCTGGGCAAATGCGACAGGGTCCGCCACATCGGCCAGCAAAGCGGCAGGTAGCAGGCGCGCGGATTTCACCAACGCCAGCGCCAGCGCATGCATCGTGGCCGCGCCGCCGCGTGCGGTGACAAACGGGCCTTTCATCGGGGTGCGTAGATCATCCTTAGGGTCGGCCACAGCGTGGACCCAGGCAACATCGGCGCCCTCCGGCACCTCGATACGGGCCAGCGTGCCGTCATAGGCGCGCGCCTTTAGTGTCTCTGCCCGGCGCGCGGTCACGGCCAGTACGGGCGTTCCATCCAGCGTGCGCAATCCGGCAAGACGGTCGGCACGGACCGTCTCAGCAGCCAACATGACAGTGCCAGCAGCCCCATCCGACAGCACCACAGGCACGCCCATTCGCAGATCGGCACGCGCGCGGGCCAGCAGGTCAGTCAGGTCGGGCGAAAGGGTCATCGGCTATCCCGTGGTCGTTGAATGCCCTCATCTAAGACTTTTTGAAACGGAATGAAACAATTCGTCGCTGTGCAACACTTGGGCGTGATCTGGGTGTTGCAACCCTTGCCGCGCCGCGCCGGGCCGCGCAAGTGTATTGAAACGACACAAGGAAAACGCATGGCACAGCTCAAAAAAATTCTGCTGGTCGACGATGACGAAGATCTGCGCGAGGCGCTGAGCGAGCAGTTGATCATGACCGAAGATTTCGATGTCTTTGAGGCGGGTAATGGTGCCGAGGCAATGGCCCATGCCAAGGACACGATCTACGATCTGGTGATTCTCGACGTCGGACTGCCTGACACCGACGGGCGCGAATTGTGCCGTCTGATGCGCAAACAAGGGGTGAAATCGCCCATCCTGATGCTGACGGGCCATGACGGCGACGCCGATACTATTCTGGGGCTCGACGCAGGCGCGAATGATTACGTGACCAAACCGTTCAAGTTTCCCGTGCTTCTGGCGCGTATTCGCGCCCAGCTGCGCCAGCATGAGCAATCCGAGGATGCCGTGTTTCAGCTGGGGCCATATACGTTCAAACCGGCGATGAAGATGCTGATTGCCGAGGATGACCGCAAGGTTCGCTTGACCGAGAAAGAAACCAATATTCTCAAGTTTCTCTACCGCTCGACCGAGGGCGTGGTGGCGCGCGATGTGCTGCTGCACGAGGTCTGGGGGTATAACGCTGGCGTGACCACGCACACGCTTGAGACGCATATTTATCGTCTGCGGCAAAAGATCGAGCCAGACCCGTCGAACGCGCGCTTGCTCGTGACCGAAAGCGGTGGCTATCGCTTGTTGGCGTGATCGGGAACCATTTGCCCCGGACCGTCGTTTGGTCAGCAGCGCATCGTTTGCCGCTACGAAGAAACCGCCCGCATATGCGGTCCCCAAGATATGCCCCTCCCTGTTGGACTGGCCCCGGTTTTTACCGGGGTCTTTTTTTGGTGCACCACTCTGAAACGTAAAATCGACGGCGCGTCGGCGCCTGTTTCAAATTCGGTCTCGCCAGACACACCTGGACGCTGTATGATATAGTTTAATGCTAAACTACCTGTTCCGAGATGCCAGCAAGAAGGAGCCGAACGCCCATGGCTGCCAAGAAATCGAGCGCAAAATCAAACGCCTCGGCGGATGAACTCAAGGCCTACTATCGCGACATGCTGCTGATCCGTCGATTCGAGGAAAAGGCCGGTCAGCTATATGGCATGGGTCTGATCGGCGGGTTCTGCCATCTCTATATCGGGCAGGAGGCCGTCGTCGTCGGACTCGAGGCCACCGCCAAAGAGGGCGACAAACGCATCACCACCTACCGAGATCACGGACACATGCTGGCCTGTGGAATGGACCCGAACGGCGTTATGGCCGAATTGACCGGGCGCGAAGGCGGTTACAGCCGGGGCAAGGGTGGTTCGATGCACATGTTCTCGACCGAGAAACATTTCTATGGCGGGCACGGCATCGTCGGGGCCAACGTACCGCTGGGCGCGGGGCTGGCATTCTCTGACAAATACCGGGGCAACGACCATGTGACATTTACCTATTTTGGCGATGGTGCCGCCAATCAGGGACAGGTTTACGAGACGTTCAACATGGCCGCGTTGTGGTCGCTGCCGGTGATCTTTGTGATCGAGAACAACCAGTATGCGATGGGTACTTCGCAGAAACGCTCGACCTCCACACAGGACATCTACACCCGTGGCGAGGCGTTCGGCATTCCCGGCGAAATGGTCGATGGCATGGACGTGCTGGCTGTAAGGGACGCGGGTCAAAAGGCCGTTGGCCACTGCCGCGCAGGCAAGGGGCCATATATCCTTGAGATCAAGACATACCGCTATCGCGGGCATTCCATGTCGGACCCGGCCAAGTACCGGACCCGTGAAGAAGTCCAGAAAATGCGCGAGGAAAAAGACGCGATCGAGCATGTGCGCGACCTGCTGCTGACCGGCAAGCACGCGACAGAGGACGATTTGAAAGCGATCGACAAAGTGATCAAGCAGATCGTCAACGCATCGGCCGATTTCGCCAAGGACAGCCCCGAACCGGCGGCCGCAGAGTTGTGGACTGATATCTACACCGACGTCGCACCGCAGGAGTTGGTGGAATGAGCGCACATTTCGAGATTCACGTAAATGATATGGACCGCGCCAAGCAGTTCTACAGCAAGGTACTGGGCTGGCGGTTCACCCCGATGAGCGAGGGCGGCGGTGACGAGGCCGCCTATCATCTGGTCGAAGGCGACGGTATCGGAGCAGAGCACGGCCTGACCGGCGGATTGTTGCGGCGCATGGACAAGAGCCATGACGCAGGCAGTGCGATTCGCGGCTGTACGCTGACCTTTGATGTGGGTGACGTGGATGCGGTTTATGCAACGGCACTCGCCAATGGCGGGTCCGAGGCGTTGCCGCCCACCGATTACCCAGGCATTGGCCGAGTCGCCTATTGCGAGGATGGCCAAGGCAATGTGTTCGGCTTTATCACGTCTGCAGGGGAGAGCGAGTAGATGCCAACAGAAATCCTGATGCCCGCCCTCAGCCCGACGATGGAAGAGGGAACATTGGCCAAATGGCTGGTCAAAGAAGGTGATACCGTCAGTTCCGGCGATATCCTTGCCGAGATCGAAACTGACAAGGCAACGATGGAATTCGAGGCCGTGGACGAGGGCACCATCGGCAAGATCCTGATTGCCGAGGGCACCGAGGCGGTCAAAGTGAACACTGCAATCGCCGTGCTGCTGGAAGAGGGCGAAAGCGCCGACGATATTGGCGACACGTCTGACGACGTTGCAAAGCCTGCGCCAACCGCTGAACCACAAACTGCCCCCGCACAACCGCGCGCCGCGTCCAGTGCGGCTGCGCCGCAATCCAACGCCAGTCCGGATTGGCCCGAAGGCACCGAGATGAAGAAACAGACCGTGCGCGAGGCACTCAATTCGGCCATGGCCGAAGAGATGCGCCGCGATGGCGATGTCTTTGTCATGGGTGAGGAAGTCGCCGAGTATCAGGGTGCCTACAAAATCACCCAAGGGCTGCTGGATGAATTCGGTGCCAAGCGCGTCATCGACACACCGATCACCGAACATGGCTTTGCCGGGATCGGCGTCGGCGCGGCCTTTGGCGGTCTGCGGCCTATAGTGGAGTTCATGACGTGGAACTTTGCCATGCAGGCGATTGACCAGATCATCAATTCGGCGGCCAAGACGCTATATATGTCGGGTGGTCAGATGGGCTGCCCCATCGTGTTCCGTGGTCCGAACGGCGCTGCGGCGCGTGTCGGCGCGCAGCATTCGCAGGATTACGCCGCATGGTATGCACAGATACCGGGGCTGAAAGTGGTGCAACCCTATTCCGCCGCTGACGCCAAGGGCCTGCTGAAATCCGCGATCCGTGACCCCAACCCGGTCGTGTTTTTGGAAAACGAAATCCTCTACGGGCGCAGTTTCGACGTGCCGGTTCTGGAGGATTTCACCATTCCCTTTGGCAAGGCGCGCATCTGGCGCGAGGGGGGCGACGTGACCATCGTCAGCTTTGGCATCGGTATGACCTATGCGCTGGAGGCAGCGGATAAGCTGGCCGAGGAGGGGATAGATGCCGAAGTGATCGACCTGCGCACCCTGCGCCCCATCGACTATGACACGGTGCTGGCATCGGTGATGAAAACCAACCGCTGCGTCACGGTCGAAGAAGGCTGGCCCGTGGGCGCCATCGGCAACCATCTGTCGGCGGTGATCATGGAACGCGCCTTCGACCACCTCGACGCCCCGGTGCTTAGCTGTACGGGCAAGGATGTGCCGATGCCCTATGCCGCCAACCTCGAGAAACTGGCGCTGACGTCAGTGGATGAGGTGATCGAGACCGTGCGAAAAGTGACCTACCGCTGAGGAGCCTGAGACATGACCATTGAAATTCTGATGCCCGCCCTTAGCCCCACGATGGAAGAAGGCACACTCGCCAAATGGCTGGTCAAGGAGGGTGACACCGTGTCCTCCGGTGATCTGCTGGCCGAGATTGAAACCGACAAGGCGACGATGGAGTTCGAAGCTGTTGACGAAGGAACCATCGGCAAACTTCTGATTGCCGAGGGCACTGAAGCGGTGAAAGTAAACACCGCCATCGCCGTGCTGTTGGAGGAAGGCGAAAGCGCGGATGACATCGGCACCACCAGCGCGCCCGATGCACCGCAGGTGGCAGACACGCCGAAGCCAGAGAGTTCAGAGAAGCCCGCGCAACAGGCCGCAGCCCCCGCCGCACCCAAAACCGAGGGCGGCGACCGGGTCTTTGCCTCCCCCCTCGCGCGGCGCATCGCGGCGGACAAAGGGCTGGACCTGAGCCAGATCACGGGCTCTGGCCCGCACGGGCGGATCGTCAAGGCGGATGTAGAGGCGGCAACGCCGGGCACCACGGCGAAATCCGCCGAAACTGCCGCACCAAAAGCCGAACAAGCACCGCAGGCCACCGCCATGCCCGCAGGCCCCAGCGCCAGCAGTGTGGCAGCGATCTATGAGGACCGTGAATACGAGGAAATCAAACTCGACGGGATGCGCAAGACGATCGCCGCGCGCCTGACAGAGGCCAAGCAAACCGTGCCGCATTTCTACCTGCGCCGCGATATCCGGTTGGATGCGCTGCTGAAATTCCGCGGTGATCTGAACAAACAGCTAGAGCCGCGCGGTGTGAAGCTCAGCGTGAATGATTTCATCATCAAAGCTTGCGCATTGGCTCTCCAAGCTGTGCCTGCCGCCAATGCGGTCTGGGCGGGCGACCGGGTGTTGCAATTGAAACCGTCCGATGTGGCCGTGGCCGTGGCAATCGAGGGTGGCCTCTTTACCCCGGTGCTGAAGGATGCGGACATGAAATCGTTGTCGGCGCTGTCGGCCGAAATGAAAGACCTCGCCACCCGCGCGCGCGACCGAAAACTCGCCCCGCATGAATATCAGGGCGGCAGCTTCGCCATCTCTAACCTTGGCATGTTCGGCATTGATAATTTCGACGCGGTGATCAACCCGCCACATGGCGCGATTCTGGCCGTGGGCGCTGGCGTAAAAAAGCCCGTCGTTGGCAAGGACGGCGAACTGTCGGTCGCTACCGTCATGTCGGTCACGCTGTCGGTGGATCACCGGGTGATCGACGGCGCGCTGGGCGCTGAATTGCTTCAGCATATCGTCGATAATCTGGAAAGTCCGATGGTGATGCTCGCCTGAGATATCATCTCGTAAAAAGTGTGGCCCGCCCCAGTCTGCTACGGCGGGCCACTCGACGTCAGGGCACGGGGGAGATTAGCGCCGTGACCTCTAAAGCGACGTCGTCGACATACATCGTGCAATAGGCGGTCTGATCGTCTTCTGAATGCTCAATCAGGGCGCGCCCGTCCTCGATGGAAAAGACGAACCAGTTATCTGCCGATCCGCGATTGACCCACTCTGCCACCGATCTTGTGACATCCACGGCACCCCCTGCCAGTGTATTGCCGGGGCGGGTGGCGCGGGTGGCGATCAGACCTGACGCATCGCGGTCGAAATCATACGCAGCAGTGGATAGCCCGTTCGCCGTCCCGATCCGGTAGCGGCACGGATTGGATGCCACGCCACTGTCAAGCAGCGGCATCGAACGGGTGGAAAAGGTCAGACGCGCAGCCTCGACAATGGTGCCGGCAGGCAACGCGTCCAGAACAAAGAATGTTTTCCCCTGAAACGCGTGGTGAACCCACAAGTCGCAAGGCACCGGGTCCGCGCCGCGATAAACCGATGAGCTGTAGCCCACCAGCAGGCCACGTTCGTCTAGCCCGCCGCGGGCATCCCATTCGCGCAGCATCGTCGACGCGGTGCCGCGCCGTTGCAGGAACGGGCAAACGCCATTGGTGTAGGCCCGTCCGACATGATGCACGCCCTCTATCGTCGGCCTGAAAGAGAAGCTGCGGGATTCAAGACTTCCCAGTCTGTCAACGAACCCGCAGGAACCCAGAACCAGTACACAGGCCGACCAGAGGAGAGTGTGTAAGAGCCTAGGCATTGCGCACCTGCTATGATCAATCTCAGGTTGATCATAGCAGGTCTCGTGCACTTCACCTATATTCAGGACAGGGCCCGAGCGGGAAATCGCTGATGTTCTGGCGCGCTTAGCGCACGCCTAGCAACTGGTCCATCGACACCGAAGGTTGATCACAACCCGCCTCGCCAACGATTCTGGCTGGCACACCGGCAACTGTTTTGCATGGCGGCACTTCTTCCAGAACGACGGATCCCGCCGCGATCCGGCTGCAATGGCCGACCTTGATATTGCCCAGCACCTTGGCACCCGCGCCGATCAGAACGCCGTCGCCGATTTTGGGGTGGCGGTCCTCTTCTTCCTTACCGGTACCGCCCAATGTCACCGAATGCAGCATTGACACGTTGTCACCAACAACTGCGGTTTCACCGATCACGATGGAATGCGCGTGGTCGATCATGATGCCCATGCCGATCTTGGCCGCAGGGTGAATATCAACACCGAACACCTCGGATGCACGCATCTGGAAAAACCGCGCCATGTCGTTGCGCCCCTCGCGCCACAGCCAGTTGGCCACGCGATACGCTTGAATCGCTTGGAATCCCTTGAAGAACAGCAGCGGCAGGATGAAGCGGTCACAGGCCGGGTCGCGATCATTGACCGCGACGATATCCGCGCGCGCAGCCAATGCCAGATCCGCGTCCGAACTATAGGCCCAATCGCAGATTTCGCGCACGATCTGTTCGGGCATCTCGCTGGATGCCAGCTTGAGCGATACCCGGTAGGCGAGGGCCGACTCTATGTCGTTGTAGTGCAGGATGCTGGAATGCACGAGGCCGCCCAACAGCGGCTCATGCTTGACTGCAGCCTCGGCTTCAGTGGTAATCTGTTGCCAGACCGGGTCCAGCTTTGACAGTTTTGCGCGGGTCTCGGCCATCGCGGATACTCCTATTGCTCGGGGCGCAGTATACCAGATAGCCGCGAATGGCAAAATTGAAAGCTGTGATTGGGTGCGTCACATAAATGGATGAGACAACAGCAGAAAAGTTCCGCGCGTCGATTACGGCGCGGCTGGCCGAACTGGGCAGCGCCGATGATCTCGGGGCGGCGGGGCAGGCAACCGTCACGCTAGATCAGCAATCTGTCGGACGGCTCAGCCGTATGGACGCACTGCAAAATCAGGCGATGGCCAAAGCCTCGCACGCCCGCCGCACAGCCGAGCGCAAGCGGCTTATGACCGCGCTGACACGGATCGACGAGGGCGAGTTTGGCTATTGCGAGGATTGCGGCGACGATATCGCACTGCCACGGCTGGACCTTGATCCAGCCGCGACCAGATGCATTGATTGCGCGCGGGGTTAACGCGGATTGCATTTACTCTGACGTGCCGACTCGACGCAAAACGCAAATGGCTTCAGGCCGGTACCGCCAGTGAGGCAAAGACCCCAGCGCCGAACTTGGCCGATATTTGCGCGACCTGCACCTCGTACCCGCCGGTGATTCCATCTGCGTTTTTGGCAGCGACACCATAGGTCCATGTCGGTGACGTCACGATCTCTTCGCGCCGCAGTTCGGCATTTTCCAACACGCGCAGGATGTATTGCTCGCTTTCCTCGCCCAGCGGCACATCGGGCGTGTCCCAGCGATCACCATCAATGCGCGTGCGCCTGATCCAGCGCAGCGCGGTCTCGCCCGTCGCGTCCACCTGCGCCCGCAGATGTACGGGGCTGAGCGGACGCAGCCCGATCCCCTCGAATGCGATCACCGCATACTGATAGGATGGATCATCCACCGGACGACCTGCGGGGCCGATGCGGTAATGGCGCGCACGACGCCGGGCGGCATCAGTCAGCTCGATCTGATCCGGTGTTCCGTCCAGCATCACGATGTAGCTGCCCGCAGGCCATGCGCCGGATACCGAAACGTCAGTACCCAACTGACCGCGCAGCCGATGGCGCAGGATGTAGGTGTTCTGCCCCACCAACTCTGCGTCGCGAAACTGCATCAGCTCCCAGCCCTCGGGCGTGCCATCACCAATGGCGCACAGGTTGGCCCCACCCAGCATCGCATCCTCGCCGACGCTCTCCAGTTGGCCCGACAGCATCCGCACAATCAGGCCATCCCCCCGGTCGATCAGACCGGGCCGGGCCGGGGCCAGCGCCCCTTCGGTGAGGCCGACGCTTGCGCGGGTTTCAATCAGCCGGTTCAGCTGATAATTCGCGTCGCTGTCCGAACTGTATAGCGCCGCATTGCCCGGCCAGGGCTGCGCGGTCACCGCCAGATGCGGCGCGTGTGGTACTTCGGCCCCGGTCATCAGCGGCAGATCCAGAAACAGTGGCAGCACCGGCACCGGTGGCGTGAACGGGCGCACCGCAGGCGGCTCGACCGTGATATCCATCGGAACATAACTTTCCGCCTCAATCCTGACGGCATCCACCGCCTGTGCATTGCCCATGTTCTCGATCCGGTCGATACGAAACAGACCCCGACCGCCCGGTTCGTTCAGGCTCAGAACATCCCCCGCCCCAAGACGCAGCAAGGACGGAGGCAGAGTCAGTCGGACAGTGTCCGTCGAAACCCGCGCCTCGGACAGCCAGCGTTCTGCCACTGCGCGGCCTTCGGCGCGTGTCATCGCCAACGGCATCTCGGATGTGGACACCGCATGAGTCGCTTCATCGGGCAGCACTGCTTCTTCTGCAATCACCTGATAATCGCCATCCGCCTCGATGAACCGCAGACGAACACGACCTGCCAGCTCTGCCGTGCTGGCGCGGGTTTCCTCCAGTGTCTCGCCGGTGCGCGGATCGCGGACCAGCACCTCTGCCGCAACATCGGCGTCGGCAATCCCGTCGCGCGGCACAAACCGCAAAACGCCATCACGTTCGACTGCATCGAACCCATAGCGCAGCATCAACGGTTGCAGCGCAGAACGCGCCTCGCTGACCTCTTCGACCGAATAGCCGTGCACATAATCGTGCAGCGCGCTGGTATCCACATGCGCTGCCCCTGACCGGCTACAGATTTCCTGTACCACAGAGGCCAGCCCGCGCGCCGAACTGCGCCCGTTGACCCAGTGCCCGCGCGCATAATTTTCGCCATCCTTCCACAATCCGCGATTGTTCGGGAAAAACGGGAAAGGCCGCGCATCCCACGCCCAAACGTGGGCATGATCCATGTCGATCATCGGGCCGTCATATTCCTCTGAAACCGGGTTCGCCCCGTCGGCGGTCCAGTATCCGATCAACGCCCGCAGATATTGCATCTGGATCAGATCATCGCGCCTCCCGGTCGAATAGTGCGGCAGCGCGGATTCAGACGATTTCACATCAACGAACTTGTTCGGCTCATTGGTGCCCTTGTCCACCGCCGGGCATCCGATCTCGGTAAAGCGGATCGGCTTTGATTGTGGTATCCACGGCGTCGGGGCGGCACTGCGTGTGCCAGCGATCCGATCGTGATGGGCATTCTGCCACCAGTTGCGGATATCCTTGTAGCGCCAGACCCACGGCTCGCCATGATCCTCATCGGTAATCGGCGTACGGATCTGTGCCGCGCGTGCTTCGGATGAATGATAGAACCAATCATACCCCTCGCCGCCTTCGATATTGGACTGCAGATAGCCAAGGTCATAGATCGCGCCCCAATCTGCATCGGCGTGGTTCTGCCCCTCGCGCCAGTCCGACAGCGGCATGTAGTTGTCGATACCGATGAAATCCACGTTGCTATCGGCCCATAGCGGGTCAAGGTGGAAATACCGGTCATTGCTGCCATCCTGCGGTTGGTAGCCAGAATATTCGCTCCAGTCCGCTGCATACCCGATCTTGACGTCAGGCCCCAGCACCGCGCGAACCTCAGCCGCCAATTCGATCAGCGCCGCCACGGCGGGAAAGCCGCCCGCCGCCCCGCGTATCTGCGTCAGCCCGCGCATTTCTGATCCGATGCAAAAGCTTTCGACACCGCCAACAGCGGCGCAGAGTGCCGCATTATGCAGGATAAACCGCCGGTAACTCCATTCATCCGGGCCGGTGTAATGAACCGGACTGACCTTGACCGGCCCGCCATAACTCAGCAGGCCAAGCGCACCATTCGCACCCGTATTGTTTTGCGCCGGCACAATCGTCTGCACGGCGAAATCGCTGGCTTTGGCTGTGCCAAAAAATGCCGCAACTTCGGCATCCGCCGCCACGCTGCCATCCGGGCTGCCATCACGCCCCGGTGCCTCGCTCAGCGTGATCCGACCGCGCCAGGGCAGGGGCGGCTGGCTGTCTGCGTCGCTATAGGGATCCGGCAGCGGATTACCCGCCAACTGATCCATCAGGATAAAGGGATAGAACATCACGTCCTGCCCGCTTTGTTGCAGCGCCAGAATGCTCTCAATCACGGCGGCGTCGGTCGGTGTGCCGCCATAGACCGGTGCATCATCATCGTCACGCGGCACCAGTTGCGCGGTGTGGCGCGTCAGGCCCGACACCTGCCACGGCATGTTGCTGGCGTCATATTGCGCCTGCTCGATCTTGGGTCGCAGGCGGCAGTGCCCGGCGCGCAGGTCGTCGCCGAACCAACTCACCACCAGCGACGTTGCACCGCATCCCGGCAGCTCACCTTGCAGCGATTCCAGTGCCGTGGCGAAATCGGCCTGCCCGGACGGTGTGTTCACATTCGCCAGCCCGGTCGCGCCAGGGCCGAAATTCATCGTAACGGGCGTTGTCGCCAACGTGTATTCGCCGCTACCGGGTAGCAATGCAACCGCGCGCACCGCATGCGTCGGGTCCAGCGCGGCGCCGTCTTGGTCCTCCTGCGCCGGGCGCATCACCTCGAACGTAAACTGCGGCACCCGGTTGCCAAAATCGCCCAGTTCCAGATCCTCGATCACCACATAGGCCGTGCCGCGATAGGCCGGCACCGTGCCCGCACCTTCGACCGCTTCGATCCTAGGATCGGGCAGTTGATCCGGGGTGCCGGTATAGACTCGCATCGACAGGCTGCTACGCGCGATCTCGTTGCCGTCGGCCCAGACCCGCCCGACATGGGAAATCGCACCTTCACACAGCGCCAGCGCAAGGCTGATCGAATAGCTGAATCGCCGCGTCTGGGGCCGCGATGGCCCGCCCTTGCCGCCCCCACCACCGCTCACGGTGACGTCTTCGCGAAACTCTGTGGCCCAGATCACTTGTCCCGCGACCCGCATGCGCCCGTAAACCTGCGCAACGGCGTCGCCTTCCCCGGACCCGGTCAGGCGCAGCCGGTTGGCGCGCCCGCTTTCCACCACATCCGACCCGCTACCCAACAAACGCTGATCAATCGAACGTCCGATCACCCCGCCGGCAAAGCGACCCACCGCAGCCATCGACAGACCCAGCACCGACCCGCCAACAGAGCCACCGATCGCCGCACCCGCGGCCGAGAGTAATATGGTTGCCATCAGAAACGCTCCTCGGGAAATGTGAATCTGGCCACGATGCGCCGCCGCCAGGGCGCGCTCAGCGGGCTTTCCACGACGCTGTGACCGGAATAGGCGTGGATGAATGTGGCTTGCGGCCCGACCTGACCCGCCAGCCCCAGATGCTTGGCCACTGCCCCGTTACGCATTCGAAACAGCAGAACATCGCCGGGCGCCTCTTGCTCCAGCGGCTTGGCCCGCAAATGCCGTTGGGCCGCCGCCCACAGTGCCTCATCGCGTGCAGGCTCTGACCAGTCCATCGAATAGGCGGGCGGCACCTCCGGCTCGCTGCCCAGCACCTCGCGCCAGACACCGCGCAACAGGCCAAGACAATCCGTACCCGCACCCCGGCAGGACGCTTGATGCCGGTAAGCTGTGCCAATCCAGCCACGAGCGGCGGCGACAATGCGCTTTTGTTGAGGGTCTGTCACCGGCGACTCCCTCCATCCAGACTGCCCGCCTTGCTGGGATCAGAGATCGACCAGTCATCGCCAGGAATGTCGGGGAACCCTTGATAGTTCAGAAAATTTTGAAACTTCAGACGACAGGTCAGGGCTCGTTTGTCACACCCGGCCTCAAGCCGCAGCAGATCACCGGTGATGATCGGCGCGCGCAGCGGATGCCACAGTTCGACCACACGGATACCATCCGTTTCGGTGTCGCGCTTGATAACGCCCGTCAGGCCCTTGGCCTCTCCGCCCAGCATCACCAAACGGCCATGCTGGAACCAGTTCCCCTCGAACCCGCCAAACGCTGCAAAGCGAAAAATGCGCCGATCTTCTATCTCTTCCACGACCCGCTCGACCGTGTACCCCAACTCCGCGATATCAAAGCGACAGCCTGCATCACCCAGAACGGCAGTGCAGGGTTTCTGATAGACCCGACCCAATGGCCGGTTCAGCGCCTCGGTCAGACCGCGCAACTCGGCTTCGAACGCGCCGTTCGACCGCCGCAACTCGCCAATCGTTCCGCGAAATTGCAGATGGCGCTGGGCCACTTCCTGCCAGTTGACCAGCCACGCATGAATCTCCGCACCGTCATAACGTCCGGCTTCGATATCGTCCTCACGGATCGCCGCATCGCTCAGCGCCCCCAGCGCCTCGGTATTGTCCACCGACAGCCCCGTACTTTGTTGCAATGCCAGCGCGCTTAGCCCCGTATCGGCCTTGAACGTGGTCCCGTCAAAGACCAGCGGCGCGTCATGGTCGGTGAATCCCATCGTCACGCCATCGGTGCGGGTCAGCGCCCAGCAGCGGCAGGTCGTCGTGACGCCGGTTTTCAGATGCGCTTCCAGCGCGGGGTCAAGCATGTTCATACCCGGATCTCCACCACTGGCACGCTCGGCGCGTCACCTGCCTGAAAGCTGGCCACGCTGGTCTGGATGCTGTCGGTATCGAACCGCACAGGCACATCGAACTCGAACCCGGCAGTGATCCGCTCGCCATCATTGGGTGGATGGGCAAAGCTCACAACCCCGGTCGCGGTGTCCACCTCGTAATGGATGCCCTCCTGCTGCTCGTCCCCGCCGATCCCGATGCGCACAGTGCCGCGCACGGGCTTGGTGATGGGACGCGTATAGCTGTGCGTACCGGACCGGTAGATTTTCATCAGCGCAAAACTGGATGTCACGTCATCACCCGTCGCAATGACCTGATCCTCATAGGCCACATCGCGCGAGGGCAGACAGGATCGGTAATCCGCCCAGTCCTTCCAGCGAAACCCGTACAACTGCCCGCGCCGCGCCTCGAAAAACGCAATCAGTGTTTCGATATCGTCCAGCCCACGCATGGCAACGCCCGCGTCATACCGGCGGCGCGAATGTGCCCACGGGGAATTGCGCTCTTCATAGCCATTGGCCAGCGTCACCACATCCGCGTGGCGCTGCGGTCCCCCGACAGAGCCAAAGCTGAGGCTGCTTGGAAAACGTATTTCGTGAAAACCCATGATCTGTCTCCCTTGATCCTAGCGATTGCGCCCGCCGCGCCCGATGGCCCGACCCAGCTGCGCCGCGATCTGCCCCTGACTGCGACGAAAGCTGTCGGTATCGGGCGTGGAAATGTTCATCACTACATTGACCGGGCTGCCGCCGCCGCCCCGCACGCCCAGCTTTCCATCGGCACCGCGCGCCAGCGGCATGATCGCCTCCGGCCCGGCTTCGCCCATCAACCCGGTACCGCCGCGCATGGGAAAGGTGACCGGCCCGCTGACAACACCGCCATTGGCAAAGGGCTGCACGCGCCCCTGCGAAAATGCGGCACCGTTCTCGAACGGCAGCAACCCGCCCACCAGATTGCCGATCCCCGATGAAATCAGCCCGCCCACATGGTCCGTCACCGGCTTTACCGCCGCAGTGAACGCAGTGTTGATCATCGTGTTCGCCAATGAATGCAGCGCACTCGACAGGCTGTCGCCATCGACAACCGCGCCCTTGATCGCGCCGCGCAATCCCCGGCTCAGCCCGCGGTCCAGCGTCGCCACGTCATAGCCGGTGCGCTCGAACGTGGCGCGCACGCGGGCCATTTCGGCGTTAAAGGCAGCCGCCATATCCGCCGCATCCCCCAGCGATCCATCCAGCGCCTCGATCTGCGCATCCAACTCGCCCAGTTGCTCTGTGTCATCCATCGTTTACGTCTCCATTGTCGTCGGGATAGGCGCGCATCAACGCTTCCAGCCCGCTGCGCACCAACGGCGTGTGGCTCTTTGCCTCGCCCAGCATCAGGCGCAGCTCTGCCGGGGTCAGTGCCCAGAATTCGGCTGGCTTCAGGCGCAGCCCATGCAGCCCGGCCTGCATCAAGGCGGGCCAGTCAAACCCGCTCATGCGTCCTCTGGCAGCATAAAGGCCCGCGCCAGCAACTCCGCCGCCGCCCGCGCCGCCGCCATCGGCCCACCGCCTATTTCGGCGGAGATCAGATCGGCAGCCGCGCCGCGCCATCCGCCACCGCGCAGCCCGGCCACGATCAGCGCCAGCACATCGCGGGTGCTGAACGCGCCGCCCTCGAAACGTTCCACCAGATCAACCAGTGACCCGGTTTCCAGTTGCGCCTCTAGCTCGGCCAATGCGCCCAGCGTCAGCTTCAGCACTTGCCGCTCGCCATCAATCACCAACCCGACTTCGCCTGCCCAGGGGTTTGCCATCGGCTCAGAGCGCGTCAAAGATCAGCTGTCCAGCGGACGCGAGCGCCATTTCATAGGTCGCCTCGCCGTCATGGGTGCCGGAATACTCGATCGACGTGACTTGGAACCGGCCTTCGACCGTGCCGAAATCAGGAATCACCACCTGAAACTCTGGTGTTTCGCCGTCAAAAAACACCTGCCGCATCCGCTCGTCGGATCCCTCGTCGCGGAAGATACCCGACCCGCTGATCGCCGCAGACTTGACACCCGCGCCGGACAGCAACTCACGCCAGCCGCCCGCACTCTCCAGGCTGGTGACATCCACGCTCTCGGCGTTGAAACTTACGCGCGTCGCGCGCAGCCCCGCCACCGATTGAAAATTGCCGTCACCGGTCAGATCGACCTTGATCAGTAGGTCCTTGCCGTTTTGAACTGCCATGATTTTTTCTCCGAAGGTTAAACAATGTCCATGTCATCGACACGTGCGCGAAAGGTGAGGTCGATGCGCCGCGTCTGCCCGCCACTCTCGCGTTTGGCGCGGGCGCGGTGAAAATGCAGCCCGACCAGCCGACCCCGATCCAGCACAAGGCTGGCGTCCACCAGCGCATCGCCGATGGCAGCGGCCAGCGTCTTGGCCGCGTGAAATCCGGCCTCTTCGGTCACCACGGAAATGATGAACCGGTGCCATGCCCCACCGCCGCTGGCATCGGACCGGTCGCGCACATCCTCGGGGCCGAGGGCCACATAGGTATCCGGTAACGGCCCGGCGGGCAGCGCGTCATAGATCGCATCACCGACCAGTGCGCCAATGGCGGCGTCGCTGGTCAGGCGGCCATAGATCGCCGCCTGTAGGGCGGCAGAGGCTGCGTAACTCATACCGCCACCTCCTCTTCGGCATAGCAGGTCAGCAACCGCGCTGACGGGTCCGCCTCTGCCACAGCCTCGATGCGAAAAATGCGCGCGCCATCGCGAAAACGCTGCTCGGGTCTGGGGCGCGAAGGTGATCCATACGGTGCCGCACGGACAGTGATCCGATAGGCCGTATTCGACACCCGCGCCGCGCCGCCGGTCAGTTCTCGCCCGGTACGCGCCTTGATCTGCGCCCAGAGCGTGCCCTGCACAGTCCAGACCTCGTTATAGCCGCCCGCGCCATCGGCGGTGCGTTCCGGTGCCTCCAGCACCAGTTGCCGGTTCAGAGTGACGCGCCCCATCAGACGTACCCTCCGCCCAGCAGACGCACCGTGCGATACCGCTCGATCAGGGATGTCACCCCGAACGGCATGCACCCGTTCCCTAATGCGGTTTCGTGGCGATATTCATAATAATGCGCCGCCAACAGCAGCACCGCCTGTCCCAGATCGGCGGGCAGGTCGCCCCATGCCGGCCCGTAGCCAGCGACAAATCGCAGAACAGCCGCGCCGCCCATCGGTATCGTTGGTAACACGGTGCCCGTCGGTACTATCCTTGGACGATGCGAGTCGCGTTCGAGCCGATAGGTGTCTGGATCGGCGGACACTTCGACATCGGCCACATCTCGCATAACCAGACTCAGGATCTGGCTCACCGGGGCCACTGGCAACGCCTGCCCATAGCCATCGCGCCAACGCGGCACCTCCCAGCCAAAGATACGCGCGATCAACACTTTGCCGGTCCGCGCCTCGATCGAGGCTAGCGCCGCCCGCAGAAAGCTCTCCAATACGGCATCCTGCACGTCGTCGTCTGAAAACCCGGTTCCCAGCCGCAGATGCGCCTTGAACGCATCCATTGGCAACGCGACGAGCGGAACAGCGGTTTCTTCGATCAATATCATGGATTTACTCCAATAGTACCGGATCCCTCCGGTGGTGGTTCACGGCGCGCGCCGCCAGCGTTGCTCGGACGGAGGGGAGCAGCGGGACAACGCAACTTGGAACGGCGGCGCACGCCTCGGGGCAGGGGCCAATGACCCCCACCCTTCCGCACGCCCGCGTCAGGAGGCGGCGAATTTCAACAGTTTGATCGCGGCAAAGTCGCTCACGTCACCGCCAACGCGCTTGGTCGCGTAGAACAGCACATGCGGTTTGGCGCTGAACGGGTCGCGCAGCACACGCAGATCGGGACGTTCGGCCACGGTATAGCCCGCACCGAAATCGCCAAAGGCAACGGCCATCGCATCGCTGGCGATGTCCGGCATATCCTCGCAGATCATCACCGGATAACCCATCAGCCGCGCAGGCTCGCCCGCTGCCAGACCGTCGGACCACAGGAAACGGCCATCGCCATCCTTCATCTTGCGGATCGCCCCGGCGGTTTTTGAATTCATCACGAAGCTTGCATTGGCGCGGTACTGCGCCCCCAGCGCATAAACCAGATCGACGATCTCATCCGGACCGGCAAAGTCACCGTCGACCCCGGTGGGGATGTAGCCCAGATTGCCCCACGTCCACACATCGTTATCCACGCCCGGATGGGTCAGGAACCCCTTGGGCTTGTCCACACCATCGCCACTGATGAACGCCGCCGCTTCTGCGCGGGCGAACTTGTCGGCGATGCGCCCGGCCAGCCACGTCTCGATATCGAACGCCGAGTCGTCCAGCAGACGCTGGCTGGCTTTCGGCAGCGCGCTCAACTCGTGCAGCGGGATGGTGATCCGGTCGATGCTGGGTGTGCCGGTCTCGGCGGTGGCCGCTGCTTCGGTGGCCCATCCGTGACCGACATCGGTGTGGTCGATCAGCACATCATAGCTGGTCGCCTCGACCGCGACGACATTGGCAATCGCGCGGATAGATGCCGTCGAACTCAGCGTCGATTTGATCGTTTGTGCGGTCTGCGGGTCCACCAGATAGCCACCATCGGCGGCCACCGAGGTGCCCAGCGCCTTGCCTTCCAGCTCCAGCCCGCGCAACCCGTCATCATCGCCAGAGCGCAGGTAGGCATTAAAGGCCTTCTGATGCGGCGCGTCGACACCCGCACTGGTGGCCAGGGCCGGGCGCGCCGGGGCAAAGGATTTGCGTTCAAACATGGTCAGTTTCTCTTCTTGTTGTTGCAGTCGGTCTTGGATGTCGGACTGAAAGCCCTTGAAGTCGTTCACAAAGCCCGCCACGGCAGACTTCACTTCGGCCACAGGAGACATATCCGCAGACAGATCTCCCCCGGTCCGAGGGGATTCCTCGGTTTTGTTCATCACTTTGGTCCTTGTTGGTTGAAGGTTGCCCGGCGCTACGTCATGCGCGCCAATTCCCGGCGTGCGCCGTCAAAGGCCGCCGCCAATTCACGCAGGTCAGCACCGTTCAGACTCTCGCCCTTGGCCCCGATCCGCGCACTGGGCAGCATCGGGAATGTCACCAGCGACACCTCCCACAGCTCCAGTTCGCTCAAGAGCCGCTGGCCCTTGTCATTCTTCGCCGCCCGCACCGTGCGATAGCCGATGCTCAGTCCGTCGATGGCCCCCGCTCCGATCAGCGCAGCAGCCTCGCGGCCACGCCCGACACTGTCCAGCAGACAGCCCTTGACGTATAGGCCGCGACTGTCCTCGCGTACCTCGTCCCAGATACCGATGGGTTGCGCAGGATCGTGTTGCCACAGCATCTTGACCTGCCGCGCCTCACGCTTGAGCCGCGCCAGTGATTTGGCATAGGCACCGCGTACCACCACGTCGCCACCCTGATCGCACTTGCCGAAATAGCTGGCATACCCCTCGATCCGGGTGCCGTCCGTCACCGTCAGATCATCGCCCAATCGGGCAAATTTCTGCTCCAGCCCTGTATGCATATCCATAACGTTCATCCTTTTCGTAGGCCGGGCTTCAGCCCGGCATCCCGGCAGTCTGCTATTGCACCGCCGCCAGTAATGGCTGGAACGCCTGCGCCAAAATCGCGCCGACCACACCATAAACAGCCAGCCACAATCGTCGCTCCAGCCGCTGCATCGCCGCTTCCAACCGGCTCATCCGTTCTTCGATCGCGGCAAATTGCAGGGACGTGACCCGCTCGTTTGCCTGCAATCGCAGGGCAGGCGCGCAGTCAAACGCTTCGAACCCATAGCGACCCGGCGGCGCGTCATTCTGCATCCGCATCCGCCTCATCCGTGCGTGCGGGCAATCCCAACAGGTGGCGCTTCTCCACTTCGGTCAGAAAATCGGCGCCGCTGATCCGCGCCCATTGCGCATCCCGTTCCGGCGCCAATGCCGCGACCTGATCCAGATCGGGCTTCAGCTCCAGTTGTTCGGTTCCGAACCCGCTCAGCCAGTCACCGATGCTGGCCGCGACACGGGTCGCCAACGGCAACACCGTCAGGCGGAAAAACGCGCGGTTGGCCTCTTGGTAATTGGCATAGGTCGCATCCCCCGGCACCCCCAGCAACATCGGCGGCACGCCAAAGGCCAACGCGATCTCGCGCGCTGCACTTTCCTTGGTTTTCTGAAACTCCATATCCGAAGGGGAAAAGCCCATCGGCTTCCAGTCCAGCCCACCCTCCAGCAGCATTGGCCGTCCGGCATTGCGCGCGCCTTGATGGTGGCTCTCCATTTCGTCCACCAACCGGTTGTACTGGTCATTGCTTAGCGTGCCCTGACCCTCGGCACCGCGATAGACGATCGCACCGCTCGGACGCGCGGCATTGTCCAATAGCGCCTTGGACCACCGCGATGCACTGTTATGCACATCGACCGCCTGCGCGGCAGATTGCATCGGCGACAGCCCGTAATGATCGTCCTGCGGGTGAAAGCTTTTGACGTGGCACACTGTCGGATAACCCTGGCTCACATCGAAACGGTGCTTGCGGCCCCCGACCGCGTACTCGTATCCCACTGGCCAGCCATCGGCACCGGGGATCACGTTCATCCGATCCGATCGCAACACATGCAATTCCATCGGCGCGCCATTATCGGCACCAACGGCTTCGATATAGCCGTTCCCGGTCAGCAGCAATTGTCCAAACAGCGCCTCGAACAGTTCGGCCCGGCCCTGCGCCGGATTCGGGCGTTTGATCAGGTCCAGTACCGGATGCATCGCATATCGCTGGCTGTCGTCCTGCAACACCAGCGGCAGCGATGCCGCGGCTTCCGCGATCATCTTCACACAGCGAAAGCCGATCGGGTTTCCGGCGAACCCGGTGCGCGTCAACGTCGCCGTATCGCGCGGGCTCCACGCCACCCGTCCCGCGCCATGCCAAGCCATGACCCGGCCGGTCGCACTGGCCTTGGTCTCGGACGGGGCGGCGGGCTTTGCCGCGCTTTGCCGAAAGAAGTCCATGATCATCGCGGTGTTCTCCTTGCATTGCCGTACCGGATCAAAGCGTGTTGCCTCGTGATCCGCTGTTGAAGGCATCAGACAGCCAAAAGTTTAAGAAAACTGAATCAGACCGTGCGCTGGGCTGTTGCGGTGGCGCGCGCGACTTGCCAAGCTTGTCCAAGGGCGGATTGCACACCACCCCGCCGAGGATGATGACATTGTGGAGGCTTTGGAAATGCGGCCCGATTCGTTACAGGATTTTCTCGATGCCACCCGCGAGGCGTTCACAACGCATGTAAGTGATCCACGCGCGGTGGCATCTCTGGCGCGCATCTTCGCGGCGCTTGAGGCACCCGGCGCGCTCTCTGGCGCACCCGGCGCACGGCTACCCGCCTGCGCGCACCTCACAAAGGCGGCAAACCCGTCGAAATTTTCCGATCCCATATTGCGCCGTTTCGTCGAGGCATTCCTGCGGCTGGAGCCTGATCTGCAATGGCGAACCCGCAGCGGCGATGTCTCCACTGCGGGTCCGGACTTTGCCAATGGTCACGCCAACGCCATCATTGCCGGGCCGGGTGGGGCAGAACGGCGCAGCGACGCGTGGTTGGGAGTATCGCTGGTTGCGCCGGGTGTGCGCTATCCCGACCACACCCACCCACCAGAAGAGACCTATCTGGTCCTCAGCAACGGCCAGTTCCGCCAAGGGACGGATGACTGGTTCGAACCGGGTATCGGCGGGACGCTCTATAACGTGCCGGGCATCGTTCACGCGATGCGCGCCGGTTCGGAACCGCTCTTTGCCTTCTGGGCGCTCTGGGCTGAACCACACCAGACCAAAGCTGGCCCTTAAACCGCGCGCACCTGCGGCTGTTGCCATTTCGCCGCTGGTTCAATCATCAGATCGTACAACGCCCAAACCAATGCATCGACGCGGTCCGGGCTACCTTTGCCCTCGAATCCGCGCACGGTCATGGCACACATCTGGTCCTCCAGCGCCCCCATGCCGCGCAAATGATGTACGCGTCCCTGCTCATATAGCGCGGCCACCGGCTCGGCGCGCGCACTCTTGCCCCGGCTGGCATGCACCGACCGGATCGGTACCATCTGATCCACCTGCCGCAGCACCTGCGCCACCATGTCGCCACCCTGATTGACTTCGGCCACCAGCCGGTCGGCCCCCCATGCCTGCATCGCGCCGATTGCGGCCTTGGCCCATGTCATCGGGCTGGCGGCACTGACGCTCGCGTCAGCCAGCACATAGGCGCGCCAGTTCTGGACCGGCCCTTGCGTGCAGGCTCCGACCACCACGATCCCGCATTCATCGGACGTGGATTTTCCCGTCACCGGCGGGTCCACCGCAACCACGATCCGGTCCATTTCCGGGGCCGTATCCCGACGCAAGGCTTCCAACGCGCCAGTTGTCCAGAGTGCCCCCTCGACATCCTCCAGCAAAACCCCTTCCAGCTCTTGCCGCCCCAGCCGCGTCCCGGCATAGCGCGCCTGCACTTCCTGTAGGAAACTGTCGGCCAGAAACGCCCGGTTCGCCTCGGTGGGCGCGCTCGTCACCACCGTGGTCGGCGCGTTCAGTATGTCTTTCAACACGCCGATATTGCGCGGCGTGGTGGTGATGCAGACCTGCGGTGTCTCGCCCAGCCGCAACCCAAATTGCAGCATGTCCCATGTCTCTCGCGCCTTCTTCCACTTGGCCAGCTCATCCACCCACGCCCCGTCGAATTGCGGCCCGCGCAGCGCCTCGGGGTCATGTGCGGAAAACACTTGGGCGACTGCACCGTTCGGCCAGATCAGCCGCTGCCGTGTGGTCTCCCAGACGGGTCTGCGGTCCGGGGGCGAGCAGGCCAGAATCCCGCTCTCCCCGAACACCATCACTTCGCGCACCTGCGCCACGGTTTCGCCGATCAGTGCGATGCGGTGTCGCAGACCCGGATCGGTCGGACGCGATCCCTCGACCTGCGCGCGCACCCATTCGGCGCCCGCGCGCGTCTTGCCTGCGCCACGCCCACCCATGATCGCCCAGGCGCGCCAGTCGCCTGTTGGCGGCAACTGGTGCGGCATTGCCCAGAACTCGAACAGATAGGGCAGTGCCAGCAACTCGCCGGGGTTTAGGCTATCTAGGAAATCCCTTTGGGCATTTGGCCCTTCTGAGGCGATCCAGACGGCACCCGATCGAATGTCGTGCGGCGTCGATATCAAGGGCGTAGCCATTGACGATTCCTTTTTCTTTCTTTTCGCGTTGCTCAAGTTTCACCTCGGTTTCGATCGCAAATTTCAGCCATTGCTTGATGTCGGTTATCAACCGACCGTATTTCGACACGTCTTCACGGCTGTCAGTTCTCAGTTTGGTGTGAAGATCTTCCAGATCAGTGCGCATTTCGCACAATTGTCGTTTCAGCGATGCCACAGCATCGCTCAGCTCTCTTGGTCCCTCGTCGGGGGTAATCAATGTCATTTAGACTTATGCCTCATGCGTTTGCCTCGGTTTGCCCCTCCGCATCAGACACACGAAATTGCGACCCTCGGCTAACACCCGATTGTTGCGCATTCCGTCCATCCCGCATATATCAACCTATACGGGAATAATGTGTGAATGTCAATATAATTGCTTTTTAAACAGTGGGTTACGGTCGGTGTGTGAAGGGTTTGTTAACCACTCCCTCTGCCATTCCACATCCCCGCGCTGCTCGCTATCACTGCGCACTGGTCCGGGGGCGGCGGCTCTGTTATCCCGACAGGCAGATCCAAAACCGGAGATGCGCGATGCCTTTCACCCTTGCCACATGGAACATCAACTCGGTCCGCCTGCGTGCGCCCATCGTTTGCAAGCTGCTCTCCGAAGAGGCCCCGGATATCCTATGCCTTCAGGAATGCAAAAGCCCGGTGGACAAGATCCCGGTCGATGACTTTGCGGCCCTCGGCTACACCCACATGATCGCGCGCGGCCAAAAGGGCTACAACGGCGTCGCCATCCTGTCGAAGCTGCCGATCGAGGATATCGGCGATCAGGACTTTGCCGGTCTCGGCCACGCACGCCACGTCGCCGGGCGGCTGGAAAACGGCACAATCATCCATAACTTCTACGTTCCCGCCGGCGGTGATGTGCCGGACCGCAACGTGAACGAGAAATTCGGCCAGAAACTCGACTACCTCTCGGAAATGCGCGACTGGTTTCACGGCGACAAACCCCGCAAATCCATCCTTGTCGGCGACCTCAATATCGCCCCGCGCGAGGATGACGTCTGGTCGCACAAGCAACTGCTCAAGGTGGTCAGCCACACGCCGGTCGAGGTCGAGGCCTTCGCTGACGTGATGGCCGCCGGTGACTGGGCGGATGTCACCCGCAACGACATCCCCGACGGACAACTCTACAGCTGGTGGTCCTACCGCGCCCGCGATTGGGACACCGCCGACAAGGGCCGCCGCCTCGATCACGTCTGGGCCACCCCTGACATCGCCTCCGCCGCCCATTCCAGCCGCATCCTGCGCCCGGTCCGTGGCTGGGAAAAACCATCGGATCACGCGCCGGTCTTTGCCAGTTTCGATCTGTAACATCGCCAACAGCTGCCGCGCCGCCTCAAAGACGTGGACAAGTCGGGATTTCCTGACCTGCGTCTTTTGGCATAAGCTGCCCATATTACACCGGAATCAAAGAGGGCAGGGCAGTGCTCAAACTCACTAGACGCGCGGCATTGCTGGGCGGCGGCGCTTGGCTCGGGGCTTGGGCCACACGACGATCCGCAACCGAGCTGCCCAATACCGCGGGCACCATATCTCTTGCCCCTACCGATACGCCGAACACGCTGAACGACGCCAGCGGCCTCAGCCAAACGCCGGTTTTCCGCCACATCACTCTGCAGGACGATCCCGGCGAAACGCTGATCACCGCCCTGCGCCGCGAAATCACCGAGGCCGCAGCCGAGGGGCGCCCCGTTAATGTCAGTGCTGCCCGCCACTCGATGGGCGGTCACGCCATCCCGCGCGACGGTCACGCCATCACCTATGACAATGGCGGGGTCGAGGTGGACACCGCCGAGCGCGTCATGCAGGTCCATGCCGGCGCGCGCTGGGGGCAAGTCATCGCAGCACTCGACCCGGTTGGCTTCGGGCCAAAGGTGATGCAGTCCAACAATGACTTCGCCGTTGCCGCCACGTTCTGCGTCAACGCCCACGGTTGGCCGGTGCGCATGGGGCCGATGGGGTCCACGGTGCGCAGCTTTGACATGGTGCTGCCGGATGGCGAACTGGTGACATGCTCGCGCACACATAATGTTGACCTCTTTGGCATGACGATGGGCGGATACGGCCTGACCGGCGCGATCACCCGCATGCAGGTCGAGGTTGCCCGGAACCAGCGTCTGAAACCGCAATTTGACGAAATGCCTGCGACAGAACTGGGCAGCCGTTTCATGGCTGCGCTGGCCGACGATCAGATCAGCATGGCCTATGGTCGCCTCAATGTGGACCGTGGCGCATTCTTCGAACACGCGCTGCTGATTACCTACCGCCCGTCCGGTGATCAGGACGATCTACCCGCCGCCGAAGGCTCGGGTCTGACCGCGCGCATGGCCCGTCATGTGTACCGCACGCAACTGGGCAGCGAACGAACCAAACGGTTCCGCTGGTGGACCGAAACCCGCCTTGGCCCGATGCTTGGCGGGGGGCGCGTCACCCGCAACAGCCTGCTGAACGAACCCGTCATCACCCTCGACGACCGCGACCCGCTGCGCACCGACATCTTGCACGAATATTTCGTCAGCCCCGACCGTTTTGCCGACTTCGTGACCACCTGCCGCGAGGTGATCCCGGCGTCGTATCAGCCGTTCCTTAACGTCACGCTGCGTTTTGTTGATGCCGATCCCGATAGCTGGCTGCCCTATGCCCAGACCCCGCGCATCGCTGCCGTCATGTCCTTCAGTCAGGAAATGACCCAACGGGCCGAGGCCGACATGCAGCGCATCACGCGCGAACTGATCTACCGGGTGCTGGAAATCGGCGGCACCTACTACCTGCCATATCGCCCCCACGCCACAATCGGCCAATTCTCTGACGCGTACCCGCGCGCCCGGGTCTTTGCCGCCGCCAAACGACAGATCGACCCCAAGCTGACCTTTCGCAACGCCCTGTGGGACACCTATCTGGAGCCATTATGACCACCTTGCAGAAAATTTGCCTTGGCTATTTCGTCGCCCTGCTCGGCGCCGCCGCGCTGAACTATATCCCCGGCTTGACTGATGCGCAGGGCCTTGCCTTCGGGATCTTCGCGCTCGATCTGTTCGACGACGCCTTGCATCTGGCCTCCGCGCTCTGGGCGCTGATCGCCGCTTTGGTCAGCCAACGCGCGGCCAAAACATTCCTGATCCTCTTTGGTGCGCTCTATCTGGGGGACGGCGTGTTCGGGTTCTTCACCGGGTATGGCTTTCTCGACTTCGGGATTTTCACCAACCCGTCTGCTGGAATGTCATGGACGCTGCTGCGCGTATTGGCCAACCTGCCGCATCTGCTGCTGGGCGGTGTTGCACTCTGGGCGGGATTGCGGGACGCCGGGCAATGACCTTGTGCCGGGTGCTGTGATGCGCAGATTGCTGCGATGGACTGGTCGGCTGGCATTGCTGATGGTGGCGCTCATCGCGGCACTGCTGCTGCCCGTCGGCTACGTCGAGGTGGCGTGCCGGGGCAATACGCCCACTGATCAGACCTATGTACCGATCCTGCCCCCGGACCATCACCGCCCCGAGGCACGCACCCTGCTGACCTACCCCGAATGGCACATCGTGCACGCCTATGACGACTACGCCAAGGTGATCGACCAAAACGATCCGCATGCGTATGGTTTCCTGAACGCCATCGGCGGCTTCTGGTCCTCGCTCTGCGCAGTGTCACAGCAATCGGCCCAACATGGCGGCTTCGCGTGGGAGACCAAGCAAATGGTCTATACCATCGGCGTCAGCTTTACCGCCGAACTGCTGGCCAAGGCCGCGTACGAGGAAACCATTGGCCGACTGTTTGCCATCCTGCGCGGCGAAACTCGTGCGCCGCTTGATGATATTTCCGCAGACCAAGCAGCAGCTTACGCCAGATTCCTGCAACAGGTGCCGTGGTACAAATGGGATTTCAGATCGGATGCACAGGCCCTCGGCACAGCCAGCAGCGGCAGCCTGCGCGATGTCGAACGTCGTATTGCGCTGGGGATCGAATATCGAACCAAAGCCGCCTATGCGGGTCTGATCGAACAGGCCGTGGGACAGGTGGGCGCGGATAACATACGCTTGCGTATGTTACTGGTCGGGCTGTCCAGCGAAACACTGGGCGCTCTGCCCGATGTTCAGGTCATCGAAACCCGCCCCGAGGGGACCATTATCGAAACACCGCGCTACCGCGTCCTGACTGAGCTTTTGCAGGACATGGCCCTCGCGGGTGCCGACTTTGTCGAGATTGCAGGCAATGACGACATCCTACTGACCGCCACCTCCGCCAACCCGGCAGCGCCGGGCGCACTCCACAGCTTTGCCCGGCAGGGGTATGGCGACCACCGGCACCTGATCCTGCTAAAGGTGCGCGACCTTGCCACGCGTCTGCGGACGATGCAGGGCAGTGACCTGAGGCTGAAGCATATCCATGACTATTAGGCGCTGGGCTCTGGCGTTGCTCTGTGTCTGCATCGGATGGCTGGCGATACTCTCTGCGGTGATGGTCCTCAGCGATGCAGCCCCCGGTGCAATCGTTCTGTTTCCGGCAGCGGATTTTACCCAACGCATCTCTGACGACGCGGCAATCGTCGGGGCAGGGGCCACATGGGTCGCGGTGCGCAGCGCGCAGCCGGGGCTGGGCCGCGCACTCTACCGTGCAGGTGGGCGGCTGGTGCTGCCTGCCGGACTGCCCGGGTGCCTGCCCTTGCCTGCCAGCCCCTGAACCGGCTGCCCCCTTGCAAGCGCGCCGCCGCTACGCCATGTAACGCGGGAATGCGAAAACGCTGATTATGGGATGAAACCAGATGATTGAACTTGGTGGCCAGACCCCCGCAAACGACCTGATCAAGGATGTCTCCGAGGCCGAATTCATGGCCGAAGTTGTCGAGATGTCGCAAACCGTGCCCGTCATCGTCGATTTCTGGGCGCCGTGGTGCGGCCCGTGCAAGACGCTCGGCCCCGCGCTCGAGGCTGCCGTGACCAAGGCCAAAGGTGCCGTCCGCATGGCCAAGGTCAACGTCGACGAAAATCAGGGCATCGCGGGCCAGTTGCAGGTGCAATCCATCCCGACGGTCTATGCCTTCTGGAAGGGTCAGCCGATAGATGGCTTTCAGGGAGCAGTCCCACCCTCCGAAATCGACGCATTCGTTGCGCGCGTCGCCGACGCCGGAGACGGCGTACCGGGCGAGGATAACGGGCTGGACGACGCGCTTGATGCTGCTGACGAAATGCTTGAGGCAGGCGCGGCCAGCGACGCGGCAGAAACCTATGCCGCGATTATTCAGGAGGACGCGAACAATGCCCGCGCCTACGCAGGCATGGCCCGCGCCCATCTGGCGCTCGACGACGTCGATCAGGCCGAAGCGATTCTGAACGGCGCGCCCGCCGAAATCAGCGCAGCCCCCGAGATCGAAGCGGCACATGCCCAGATCGCGCTGGCACGACAGGCCGCCAATGCCGGTCCCGTGACCGAATTGCAGACCACCGTTGACGCCAATCCCGACGACCTTCAGGCGCGGTTTGATCTCGCACAGGCGCTGCATGCCAATGGCCAGACCGCCGAGGCCGTCGATCAGTTGCTCGATCTTTTCCGCCGCGACCGCGACTGGAATGACGGCGCTGCCAAACAGCAACTCTTTACCATTTTCGACGCTTTAAAAGCCAACGATCCCGTGGTTCTGGCCGGACGCCGCAAACTCAGCTCGATGATATTTGCCTGACGGCGCGGGTGAGCTAGTGTCATGGGCATGATCAACGCAGCCGACTTGCCAGATATCATTCCGCTCTTCCCGATCTCCGGTGCGCTGCTTTTGCCGCGCGCGCGCCTGCCTCTGCATCTGTTCGAGCCGCGCTATCTGGTGATGCTTGAGGATGTACTAAAAACGCCCCACCGCCTGATCGGCATGATCCAACCGAACGAGGTGCCGGGCCGCGATGGGCCGGGGCTGCACATGATCGGATGCGTCGGGCGCGTCACCCAGTTCTCCGAGACCGAAGATGGCCGCTACATGATCACGCTGACCGGTGCGTCGCGGTTCCGCCTGACCGAAGAGGTCGAGGGCTTTACACCCTACCGTCGTGCGCGCGTCTCATGGTCAGGCTTCGACCGCGATCTCGGGCCCGAAGAGGATGACCCGGTATTCGACCGTGCGATGTTCCTGTCGCTCTTGCAGCAGTATCTGAGCGATCATGAATTGCGCACGGACTGGGAAAGTCTGGAAGAGGCAGATGATGAACTGCTGATCAATTCGCTGTCGATGCTGCTGGGGTTTGCCCCCGAGGACAAACAGGCCCTGCTCGAGGCCCCATCCCTGCGCACCCGGCGCGAGACACTCGTGACCCTGATCGAATATACCATGCGCGGCGGCGCAGAAGAGGTGATGCAATGACCCAAGGCACCGAACAGCCCCGTTTCGACCGACGCATGCTCGAGGCATTGATTTGTCCGCAATCGCATCAAGGGCTGGAGTTCGATGCGGCGGCGCAAGAGCTGATCAGTCGTCGCGCCGGCCTCGCCTTCCCGATCCGCAACGGCATCCCGATATTGCTGGTCGATGAGGCCCGCGTGCTGGAGTGAGCGGACCAATGGCGCCGGGGTCTGGATTCGCAAGGCGGAAGCCTCCGGCGGGGATATTTTTATCCTTATGTATCAAACGCACCAACTAAGGTGAATCCCTATCGCGCTTGTTTTGCTAACCTGCGGCCATGCAGGACATGACGACCAACAGCGCGCGACTGGCATTGAGTGAGCAAACAGAATGGGAATCGAAGGCAGCCAACCTTCTCAAAGCAGAGTTGAAACGGAAAGGCGTGACTTATGCCCACCTTGTTGAGAAGCTGGCAAGCATTGGAATCAATGAAAAGAGGTAAACGTCGCCAATAAGCTATCTCGTGGGAAGTTTTCAGCGGTGTTTATGTTGGCATGTCTAACGGCTATCGAAACGGAGCATTTGCACTTGGTCTAGTTGTGGGCATAGGCATTGCCCTTAACCTATTCCTTTGGCTCGACTATGGCGCGCGCCATGAAGTAGAAGCCCAATCCGGCGCAGGTCAAAATACTCAATACAGTGAGGTAGGCAGATATTGGGACGGGTTTATTGGGGTGTACGTTAGCCCTAGCGATACGCTTGCACAGTGGGTTATGGCATTTTTTGCGATAGCCGCGACTGGCGTTCTGATCCTCACCCTCTGGTCTGCCAATAAGACTAACATTGCTGCCGTGAAGGCCTCTAAGGCTGCCCTTGAAGCCAACCAAATCATGCGCGAGGGGCAAAGGCCTTGGGCTACGGTTACTGTTAACGGGATCAAAACGAACCTCTTGGACCCAGAAGTAATCGTTTTTGATGTGGCGACGACTATCGCCAATGAGGGTAAAAACCCTATGTTCTTGCTTTTTGACGAAGCATTCGCGTGGAACCCCACGTCCAGTAAGGACTCGGCTGCTTCTACTGAGTTTGAAAAGCGTATGAGAGAATGCGAACGGATACGAGACCCCGGTGGCATCTTCACAGTTGGCGGCATTGACGTTTTGCCGCCGGGGGCCTCCCTGACAAGAAACTATATGGTAAGTGTAAATCCATCGGACGAAACCCCTGATGATTTTGGGGCAATCATTGATATCTTTGTCCCCTATACTGATAACAGAACCCCCGGCGTCTTTGTCACAAAGTTAGTTGGGATAATTTGCAAAGAGTCCAATCATAGCGCAGGGGGAAATGGCGGGATTCTCCGGCTTTCGGAATTGAGAAGTGGCAATGGGAAGGTTATCATCACCAATGTAAAAACCAGCAGAATGGATTGAAAATACCAGCGCGATTAACTTAATCATCGCTCACACCCGGCTTGGTGCGTTTGATACATAAGGCCGGATATTTTCCGGCAAGAAGAAGGTAGGATACTAAAACCGCTCAGGGTATCAGCGCTTTGATCGCCGCCGCATGTTCCGGCTTCGCGCCCAATGTGTCAGCCGCGAGGGCATGTGCCGTGGACATCAATGCCTCGGGGGCACATAGCGCATTTATCAGCCCCCAGCGTCCGGCAGTTTGTGCATCAATCTTTTGACCGGCCATCAGGATCAGCTTGGCGCGCGCCGGGCCGACCAATGCCGACAGGCGCGCCGGGTCCGAGGGTTGCGGCAAGAAGCCGAGCTTCATCACCGGGTAGAATATCTTTGCCCCCGGCACCGCGATGCGCAGGTCACAGGCCAGCACCATACCCATCGCGCCCCCCGCAACGGTCCCGTTCAGCGCCGCGATGCTGAGGCCGGGCAATGCCGCGATGGCGCCAGACAGACGTTCCCATTCGGGGCTGGTGGCAAGCCCCTTGCGCGCGGCCTCCAGATCGGCCCCGGCGCTAAAGACGCGGCCCGCGCCTGTCAGGATCACCACGCGGGCATCTTGTGCGTCTTCGGCGATTTCGGCCAGTTCGGTCAGCATCTCGCCGGTCAGCGAGTTCGCCTTGTCCGGGCGGTTGATCGTGACGGTCCAGACGCCGTCTGATTTGTCCAGATCGATCATGTCAGGCCGACTTTCTTGCGGATATCGGCATCGCGCAGCGAAATCTCCTGGCCCAGAAACTCATCGCTGGCCGGGCTGCACATCCACAGCAACGCCCGTGCTGGCCAGTCGGCGGGAACATGGTCGGACCAGTCCAGCGCGCTGACCGGATTGATGCCGCTGGCCTTGATCTCGTGCTGCATCTGGGTGGCAACGGTGCCGGGTGACAGCCCCATCACCCGCAGCCCGTGGTCTGCCCCCTCCAGATGCGCGCTTTGGGTCAGCATCGCCGCCCCGGCCTTGGACGTGCAGTAGTGACTCCAGCCATCCAGCGCACGATGCGCGGCACCCGATGAAATGGTCAGGATCGTGCCGCCGCCCGCCGCCTGCATCACCGGCATTGCGGCACGCATGCCGTGATAAACACCCTTGAGATTGATATCGATCACCCGGCCCCAGTCCTCGGGATCCGAGGCGGACAGTGACGCAATCGGCTCGATCACGCCGGCATTGCCGATCAGGACATCGACACTGCCGAACGCGTCCAGCGCCGCCTGTACCGCCGCTTGCATGTCGCCGTAGTGGCTGACATCGCAAGTCAACGCGCGGGCTTGCGGTCCGATCTCCGCGGCCAGTTCGCCGATCGCATCGACGCTGCGGGCCAGCAGCAGCAGGTTCGCGCCCGCGTCGGCAAATATCCGCGCAGCGGCGGCGCCGATGCCGCGGCTCGCGCCGGTGATCAAAACGGTTTTGCCGGTCATACTATTGTCTGTCACGGGTCGAAACCTCCTGTCGGCATTGATTTGGCGTCTGTCGTAAATGGAGTGCCCCCCGGGGTCCAGCCAGAAGGACACTTGACCCAGATGGCATATAAGCCGAAGCTACCCGGGGTTATTTTACATCAGAAGGGTTCATTATGGGCACCTATAGACACACAGGCGGCGCGGTCGCCGCTGCAGCGATTTTGATGACGGGTAGTGCGGCATTTGCAGATGTAACGGCGCAGCAGGTCTGGGACGACTGGCAGGCCTATATGGACGGTTTCGGCTACGAGGTGACTGCCGAAACCAGTCAGAGCGGCAGCGATCTGACCGTATCGGACATCGCCATGACCTTTCCGATCCCGGAAGAGGAAATGTCCCTGACGATCACCATGTCCGAGATGACTTTGACCGACAATGGCGACGGCACAGTGGCGATTTCGGTGCCCGCGCAACTGCCGATAACGATCGGCGACGGTGCCGAATTCGAGGTCGGGATCGACTATCTGAGCCAAGGTCTGAACATGGTTGTCGCGGGTGATCCCAACGACATGACCTACACCTATTCGGCGGCGTCCATCGGGATGGTGCTGACCGGCCTCACCGCAGATGGTGAAAACATCGACATCGGCACTGCCGAGATCACGATGGCCGATGTTTCGGGCAATTCACGGATGGCCACAGGTAACTTGCGCAGCAACGCGCAGAAAATCCTGACCGGCGCAGTCAGCTACGCGTTCAACCTGACCGACCCGGACAACAGTGAGTCACATTTCGTGGTCAATGGTGGCACCGCCAGCATGGCGATGGAGGCTGTCACCGAAATGCCCATGGAAATGGACATGGAAGATATGGGCGCGGCGGTCAAAGCCGGGTTCGCGGTTGATGGTGGTTATGAATTCGGCCCCGGCCAGATGAACTTCAACTTCAGCGATCGTGGCAATGTCACACAGGGCAAAACCACCAGCAAAGGCGGGTCGTTCGTTGTCGCGCTCAGCGAGAATGGCATCAAATACGGGCTCGGCTCGGACGAGTTGACCGTTGAACTGGCTGGCGGGGAAATTCCGTTCCCGGTGGCAATGTCGATGGCTGAATTCGGCTTTGACCTGTTGATGCCGGTGTCCAAGAGGGATGAAGAACAGGAATTCGGTCTGGCCCTCATGCTGAGCGATTTCACCATGAGCGACATGATCTGGGGCATCTTCGATCCGGCGGCGCAACTGCCGCGTGATCCGGCGACCATTGCATTGGATGTGTCCGGCATGGCCAAACTGTTCCTTGACCTGCTGGATGCCGAAGCCATGGAGAGCGCAGGCGGCGGTGGCGAAATACCCGGTGAACTGAACGCGCTGACGGTGAATGACCTGACGGTCAGCCTCGTCGGGGCAGAGCTGACAGGCACCGGTGATTTCGTGTTCGATAACACCGATCTGACCAGCTACGAAGGCATGCCAAAGCCGGTCGGCGAGGTCAATCTGGCCCTGTCCGGCGGCAATGGACTGCTCGATAAACTGGTTGCGATGGGCTTTGTCCCAGAGGATCAGGCGATGGGTGCACGGATGATGCTGGGCCTGTTCGCAGTACCGGGCGACGGCGAGGATACGCTGAAATCCAAGATCGAATTCACCGAGAGCGGCGGCATTACGGCCAACGGTCAACGGCTGAAGTAACGTTCAGAGTTTCGCAGAAATCAGCCGCCGGTCCTTTGGGGTCGGCGGCTTTTTCACGCGGTTTGGCTTTTGGGTGCCTGATCAACATGCACCCACTTTGGTGCGCGTGCGCGAAATGACTGCGATTGCGGGGCCAGTTCGGCCCGACCCGCCTGATCGAAACACCCCAACAGCAACGCGACCACCGGGGCGTCGTCCACGGCACCCAGTGAACTGCCGCAATCGGGGCAGAATGCCCGGCTGGAAATCTCTGACGACCGCCACAGGCGCGGTGCGCCGCCCGGCCCGGTCCATGCGACGCAACTTGCCGGAAATTCCACCCATGCCGTGATCGGTGCGCCGCTGTGGCGCTGACACATCTTGCAGGCGCATGTATGCGGATTACCTGCCGGGCCCTTGGCCGCGAACCGCACGTTGCCGCACAGGCACCCGCCTTGATAGGTTTTCGGCATGTCACCCCTCCTCTGGATTACGTCGTCAGAGTGCAGCAGGTCGCATGTCCGCCGTCAAGTGTGCGCCCTTGCACCTGCCGGGCCTGAGGGCTACCTCTGACCCAACTGCGGAGCCGTCAAAATGACCCAGACCACCACCGACCTGACCCAGATGTTGCTGGACGCCGCGCACCGCGCCGGGGCGGATGCCGCCGATGTGCTGGTCCAGTATGGCCGCTCGAACGTGGTCGAAATGCGCGGTGGCGCGCTGGAACATGCCGAACGTGCCGAGGCGGTCGATTTGGGTCTGCGCGTGCTGGTCGGTCAGAGACAGGCCAGCATTTCGTCCTCTGACATCCGCCCTGACACTATCACGATCCTTGCCGAACGTGCCGTCGCCATGGCCCGAGAGGCCCCCGAAGACCCCTATATCGGCCTTGCCGAGCCCTCCCAACTGGCGACGGGCTGGAACATCGACACGCTGGAACTGGTCGACCCCGCACCAGAGCCGGCCCCGACCACGTTGCAGGACCGTGCCGCCGGTGCCGAGGCGGCGGCGCTGGGCGTTGACGGTATCACCCAATGCCAGTCGGCCACCGCCGCCTATGAAACGCGCGACATCCACATCGCGATGAGCAATGGGTTCGCGGCCAGCTACGCCCGAACCGACAGCTATATCGGCACCACCGCCATTGCCGGATCAGGGGCGGGCATGGAGCGCGACAATGACGGCGATTCCCGCATCTTTGCCGCCGACCTGCGCAGCCCCGAGGACATCGGCGCGCGTGCCGGTGCCCGCGCAGCAGAGCGACTGGGCGCGCGCAAACCTCCAACCGGCGCCTACCCGGTGCTCTTTGACGAACGCATCTCGTCGTCGCTGATCGGCCATCTGCTCAGCGCCGCCAATGGTTCGGCCGTGGCGCGCGGCGCGTCGTGGTTGCGGGGGCGTCTGGGGGATCAGGTGTTGCCCGCCGCCTTGTCGCTGATTGAGGACCCGCACCGCGTGCGTGTGCGCAGCTCCGGCATGTTCGATGCCGAAGGGTTGCCAACCCGCCGCCGCGCGATCATCGAGGACGGCAGGCTAACAGGCTGGACACTTGATCTGGCGACCGCACGACAGCTGGGCATGGTGCCGACCGGCAACGCCAAACGCCGCCTTTCCGGTGCGCCAACGCCCGGCCATTGGAACATCGCGCTGACCCAGAGCGAACACAGCCGCGCCGATCTGATCGCGCAGATGGGCACTGGTCTGCTGGTCACGTCGATGATCGGGTCGACGATCAATCCCAATACCGGGGACTATTCGCGCGGTGCCGCAGGCTTTTGGGTCGAACAGGGGCAGATTGCCTATCCGGTAAACGAATGCACCATCGCGGGCAGCCTGCCTGATTTTCTGGGGCGCATGATACCTGCCAACGATGCGCGCACCCACCTGTCATCCGTTGTGCCATCGCTGCTGGTCGAGGGGCTGACGCTTGCCGGTGCCTGATCTCGAACTGTTGCAAGACGCTGCGCAGGCCGCGGGCGAGGTCGCCAAGGGCTACGCCGGCCAGACCGCCCAACGTTGGGACAAGCCGGACAATGCCGGCCCGGTCACAGAGGCGGATCTCGCGGTCAACGAAACGCTCGAGACGATCCTGCGCCGCGCCCGCCCGGGCTATGGCTGGCTGTCAGAAGAGAGTGAGGACAGCCCGGCCCGGCTGGATGCCGAGCATGTCTTTATCATTGATCCCATAGACGGCACACGCAGCTTCATCGAAGGTTCGGGCGCATGGGCGCATTCCATCGCCATTGCACGGCGTGGCGTAGTCACGGCGGCTGTGATCTACCTGCCGCGCAAGGACAAGCTTTATGCCGCCACTGCCGGGCAGGGTGCAACGCTGAACGGCACGCCGCTCCGGGTCAGCGCGCAGGCCGCGATGGACGGCGCGACCGTGCTGGGAACCAAGCCGACCTACGCGCCGGAAAACTGGCGCATACCCCTTCCCGCGTTCCAGCGCGCCTACCGCCCGTCGCTGGCCTACCGGCTGGCCTGCGTCGCCGAAGGACGGTTTGACGCGATGCTGACGCTGCGCCCGACATGGGAATGGGATGTGGCCGCAGGCGACCTGATCCTGCGCGAGGCGGGCGCGCAAGTGTCCGACCGGCGCGGCGAAGTTTTACGGTTCAACAATGCCGTGCCACAGGTGGGCGGTGTCATTGCCGCCGGCCCGGCATTGCACAGGGAACTTCTGGGCGCATTGGCGTAGGGTGGGTTTAAAACCCACCTTACGGATGACGCCCGCCGACACGATCACTTCTTGCCGATTTTTGGCTCGGTTCCGGCCCGGATGCGTCGAATATTCTCCTTGTGCCGGATAAACACGATCAGCGTCAGAATTCCGCCCATGATCACCATGTGACCAAAGCCCAGAAACAGCATCCAGATCGTCGAGGTCGCCGCCGCGGCGATCGCGGCAAAGGACGACATTCGCGTGACGATCGCCATCACCAGCCATGTGGCACAGCAGGCCGCCCCGACGGGAAATGCCAGGGCCAGCAGCAGCCCTAGGAACGTCGCTACCCCCTTGCCACCCTTGAATCCCAGCCAGACCGGAAAACAATGCCCGAGAAACGCCATAAGCCCCGATAGTTGCGCCGCATCCTCGCCCGCCAGCCAACGCGCCAGCAACACGGCCACAGCGCCCTTGCCGCCATCCAGTATCAGCGTGGCTAGCGCGGCCTTCTTGCTGCCGGTGCGCAATACATTGGTCGCGCCGATGTTGCCTGACCCGATATCGCGCAGATTGCCCAGCCCCATCACCCGCGCGATCACCATCCCGAAGGGAACGGATCCGATCAGATAGCCGATCACAGCCCAGAGCAGCAAAACGCCGGTGGCGGTCTCGATAGGGGGCATCAGGGGGCCTCGTAAACTGGGGTGCCTGCAACGAATGTCGCGCGCACCTTACCTTGCATGCGGGCCTCGTCAAACGGTGTGTTCTTGGATTTCGACAACAGCTTGAACCGGTCCATGACGAACGGCGCGTTCGGATCGAACAGCACCAGATCGGCGGGTGCACCCGCCGCCAGACGGCCGCAATTCAGCCCCAGCCGCCGTGCGGGATTATAGCTGAGCGCGCGGAACAGCGTCGGCAAATCCAGATCGCCCGAATGATACAGACGCAGCGCCGCAGGCAGCAACGTTTCCAGCGCGACCGCGCCACTTGCCGCCTCCTCAAAGGGCAGGCGCTTGCTCTCTTCATCCTGCGGTGTGTGCATCGAACTGATCGTGTCGATCAGCCCGCTGCGCACCGCCTCGATCACCGCCTGCCGGTCGTCCTCGGACCGCAGTGGCGGCTTGACCTTGAAGAAGGTGCGATAGCCCGCGACATCCAGCTCGTTCAGCGTCAGGTGATGGATCGACGTGCCCGCCGTGATGTCCAGCCCGTTGCGCTTGGCCCGTTCCAGCGCGGGCAGGGCGCGGCTCGTGGTGATCTGATCGGCATGATAGCGCGCGCCGGTCATTTCCAGCAGCGCAATATCGCGGTCCAGCCCCATCCGCTCGGCCATTGGCGACACCGCTGGCAGACCGTAGAGCGAGGCAAACTTACCCGATGTGGCCGCCGCCCCTTCGCTCAGGCCGGGGTCTTGCGGATGCGCGATCACCAACGCGCCCAGCGACCTTGCATAGGTCAGCGCACGGGAAAATACCTTGGTACTGCGCACCACATGATCGCAATCGGTGAACGCAATCGCGCCCGCATCCATCAGGAACCCGATTTCGGTCATCTCGCGCCCCTCGCGCCCCTTGGTCAGCGCCGCCATCGGCAGCACGTTGACCGGGGCTGCCTCATTGGCGCGCCGGGCGACGAATTCCAGCACCTCGGGGCTGTCGATTGTCGGCAGGGTGTCGGGCCGCGTGGCGATGGTGGTCACCCCGCCCGCCGCCGCCGCCAGCCCGGCCGAACGATAGCTTTCCTTGTGCCGCTCGCCCGGCTCGCAGACCTTGACGCCGATATCGACGATCCCCGGCGCCAGACACTTGCCGCCCGCGTCAATCACCCGCGCGTCGTGCCTCACCGCGTCCGGTTGGCTCTCGGCACAGACCTGCGCGATCAGCCCATCCTCGATCAGCAGCGCCCCAAGGGTATCGCTGCCGCTATCCGGGTCGATCAGGCGGGCATTGGTGATCAGGGTTTGGGTCATACGGGTTTTGCTTTCGTCGTCGTTCTGTTCCACGCGCTACAGGCCGCCGGAACATCTGATGCAGCTATTCGACGCGGTGTGCCAGCCGTTTGTGATGGGCACAACCGCCCCAGACCGCTCATGTCGCGCGTTCCTGTGCATCGCGCATCAGGCGGTACACTTTTTCACCGTCGCGGATCCGCTCGAACCCGATCTTGACGGTGTAATATCCGTTCTTTCCGCGTTTGCGTTCATCGTGAAAAATGATCGTGCTCAGATCGCCGCTCTGAAAATCCAGAACCGAGTCTTCGGTGATCGGATAGGATTTCAACCGTCTGCCGACCACCGGCAGGTGCGTGGCGATAAAGGCACGCCTGTCAGTCAGCGTGTACCACGTATGCCTGCGCCGATACGGTCCCCACATCAGCGCCGAGGCGATGATACCGACACCGACCGAGAAATGGATCAGGCCAAACATCCAAAATCCCCCGCCCGCCTGCGACGCCATCACCATCCAGAACAGGGCAAAACCGGCAAAGGCCATCCCAAAGAGCGTGATCCCGATTTGGCTGGGACGCAGCGTAAATCCGCTATCGGGGCGGTCCTGCCACAGGATCGTCTCGCCGGGGTCCAATATCCCGGCCCAGCCGTCGGCTCCGGTTGCCGCCGTCATATGGTTCCCTCCGTCATGGCGGCGCGGATCCGGTCGTGGGTTGCCATGCGATCCGCCTGATATTTTATCAGATGCTTGTCACCGCTGCCGGTCACGACCTGTACGGCGCTGCCCAACGTGCGCAGGTCCTGAATATCTGCCAGCCGCACGGCACGGGTGGCTGGGCCCAGCAGGCGACGGTTGGTCAGATCCCAGCGCGCGGCCAACTCGTCAGAGGCGACATAGAGACTGCGTACCGCCACGGCAGCCAGACCGCCAACGGCCCCGGTCCACACATGCGGATTGCCGATCAGCCACAGCACCAGCATCCCGATGGCCATTGCTGCGGCGGCCAGCCAAGCGTGATCGCGGTAATAGGTGGCGCGATCGGGGTGAAAACTGTGCTGTACCTGCTCGCCACCCTCCAACGGGGTGTCCGGCGTCACGCCCTGCGGAATACGCCCGTCCAGCATCAGAGCGCCAATGCCAGACCGATGATGATCACACCAATTACGATCAGGGCCATCGGCCACCAGCCGTGCTTTGCGCGCGGGCGTTCACTGGAGGCGGTGCTGCCGATGACGCCTGCCGCACCGGCAGATGGCAGCGGCTCGAATTGGACCGGCGGGCGCTCTTCGTGAAACGTCGCGATATGGCGCAGCGGCGCGCGCGGATGCAACGTGACCGCCGCCCCGCCAAAGGCGCGCGATCGCACGATCAGCACGCCGTCCTTCACTGCCTCCAGTTGCGGACGCATGCCCGCCAACTCTGCGGGTGCCACACCCAACCCTTCTTCGAGGTATCCGGTCAGACCCACACCCGTCAGATCGGATACCGCAAACAGCTCGACCTGATCGGGGGCCAGCATCTCGACCCCCAATGCATCGGCCACCGGCCAACTGCCGTTGCGCCGCCCGAAAGCTTCCAATGCCATAGGATCCAGATCGACGGCAAATAGGCGCACAACGCCATCTTCACGCGCGGGTACGTCCATCTTGTCGCTCATACCATGACTTCCTTGGGGTTGCCTGCATTGCCGCGTCTGGCCCGCAACCGGCGCGCCAGCAGATCCATCGCGGCCATGCGCACGGCGACGCCCATCTCGACCTGTTCCTGAATGACGCTGCGGTTGATGTCGTCCGCCAGTTCTCCGTCGATCTCGACACCGCGATTCATCGGGCCGGGATGCATCACGATGGCATCATCCTTGGCATGTGCCAGCTTTTCCGCGTCCAGTCCGTAACGGTGATAATATTCACGCTCCGACGGGATAAACCCGCCATCCATCCGCTCGCGTTGCAGCCGCAGCATCATCACCACGTCGACGCCCTCCAGACCGCGCGCCATGTCGTCATAAACCTCGACGCCGAACTGGTCGATCTGGCTGGGCATCAAGGTCGGAGGCCCGATCAGCCGGATGCGGTTCTCCATCTTGCCCAGCAGCAGGATGTTCGAACGCGCCACGCGGCTGTGGGCGATGTCGCCGCAAATAGCGATGTTCAGCCGGTGCAGCCGCCCCTTGGCCCGCCGGATCGTCAGCGCGTCCAGCAACGCCTGCGTCGGATGCTCGTGCCGTCCGTCACCGGCATTCAGCACGGCGCAGTTGACCTTTTGCGCCAGCAGATCGACCGCACCGGATTGCGGATGACGAACCACCAGCAGATCGGGATGCATCGCGTTCAGCGTCATCGCCGTGTCGACCAGCGTCTCGCCCTTCTTGATCGAGCTGGCCTGCATCGCCATGTTCATTACATCCGCGCCCAGTCGCTTGCCAGCGATCTCGAAACTGGCCTGCGTGCGGGTGGAATTTTCAAAAAACATGTTGATCTGTGTGAGACCCGTCAGTGCATCGGTGCGTTTGACATCGCGCCGGTTCAGCGCGGCATATTGATCGGCCAGATCCAGCAATGTGGTGATGTCATCGGGGGCCAGAGGCTCGATCCCCAGCAGGTGATCATGGTTGAATGGCACGCGCTACGGGCTCCTTGTGGGGCAGACGATGCTGATTATCGCATCATGCGCAGGCCGGATCAATGCGCAAGCGTCGTCGCCGGGGCCGGGCGGGCAAGGTATTCGTAGAAAGGTGAAAGCCCCATGTTGCCGCTTTTCCCCGAGCGCGGCGCAAGGTAGCTTGGGGCATGGATTCGGCATTGGATTATCACAGCGCGCGCGCGGCCCTGCAGTGGCAGGTCGAATTGGGCGCAGACGAGGCGATCGGCGACGCGCCGGTTGATCGTTACGCGCTGCCGGATACCGCACCGGGCAAGCCTGCCCGCGCGACCCCGGCGACCCCGGTGCAGGCCCCGGCCGCACAGGCCGAGGCCGATCCGGTGGCCGATGCGCGGCGCATGGCGCAGGCGGCGGGGGATCTGGACGGGCTGCGCGCCGCGATGGCCGCCTATCAGCATTGCGAGTTGAAGCGTGGTGCGCGCAATCTGGTCTTTGCCGATGGCCGGCCCGGCGCGCGCCTGATGGTGATCGGCGAGGGCGCCGGGGCGCGACGAGGACCGCGAGGGGCGGCCCTTTGTCGGGCGCGCCGGGCAGCTATTGGACCGGATGCTCGAGGCCATTGGCATGGCGCGCGGCGCCGAGGGCATAGAGCAGGCCGTCTACATCTCCAACGTCGTGCCGTGGCGGCCACCGCAAAACCGCGAACCAACGCCCGAGGAAATCGCGATGATGGTCCCGTTCATGCAGCGCCATGTCGAACTGGCCGCGCCGGATGTGTTGATCCTTGTCGGCAACATCAGTTGCGTTGCGGGCTTTGGCAAGCGCGGCATCACCCGGCTGCGCGGGCAGTGGACCGAGGCGTACGGTCTGCCCGCCATGCCGATGTTCCACCCCGCCTATCTGCTGCGCCAGCCCCGGATGAAGCGCGAGGCATGGGCTGATCTGCTCGAAGTTCAGGCGCGCTTGCGCGGGGGGAGCACATGAAGATTCTGGCGTTTTCCGATCTGCACCATTCCCGGTCTCGCGCTGATGATCTGATCGCCGCCAGCCGCCGTGCCGATCTGGTGATCGGAGCGGGCGACTTTTGCAACATGCGACAGGACCTGACCGGGGCCATGGCGCTCTTGGATGGGATCAGCGCACCAATGGTTCTGGTGCCCGGCAACGCCGAGAGCGTCGAGGAACTGCGCGCCGCCGCCCCGCGCGGGGCCACTGTCCTGCATGGCACCGGCACCGAGGTGGACGGCATGCGCCTCTTTGGTCTGGGATATGGCGTGCCGCCCACGCCGTTCGGCGGCTGGTCGTGTGACCTGACCGAGGCCGAGGCGACCCGCATGTTGGCCGATTGCACCCGTGCCGACATCCTCATCCTGCATTCCCCGCCCAAGGGGATCGCCGACCGCACATCGGCTGGGCAATCGGTCGGCTCGGATGCAATCCATGCGGCGATCACGCGTATTCAGCCACAACTGGCCGTCTGCGGCCATATCCATGACAGCTGGGGTGGTACCGGCATCATCGGGCGGTGCAAGGTGCATAACCTTGGCCCGCGCGCCAACTGGTTCGAGATCGGCGATGATTGATCCGCTGACTTTGCTGGCCTTTGTGCCTGCCGGGCTGGCGCTGAATCTGACGCCGGGCGCGGACATGATGTTCTGCCTTGGGCAGGGGCTGCGTGCCGGTCCGCGTGCCGCCGTGGCCGCCAGTGCCGGGATATCGGCGGGTGGTCTGGTGCATGTCACCATCGCTGGGCTTGGCCTTGGGGCGGTGGTCGAACATGCGCCATGGACGCTTGAGGTGATCCGATGGGTCGGGGTCGCCTATCTGCTGTGGCTGGCATGGGGCGCGCTGCACATGCGCCCGCCTACGCGCACCGATCTGCCGATCCGCGCCGCGCGGGCCTTTCGCGACGGGTTCATCGTCAATCTGACCAACCCAAAGGTGATTCTGTTCGTGCTGGCCTTTGTGCCGCAATTCGTCGACCCGACGGCGGGCAGCATTCTGGGCCAGTTCCTGATTTATGGCGCTATTCTGGGCATCGGGGGATTTTTCATCAATGGCGCGGTCGGGGTCTTTGCCGGCGGGCTGGGCCGTCGCCTGACCGCAGCACCGCGTCTGGCGCGCGGGCTGGGCTATGCCACCGCCGCCATCTTCACCGGGCTGGCGCTACGCCTTGCCCTGATGCAAAGGAACTGAGCCATGAGCCGGATTGATGAGACGATGGAGTTTATCCCGGTGCGTATCGCTGTGCTGACGATCAGCGACACGCGCACACTGGACGATGACCGCTCTGGCGATACTCTTGTGGCCCGGATCGAGGCGGCAGGGCATCTGCTGGCCACGCGCGCCATCGTCACCGATGACCGCGACCGGATCGCGGTCCAGTTACGGACGTGGGTGGCGGATGCTGCGATTGATGTGATCATATCCACCGGCGGCACCGGCCTGACGGGCCGCGATGTCAGCGTCGAGGCGCATCGCGACGTCTATGAAAAGGAAATCGACGCGTTCGGCACGGTCTTTACCATCGTGTCGATGCAGAAAATCGGCACCAGCGCCGTGCAATCACGTGCCACAGCGGGCGTTGCGGGGGGCACCTACCTCTTTGCGCTGCCCGGCAGTCCGGGCGCGTGCCGCGATGCGTGGGACGAAATTCTGGCCCCGCAACTCGACTATCGTCACCGTCCCTGCAACTTTGTCGAGATCATGCCGCGCCTGACCGAACATCAGCGCCGCAAGTAGCGCGGACCAGCGCGATATCGCCTGTACGCTTGGCATTTTCGCCTGCGTGCTTACATTAAATCGGTGCGTCCGCGCAGGGCGCCTCTTGTAAGGTTCGATTTACCATGCGGTTTCTGCGTCAAAGCCTGACCGGCCTGTTCCTCATGTCGATGACACTGGGGTTGCTTGCCTATGCGGGATACACTGTTTTTTCCGCCGTTCAGGAACGCTTGACCAAGGAACCCCGCGTTGCCGAGCGGCGTGAACGGGTCTTTGCCGTCAACGTCATCACCGCCACGCCGCAGCAGATCACCCCCGAACTCACCGTTTTTGGCGAGGTGCAGAGCCGCCGGTCGTTGGAAATCCGCGCCAAGGCGGGCGGCACACTGGTCGAGTTGGCCGATGCGTTCGAGGAGGGCGGTCAGGTGCGCGCGGGGCAAGTGCTGGCCCGCGTCGATCCGGCCGATAGCCAGTCTGCGCTGGACCGCGCCGCCAGTGACGTCAGCGATGCACAGGCCGAAACCCGCGATGCCCAGCGCGGGCTGGACCTTGCCCGCGATGAACTGGGCGCCGCCGATGCACAGGCCGAACTTCAGGACCGCGCGTTCAAACGTCAGCAGGACCTTGAGGCGCGCGGCGTCGGGACCGCAGCGGCGGTCGAAGTTGCCGAACTCGCCGCCGCACAGGCCCGCGCCACCGTTCTGGCCCGCCGTCAGGCGCTCGCCACAGCCGAGGCGCGCGTTGATCAGGCCGCTACCGGGCTGTCGCGCGCCATCATTAGTCAAAAAGAGGCGCAGCGCCGGTTGGATGATACCACCATCCTCGCGGGCTTTACCGGCAGCCTGAGTGACGTCACCGTGGTCGAGGGCGGTCTGATCTCTGCGAACGAGAAAATGGCGACCCTGATCGACCCCGCCGCGCTTGAGGTGGCGTTTCGTGTCTCGACCCCGCAATTCGCGCGGCTTCTGGACCCGAAGGGCGTGCTCTTGTCCGCCCCGGTGCGCGTCACGCTAGAGGCATTCGGCGTCAATCTACAGGCGACCGGCATCGTGACCCGTGCCAGCGCAGCAGTGGGCGAGGGGCAGACCGGGCGTCTGGTCTTTGCCCGGCTGGATGCGGCGCAGGGCCTTAAACCCGGCGATTTCGTCACCGTGCGTATTGATGAACCGCCGCTAGAGAATATCGTGCGCCTACCCGCCGCCGCCCTCGGTGCGGATGGCAGCGTGCTGGCGCTCTCGGGCGAGGACCGGATAGAGGCGATCCCGGTCACGCTCTTGCGGCGTCAGGGCGACGATATTCTGGTGCGCAGCGCCGCGCTGGCCGGGCGCGAAGTGATTACCCAACGCTCGCCACTTCTGGGCGCCGGGATCAAGGTCCGCCCGCTGCGCCATACCGAAGGTGTTGCCGAAACCCCCGCGCCAGAGATGCTGGAACTCAGCGCGGATCGCCGCGCCCGCCTCATCGCCTATGTCGAGGGCAACACCGACATGCCCGATGCGCTTAAAACCCGCCTGCTGGCCAAGCTGGAGCAGGACCGCGTGCCCGCCCGCATGGTGCAGCGGCTCGAAACCCGCATGGGGGGCTAGGGTGGTGGTGTTGCGCTCGTCACAGATATACTGCCCGCTGCCGCGTCATTGCCAGCCCGCAGGATGGCGACCGGACGCCTGCTCTGACGCCTTTATGTCCGCCACCCCCCTCCGAACTCAGAGCGCAGCGCCCAACCTCATTAAATCGCCAGTCCGGGGGGCGGCCCGGCAATTGCGCGGGGGCCCTGAGAATGGCCTCCGTTCCGCGCGGTTATCCGCATGACCCGCCCGCTGCCTCCTGCCGCTGGTGGCCTGCTGTCCTACTTCACCCGCCACCACACGGCAGCCAACCTGTTGCTGGTGGTGCTGATCGTGCTCGGCATCGCAGCCGCCCCGCGTATGCGCGCACAGTTTCTGCCCGATGTGATCGTCGACAGCGTTTCGGTTTCGGTCATCTGGGACGGGGCCGGTGCCGAGGACATAGATGCAGGCATCGTGCAGGCGCTTGAACCGGTCCTGATGGCCGTCGAAGGGGTGGAAAGCACTGAATCCAGCAGCCGCGAGAACAGCGCCAGCATCGCGCTAGAATTCGAGCCGGGCTGGGACATGGGCCGCGCGGCAGATGATGTGCAGGCCGCTGTGGACGGGGTCACGACACTGCCAGAAGAGGCCGAAGACCCCGAAGTGCGGCGTGGCGCGTGGCGCGACCGCGTGACCGACGTGGTGCTGACCGGCCCTGTGGGCACGCAGCAGCTTGGCCTTTTTGCGGACGAACTGGTGACACGGCTCTTTGCCGCTGGCGTGACCCGCACCACGGTGCGCGGTGTCGCAGCGCCAGAGACGATCATCGAGGTGCCTAGCGTTGCACTCATGGCACATGACATCACTATGGCCGAAATAGCCGCCGCCATCGGCGCCGAGGTGGACGCCGATCCGGCGGGGGATGTCGAGGGTGCCAATACCCGCGTGCGCACCGGGGTCGAGAAACGCGACCCCGACCAGATTGCCGCCATCACGCTGCGGGTTAATCCTGACCGATCCAAGCTGACCGTCGGTGACGTGGCCACCATCCGGTTCGAGGGCATCGCCCGCGAACGCAGTTACTTTGTCGGCGAAAACCCCGCCATGTCCGTCCGCGTTGATCGCTCTGCCCGTGGCGATGCGCTTGAAATTCAGGCCACGGTCGAACGCATCGCCTCTGAAATGGCCGAAACCCTGCCAGAAGGTGTCTCGGTCGACCTCATCCGCACCCGTTCGGACATGATATCTGGTCGGCTGAATCTGCTGCTGGAAAACGGCAGTACTGGCCTCTTGCTGGTGGTCACGCTCCTGTTCCTCTTTCTCAATGCGCGGATCGCATTTTGGGTCGCGGCGGGTATCCCGGTGGCCATGCTGGCCGCAGTGGCGCTGATGTATGCGGCGGGGCTGACGATCAACATGATCTCGCTCTTTGCGTTGATTATCACGCTGGGGATCGTCGTGGATGACGCCATCGTGGTGGGCGAACATGCCGATGCCCGCGTGCGAAAATTGCGCGAAGGCGCGGTAGAGGCCGCCGAAAATGCCGCACGCCGCATGGCGCTGCCGGTCTTTTCCGCCACGCTGACCACGCTCATCGCGTTCTTTGGCCTTACCGTGGTCAGTGGCCGGTTCGGCGACCTGATCGCCGATATCCCCTTTACCGTGATCGTAGTGCTGACCGCATCGCTGATCGAATGTTTCCTGATCCTGCCGCATCACATGAGCCGCGCATTGGTGCACTCGGCCAAAGAACATTGGTATGATGCACCCTCTCGCGTGGTTAATCGCGGCTTTGTCTGGGTCCGCGACCGGCTGTTTCGTCCGCTTATGGCTGGCGTGATCTGGGCGCGTTACCCGGTCATGGCTGGGGCTATTCTGGTGCTGGCCTCGCAATTGACGCTGTTTGTGTCCGGCGACGTCACATGGCGGTTCTTCAACGCGCCGGAACGCGGCAGCGTGACAGGCAATTTTGCGATGGTTCCCGGTGCCACACGCGACGATTCGCTGGAAATGATGCGCGAAATGCAACGCGCCACCGAAGAGTTGGGCGCAGAATACGCCCAAACCTACGGGCGCAATCCGATCGACTACGTCATTGCCGAAATCGGCGGCAACGCAGGCCGTGGCATGGCCGGGACCGAAACCAAGGAACCCGATCAGTTGGGCGGCATCTCGATCGAGCTGATCGACGCCGACCTGCGCCCCTATTCCAGCTTTGCCTTTGTCGCCGCGCTACAGGACCGCGTGGTGCATCTGCCAATGGCCGAAACCGTCAGCTTTCGAGGCGCGCGTTCCGGGCCGGGAGGCGATGCGCTGGACGTGCAGTTCTACGGGGCCAGCGCCGAAGTGCTGAAATCGGCGTCAGGGGCGCTGAAATCCGCGCTGTCGCGCTATCCCGAGGTCTCCGCGGTCGAGGACAATCTGGCCTACGATAAAGAAGAGTTGATACTCGAACTGACTCCGCAGGGATCGGCGCTCGGCTTTGACATTGACGGGCTGGGCCGCGTGCTGCGCGCGCGCCTTGGCGGTATAGAGGCGGCGACCTACCCCATCGGCCCGCGCAGCGCCGAAATCCGGGTCGAGTTGCCAAAGGGTGAACTGACAGCCGATTTCCTCGAACGGATGCAGCTACGCACCCCCGACGGGCAATATGTCCCGCTGGCCGACATCGTCTCGGTCGAGCGGCGCAACGGGTTCTCGACCGTGCGGCGCGAAAACGGCGTTCGCCTGATCAGCGTCACGGGTGATATCTCCGAGGATGATCCAGCCCGCGCCTCCGAGATAATGACGACGCTACAGGACACCATCCTGCCGCGCATCGCCAGTGAAGCACAGGTCGAATGGCGCATGTCCGGCCTCAGCGAACAAGAGGACGAATTTCTGGCCGACGCGACGCTGGGCCTGATGCTGACACTGACCGGTATCTATCTGGTGCTGGCATGGGTGTTCTCCAGTTGGACCCGGCCGATGGTGGTCATGTCGATCATTCCGTTCGGGTTGGTGGGGACGATCTATGGCCACGCGCAATGGGACGTGCCGCTCAGCATGTTCACGGTGGTGGGGCTGTTGGGCATGACCGGTATCATCATCAACGACTCTATCGTGCTGGTCACGACGATTGACGAACACGCCCGCGATCGCGGGCTGATTCCGTCGATCATCGATGGCGCTGCCGACCGGCTGCGGCCCATCATGCTGACCACGCTGACCACGGTGGCCGGGCTTACGCCGCTGCTGTTCGAGCGATCGCAACAGGCACAGTTCCTGCTGCCGACAGTGATCACGCTGGTCTATGGTCTCGCCTTTGGCATGGTCATCGTCCTGCTGGTCGTGCCGGCACTGATGGCGATGCAGAACGATCTGGCGCGCCAGACACAGGCACTGCGGCGTGGTCTGCGGATGCGCCACGCGCCGATCCGGCTGGGGCTGGGGGCCGGGCTGGCGGCTGTGCTGCTGTGGCTGGCGGCAACAATGGGTGCCGTGATCGTGTCGGGTGGCCTGCCTGCACCCCTGCTGGCGCTGGTTCCGATGCTGGCGGGCATGGCCCCGCTCCGCGCGGCACTGCTGGCATTTCTGGCGGGGGCGGCGCTGCTGGTTCTGCTGCTCTATGTGGTCATGGCACTGGCGCAGGTGCTGCGGCGTCAGCCTGCCGGGCAGCCCTGAATATCCACGCCGTAGGACCGGCCCAGAACGGTTATGCGCACCGCAGAGCGGTTGAGTGCGAAACTGCGCCCCTCCACATGCTCCAGCCGCGTCTCGACAGTAAGCGTGCCGCCCTTGCGCGACGTCCGCGCCGGAGCAACCCAGACCTGCGGATTGTCGGTCTCGATGGCGACCACCTCGGCCCCGCCCGCGCTCGGCATGCGAATGTCGACCCGCAGCGCCAGACCGTCCGCGTGCGGCGACAGGGTGCACTGCACGCTGCTGACCCGTGCCTCTTTGGCGCTATAGGGTTGCTCGGCCAGCGCGGCGGCAATGCGCGGATCACGCTTTTGCGCGGCGCTGGGCAATGCAGCGGCAATATTCAGGTTCATCGGAATGCAGACATCATGGCACACCCCAAGGTCGAGCCGACCCTGCAAGCGGATTTCGCGCCCGGCGCGCCTTGGTAGCACCTTGAGCGGTAAAACCACGCGGTCGGTATAGCCAATCGTCAACATGCCGTCCTGTAACAAGGGCTTGGGCGTCGGCCAGCTGATCTCGACACCGTTCAAATTCCCCGACCCGCGCCAGTCGAAACTGGGCGGAATGCCCAGATCACCGGGCGCGCGCCAATAGGTTTTCCACCCCGGCTTCAGCGTGATTTCAAGCGCGGCCATATGCGTGCCGTCTGCCATGCGCCAACCGGGCAGAATACGGGCCTGCAGTACATCGTCCAGCGATCCGGCCGCCGCAGGCAAAAGCGAGGCCAAGAACAGGGCAGAGGCCAGAAAAGGGCGGATAAGATGCTGGATCATGCCTCTGACATGGGCCATTCGCGGCGCAATGCCAACTCACTTTCCAGAGACAGGATTGCAACATTCCGTGCCTTGGGCGCGTTGAGCCCCATATTGCACCGTCAGGGACGGGCGCTTGTCATGGTTCGACCACTGACGCATTGTCGGGATAAACGCCAGCCGCCGGGCCGCGCGCAAACAGAGGCACGAGAAGGAGACGACGTGACACATGAGATGGATCTGACAGGCCAGCTGCTCATCGCCATGCCGGGCATGGGGGATGACCGGTTCGGCCATTCGGTGGTGTTCATGTGCGCCCATTCGGCTGAGGGCGCGATGGGTCTGATCGTGAACAAACCGACCTCGGACCTGTCGCTCAGCGACCTTCTGGAACAACTGTCAATCGACAGCGGCCCGCAAAGCCGCGTAATGCCGGTGCATTTTGGTGGCCCGGTAGAGCATGGGCGCGGTTTCGTACTGCACGAGGCGGGCTATGCCTCGCCGGTGTCCACGCTGGACGTGAACGAGACATTCGCCATGACCGCGACGCTGGACATCCTAGAGGATCTGGCCGGGGGCGGCGGGCCATCACAGGCAATCATCGCGCTGGGCTATGCTGGCTGGGGGCCGGGGCAACTGGAGGGAGAGATCGCCCAAAACGGATGGCTGATCGGTCCCGG